>NZ_JAVCWI010000014.1:0-97575 GCF_030846215.1 Chryseobacterium sp. WLY505 | reverse complement strand
ATTAAAAACCTGACATATTATATTTTTTGTGAAAAAAGATTGGAAAGATTGTTAAGTCAAGGGTCAATTTTTGCTTCGCAAAGTCAATCGTCAATTATTATTAACGCTAGGGTTCGCAAGGGTTATTACTATACAGAATTTATCCGTTCGCAAAGGCACTTCGTTCAGCTAAGACTTAGTGTATACATTGCTGAGTGAAACGCCTCTGCGATCTAAAAAAATTAGACATCATAAAAAACTTTGCGAACGCTGCGTTTAATAATATGCGAACTTATATTAAAATTTACAAGCGCAGCGAATTCACCATTGACATTTATTTATCATAATTCTTCATGATGTACTCAAAGTAATGAATCATTTTCAGGTAGTTTTCAATACTAAGATATTCATTGGTGCTGTGAATACTCTGCTGCTCGGCACTGTTGATCTTAATCGGCATGAACCTGTAGACGTTTTTACTTACAATTTCATATTTACCGGCATCGGTTCCAGCCATAGTAAGATATGGTGTGACAATAGCTCCGGGATGAATTTCTTTCACTCCGGCTTCTATCATTTTAAAAGCTTTTGTGTTGGTTGGAGAAATAGCAGAAGCTTCTCTTGTATTGTCAATTTCTTCTACCTCAACGTCAAAACCTTCAGTCGCTTTCGCAATATGATCTCTTACATCTTTCACTGAATTTCCTGGAAGTAATCTGAAATTAACCACAAATTCCACTTCGGGAGAAAGGACATTGGTTCCATCACTTCCTTTCATCATCGTTAAAGCTGTGGTGGTTCTCACCAAAGCATTGGTTGTATTATTTTTGGTAAGCTGGGAAATCAGTAACGGTTTTAAAAGCCATTGATTCGCCAATGCCATTCTTGTGGTGAAAGGCATTTCACCTCCGATATTAGCAAAAAACTCTTTGATTAAAGGGGTAATAACAGGCTTCATCTGATCATCTTCCAGACGCTGCATGATGACAGCAGCTTTCCCGATAGCGCTTTCCATAGGAGGCATAGAAGAATGTCCACCCAGTCCTTTTACTTTTATTTTTGCGGAAAGAAAACCTTTTTCAGCACATCCTACTACAGCAACATCTGTATCAATTCCCGCCACATTTCCCTTTCGCATAATCAATCCTCCTTCGTCATAAACGGCATCGAACTTCAGTCCTTTTTTCTTAAAATAATCGGCAATCTGAATCGCTCCTTTTTGTCCGCCCACTTCTTCATCGAAACCAAAAGCCAGATAAATATCACGCTGTGGAATCTGTTTGTTTTTAATCATAGAATTCATGGATTCCATCAAGGAAAACAGCATTCCCTTCATATCTATGGCACCTCTTCCATAAATTCTTCCGTTGGCAACAGCTCCTGAAAAAGGGGCAAAATCCCAATCTTCAGCTACTTTTGAAACTGGTTCTGATGGTTTATCATCCGGACGGAATATATTTTCTTCGTTATTTTTAATATCAGCATCTCCCGGAGGAACAACATCCATATGAGAAAGGAATAAAATAGGCTCCAGTGAAGAATTGCTTCCTTTAAGTCTGAACACCAGTCCATATTGGTTGACCTCAACATTTTCTGTGTTCTGATAGACTAAAGGATAAGATGTTTTTAAATAGGTTTTGAACTGTTCAAACGGGGCGTAATCAAATTCACCCAAACTTCCTGTAGAAACGGTAGGCACTTTTATTCCTCCTGAAAGTCTCATGACTGCAGAATCATTTTTTATGGGTTTCCAGCCTTCACCTGCCCCGATCGTATTTTTCTTAAACGGATAGGTGTAGGTTTTGATCAATACGACAGCAGCCAGAATGGCAACGATTCCCAAAAGGATTAAAAGAAATTTTTTCATAGCGGATAGTTTGTGAGGTGATTTTATTCTATAAATATAACAAAGTATTTTATGCCCAACAATTTAAAGTCTGGCTTTTTCAATCGGTAAATCCATTGAATACGCCCTTTACAGTTTTAAATTCATAAAAAGCAAATAATCATGTCCCTTTAACAAAGACAGGATCGTCATTGGAATAAAGAAAAAAGTATGAAGAATATTCTGCACATTATCTCCAGCGCAAGAGAAGATCTGTCTTACAGCAAAGGACTTAGTTCAGCTATTGTTGAAAAAATTTCACAACAAAATAATATCCGTCAGATTACGGTACGGGATCTGGTGAAGGATATGCCACCACTAGCGAATGAAATTGATTGGATGAAGCTTTGGAATTAAAAGAACGCTTTTTTTAATGCAAGGGCGCAAAGGGTTTTAATCATGATGCTTTTTTAAGGCGCAAGAATATTTCGACTTTGCTCAATGTGAGATTTTCAGCAAGAAATGATGATGAAATTCTGACGCCTTTGCGATTTACTAACTATGAAATAAACAATCTTAGTTTAATTCAGAATTTCGTTCATTTCGGTTAAAATGATTGGTTTTCCATCTGTGATTACGATGGTATGTTCGTGCTGTGCCATATAACCGCCTTTATTGCCTACCATGGTCCAGCCGTCTTTTAATTCTACAGCAATATTGGAATCGGTGGAAATAAATGTTTCAATAGCCACGACAGAGCTTTTCTTGAAACGTCTGGAATCATAACGATTTCTGTAGTTCAGCAATTCGTCAGGCTGTTCGTGTAAGCTTCTCCCTACTCCATGGCCTGCAAGATTCTTAATAACTTTAAGACCTCTTTTCTTTGCTTCTGTTTCCATTAAATGTCCTATGTCTGCTATTTTGACACCGCCTTTGATATTGTCGATAGCTTTTCTTAAAATATCTTTGGAAGCCTCCACCAATTTTTGATGCCCATGAATATCTTCACCAATCACGAAGGAACCTCCGTTATCTGCCCAATATCCATCCAATTCTGCAGAAACATCAATATTGATCAGATCGCCTTCTTTCAAAACCCTTTGATCTGTTGGAATCCCGTGACAGAATTCATTGTCCACACTGATACACGTCCAGCCTGGAAATCCATAGGTCAGATAAGGTGCTGATTTTGCTCCAAAACCTTCCAGTATTTTGGCTCCATATTCGTCCAGCTCTTTGGTGGTCATGCCGGGTTCGGCGTAATCCATCATCTTCTTCAGCGTATAGGCAACAGCTTCACTTACTTTTTGCATTCCAAGCATCTGATCTTCGTTGGTGATTGACATATTTTTTGATTATTGTTGATAACTACAAAGTTAGGAAATTAAAATATGCAGACATGTACAGTTTTAAATCAAATCTATTTATTGGAAAATAAGGTTACTACCCCCTTCACCAACCCCCTCTACCCCCTTGGGTAAGGAAGTATACCCAGTTCCACAAGGGGCTATAGGTACTTCGTAAGAGCCTGACACCATTTTGACAAGGGGTTAGAGGGACTTATACAACTGGCTAGAGGCCGTTGGTTAAGGGGCTGAAGGCAGTTCTGAACCGGCGATAGACACTTGATGAAGTGGATGGAGAGGCTTACTATAGTGGTTAGAGTTAATTTCTAAGTGTCTAGAGGTTGTTTATAAAGTCATTCATGGTATTTTGATAAGGATGTACAATGGCTTTTTAAAACAAAACCACTGGTTTTTTATTTTATTCACCGACACGAGCGAGACGCTCGCGCCAGCGGGGGTTCACAGGATTAAAATATCTCATTTCATATCCAAACAGCTTTCCGTTAAGATGGGAAGGATCATTGATTTTGGTCAGCCAGCCCCTGATATTGTAGGTATAATTAATATTCTGAAGAGGTTGTGCAAGAGTTGTTCCGCCCAGTTTTTTGTTTTTCAGCTGTGACAGTTCATTATACTCGTTCTGTACCAGAATTTCTTCAGGATTGGTATCCACCTGGTGTTTATGCACCAATAACCTGTTTTGTTGGTCATAGGTGAAAGTCTGGGTGATTACTTTTTCAGGATCAGAGGCCAGCCTTTTGTGATACGCTTTGCTCTGTCTGGTGACTCCGGCAAAATCAATATCCAGTTCTGTTCTGGTATATCCTCCGAGGTGATTTTGAGCGTATGATCCTATGGTTCTTCCTTTTTCATCATAATAATTAAAGGTTTTTGTCAAGGCATTATATTACAATGCAAAAATATGTACTCACAACGTCAAAACATGTCGCATAAAAATAAAAAAGGGCCAACTCAAAAGAATTGACCCTTCCAAAAAACATTAACTGTTTATTGATAGAATTATGATGTTTTATTTCCAGCCGCCACCTAAACTTTTATAGATGTCGACTACAGTACTGAGCTGTTTTTGTTTTGCCTCGATAAGTTCCATTTTGGCATCCAAAGCATCTCTCTGATTCAAAAGAACTTCAAGATAATCTGCTCTTGAATTACGGAACAACTGATTGGCAATATCAATAGACTGATCCAGGGCTTTGGTTTCCTGTGACTTTAATTGATAATACTGGTCAATATTTTTAACCTTTGACATTAGATTGGCAACGTCCAGATAAGCATTCAAAATCGTTTTGTCATATTCGTACAATGCCTGAACCTGTTTTGCATCTGCTGTCTGGAAATTAGCTTTTATTGCACTTTTGTTAATAAGTGGTCCAGCAAGTTCACCTACAAGATTGTAAGCTATTGATTCCGGTAGTTTAACAAGATATGAAGGTTTAAAAGCCTCCAGCCCTAATGTTGCAGAAATTTCCAATGAAGGATAAAACTCTTTTCTTGCCGCTTCCACATCTAGTTTTGAAGCTTTCAATTCCAGCTCGGCCTGCTTGATATCAGGACGGTTTGCTAATAACTGAGATGGAATTCCTGTATAAACCGTCGGAGGAATGGTAGACATAAAGTTTTCCTTTGTTCTCACAATTGGTTGTGGATATCTTCCCAGCAGAGCATTGATTTCGTTTTCCTTCTCCGTGATCTGCTGACGGATTGTATATTCTGCAGCTTTGGATTTCGCCAGTTCTGCTTCAAATTTTTTCACAGCCAGCTCCGTTGCAGCAGCAGCTTCTTTCTGAATTTTGGAAATTTCCAATGCTCTTTGCTGAAGCTTGATATATTGTTGTATAATATCCAATTGATTATCAAGTGCCAATAACTCATAATAATTATCTGCAACTTCTTCAATAAGATTAGATAAAACGAAGTTCTTCCCTTCCACCGTAGAAAGATAATGAGCTACTGCAGATTCTTTCTCAGTTCTCAGTTTTTTCCAGATATCAATCTCCCAGCTTGCATTTAATCCAGCTTCAAAATTCCCAAGCGGATCCGGCATTTCTTTTCCCGGTTCAATTTGTGTCGTAGCATCACCTGCTCCTTCACTGGTATAGCGTCCTGCTTTTTTCAATCCTGCTCCTATTCCCGCAGACACCGTCGGGGTTAATCTTCCTTTTTTAGCTAAAACACCACTTTTAGCAATTTCAATCTCCTGCAGCGTGATCAGAAGTTCCTGATTATTTTTTAAAGCCGTTTCAATAAGGGTTACCAGATTTGGATCAGTAAAAAACTGCCTCCATGGTGTTGTTCCGCTATTGTTGTTAGCATCCTGCTGTTCTTCCTGATTAAAGTTCTGAGGAATATTTTCTTTTACCTCATCTTTTATAACAGTCGCCATCGGTGCCTTACAGCTTGCAAGTACAAGCGATAAGGCAATGGCTGTGATTATATTTTTAGTCTTCGAATTTTCCATCATGTTCATAAGGTTCAGTTTGTTCTGTTAAAGGATTTTCTTCTTCATATCTGGCCAATCGTGACTTATCGGCAATGGTTCCGAAGATATAATACAGTCCGGGGATAATCATCAATCCGAAAATGGTCCCGATTAACATTCCTCCCGCTGCTGCAGTACCAATGGTTCTGTTACCGACCGCTCCCGGTCCTGTTGCAATCACCAGAGGAATTAATCCTGCAATGAAGGCAAATGAGGTCATCAAAATCGGACGGAAACGAATGGCCGCTCCTTCAATAGCGGCTTTTGCCACAGGGATTCCTTCTTCTGCCTTTTTCTGTACGGCAAATTCTACTATCAATACGGCATTTTTACCCAGAAGTCCAATCAGCATGACCATGGCCACCTGTGCATAGATATTGTTTTCCAATCCTAATAATTTTAAGCATAAAAATGCTCCGAAAATACCTACCGGAAGGGATAAAATAACCGGTAGCGGAAGGATGAAACTTTCATACTGTGCGGAAAGAATCAGGTAAACAAATCCTAAACATACCAGGAAGATAAATATGGCTTCATTACCACGGCTTACTTCATCTTTAGAGATCCCCGCCCAGTCGATACCAAAACCTCTTGGAAGTGTTTTATCCGCAACTTCCTGAATCGCCTGAATCGCCTGTCCGCTACTATATCCAGGTGCCGGAGTTCCACTTACCTCTGCAGAGTTATACATATTGTGTCTTGTAATCTCCGATAATCCGTATACTTTTTCCAATCTCATGAAGTCTGAGTACGGAACCATCTGATCTTTATCGTTTTTAACGTACAGTTTCAGGAGGTCAGTTGGTAAGGCACGATATTGAGGACCAGCCTGAACAATTACCTTATATGGTCTGTCAAAACGGATGAAACTCGTTTCATAGTTGGAACCAATTAATGTGGAGAGGTTATCCATCGCTTTTTCAATGGTGACTCCTTTTTGCTCTGCAAGATCATTATCTATCCTAAGCATATATTGTGGGAAACTCGCAGAATAGAATGTAAATGCTGATCCCAATTCCGGACGCTTCTTAAGCTCCTTCACAAAGTCATTACTTACCTGTTCCATTTTATGATAGTCTCCACTTCCCGCTTTATCCAGCAAACGAAGTTCAAAACCTCCTGCTGCTCCATATCCCGGAACGGAAGGTGGCTGGAAGAATTCTATATTAGCTCCAGGAATATTTTTGGCTTTTTCTTCCAGTTTTTCTATGATTTCAGCGGCAGATTCTTTACGTTCTTCCCAGCTTTTAAGGTTGATCAGACAGGTTCCGGAGTTGGATCCGGTACCTTCCGTCAAAATCTCATAACCTGCAAGAGAAGAAACGGATTGTACTCCATCAATATCTTCAGATTCTCTCAAAAGTTCTCTGGCAATCTGGTTTGTTCTTTCCAATGTAGATCCCGGAGGGGTTTGAATAATCGCATAAATCATCCCCTGATCTTCAGCCGGGATAAATCCTGAAGGTAAAGAGTTACTCAGGAAGAATGTACAGGCACAAAATGCTAATAATAGAGGCAATGTTATTGTCTTTTTCGTTACCGTTTTATTCAGCATTTTCTCATATCTACCAGCTCCTTTTGTGAACAGGTTGTTGAATTTATCAAGGAAAAGAGTAACCGGAGTTTTCTTTTTAGCCTTTCCATGATTATTTCTTAAGATCAAAGCACATAATGCCGGCGTCAAAGTAAGTGCCACTACTCCGGATAAAATAATGGATGAAGCCATTGTAATAGAGAACTGACGGTAGAATACCCCAACCGGTCCGGACATAAATGCAATCGGAATGAATACCGATGCCATTACCAGCGTAATGGCAATAATTGCTCCACTGATCTCATGCATTGCTTCTTCGGTAGCCTTTAATGGAGAAAGGTGTTTTTCTTCCATCTTGGCGTGAACAGCTTCAATAACTACAATCGCGTCATCTACTACAACCCCGATCGCCATTACTAAAGCAAAGAGGGAAATCATATTCAGGGTAATTCCGAAAGCAGACATTACCGCAAATGTTCCTACCAATGAAACCGGAACGGCTAATGCCGGAATCAATGTTGAGCGCCAGTCTCCAAGGAATAGGAATACTACGATAGCAACCAGGACAAAAGCTTCGAACAAAGTGTGGATTACTTTTTCCATGGATGCATCCAGGAATCTTGAAACGTCATAACTGATGTCGTAATGCATTCCTTTAGGGAAGTTATTTTTTTCAAGATCTTTCATCAATGCTTTCACATTTTTGATAACGTCACTTGCATTGGACCCATAGGATTGTTTTACCGTGATTGCCGCTGAAGGCTTTCCGTTCAATGTAGAATAAATATCATACATGGAACTTCCAAACTCTATATCGGCAACATCTTTCAGTCTTACAGATTCTCCGTTCGGTTTTGCTTTTAAAATAATGTTTCCGTAATCTTTTTCATTATTGAAACGACCTGGATATTTTAATACATACTCGAAAGACTGAGAGCGTTTTCCGGAACTTTCACCTGTTTTTCCAGGGGAAGCTTCCAAACTCTGCTCATTCAGAGATTCCATTACTTCATCTGCTGAAATATTGTAGGCTGTTAATCTATCTGGTTTAAGCCAGATACGCATCGCATATTCACGGGTTCCGAGGATATCGGCAAAACCTACACCACTTACCCTTCTCAATTCAGACATTACGTTGATATCTGCATAGTTGAAAAGGAATTTCTGGTCAGCTTTAGGATCGTCACTGTACAGGTTAATGTACATCAACATATTGGGTTCTTCACGGGTGATCTTTACCCCTTCACGCACTACCAGAGGTGGAAGTTTATTGACCACTGAAGATACACGGTTCTGCACATTTACTGCAGCTACATTGGGATCCGTTCCCAGATCAAATACAATCTGAATGGAAGCTTCCCCGTCATTTCCGGCATCTGAGGTCATATATTTCATACCGGGAACACCATTTAATCCTCTTTCTAAGGGGATTACTACGGATTTAATCAACAATTCGTTGTTAGCTCCGGGATATTCTGCGGTGATATTTACTTTAGGCGGAGAGATGGATGGGAACTGGGTCACCGGAAGTTTTACCAATGACAGTATTCCCATAAATACAATAATCAATGAGATTACTATAGACAGAACTGGTCTGCGAATGAATTTCTTAAACATACTGTTTCGTTTTAGAGAACCACTACTCTGCTTTTAATTTCAGTGATTGAAGAACTTTCTTAGGATCCTGGAATTTTGTTTTCACTTTTTGATCATCCTTTACTTTCTGAACTCCTTCCAGAAGAATCTGATCTCCTTTTGAAATTCCTGATCCTACTACATACAAATCCTGAAGTTCATAGGCTACTTTGATATTTCTGGACTTTGCTACCCCATTTTTATCAATTACAAATACATATTTCTGATCCTGAATTTCATAGGTAGCTTTCTGTGGAATGATCAATGCATTATGAACAGGCATTGACATCTGTACTTTTCCGGTTTCTCCATTTCTCAGGAGTTTGTCCGGATTAGGGAATTTCGCACGGAAAGCAATATTTCCTGTTTCGTTATCGAATTCTCCTTCAATCGTCTGAATTTCTCCTTTTTGTGTATATGTTTCTCCGTTGGCTGTAATCAGAGAAACCTGATTGCTTCCTCTGTCTGAAGCATGAGTCTGATAGCTCAAATATTCAGGTTCTGAAACGTTGAAATAGGTATAGATACTTGTATTGTCTGATAACGAAGTCAACAAATCGCCTTCATCTACAAGACTCCCTAATTTCAGTGGAATTCTATTGATAATCCCTGAAAATGGCGCTTTGATATCAGTAAAAGAAAGGTGGATCTGGGCCAGTTTCATTTCTGCATTGGCAGCATCCAGTTTTGCTTTTGCCATGGCTCTTTCATTTTTAGAAACGATGTTGTTTCCTGCCAGTGTACTTGCATTTTTCAGTTCAATAGAAGCCTGTTCTACTTCTGCTTTTGCTTTTAATAATTCTGCCTGATACAGTTTAGGCATGATGCGGAACAATGTTTGTCCGGCCTGTACGTACTGTCCTTCATCTACAAAGATTTTTTCCAGGAAACCCTTTTCCTGAGCTCTCACTTCAATGTTTTTTACAGATTGAATCTGGGCTACGTATTCTTTGTTGATTACGGTATCCATTACCACAGGGGACGTCACCGGATAGACGGTAACTTCTTCTTTTTCTTCTTTTTTCGTATTGCAGCCAACCGCCAACAGAAGGGCACTCAGCGCAATTCCCGAAGCAACTCTTTTTATCATAATTCTAGAGTTTATATAATCGTTAATGTTTTGATAGAAATAAAAAACGGTAATAAAAGAGGTACGGTGTGATGATTACCGGCATACACAACGCAAGGTATTTCCCACCTGTCATCAGGCAGAAAATAAACAGAACGGATAAATTTTAGATTCTAATGGAGCGGATAAGAATAAATCTTTTGGTTGCCAAACCAAGAACAAAGCCATGAATATCCGGCTTGGATCGTTTATAGCTTTTTAATCCAAAAATATAGACTAAAGAGAAAACTCCTGCAAAAACAATAACAGCCTGCCATACATCAGACAGCTGGAAATCATTTTCGGTAAGTTCTAAAGTGGAATTGTCTACATTATCGGCCATTTGCTGAACAGAGAGTTTTTCGAAAGTCTGATTCAGGCGGTTGGCTCTTTTTGGCATATGATGAGAAACGTGACCGTTATAGTCGTTTCGGAGCGTTTTAACGTCAAGTCTGCTTTCTACTACAAAGAGCAGAAAAAGACCGGTTAAAAAATATACTACGAAGTTTCTCATTTTGAAGTTGCAAATGTACACCCAGATTATGATATTACCATCATGGATTAACAAAATTTAACTCTTCTTTAAAATACCTGAATATACAAAAGTGATAAATATTAATTTTTTCTTTTATTCAAGCGTCATTTAGGTAATTTTGACATCTCATCTGTGCAAGTTTCAATTTTCAAATATCAAGCCATTTTTTTTGATTTAAGGAAATTTTAATTTTAAAGTTGTTGCTTTTTTGAACATTCAAGAGCCTTGATATTCTATTTTTAAAATTTACCCTAGTGAACCTAAACTTTATCATGAATGAGAATTATTAACATTAACTTATTGTTACTCTCTTATTTTTGAATTATTTTTGCCGAAAATTAACACAACAAATGAAAAATGAAAAAAAACAAGATTATTCTTCTGAAAACAAGTTCGTTAAAAACCCTGCATCAACAACGTCTATTCTAAATTTCCCACAATAATTATTACCTTTTGTTTCGTGAATTCTGTTTCAAAAAACAGTGAGTTAAATTGTACAAAACTTTAATTTTCTGTTAGTTTATGAAAAATTAACACATATTTATTAAAAATATTTGTAAATTTATATAGCATTAATATCATAATTCATGAAACACTTTAAAATCACTTATCACTATGAAAAAATTATTAGTACCAATCCTTTTCGGATTGACCCTTATTTCCCTAACAGCATGTAAACATCCCGGAAAAGAGGCTGAAACCATTACTGCTGTTGTTCCAGAAAATACAGATGACATTTCAAAAAATGTGTATGTTGACAGCTATGGAGAAAAAATAGAAGTAACGATCAACAATACCAAAAATACAGCGATTATACATTTAAACGGCAAAACTTTTGACCTAAAAAAAAGTGATGCTTTACCTGAATATACAGCCTCTAATGAAGAATATCAATATTCTGATATTAAGGGCAATATCACTTTCCTGAAAAAGAATGTAGATATGGTTCTGTTCCACCTTAAACAGGCAAAAAAAGAGTCTGGTCCTGCAAAAATGGCATCGTATTAGCATATGGATTAGCAATTCAAATTAAAAAAATAAACATTATGAAAAGTTTATATTATTATTTTTCGGCACTTGTTATCGCAACCTTTTTAGTTGTTTCTTGTAAAACACAGAACGCTCAGAAAGCAACTACGGACATTACAGGAAAAACATGGAAACTTACAGAGCTTAACGGGAAGCCGATTGAACTGAAGAATCCTAAAAACAATCCTTATTTCAAACTTGAAATGGATGGTATGAGATATCAGGGACATGCAGGATGTAATGGTTTGGGAGGAACTTTTGAGATCAAACCTGAAATAATGAGAATTAAATTCAATCAGGGGATGTCTACGATGATGGCTTGCGAGGATCTTGATATTGAAAATCAATTTACCAAAGCAATTCTTGCAGCAGACAATTACTCTGTAAACGGAAATACACTTACTTTAAACAAAGCAAGAATGGCTCCTTTAGCTAAATTTGTTCTTCAGTAATTGAATCTCACTTACATAAAATGAAAAACGCTTCATCATGATGAAGCGTTTTTTTATTTTAATATTGCTATTTTTTTTTGTTGTACATGATGTAACAGATCAGAAGGCTGATATTTACCAGAACTGCAAATGCATTTGATAGAATAATAGGAAGTTCATCTTTTGCAAAGCCATACCATACCCATAAAGAGAGCCCCGAAATCAGGACCAGCAGCATAAGTAAAGAAATATCTTCTACATTCTTTTCTCTGATTACCTTTATAAGTTGCGGAATCATTGAAACGGAGGTAAGAACACCGGCAATGATACCTAATATATTTTCATTCATAAATTTTCACCTTGAATATATTTACTAATATACACTATTGAAATCTTTTCCATGAAACTTCTTCATGCAATGGAATATCATCTTCCATAAAACGGAACAGATCTCTTGAAAAATAACACCCATTAAGAATCCCACGGGCTCCAAGTCCATTAAAGACATAGAGATTACTGAACGTATCATGTCTTCCGATGATAGGCCTTCTGTCTTTTACGGTTGGGCGGAATCCAAAATGGACTTCCTCCACTTCAAAATCATAGGGATAAAATTCTGAAAGCCCTTTCACCAGTTGTTCAACGGCTGATTCATCGATATGATGATGAAGCTGCTCTCTGTCGTAGGTCCCTCCATAAAAATACAGTCCGTTTCCGGTTGGGAATAAAAAATGTTTCTTTTTAATGGTTATATTCTCCGGAATCGGTTGTGAAAGTTTCACTTTTATATGGTGACCTTTGTTCGGGTTTACTGCAATCTCTGAAAAGTACGGATTATCTTTCACCCCCATCCCTTCGCAGAAAATCAAATTTTTGAAAGTAAAATCTTTATATACCGATTCAGATGGATTCAATTTTGAATAATCGAACTTTTCTTTAACCAGATGATCATTTTTTTCAAAATAATCGAATAGACTACTGAAAAATCCATTAACATTAAGTCTTGCAGATTGATTCACCTTTCCGCTAAGAAAATCGTTTTTTACCACATTTAAACGATCGAAATTCTGATCAAGAAAATGCGACAATTCTTCATTTGCTGATTTTCTCAACCATAAATTCTGTTCATTTTCATCATGGAAAATTCTGTGAATGGGAGCATTGATCAAATAATTTTCTCCGGTATATGATTCTATTTCTTTAAGACTGTCTTTAAGAAAATCTATTTGTTCCTGTGCTTTCCAGAATGTGGTAAATTTCTTCAGGACAACAGGATTGATAATTCCTGCTGAAACCTGGGAGGCACTTTGCCTTCCTTCCGTAAAGATGACAAAGGACTTGTTATTTTTAATGAGCTGATGAGCCAAGAAAAGCCCCGCGTATCCGTCTCCTACAATAATATAATCTACATTTTTCATAATAAAAAAAACCTGAGTAAAAATACTCAGGTTTTCTATAAATATCAAGCGAAATTTAGTAATTCCACATATCATTTTCCATGTCAAGAATCTGTGCCTTGATTCTGTCACTTTCTTCCAGCTGCTCATCAGCATTTTTAGGAATATAGTCCTTAATAGTACCATCTCCTAAACCGTTTGAAGATTTATAAATAATAGAAGAGAATCTTCTTGCATTGATAACATCATCGAAAGATAAGTCAGCAGAAGAATTTTTTCTATTGAAAACATAATTGTTTGCTAAGATATCACGAGCACTTGGGTAATAAATCCAGAACAGATCAATCAATTCATCAGCACCTGCCAAAGGCTGGCCATCAGGACCGATTCTTCCTACCGATGTCGGATCCGGACCCATAGCAGCGATACCAAGAGGTCTGTACTTCATCTGACCGTCTCTTTTATCGATAAACCACATTCCCATTACCTTAAGAACTTTTACTTTATCTGTAGTGGTTCTGATGATATCTGTCAATCTTTTCTTTTCGTCCTCTGTAAGTGTTCTTCCAGAGTTAAGGATATCAATAGCTTCTTCGTCAAGTCTAACACTTTCCAATCTTTTCTGAATAGCCTCAGGTGAAAGTCTTGTCACAAAGTTTTCGTCGTCATAAACTTCCTTGATATCCCCTTTAAGGGCACCATCAAGTAATAACTGATATAATGATCTTGTAGAACTTGAAAGAAGACCATCCGGATTATCATAATAAAACGGCTGGTTGATCTTATCATTCATATCAATGATTTCCCAAACAAACATACTTTTGTAAATATCCTTGTCATCAACGAAACCATATTCAAGAGGCTTTACTTTATTGCTGATAACAGTATCCCCTGCTTTTCTCATTGATTCAGCTCTCATTTGTCTGAATTCTTCAGGAGAAGCAGCATTCAGAATAGTCTGGGAAAAAGCAAATCCCGAAACTAAAACTAAAAGGGTGCTAATATATTTTTTCATAATATGATTTTACAAATTAACCTTATTGAACATTAATAATTACAGGCGAAATTTCCTTAAGTCTCTGGTTCCCCAATCCTGTAGCCGTAGCCTGAATATCATAGATCTGAACTACATCACCAGGTCTAAGGTTTCTAAGCATTCCTTCTGCTCCTGATAATGAGCTACCTTGAATCAGAGTACCTGCTTTTCCTGGAAGCTTAATAATAAAGCTATTAACAGTGAACGAAACAGGGAAATCAAAGTCTGGTAAAGTAGCAGAAACAATCTGGTTAGGTATAGAACCTGCCGGCATAAAGTTTACAGCTTTACCTCTGATCTGACCTTGTGGTCTAGGGATATTCTTAATTCTATATTCAAATACCTGAGAAACTGTTTTACCATAAGGATCTGTTCCTGATAATGTTAACTTCACTACATTTCCGGTAGTAGGAGTCACATCCCATTTACCTGGACCTTTTCCTTTCACGGTAGCGCCTGCAGCAGATAATGAAAGCTTAGAATTGTCAGCACCTAAGATTGATCCTGAAACAGGATTCTCAAGTCCTCTATACATAACGTTCATTTTATCAGCAGAAAGCAATAATCCTTTTTCAAGTTTTACTTCTCTTGGTCCAGCGATTACATTATAAGTATGTGTCCAAGGGAAAGACTGTGGTTTCCCGGAAGCATCCGTCAATGTAATAGTACCTCCTAATTTATGTTCACCAATTCCAGAACCTGAAATTTGCATAATACCTTTACCGTTCTCTACTTTACTTACACCAGAGATACTGATCTTGTTACTTGTAGAGTAAGTACCTAACATTACTTTTACTTCAGCCTGTTTTCCTGCCTGGATATCTACCGGACCTGAAACTATAGGCTCATAGCTTGAAAATTTGATGCTTGCATCTACTTTCTCTTGCAACAACATTGCCAATGCATCAGACTGTACGTTTCTGGCATCATTTTGGATAATCTCTAAATTGGAGATTGCACCAATCAAAGGCTGATGATAGAATTTATTCTGAAACCAGGTCTTTTCATTTGGAGATTTTCCTTTTGGATATTCAGCGATAAGAGACGCATTAGCTCTATTCACCAAATCCTGCAATTGATGATTTTGTCCGAAAGTAGTATTGATATAATTTCTTATAGCATCAATCTTAGCTTTTAACTCATCAGCGCCTTTTGAAGGAGTATTTTCATCTCCATCTTTAAAGAAATATTGTGTAGCCCCTTCATTGTTATTAAGTGAAGAAAAATTCTCGCTAACATCGATAGGCTTGCCAGTTGCCGGATCATTTTCCATAAACTCAGCCTCTTTCTTCAATTTTTCTTTGATTTGTTCTGCATGAGTAACCAAATCATCGATTTTTACCTTCAACACCTTATATTGCTCCCAAGGCTGTGCATAAGTATCGGGTACCTGTTGTGCTTTAGCCTCTAATGTTTTTTCAAATATCTCACTGTTTTTAGTTTCAGTAAGCATACGTGTTGCTTTTAAAGAAACTGTAGAGTCATAATATGATCTGATGATTTCTGCATCAATATTTAGGGCCATCATCGCGATGAACACCAAATACATCAGGTTGATCATCTTCTGACGAGGGGTCTGTTTTCCTTGTGCCATTCTCTTTTCTTTGTTTTTTGATTAAGTAGTTAAATTTAGAAATGGTTAGGAATTAAGACTTCATAGCAGTTAGCATACCACCATAAACTCTATTTAAGTTATTAAGATTAGATGTTAAACCTTGTAGCTCTTGGTTGAATTTCTCAGATTGCTCTGCAGATTTCTGCATATCTGCAACATACTTGTTAGCAAATTCAGATTGTCTCTTACCGCTTTCAAGCTGCATTGCATAAAGAGCATTCATGCTTTCCATGTGCTGAGCTGCTTTATTTAATTGGTCGTTATATTTATGAGTAGATGCAGATACGTCTACCGTTTGATTGATCTGATCAACAGAGTTTGAAAATTTATCAATTCCTGTTCTTAATCTTTCAAATAATTGAACGTCTAATCTTGCATCTTCAAGCATTTTATCCAATTTGTTAGAAAGAGAGTTTTCCAGTTCAGCAAATTGAGCGCTTGTATTTTTAGTGGTTACATTAGAGTGTAAAGGATTTGGATTCGCATGTTTATCTAATAACTCAGGATAAACATTTTCCCAGGCATAAGACTCTTCAGTTTTTGGAGGGTCAAATGCAAAGATGATAAAGATAATCGCCTCAGTAATAAGCCCTACGGTAAGAGCGATGTTACCGTTAATAGGTCCCAAGGTAATGTGAGTAATTTTAAGCCAAGCTCCAAGAATTACAATTGCAGCACCGAATGAATAAAAGAAATTCATCCAAGCATCTTTAGTCTTAAACATATTGAGTTAGTTTTTTTAATGTTAAATAAAATTGTTATTGAAAAATTGTCTGATTAATTTCTGTTAACTCTTCTTGGCTTAACAGCTGCTTCAGGGATATCCTGTACAGTTCTGAATCCGATATAGCTTCTTGCGGAATCTTTTCTTTCCCAATCTCTAGCACCTGTCATTAGTGCATATCCTATATCTTTCCAAGATCCACCTCTTACAGATTTCTTCGTATCCAACTTATCTTTAGTAGAAGGATTTAATGTAGAAGTGAACCCAGCTGAAGAGTTGTTAAAAGAAGATAATGTCCATTCAGAAACGTTTCCAGCCATATCAAATAACCCAAACCCATTTTTCTTAAATTTCTTAACTGGAGCTGTATATGTATAAGTACCTTTTTTCTCGTCTTCCATGTAGTTACCTCTTTTCGGCTTAAAGTTAGCCAGATAGCAACCTCTGTCGTCCATTAAATATGGACCACCCCAAGGGTAAGTAGCATTTTGCATACCTCCTCTTGCAGCATATTCCCATTCAGTTTCTGTTGGAAGACGGAACTCTAATGGTCTTTGTTTTTTTCTTTTTAAACTTTCGTTGTAATCTGTTTTCAATTTAGATCTGAAGTTACAATAAGCCCTTGCCTGATCCCAGGTAACCCCAACAACAGGATAGTCTTTGTAAGCCTTGTGCCAGAAATACTGTTCAAACAATGGCTCATTGTAAGCAAAGTGGAAATCTTTTACCCAAACTGTAGTATCAGGATAGATCGCGATACTTTCGCTTTTCAGGTAATTAGCTCCTCTTTCGTTATCTGCAACTGCAGCGTCCATATCTCCCCAACGGTAAGTATATTTCAGCTTGCTTACATCTAAAATTCTTTCGTTTCCGATTCTTGAAGAAGAAGGCAGATACATAGATTCTAAAACTTCTGCGTATTCTACATCCGGATATTTTGATGTGCTCCAGTGTAAAGGAATTTTCCAATCTAATCTTTTGCTGGCATCATAGCTTCCGTCTTCCCGGCCACCCTGGCCTTCCATATATTCTTGATAAGGTGTTAAATTTTCTTCTTTTTTAGCAAGATATGCATAATCTCCTATTGCAGCTCCTTTACGTCCGCCTTCATCACCACCTTCTCCGGCAGCTTCAGCAAGTAAAGTTCTCGCGATAGAGTCTCTTACATAATTGATAAATACTCTGTACTCTGAGTTGGTAGTTTCTGCTTCATCCATGAAGAAAGAAGAAACAGTAACTGTCTTCAATGCTGCTTTTTCAGGAGTATTTGTTGGATCCTGGTCTGCTAAACCAGCAACAAATGAACCTGCAGGAATTGCAACCATTCCGTATGGTCTTTCCGCAACAAATGATTTAGTTTTTTCTCTTGGTATCAATTCTCCTTTTGTTCCTGGCTTCCCTACAGAAGAGCTGCCACCACCTGAACAAGATACCGATGCTACCGACGCAGACAATAATAAAAGAAATATCCTTTTCATGTTAATTTTTATAATTAAGCCGTAAATATATAATTTTTTTAAGAAACTTTTAAGATTTTTTTTGAAATAACGGAAGAAATCTAAATTTATTTTATTTACAACAACTTTTTATTCCACGGTAACAGATTTTGCAAGGTTTCTCGGTTGATCTACGTTGGCTCCTCTATAAACTGCAATATAATAGGCTAGCAGTTGCAGAGGTACGGAAGCAACGATTGGAGAGAAACATTCTGAAGTTTCAGGGATTTCGATAACATAATCTGCCATTTCGCTCACCTGACGGTCTCCTTTATTAACTACAGCGATAATTTTGCCTTTTCTCGCTTTAATTTCCTGAACGTTACTTACAATTTTATCATAGTGGCCTTTTCTAGGTGCTATAATTACAATTGGCATATTTTCGTCGATCAGGGCAATCGGACCATGCTTCATTTCTGCAGCCGGGTATCCTTCTGCATGGATATAAGAAATTTCTTTTAATTTTAAGGCTCCTTCCAGGGCTGCAGGATAGTTGTATCCTCTTCCCAGGTAAAGGAAATTGGTAGCTTTCACAAAATCTTTTGCAATATTCTGCGTAAGCTCATGAGTGGTATTCAGCACTTCTTCAATTTTCTTAGGGATAGCATCAAGCTCAGCAATTAAGCTCATAAATTCAGCGTTTCCTAAGTTTCCGTTGTGTTTTCCTAATTTAAACGCAATTAAAGTAAGAATAGTAAGCTGTGCCGTAAATGCTTTGGTAGAAGCTACCCCGATTTCAGGACCTGCATGCGTATATGAACCGGCATCTGTAATTCTTGCAATTGATGAATCTACAACATTACATATACCATATATAAATGCTCCTTTCTCTTTTGCTAATTTTAAGGCAGCCATGGTATCAGCTGTTTCTCCAGACTGAGAAATGGCAATCACCACATCTTTATCGGTAATGATCGGGTTTCTGTATCTGAATTCTGATGCATATTCTACTTCAACAGGAATTCTGGCGTATTCTTCTATCAGATATTCTCCGATAAGACCTGCATGCCACGAAGTACCACAAGCAATGATAATAATTCTGTTGGCATTTTTGAATTTCTCAACATGATCCCAGATTCCGGCCATTTTGATTACTCCTTCATCTACAAGAAGTCTACCTCTCATGGTATCATGTACAGATTTAGGCTGTTCAAAGATTTCTTTAAGCATGAAATGCTCGTAACCACCTTTTTCGATCTGTTCAAGGCTTAATTTAAGTTCCTGAATTTCAGGCTCGATCTTAGAGTTTTCGTTAATAGTTCTGATATCTACTCCGTTTTCCAGAGAGATGGTTGCCATATGTCCTTCTTCAAGGTAAATAGCTTCTTTTGTAAATTCCACGAAAGGAGATGCATCCGAGGCAATAAAGTATTCTTTATCCCCGATTCCGATTGCAAGAGGAGAACCTAATCTTCCTACGACCAATATTCCGGGATAATCTTCATGAAGTACAGTGATTGCATAAGCTCCATATACTTCATTCAAGGCATATCTCACTGCTGTCGGGAAGTCAATCTCAGGATTAAGATCCATAAAATACTGGATAAGATTTACCAATACCTCTGTATCTGTTTCTGATTTAAAAGTAAATCCTTTTTCAGTAAGCATCGTTTTAATGGTATCATAGTTTTCAATAATACCATTATGTACAATTGCAATTTTCCCGTTGTTTGACAAGTGCGGGTGGGAATTTCTGTCACTAGGAACTCCGTGGGTAGCCCAACGGGTGTGTCCCATTCCAATTTTAGACGTTCCTTTCAGCTCTTTTGAAATATTCACCAAATCCTCCACTTTACCTTTTGTTTTTTCTACTTCCAGCTTGTTACCTGGTCCTTCTAAAACAATTCCGGCACTGTCATACCCTCTATATTCCAATCTTCTAAGACCATTAATTACAATTTCATAAGCGTCTTGAAATCCTGTGTATCCTACTATTCCGCACATATTTTATTTTGTCTAGTGTTGTTTGTTTATCGTGTTCTATTTTTTTGTACCATAAGTTACCATTAGCTGGATTCTCTTAGGGTTGGTATTCGTTTTATCAATTCCTGTCAGAATAATTCTGTTCATATCGAATGCTCTTGTTGTATTACGAACTCCTAAAAGTGTTCCCGTAGTACTTGCTGCAAATGTTCCTGCAGTGATTATTAATGGTTTGTTAACGATCAGTTGCTCAGTTCCATCTACAGTTTCTTTTTTCCCTTCAACAAGATCCTTGATTGTTTTTGTTACTACAAAATCATAATAACCTGGCTCAGGTTTATCTTTAAAATAGTACAATCCAAGTCCGCTTGTCAGATCTGAAGTGAATGTTAATTTTGAGTAATCAATTTTACCGGCATTTAATGTATTGTTTAAAAGGGTAAACCTGCGATCTTCAGTAGAACCTGTATTTTTCCATGTTGCAGGATCCAGGTATATTCTGATCTTAGCACTTACAATACCTGCTTTATCTTTGTTGTAAATATCCTGTAGTTGTGCAATAGTCTCATCCTTAATTTTTACTACCACAGAAGGTCCTCCCATTCCCTGAACAAAAAGTCTTTCATCTCCTTCAGCAGAATTACTTGCAGCCAGTGCAGCTGCAGCAGGTGATCCAGATCTGTTGTACTCATACAATCCGATATGAGAATTCGCGCTTCCCAAGTTGAAACTAAGTGTTGTCTGAGGTCTTGTGGTTGTTCCATTCTCCGTTTTATCATATTTGTAATACATGATAAGCTGTAAATCGTTAGGAGAGAATTGATACAGATATCTATCTGTTTCGTCCACAGAAATTTTTATCCCTTTGAAGTATCTGATAAAGTTAGCAGCATCCTGAAGCTCAGGTTTTCCTTTTTTATCAAGAATATGAGTCTGGAAAAAATTTGTGTTACTCAACTTCATTCTGAATCCTAAATTTCCTGTAAATACAACCGAGTTATCAGATTTTTTTGTTATAGATAAAGAACTTATGTTACCATCAAACACTCCTGAACCTAACAATTCACCAGTACTAATTGACGCATTAGAACGTTTTAAAGCATCGTTATTTGCATCCAGGAACGTTGTCACTTCATGCACATTGATTTTCATTGATTTTGAAGCTCCTCCTATTTTACCGTATTTACGAACAGGATAAGTTTTTTTCTCAATGGAAACTTCTGTAGCAACCCCGTCTACCGGGAAATCAGTTTTTGCGTATGTATTGGTCTTTAATGAATCGCTGCTTTCAAAGAAGTAAGTATTCGAAGCTGTATTTGCAGGTGGTCTTACGACAAGAACTACAGAATCTACTTTTGGATCCGCGCCATTGAAGTCGAAATTATCTACCGGCATTCTAAGTTGGGTAACGTAAGATGCTCTCTGCATTCCAAACTGGGATTCAGTAAAGGCTCCCAGAACGGCAATATTTGTAGCTGTACCAGATTCGTTCAATCCGCTGATCAATCTTGAAGCATCACTTCTGATTGAATCATTATTGTCGTAATTGTATGCTATAACAGGATATGAAATTTCATTGCCTTGTGCTGCGTCACCATTAAACAGCTGCTCTCCAAGAGAATCCGGATCCGGTTCACAGTTATAAAGCAATGCACTTCCAAAAATCGCCAATAGAAGCATGGCGAAGGTCTTTTTAAGATTATGAGTCATTAAAAATGTGTTTTTAATAAAGTTGATTTATAGAATCTACGTCCAGATATTCCGATTTCTGGGTTGCTGTTTCGTTGAAAGCCTTATCCAGGTCTTCATCCAGGAACTCGTCACCCTTTACAACGGCATCTACATAGTTCATACTCTCGATAACAAAACTTTTAATAGTTGGGTTATCTAACGCTTTTAATCCCGAAATATTATCAAACTGCAGCTTTTCATCGATCTTTTTGTCCAGGTCAGCATCTTTCTCATTGTAAAGAGAAAGTACAATTTTTGCATCTTTGAAATAAGTATCTGATTCGTAGTACGTTTTAAGATAAATTGGAACAAAAGAAGACATCCATCCATTCAAATGGATAACATCCGGCACCCAGTTTAGTTTCTTAATAGTTTCAATCACTCCTCTGGCAAAGAAAATAGCTCTTTCGTCATTGTCTTCGAAAGGGTTTCCTTCATCGTCGAAATAATATTGTTTTCTTTTGAAGTATTCTTCATTGTCAATAAAGTAAACCTGAAGTCTTTCCCCCGGAAGAGACGCTACTTTAATGATCAGAGGCTGGTCCAGGTCATTGATAATAATATTCATCCCTGAAAGACGGATTACTTCATGAAGCTGGAATTTTCTCTCACTTATTTGTCCAAATCTTGGCATAAAAACTCTTACATCATTGCCTTCTTGGTGCATCTTAAGTGCCATTTTGTTTACCACTGCAGCCATATTTGTATCTTCCTGATATGGATACATCTCTGTAGTAATGTACAGTATTTTTTGATTCGGCATAAACTTTCTATCTAATTTTTGTAAAAATGCTTTAATGTGCAAAATTACAAAAAAACATCCAACATTATTTTAATTAACATTTTTTTACGAAAATTCCCTTTTCAAATTATTAAAAGTACATATTATTATGCGATATTTTTAGTATTTTTGAAATAGTATTAAAATAAACTATGGAAGTTCTAAAAAACAGAAAAGTCCTTCAGGATTTCATTGAAAGACAGAAAGAAATGGGAAAAAGAATTGGCTTTGCTCCTACCATGGGCGCCCTGCACAATGGCCATCTTTCTCTGTATGAAGAGGCAAGAAAAGAAAATGACCTTGTCATTTCTTCAATTTTTGTAAATCCAACCCAGTTCAACAATCCTGAAGATCTTGAAAAATATCCAAGAGATGTGAACAGAGATATACTGATTCTTCAGAATTCAGGTCTTGTAGATGCTGTCTACATCCCTGAGGTGACAGATATTTACCCTGAAAAAGCTGAAAGCCAGTCGTATGATTTTGACGGATTGGAAAATGAAATGGAGGGTAAATCCAGACCGGGACATTTCAATGGGGTAGGAACTGTTGTAGAAGAGCTTTTCAGACAGGTACAGCCTGATAACGCTTATTTCGGTGAAAAAGATTTTCAGCAGCTTGCTATTATTAAAAAAATGGTGGAGAAAAAACATCTTCCCGTTAAAATAACCGGAGTTCCTATTTACAGGGCAGAAAACGGTCTGGCATTAAGCTCACGAAACCAAAGGCTTCATGAAGACAGAAAAGAAGCTTCTAAAGTAATTTATGAAACCTTAAAGAAAGTAAACGACTGGTTCAGAACTGTCAGTATTCCGGAAATTAAAGAAAGAGTAGCTGATATTTTTGATGACCAGCAGGGCATGAAGCTTGAATACTTTCTGATTGCTGATGAAAGCACCCTACAGGAGACTGATTTTTTCTATAAAGACAGAAATTTCAGAGCCTTCATTGTAGTTGTAGTAGATGGAGTAAGATTAATTGACAATATGCACCTTGATTAATCTTTATCTATTAAAATATAGTATCCCTGGCCATTTAAGCCGGGGATTTTTTTATTAAATACCTGAACAAAGACTAGATTCATCCCAAGTTCATACAAAAATCAAAGGCCTCCTGAAGGAAGCCTTTGAAACACCAAATCACAAAATATTAATATGAAAAAAATTTACTTTTCAGTAAACTTGTGACCCGGCTGGGATTCGAACCCAGGACCCATACATTAAAAGTGTATTGCTCTACCAGCTGAGCTACCGAGTCGGCCACAATTAAAATGAAATAAATTTCAATATTAATTATAAAATTTTCTTTGCAGTGCCTGCGACTGGACTCGAACCAGCACATCCTTAGGAAACCACCCCCTCAAGATGGCGTGTCTACCAATTTCACCACGCAGGCAATAAAATTACCATTCAGTAATTATTATTGCTAGTGACCCGGCTGGGATTCGAACCCAGGACCCATACATTAAAAGTGTATTGCTCTACCAGCTGAGCTACCGAGTCGGCCACTTGTGTAACAAGTTTTCATTTAAGTAATGTCCCTTGTTTTAAGTGGTGCAAAGATATGACTTTTTTCTTTATCTCAAAACTTTTTCGCAAATTTGTTTAAAAAAAATTCATGGTAATTTCATTGATCGGATACATGGGAAGCGGCAAATCTCACATTTCCAAAATATTAAGCGAAAAAATAGATTTTAAATTAATCGATCTCGATAAAGAGATTTCCAGAAGAAATAAATTAACCATCCCTGAGATTTTTGAGAAAAAGGGAGAGATTTTCTTTAGAAAGCTGGAAAGAGAGGCACTTGAAGAGATATTGGCCTCTGAAGAAAATGTTGTTTTAAGCCTTGGTGGAGGAACTCCTGTATATTATAATAATATGGAGATCATTAATCACAATTCAAAGAGTGTTTTTTTAAGAACAGGAGTAGGAACACTGGTTGAAAGACTTTCAAAACAGAAAGAAAAAAGACCATTAATTGCGAATATATCTGATGAAGACCTTTCGGAATTTATTGCTAAACATTTATTTGAAAGAAATCAATTTTACAGCAAAGCACAATTCACTGTCGGGACAGATTCCAGGGAACCGGAAGACATCGTTAATGAAATAATAGAAAAGCTCTATCTCTAGAGCTTTTTTATATTAATATTAATCTTCATCCTCACCTTCACTGCCGGTCTCTCCAAAGAAATCATCCCAGTCTGTAAAATCGGAGTCGATATCGTTTCCTACATAATCGTCCATTTCTCTTCTGTCCTTTTTGGTAGGTCTTCCCTCCCCTTTATTTCTGTAATAGTCTTGTGACATTTTACGGAGTTTCAGCAGCTCGTATTGTTCCTTATCGGTCACATCCTGGATATGAAGAGGCACCAGCTTGGCTCCAATTCTGCTTTTAGGAATCTGAATTACTTTTATTTTATAATCAATCTGATTCTTACGGATTTTAATGGTATCTCCTTCTTTTACCTCTTTAGATGACTTTACGGCAGACGTTCCTATAGAAACTCTATTCTTTTTAATCTCCTCTGCTGCAATACTTCTCGTCTTATAAAAACGAATGCTCCATAAAAATTTATCTATTCTCATAATTTTTTATACTTTTGCCGTTATATTATTTGTAAAGTAATTAAAGTTTTTTGAAATGAAAAAAATATTTTTATATATCCTTGCAGGATCTTTGTGTTTTTCTGCTTGTAAGAAAGATGATGATGTATCAACCTATGTAGAGCCGGAAGATGTTGCTACTCAAAACACCTATGATGATCAGGCCATTAAGAAATTCATGGATGAGAATTATCTTGATGCGCAGGGGAATATAAAAGCTTTCAGTTCTACAGATACTGCAGATGATAATGAAAAGAAATTATCTGAATTATCACCTTTGACCCTTCCTTCAGGAACAATCTATATTGTCAGAAGCGGAGCTCAGCCTGCACCAGCTGATGAAAAAACGATTGGCAGCACTGATATTATCAAAATTATGGGAAGAGCATACTCTTACCTGGCAGTTAATTCAGACGGAAACACTTCGTTTACATCAAAAACTGCATTTTTAAATACCATTGACGGAACGGGTGTTCCTGTTGTTGACCCAACATATTATTATGTAAAGCAATCAATATTGGATGCTGGCACAACAGATGCGGCAAAACAGGCTGGTTATTATCAAATATCAGGCTTCAGAGAAGCTTTACAGAAATTCAAAGCATTCAATGATCTTGTAAGTGAAACACCTTATAACCTACAGGGAGTAATTATTGTTCCTTCCAGAGCTGCTTTTGCGAGAAACCCTCACTATCCGTATTTAAACATGTCTTACAGAAACAGGTCTTTCGTATTTAACTTTCAGATTTATGGAAGAGCAGATAGACCTGACGGAGAAAAACAAAAATAAATAGTGTAAATAATACAATACAAAATAAAACCCCAAATAATGTTTTTGGGGTTTTGTTTTATATCAATCTGAATTACGATCTTGCTTTCTGTTTTACATTCCCTAAAATATCAGGGAAGTACAGATCAGCAAGGTGGTCAAATTCATCTCCTCTCATAAACATGGTAGCATCAACTTCTTCATAAGAGCTTCTTCCTGCAGCAGCAATCAGTTCATTGCAGGTATGAAGTGTATTTTTGTGAAAGTGATATACTCTTTCAGCTTTATCCGTCACATCAAGTCCTTTAATAAGCATTTTATCCTGAGTTGCCACTCCTGTAGGACAGTTGTTTGAGTTACATCTCAACGCCTGGATACATCCTAAAGAGAACATAAATCCTCTGGCATTGTTACACATATCTGCGCCCATTGCGACAGCTCTCAGAATGTCAAGACTGGTAAGAACTTTACCGCTGGCAATCACTCTTAATTTACTTCTCAGATTATAGTTATTAAGCGTTCTGTTCACAAAGATCAAGGCAGGTTCCAATGGCATCCCTACTCCATCTGAAAACTCCGGTGGTGCAGCTCCTGTTCCTCCTTCTGCTCCGTCTATGGTAATAAAGTCAGGATAAATTTTCAGCACATTCATCTGTACACAGATATCTTCAAATTCTTTGGTATCACCGATACAAAGTTTAAAACCAATTGGCTTTCCTCCTGAAAGTTCTCTTAACTGCTGTACAAACCTCAGCAATCCGGCTGCATCAGAAAAAGCACTGTGTGAAGGTGGTGAAATAACAGTCATTC
Source organism: Chryseobacterium sp. WLY505 (assembly GCF_030846215.1). Classification (NCBI taxonomy): domain Bacteria; kingdom Pseudomonadati; phylum Bacteroidota; class Flavobacteriia; order Flavobacteriales; family Weeksellaceae; genus Chryseobacterium; species Chryseobacterium sp. WLY505. The sequence goes on along the minus strand of NZ_JAVCWI010000014.1, from coordinate 70,764 downwards.
CAGGTGTGACATGACGAATCGCTGCAATTTCCGGTGTATTTTTTACTCCCGGAAGCACTCCACCGTGTCCTGGTTTTGCTCCCTGTGATAATTTGATTTCAATCATTTTCACATTAGGAAGGGTGGAATATTTTGTAAATAATTCAGGATTGAATTTTCCTTCCGCGTCGCGACATCCGAAATATCCAGTTCCTATCTGCCAGCAAAGATCTCCTCCTTCCAGATGATAAGGTGAAATTCCTCCTTCTCCCGTATTATGATAAAAGTTTCCTTTTTTTGCGCCTCTGTTCAGTGAAATCTGTGCCCTGTCACTCAATGCCCCGAAACTCATGGCTGAAATATTGAATAAAGAAGCATGGTAAGGCTGTGTACACTGCTCTCCTCCTACCCATACTCTCGGAAGTTCTTCTGATGGCGACTTGGCATAAATGGAATGCTTGATTCCTTCATATTTTCTGTGATTCACTTCCAGCTGTGTACCAAAAGCTACGGTATCACTTAAATTTTTTGCACGTCTGTATGCTGCAGAACGCTGGTTTCTTGGAAATGGCTTTCCATCTGTTTCCCTTTCAATAAAGTATTGCTGCATTTCGGGTGAAATACTTTCGAAAAAATACCTGAAGTATCCCAATACGGGAAAGTTCCTCAAAATGGCATGTTTCGATTGGTAAGCATTGTAAACACCCAATGCATAAATTGCGGATAACAGCGTAGGTATCCAGTAATGCGCTCTGATCAGTATTGCTATAATCCACGTAGCAATTACTAATACAATTCCCCAAGATAAAAACTTATCTCTCATGAATGTAGTATTTAAAGTTTAAAAATAAATTTAGTAGAATTTTAGCAAAGAGCCTACGCTTTTGCTAAAAAATTTTGGTAAGAAGATTGCACAGAAACCGTGCCATCTGACAGGATTTTTTCTAAATTCAGAAATTCGATTTGATTTACGGATGCAGGATCAAAGTCTTTCTGGACTCTCACATAGTTTTCTGTGAAGCCAAACATTTTCCCGTCTTTATTTTCGTGCTCCCAAAGAACAGGCAGCGTTTTTCCCAATTGGGTCTGATAAAATGCCATTTTCTTCTTTTCGGAAAGAATTCTCAGCATTTTATTACGTTTTTTTCTTTCTGCTACAGGAACTACTCCGTCCATAGCTGCAGCTTCCGTATTTTCTCTTTCAGAATAGGTAAATACGTGAAGGTAAGTGATAGGAAGTTCATTCAGGAAATTATAGGTTTCCATAAATCTTTCTTCTGTTTCTCCCGGGAATCCTACAATAACATCTACTCCGATAGCCGCATCAGGCATTACCTCGCGGATTTTGTTCACTCTGTCATTATAGAGCTTGGTCAGGTAACGACGTTTCATCTTTTTCAAGAGATCATCGCTTCCGGATTGTAACGGGATATGAAAATGCGGAACAAAGCTTTTGCTTTTAGAAACCAGCTCAATACTTTCATCTTTCAAAAGATTGGGTTCAATCGAAGAGATACGGATTCTTTCTATTCCTTCTACTTGATCCAGTTCTGAAATAAGATCAAGGAAGGTATGTTCGTGTCTTTTATTTCCAAATTCTCCTTTACCATAATCACCGATATTCACCCCTGTAAGAACAATTTCCTTGATGTCTTTTGCGGCAATTTCAGTAGCATTTCTGAGAACGTTTTCGATGGTATCGGAACGTGAAATTCCTCTGGCTAACGGAATGGTACAGTAAGTACATTTGTAGTCACAGCCATCCTGTACTTTCAGGAAAGCTCTGGTTCTGTCTCCTATAGAATAACTTCCGATAAAGAAATCGGTTTCTTCAATTTCACAGGAATGAACAACACCTTCATTTTCAGATTTTTCCAAATCGTCAAGGTAGCTCAGAATATTGAATTTTTCTTTTGCTCCTAAAACCAGGTCAACTCCTTCAATCTGTGAAATTTCTTCAGGTTTTAACTGTGCGTAGCATCCAACAATTACAACCAGTCCCTCAGGATTGGCTTTCATGGCTCTTTTCACGTGGAGTTTACATTCACGGTCAGCATTTTCTGTCACAGAACATGTATTGATAACATACACATTGGCTTTTTCATCAAAACTTACCTTATCATAACCTGCATCTGTTAATTGACGGGCAATAGTAGATGTTTCTGCAAAGTTTAATTTGCAGCCCAGTGTATGAAACGCGGCAGTTCTGTGAAAAGTAGACATTTGGTACTCCTGAATTTTATGGGTGCAAAGATAGTAATTTTAATAAGAATCCAAGATTGATTCAATCTATTGTTTATATTCATCTCTTACTTCGGGACTGTTTTGAAAGCAGACGGGCGATGAATTGATATCCGGATTCTGATTTGAAAATTTGGTTTTCATTTCTGTATTAAACTGTTGAGATCGGTTTCTGGCAATTGAAAGTGTATTCCAATTTTCATTCTTTATCATTTTAGCGATATAAACAATTTGCCCGATGTGGTAAGGATAATGAGCCAATTGACGAAGAACTGCATCAATAACCGCATGTGCTTCTCCTCTGATATACGTTGTGGAATAGAGATTTTCCTCGTTTATTTTATCAAGAGCATCAAAGAAACATTTCCAACCTTGTTCCCAAAAATCAAGGACCTGCTCTTTAGTGGTAAAAGTATTGACAAATTCTCCATCTCGGTTACGCCAGGATTTCTCACCATCTTCGGTAAGGAAATTGGTCCATCGTGAAAGCATATTTCCTGCAAGATGTTTCACAATAATGGCAATAGAATTACTTTCTTCATTGTACTGCCAGAACATCTGTTCATCTGTTAACTGTTCAAAGGTTTTATCACCAAGAGATTTATAGTATTCAAAACGTTTTACAAGCAAGTCTTTCATTCTTTCTATTTTGATATCTAATTTAAAAACTTTTAAAAATAAAAACCATTTCGATTGAAATGGTTTTTTCTATTTATTTTATTTGTTTTTCACCAATACCCAACCGGTGAATTTAATGGCAGTGTTCTTTTTATCATTTTCATTCCATGTGATAGAATACCAGTATGTTCCTGTAGGCACTCTTCTTCCTCCCTGGGTACCATCCCATTTATAGCCATTGGATCTGTCTGCCTGGAATATTTTGTTTCCATAACGATCAAAGACATTCATGATCAGATTTTGTTTACTGGCCAGGGCTGAGTAATCAATCACATCATTGATTCCATCTGCATTAGGAGTTATCACGTTGATCAAATTAGGGACAACAATTCCGATTTCTATCGGATCACAGTCATAAGCATCTTTTACATAGACCTTATGATCTCCCCTTGAAAGATTATTGAAAACATTGGAATCCTGCCAGATGATATTATCTATTGAATATTTATAAGCCGGAGTTCCTCCTATTACAGATACTGTGATGGTATTATTCGAGATATCAATACCTGAAACAACCGGCTGTTCCGAAGGAAGTACTTTTACAGTTTGTGTGGTAACACATTCTCCCGTTTTAAGTTTTACCCAATATACTCCTATTCCTGCTTTGATCGTTTGTGTAGTAGCTCCTGTGCTCCACTCATAACTTTTAAATCCGGGCCCTGCATCCAGCGTGGTCTGGTCTTCTGCACAAATAGTCACATCTTTAAGTTTATCAGAATAGACAGGTGGAATAACGACTAAAGTAACCTTCGCCACATTATAACATCCCTGAGCATTGGATACTCTTATATATACAAATCCATTAGGGGCAATATAATTATTGGCATTCAGAATTTCATTGGTCTGATTAAGGGCATCCGTTAGTGAAGGATAGTATTTTTTTGTAGGATTGGTTTGTCCGGTTACTGAAGCATTGACAAGATTGAAAGAAGCTGTGGATGGACTGGCTTCAATGAAGCATGATCTCAAAGTTGTTTCATTCACGACTACAACAGGATAAAATTTCAGCGTAATCTGTGCTACTGCAGTACAACCAAATTCTGAGATCACCTTTACATAGATAATTCCTTCTGCGGACACAAATGCCATTGGGGTCGTAATCTCATTGGTTCCGGCATTGAGATCTGCCATTGTAGGATAGTATTTTTTAGTAACATTTAGGGTTCCGATAACGTCCGCTGTGGTTAAATCAAATAAAGCAGTCCCTGCATTATTGTTGTTGCATTCAGTCAAAATTGCATTTTTGGCTGTAATAGAACCATTTTTAAATTTAAATGTTCCAACCTGTTTACATTTATTAAGCGGATTAGATGCATTGGCCGGATCGGTATAATTGATGCTGTAATAATAGACAGTTGTTGTATTGACTGTAATAGGAGCTGTAATAGGATTATTCCCTGTTAAGGCATCATTCTGACTCAGATGATAACTTACCCCAAAATTTTGATTTCCGTTTAGAATTCCGGAGGATAAGGTAGAAAAATCAAACAAAGCTGTAGCAGAGCATATTACAACCTCTCTTGGGTCTGCAGGATTTGCCGCCGGGATGCCCGGAGGAATAAATGGCTGAGTCTGAATATTTGGATCGGTAAATGGTGAAGCCAATGTTGCAGTTCCTCCCCACGTTAAAGAAAACGGTGCTGTAGTAGAACTGGTGCTGCTCACCCAGTTATCGATAAATAAATAATAAGTCTGTCCCGGCAAAACATCAAGATATCTGCAATAAGGAGTTAAAGAACCTCCTGCAGCACTTAAAAGCGTACTTGTCATATTTAATCCTGTAGCGGGACCTGGGCCAATAACGGTTGCCGCGTTACAACGTATAGGTGATCCCAAACTTCCACAGTTTACATTGGGACCAAAAATTGCCCAGTCGTAATCAGCATCCGGATTATTAGGAACCAGATCGAAGGTAAGCGTTCCTCCTGTAGCGATGGTAATTTTATACCAGATCGAATTGTGCTCTCCGGTAAAGTCTATGCAGCTTCCTGAGTTGACCAGCTCTTTTATATTACCATATCCTGTAGGACTATACGTGATATTTGAATTTCCACAAACAGAAAGTGCAGTGGCACAATCAGCCTGAGCATAGAAAGTATGAGAGAGACATATAAGTATGAAAAGTAGAAGTTTTCTCATAGATTATTGTTTTTATGGTTACATCAGTTATACATCGTATTGATAATCAACACACATCAAATATAACTTAATTTTAATTAAAAACAATAAAATCCAAATAATTTTAAACTATTATAAATTAAAACTTGAAATAATTTAAAATTATACACCTTATATCATATTAAAGAACAGAATACTCAAACATTACATTTATTTTATACTGGTAATATTTCCACAGAGATTTTCCAGATGAAATATTTTATGGAAAGGGCTTTTTACTTCTTTCAGATGTTCCTTATCCTGAATGAAGGTATATCTTGAGGCAATAGAATTCATATCGGAAACAATCACCAGCCAGCATTCATCTACTGAGGTGTCATAATAAGGGAATTTTTCGTTCTTCTTTTCAATAAGTTCCAGAATCTTTTCGGAGCACAGTTCATCAAACAGATTCATGCTGTACTCATGGGTGATAAATACATTTCTGCGATGGAAAGATTTCCTGAGGCTTTTTACGCAGCCTACAGGCTTATTTTTTTTAATACTTTTATAAATACTGATAATATTTTCCTGCTGTACTTCCAGGTTATCAAATTTGGTTGCCGGATGGAATTCTAAAAAATAAACACCACGATATTTCGTAGTGTCTTCCTGTTCTAATATTATTTCTGCCTGACGGAACATTTTATTCAAAGTGCTTTCCACTTTTTTCATTTCCAGATGATTGATCACTTCGGTCAGTTCTATTCCGATTTTTTTGTCGTTTAATTTGGCGATAAAGTCCGGACTCTCGCAGGTAAGGTTTTCAAATTTCACCTCGGGGAAATGATGCATAAAAGAGTTGAGAAGAAGAATCTCGGATTTCTTTCTGTACTTTTCACGGTCATGCAGCGGAGATTCATCTATGGTACGGTGATACTTCTCTATGGGCTTTTTTTTCAAATGCCGGTTCAGGTAATATAAACTCAGATTCTTTATCAGATCTTCTTCAGAAAACGTCTTTTTCATGTGTGATTTTTTTATTTAATTAAAGAACACATGCAGCCAATGGCTTTCATCATTAAAAGTTTTTGATAATCAAAAATTTACACTCTTAAAGGTAAGTAAAAAAACAATTCAATACGTAGTTTTTTTATTAATTTATCGATTAATTAATGTAAAGTTTATTTTCATAATTAATACCTTTGTCTTTTTAAACACAAACCCACATTTATGGATTTTAGGAATTTCAAAATACCCTACACGATCAATCCTCAATATTCAAAAAAAGCCGTTTATTTCTCAATGGAATTTGCTCTTGAGCAGGTACTGAAAATATATTCAGGAGGACTTGGCTTTCTGGCAGGATCTCACATGAGAAGTGCTTATAATCTTAAGCAGGATCTTATTGGAATCGGTATCCTATGGAAATTTGGTTATTATGACCAGGCAAGAAACCACGATCAGACTTTACAACCTGTATGGACGAGAAAGATGTACAGTTTTCTTGAAGACACCGGAATAAAATTCCAAATTGAAATCCATAGTGCTCCGGTTTGGGTAAAAGTTTGGTACCTTGATCCTGAAATTTTCAATACGGCACCCATGTTTTTCCTTTCTACAGATGTTCCGGAAAATGATCATGTTTCCAAAACAATCTGTCACAAGCTGTATGATGCGAATGAATCTACAAAACTTGCTCAATATATTTTATTGGGGAAAGGAGGAGCCAAGCTACTGGATGAAATGAACATTGAGAGGGAGGTTTACCACCTTAATGAAGCCCATGGACTTCCTGCAGCCTTTTATCTTCTGAGAAAATATAACGGAGATCTTGATAAAGTTAAAGAAAAACTGGTTTTCACCACTCATACTCCTGAAGAAGCTGGTAATGAAAAGCACAGCTTCAGATTATGTTATGACATGTCCTATTTTTCTGGATACAGCATGGAAGAAGTGAAAAATATTGAAGGATCTGATGATGACCGTTTCAATCACTCTCTTTGTGCATTAAGAATGGCAAGAATGGCCAATGGAGTTTCCCAGCTTCATGGAGTAGTTTCCAGAGCAATGTGGAATAAATATCCGGGAATCTGTGAAATCACTTCTATTACCAATGCTCAGGAATTCAAGTATTGGGCTGATAAACCTTTATACAATGCAAAAGATGAAAATGATGCTACTGTTTTCGATTTCCGCAAAAAATATCTGAAGAAAAAACTTTTCAGTATTGTTGCAGATCAGACAGGAAATTTATTTAATCCTAATATATTTACCATGGTCTGGGCCAGAAGATTTGCAGGTTACAAGAGAGCGGAACTTCTTTTACATGACAGGGAAAGATTCTACAGGCTTCTGAACCATCCAAAATATCCGGTACAGATTATCTGGGCAGGAAAACCTTACCCAATGGACTACTCCGCTATTTCTACGTTCAACACGCTGGTAGAAGAAAGTAAAAACCATAAAAATATGGCTGTTCTTACGGGGTATGAACTTTCTTTAAGTAAGTCTTTAAAACAGGGTTCTGATGTATGGCTTAATAATCCAAGAGTTCCAAGGGAAGCTTCCGGAACTTCCGGTATGACGGCTGCCATGAACGGCTCTGTTAATTTATCAACAGATGACGGCTGGATTCCGGAATTTGCCAAACATGGAGAAAACTCTTTCGTTGTGCCTAAAGCAGATTATCAGAATATGAGCATTTATGAACAGGATAATTATGATTTAAATACGTTATATGAGATCCTTGAAAACGAAATTCTTCCCACCTATTATGACCGCCCCGATGAATGGAGAAAAATTCAGCATAATGCAATGAATGATGTGAAAGATCATTTCAACAGCGACAGGATGGCGGATGAATACTACAGAATCCTCTATAATAATCAAAAATAGAATTAATGAGCAATGTCTTGAACACACCTGAATCCGGTATGTTCAAGACTTGTATCAGGACTGCTTTTCATACGCCGTGCCACCCTGTATCCACTGCAGTAGCTATCATTGCATAAAAAGCTTCCTCCACGAAGGCTTCGTTTTACACTATAAGGTTCCTGAGGGTCATAAGACTCGTCAGCGCCCTGAGGATTTAAAACCAGTCTGTCTTCCAGTTTTTTATAGTAATCATAATTGTATAAATCACTGCACCATTCCCAAACGTTTCCAGCCATATCATACAGACCATATCCATTGGCTTTAAATGATTGTACAGGGGCAAGGGTAAGATATCCGTCTTTCTTTTCATTAAAGTAGGGAAACTTTCCTTCCCAGCTGTTTGCTTTAGGGATCCCTTTATTGATGGGTTCATTGCCCCATGGATAGATATTATTTTTTAATCCACCCCGTGCTGCAAATTCCCATTCTGCTTCTGTGGGCAAACGTTTACCGGACCATTTACAATATGCCTGCGCATCGTCCCAGCTTATATGCACTACAGGATAGTTATCTTTTCCTTCAATACTGCTGGCCGGCCCTTGCGGATGTTTCCAGTTGGCCCCTTTTACCCATTTCCACCATTGGCTGAAATCATTCAGATTCACAGGCTTGCTTGTGGGTTTAAATACTAATGAAGCAGCTACCAACAGACTATCCGGAGGTTTCGGAGTACCCTTGGGCAGATTTTTTTTTAATTCGTTCCAATCTGGTTTACGTTCTGCCGTTGTGATATAGCCTGTAGCATTTACAAATTTACGGAACTGTGCGTTCGTCACTTCTGTTACATCCATATAAAACGGAGAAACCTTTACTCTATGTTTAGGGTATTCGTCTGGGTCGGCCTGACTGTTATCACCTCCCATATCAAATTCTCCTCCAGGGATTAATACCATTCCTTCCAGAGAAATTTTTCCATTAAAACTGACATGAGAGGAATCCGGGGTATTCAATCGCTGCGGTACATTCATGCAAGTGTGTCCCGGCTTATTTCCTGCAGGTTCTACGGTTTTATTTTTATTACAGGAAAAAGCCGTGCTTAATACACCTAAATAAATCATCACCTTTATAAAAGAAAACATCATCTTTATCTGAATATTTACAGTTTTTATGATTTCGGTTTACTGTATCTCCATCCTTTTTTCAACTGTAGTGAAAGCTGATTGACTATTTTTTTAGAAGGAACTTCTTCCGCAATATTTATATTTTCATCAGGATCATTTTTATGATCATAAAGTTCTCTGGCGAGATAAGCTCCGGGCTTTTCTGTCTCTTTATTCCATTCAAACCATTCCACGTAACGGTATCTGTCTGTCCTGATGGCATACCCCATTCTTTCAACATTTTGCGCTTCTTTGGATTTCACCCCATATCTTCCCAATAAAAACTGGCTGTAGGCTGCTGTCTTCCAGGTATGGGCAGGATCAGTAAGCAGAGGTTTCATACTGGTTCCCTGAAGATAATCTGGAATCTTTATTCCGCTCATATCACATAAAGTAGGATAAATATCTACGAACTCTGTCAGGGCATTGCTTGATTTTCCTTTTGCCTTCACTCCTGCTCCACTGATAATAAGCGGCACTCTGGTATCAATCTCATAGTTACTCTGCTTACACCAGCTGTTATGTTCACCCAGTTTCCACCCATGGTCTCCCCACAATACAATAATGGTATTTTCACTCAGTCCTAATTCATCCAGGGCTTTTAACAGCCTGCCTATCTGAGCATCTGTATAAGAGACAGATGCATAGTATGCATGGAGAATTTCTCTTTGTTTTTCAACATCATAAGGTTTTTCCGATGGCAGAGGCAGGTCTGACCTGTCCGTATAGCCTCTTAGTTCAGCATCACCATGTACAGCAAATTCAGGAGCATTTTCAGGCATGAATTGATTTTTCGCAAGAGGTATATCATTTCTGTTATACAGATCCCAGTATTTTTTAGGAGCGTTAAATGGTAAATGCGGACGATAATAACCTACTGAAAAAAAGAAAGGCTGATCTTTTCCTTTTAATTCTTTCAGCTTTTGAATAGCCATGGTGGTTTGCGCTCCATCATAGTAAGCATCATCATCTACATCTGCCATTTCCACAGAGTTGGCCTTTGTATAGATAAATCCATAAACATCCGGCTTGCCTTTTCCCATTTTCTGCAGGGCAAGCTCCTTTTGTTTCTGAATTGTCTTATTTTTCTCCAGCTGATATACGGCGTCCGGATCAAATGGATATCCGTTTACATGAAGTTCTTCATTCCAGGATTTATCATCAGGTAAAGTGTTATGAAAGGTTTTTCCAATTCCTACTGTATAATAGCCGTTATTTTTAAAGATCTGCGGAAGGGTTACTATATCCGGCAGATTTTTCCTGAAATCTGTCTGAAGATCCCATACACGAACAGAATCAGGTCTCAAACCAGTAAGAAGGCTGGCTCTTGAAGGATTACACACAGCCTGCTGACAATATGCTCTTTTAAAGACAACTCCTCTGGCCGCAAGTTTATCCATATTGGGGGCTTTTATAACTGTATTTCCATAAGAGCCCATTTCAGGTCTTAAATCATCAATCGGGATAAATAAAATATTGGGCCTGGTCTGCTTTATCCCGGATCTTATATTTTTTTTAGGTTTAGGATTTTCTTTATGAAAATTTTCGCCTCTTACCGCTATGCAATTACAAATCGATATAATGAGTACTATTTTTAAAAAATTGAAATTCTTCATCAGATATAGATTTTCTTTTTATTGATAAGATTTAGCTGTGAACAGCTTATTTTTCACTTCTTTCCATCCTTTTTTACGCTGCTCAGAAAGCTTTTCAAGAATGTCTTTATTTTCAGGATACACGGCAATATTGAAATTTTCTTTCGGATCCGAAGTGGTATTATAAAGTTCCTGTGCCACAAGTTCTCCAGGCTTTTGGTTTGTCTTATCCCAATAGTACCATTCTATCAGGTGATAATTTTTAGTCACCATTGAATATCCCATATAATTTTTCTTATTAAGATCTATTCCTTCTCCGGCAGGACGTAAGAACTGACTGAATACTGCTCCTTTCCATTCTACACTATTTTCATTCAGAAGTTTTTTAAAGCTTACGCCTTGCAGATAAGCAGGCGTTTCTATTCCTGCGAGATCACAGAGGGTAGGATAAAGATCTACCATCTCTACCAGTTCATTGCTTTTACTTCCCGGATTTTTCATTCCAGGTGCATATACAATAAGAGGAACACGGGTATCATTTAAATAATTAGTCTGCTTTCCCCAGGCGTTATGCTCCCCCAGTTTCCAGCCATGGTCGCCCCATAATACAATAATGGTATTGTCCATTAGTTTTTGTTTTTCAAGCTCATCTACAAGTCTTCCGATACAGGCATCAACATAACTTACAGAAGCATAATACCCATGTTTGAGCATTCTGGCCTCCTTTTCAGGCATCCGGAAGTAGGCAGGATGTTTTACATATTCCAGGTCATAGCAAGCAGTCATCTCTCTTTGGTTATACATGGCCATACTTGGTGCATTGAACGGAATAAAATTGTTATCCGCCATCGGTATTTGCATAGGATCATAAAGATCCCAGTACTTTTTAGGAGCTACAAAGGGTAAATGCGGTCTGAAATACCCCAATGCCAGGAAGAAAGGTTTCTTTTTATTTTTAATACGGTTGATGGTCTGAATGGCAAGGGATGTCTGTGCTCCATCATATAGTGAATCATCAGGGCAGTTTGCCACTTCTACAGAATGTCCGTATGCCCAGCCGTTACCATATCTTTTAGGATCTTTGGCTAATCTTTCCAATCTTTTGGCAGCAAGCTCAGCTTTAAATTCACCACTGAAATAAAAAGATTCAGGATCTCTGTCTATCATATTCTTAACGGCATATCCTTCAGGACGGAGATCCGGTTCACGAAAAGAGATAGAATCAGGCATATGATTATGAAAAATCTTTCCGATGGATACTGTATGATAATTGAATTTTTCAAATTGCTGGGGAATTGTTACAATATCAGGGTGTATTTTACGAAATTCTTCTCCCAACACCCACACTTTGGTGGAATCCGGTCTTAAACCTGTTAAGGCACTTGCTCTAGAAGGAGCACAAACAGCCACCTGGCAATAGGCATTTGTGAAAGTAGTTCCTCTTCCGGCAAGCTTATCAATATTAGGGGTCTTAATAACTGGATTACCATACACTCCCAGTTCCGGTCTCAGATCATCAACGACAATAAAAATTACATTGGGTTTGGATTTTTTTTGCGATTGTCCTGTAATGATAGTAAATGGTAAAATCAACAGAAGAATGACTATTGATTTTAAAGTACAATTTCCGAACATATCAATTAGTTTTTAATAATCAGCCTTGCGAGAACCGGCACCCTATCATGGTAGAAAAGAAAAGGTTCCCTAAGGCTGTTTGTAGATCAATTAATACCGGATAAAGACCAACTTTACCCACCCATAAAACATTAGAGGCTCTTTCTCATCATTTGTGTTTTATATTTGAAATAAGATTATAATGAATTATGAATGATGTGAAATTGCAACAAAAACGAATAAACTCATATAAAGTGAACTACATCATACATACATCAGTTACGCAACATGCATATTTACAACATGTTAAAATACATAACAGTATCACAATACAGGAAAAATTGCATTTAATAAGAAACAAATCGCCCAGTTTTTTGAGCACTTTGGTCCCTTTTTTTCCTTTTTATTACCCGGAATAGATAGAATACAAAATATTATATAAAAAAATCCAGAAAGAAAACTTTCTGGATTTATAAGTTATTTACCTTTTTTTTTCGATGGTACTTTCATACCTTTTTCACGTGCTTCAGAAATACCGATGGCTACGGCCTGTTTTCTGCTTGTCACTTTCTTTCCGGAAGAAGACTTCAATTTTCCTTCCTTGAATTCGTGCATTACTTTTCCTACTTTGTCCTGAGCTTTTTCTGAATATTTTGTTTTGCTCATGATCAGATTTTTTAAGATTTTGGCAGGGATACCCCTAATTCATAGACACAGGCATGTTTCAAATATTTTGAACGCTCTCTCGATGTTACCGATTCAAAATGATCATTTTTGATCACAATAATCGGGTCTTCTGCATTTTCAATTTCAAAATTGGCTAAATATCTCTCATCTGGTGGAGATTGTTGCAGTTTTGCTTTTATTTTCTGCAGCTCATCTGCATATTTTCTAAATCCCGGATCTGAGGAATGGATAAATTTATACTCATCGCCTGCATACACATAGTAATGAATTTTTTTCTCTATCAACCCCGCCTCATCAGTAATTTCGGGATTATCATTCCCGTCTCTAAATACTACTTCCACCAATGTTCCTCCTTTTTTATGAGCACATTCTTCAGCGTCATTAAAACTGGAAAAACCTGTATAGACAATCTGGTCTTTTAATACATAACGGTTCAGTTTCTGGTTGTATGCATTCGTTTCCATAATTATTATTTGATTTGATTATAAGTATTGATATTCAATTTTTTTGCCAAAAAGCTTATTTGAAAAGCTTTTTTATACATTTAATAAAATTATTATCTTTGAAATCCATTAGTACTAGAAATGAAAAAATTACTCTTAACTCTTACTGTTGCGGCGGTATTCCAAAATTTGTCAGCACAGGAAATCACTTTAGATAAAATATATTCAGGATATTACCGCGGAAAAGGGATTGCGGGAATCTCTTCCATGAAAAACGGAGAGAATTATCTTGTGATTGAATCCTCAGGAATTGCAAAATATTCTTATAAAACTTCTCAGAAGGAAGGAAATGTTGTAGACGGAAAATTCGAAAGCTATATTTTTTCTGATGACGAATCTAAAATTCTTTTACAGACAGGAAGCCAGCCTATTTACAGACATTCTTTTCTAGGCAAATTTGATGTAAAAGATTTGAAATCCGGGAAAGTAATAAGTCTGAATGAAGGAAAACCTGTTCAGGAACCTACATTTTCACCAGATGCTACCAAAGTGGCTTTTATTTCCGACAATAATCTTTTCTATCAGGATCTTAGCTCAGGAAAAATCACACAGATTACTACCGATGGTAAAAAGAATTCTATCCTGAATGGTTTGGCAGACTGGGTATATGAGGAAGAATTCGGGCATGCAAGACAATACGAATGGACAAAAAATTCTGATGCCATCGTATTTGTGAAGTCTGACGAAAGCCAGGTTCCGGAGATCTACATTCCTATTTACGGGAAAAACCTTTATCCGGCTGAAATGCGCTATAAATATCCTAAAGCAGGCGAAAAAAACTCAGTTGTTTCAGCACAGCTATACCGTCTTGACAATGGAAAAACAACGCAGCTGAACTTAGGTTCTTTCAAAAACTACTATATTCCGAATGTATTCCAGACCGCAAAAGCAGATGAAATTGTTTTAATTACTTCTGAAAGGATTCAGAATGCATCAGATATCTTAAAAGTAAATACCAAAACAGGTGCAGTTCAGAAATTATTTACTGAAACAGATGAAAAATGGGTAGATACCGATGGCCCTACTCTTGAATTCCTTGAGGATGATTCATTCCTTTGGGCTTCTGAGAGAGATGGAAACCGCCATCTTTATTGGTATGACAAAGATGGAAAACTAAAAAAACAAATTACTAAAGGAAACTGGGAGGTAACCGATTATTATGGGTTTAATCCAAAGTCCAAAGAAATTTTTGTTCAGACTACTGAAAAAGGAAGCATCAATAAGGTAATTTCCAAAGTAAATATTGAAAACGGAAAAACCCAGCTGATCTCCAATGCAGAAGGAAATAACTCTGCAAACTTCAGCAAAAACTATAATTATTTCATCGAAACGTCTTCTACAGCAGCAAAACCTTATACATACGTTTTAAAAGACGGTAACGGGAAAGCAGTAAAAGAGCTTCAGAACAACAATGATCAGTTACAGAAACTAAAGGCTGATAATTTTGTTGAAAAGGAATTCATCACGATTCCAAACGCTGTAGGCGATCAGATGAATGCCTGGATCATGAAGCCTAAAAACTTTGATCCGAACAAGAAATATCCTTTATTTATGTTCCAGTATTCCGGGCCTGGATCTCAGCAGGTAGCCAACTCATGGGATAACGGAAACGCCATGTGGTTCAATCACCTTGTACAAAAAGGATATATTGTCGCTTGTGTAGACGGACGTGGCACAGGTTACAAAGGAGCAAAATACAAAAAGGTTACCTATATGAATTTAGGAAAATATGAGATCGAAGATCAGATCACTGCAGCTAAGTGGTTCGGAAACCAATCTTATATTGACAAAAGCAGAATCGGAATGTTCGGATGGAGCTTCGGGGGTTATATGACCAGTTTAGCAATGACTAAAGGAGCTGATGTTTTCAAAGTGGGAATTGCTGTAGCACCGGTAACCAACTGGAGATATTATGACTCTGTGTACACAGAAAGATTTATGAGAACACCTCAGGAAAATCCTGATGGATATGATAAAAATTCTCCTACGGAATATGCTAACTTATTAAAAGGCAAATTTCTATTAATTCACGGAACGGCTGATGATAACGTTCACTTCCAGAATTCTATGGAGTTTTCAGAAGCTTTGATTCAAAACAAAAAACAGTTTGATTTCATGGCTTATCCTGATAAAAACCACGGAATCTATGGGGGACAGACAAGACCTCAGTTATACCAGAAAATGACGGATTTCATCCTGAATAATCTATAATATTCAATTTATAACTCATAAAAAATCCCTTTCAGAAATTCTGAAAGGGATTTTCATTACTTAGGGTATTTCACCGCTTTATCCAGTTCTATAGGATTATTAAAGGCTTTTAACTTTTTTCTTTCGTTGGCTTCTGCAGGTTTCAGCTGTTCTTTAGACAAGACTGTTCCGTCCTCCAACAACAATTTCTGCCCTTCGCGCATAGTTAAATTTCCATTAAATGCATATTTAAAAGGATTGGAATAGAGGTCCAACCTTAGTTTATTTAAATCTTTTTGGGTAACGGGAATTGCTCTGGATATAGAGGCATTCAATGAATTACGTTGATAAGCATCCGGAATCTTTTCACTCTTAATCACATTAAAATAATAATTCTTTTCTGTATCATACAATTCCATAATCAATCCCGGTAATCCGTTAAACTTATAAGGCCCGTAAGGCATCGGAATATCTTTAGTAAACCATGCGATCCAGTTCCTCCCTCCGAACTGTGTAGTAGCTTTTTGAAGCTGGAAATTAGTGGAACCCTTTATACTGTCTGTAATATTCCATTGTTGTTTTGCTTCCTCAGATATTTTATAAAAATTTACATCTCCGATATATTCATAGTTTTGGTATATATTATCATCCTTCTTTTTTATTAAAAAAGAAGTCAGCCTGTTGCCTTTAAATGCATATTGCCCGGTAGCAATAAATAATGAATCACTAATATAATTCAGTCTATTATAATAAGCAATATCATCTTTTGTGATATCCAGATAATAATTTTCCCTGGTGATATCTTTTGAGGTGGAATCTTTCTTGTATTTCATCTCATAGATGAACCTGTTCTGAGCAAACATCATGCATGTTCCCAGCAATATAAATAATAAGTTTTTCATAATAATTTAATTTTCAGATAATAATTCCGGGATAAAGAACTCCAGATCTGCTCTTTCATACTGAACCGGATATTCAGACAAATTATTTTTGAAAAACTTATAGTTTCTTCTGAATTTCATTTTTTTATTGAGCTCACATTCATTTTTTCAATAGATCAATCTCAATGATATTATTATCTTTTTTTAATCTTTCTTTTGTTAATCGATCAACATCCCGTACTATTTCAGCACCTTTCCGGAAATTACCTAAATTATCTTTTTGATCTATGATCTTTCCTTGCATATAAAGTTGCCTGGTTTCTGCAGCAGGATCATTTCTATATTTTTGAAAGAGTTCTCTAAATTTATTCTCATTTAATATAATATCTTTAGTTTTTGAGTTTAGCTCAGGATATTTAATATCATCAGAAATGTTTTTAATTTCTACTAAATTATAAATATGACTTTTAGTACCATCCTCAATTTTTACAATTAAACCAGGAAGTCCATGAAATTTATACGGTCCATCTGGAATTGGGATATCTAAAGTAAACCAGGCGATCCATTTTCTTCCAACAAAATCTAAAGAAGCTTTTTGGGTATCATAACCAAAAAATTTTTGTCTCTCAGGAAGGATATTCCAATTCATTTTTCTATCATCTTTTACTCTAATTTTATCTAATCCGTAGTCACTTGTTAAAAAGAATATATCATTTTTCTTCTTTTCTATTTTGTACAGTATATCTGCATTAGGTATATAAAATTTACCCTTTTCAGCTTCAGCTACAGATATTGAATCTTCATTATACTTATGCTGACTGTAGAATAAGGATCTGCTATCAGAGATATCTAAAAACATAAATTCTTTTACAACATGAGTCCTATTCGTTGAGTCAGGAATAAAGGAGTATTCATAAATAAATCTTTTATTCTGACTAAAAATCAATTGTGAGTACAACAGGAATAGGATAATGATAATTTTCATAACAGTAAATTTAAATAAAGAATACATCCTATAAAGTGCCGGATGTATTCTTTCCTATTTATATTAAAATTAAACAGCAACTAAATGTGATCCCTCAGAACAAGAAACAGATCCAGATTGCTCTACAGAAACAGTCACCGTTGCACTACATACTTGTGGGTTTCTGTCTGAGCAACATTTATAGCTACATCCTGTATCTCCACTTGGTTGGAAAGGCCCACCTCCTATTAAACCTTTCAAATTTTCTCTCGAAATCTTTTTCAATTTTTTCATAATAAATGTTTTTTTTAATAACGTGTCATTATTGACATTTTGAAACTAGAAAACAAATATCACTTTATAGAGAAATCTTATTGTATATTTCGTGTACAATCCCTTATTACACTATTTATATTCTGTGTACAAGTTAAATCCAACAATATAAATCACTCTTTACACTTAAAATTTTATATTTATTTCATTAATCATTTAGGTAAGTATTATTTATTTTATCAATTGAAATTAAAAAGCTATTTTTGGGAAATTTGAAAATTGATTATATGAAGACTAAACATCCTAAAGGGCTTCCCTTTCTCTTTTTTACAGAAATGTGGGAGCGTTTCGGGTACTACCTGATTCTTGGAATCTTTGTTCTCTATGTTATTGAGCCTACGGGCATGAAGGGCGGACTTGGACTTCCGGATAAAACTGCTGATGACATTTTCGGAACTTATATTGCCTTAACTTATCTGACTCCCTTTATTGGAGGATTCCTGGCAGACAGAGTGTTAGGATATATTAAATCTATTTATCTTGGAGGTTTTTTAATGGCTGCAGGATATATAGGTATGGGAGTTTTTAAAGACTTACCTCTGTTTTATGCCTCTCTGGCTTTAATTATTATCGGAAACGGTTTCTTTAAACCTACTATTTCAACATTATTAGGAAACCTTTATTCAGAAGAACCTTATAAAGCAAATAAAGACTCAGGATATAATATTTTCTATATGGGAATCAATATCGGAGCATTTATCTGTAATATTATTGCGGCTTTTATGCGTAATAAATTCGGCTGGGGTGAAGCTTTCATCACTGCTGGTGTAGGAATGCTGATCGGAATGGTTATATTCACTATAGGAAGAAAGCATTATATCCACGCTGCACAGATGAAACCTGTACAGGAAGGAGATACCAAGCTTTCAGAAATTCTGATCAAAGTATTTGTTCCTGCTATCGTTGCCGGAGCAATAGGTTGGTTTATTCCTGGAAATATTTTTGGAAGTGACAGTACGGATGCCTTTATTTTCGCCTGTGTACCCGTTATTTATTTCTATGCATCTCTTTACTTTAAAGCTAAACCTGATGAAAAAGCCTCTATCGGAGCATTACTTTCTGTATTCCTGATCAGTATGTTCTTCTGGGCGGTCTTCAAACAAAACGGTACAGCTTTAACAAGATGGGCTAATTATTACACGGACAGAAGTGTTCCTGCTTCTCTTGAAAAGCCATTGGAAGGAATTTATATGGTGGATGGGAAGAGCTATGAAGATAAAGAAACTCCTGTTTATGATAACCAGTTCCGTTCTCAGAAAGATGATAATGGGGAGACTAAAAAGGAAATGGGAAAAGATGTATACTTTAAAAACATATCCCCTGAGCAGCGTGCTGCTCTTGAGAAAAATCCGGAAAACAAAGTTTATCTATACAATACAGAATTATTCCAATCTATCAATCCGTTCTGGGTTATTGCGTTAACTCCTGTTATTGTAGGGTTTTGGGCATTATTGAGAAGAAAAGGAAAAGAACCATTGACGCCTACCAAGATTGTTTTAGGACTATTTATTTCGGGACTTTCTTGTTTGGTAATGGTTTTAGCGGTAATGGCCGGAGAGAATGGCGCTGTAAAAGTATCTCCTCTATGGCTGGTTGCCAGTTATGGAGTGATTACCATCGGAGAATTATGCTTATCTCCAATGGGACTTTCCTTTGTATCCAAACTTTCGCCTGCAAGGATTACAGCATTGATGATGGGAGGATTTTTCCTGGCTAACTCAGTTGGAAATAAGCTTTCAGGAATTCTGGCAAGTACATGGTACAATTACGAAAACAAAACGAATTATTTCCTTGTTAACTTCGCTTTGTTAATATTTGCTACACTTTTAGGTCTTTCTATGTTAAAAAGACTGAATAAGATTATGACAGAAAAAGGGCATTAAAATGCTTAATATTATAACAATAACTAAGCTGCGGAATAGTCCCGCAGCTTTTTTATTTAAAAATAAAATTAAAACCTTGCCAAAAACCCAAAATAAACTATATTTGTCAGTCTTAACAAAAATTAACAATAGAAATGGATAATATTGAAGCATTGAGTCCGAAACCGGATGAATTTGTAGAGAATAAGAATTCCAGGCATCCTAAAGGATTATGGGTTCTTTTCGGAACAGAAATGTGGGAGCGTTTCAACTTTTATGGAATGAGAGCTCTTTTGACGCTCTTCATGGTAAATTCCTTATTAATAAAAGAAGCTGATGCAGCAATCATCTATGGTGGATTTCTAGCTTTATGTTATTTAACACCTCTTTTGGGAGGATTTATTGCTGATAAATATATCGGAAACAGATATGCGATCATCATTGGTGGATCATTAATGGCTATTGGCCAGTTCTTATTATTCATCAGTGCCTCTACTTTCTCAGCGGATATTGGTAGTGCTAAACTTATCATGTGGCTGGCATTATTCGTGATCATTTTTGGTAACGGATTCTTCAAACCGAATATTTCTTCAATGGTGGGAAGCCTTTATCCAAAACAGGAAAAATCTAAACTGGATTCTGCCTTCACTATTTTCTACATGGGGATCAACATCGGGGCTTTCCTTGGTCAGTTTATCTGTCCATACGTAGGAGACGTAAAAGATGCTGCAACCGGAGTAAGAGATATCTTCGCATTCAAATGGGGATTCTTAGCCGCTTCTATTGCGATGGTAATCGGAACTGTTACCTTCTTTATCCTTAAAAATAAATATGTAGTAACTCCTGAAGGAAGACCTATCGGGGGATTACCGAAAAACAATACAAGTGCTGACTTTGAAGAAGGAGAAACACAAACTGCTAAATTCTCTGGCCAGGCTTTAGGAATCACTGGTGGAATATTTGTTGTTTTATTCTTCGTTTTCAGATACCTTCTTGTAGGTGAATTTGGATTCAACTCCGTAGAAATGGGACAGTTGATTAAAGGGATCATTTATCCATTCATCTATTCGGCTGGTATTGCTCTAGCATTCTTAATTATGTCTTCTGCAGAAAATAAAGTGGAAAGACAGAGAATCTGGGTAATCTACATCGTATCATTCTTTATTATCTTTTTCTGGGCAGCATTTGAGCAGGCTGGATCTTCATTAACGTTTATTGCAGATAACCAGACTGACAGAAACATTTTCGGATGGAATATGCCGCCTTCAATGGTTCAGATCTTTAATGGTATTTTCGTAGTTCTTTTAGCGGTTCCTTTCAGTTTATGCTGGGACAAGTTAAGAGCTAAAGGAAAAGAGCCTGTATCTCCGTTCAAGCAAGCAATGGGATTAGCATTGATCGCTCTTTCTTATTTCATTATTGCACACAATGTAAAAGATCTTGGAAACTCAGGTCTGTTAGCCATCAAATGGTTAATGTTACTCTATTTCATCCAGACTTGTGGTGAGCTTTGTCTTTCTCCAATTGGTTTATCATTGGTTGGTAAACTGGCTCCGAAAAGATTTGCTTCATTACTTTATGGTGTTTTCTTCATTTCTAACGCTGCCGGTTATGCATTGGCAGGTTCATTAGGAGCACTCATCCCTGCAACAGGTGATAAATTTAAGAAAGCTGAAGAAATGGGTATTAATCTGCAGGATGTTTTAGATAAAAAAGTAACCTTGACAGCAGATCAGGTTGCTGCTTTTGATAAAGCTCAGTTACCATTACACAACCCTACTTTTGTAGGATTTGAAATCCACAATCTATTCGAATTCTTCATGGTATTCGTAGTACTTTGTGGGATTGCTTCTGTAATCTTAGGTTTAATTTCACCTATCCTGAAGAAAATGATGCATGGTGTAAACTAATTGTATCAACAAAATATAATAAAACCTCTGCCAAGTCAGAGGTTTTTTTTATTTTCGTATGATGGAAATTTCCGAAGATTCTTTATTCCAATCCGTAAAGGAAATCATTAGACAATCGCGCGAAAAAGTGTTTCGTATAGCGAATTCTACTCTACTGCTCACTTACTGGCAGATTGGAAAATTGATTGTTGAAGATGAACAACAGGGAAGAGAACGTGCAGAATACGGAAAATATACACTGAAAAAACTTTCTCAGAAGCTTACCTTAGAATTTGGGAAGGGGTTTGATGAAAGTAATTTAAGAAATATGCGCTCTTTTTATCATACATTTCCAATATGTGACGCGTTGCGTCACGAATTGAGCTGGACCCATTACAGATTATTGATAAGGCTTGACAATGCCGATAAAATGGATTATTATATCAATGAGTCCATTCAGAATAACTGGAACTATAGAGATCTCAAAAGACAAATCAATTCCCTTGCTTACGAAAGAGTTTTAGAGCATAAAAAATCTTCTCCGGAAACTATTCACAGTGTTTTAAAAGATCCTTATATTTTTGAATTCCTTGGTTTAAAAGCTGATGAACAATTCTCTGAAAAGGAAATTGAAACAGCCATTATTGATCATATTCAAAAGTTTTTACTGGAGTTTGGGAAAGGTTTTGCTTTCGTAGCCAGACAACAACATATTTCAACGGATACATCGGATTTTTATATTGACCTTGTCTTCTATAATTACATCTTAAAATGCTTTGTCATCATTGATTTGAAAACCGGAGAACTCTCTCATCAGGATATCGGACAGATTGATATGTATGTAAGAATGTATGATGATCTGAAACGCGGTGAAGGTGATAATCCGACCATCGGAATTTTATTATGTTCAGAAAAGGATGAGACCATTGTAAAATATTCCGTTTTGAATGATAAAAACAATTTATTTGCCAGTAAATACCTGCTGTACCTCCCAAAAGAAGAAGAATTAAAACAAATTATTGACCAGGACAGAATCCGTTTTGAACTGGATCAGAAAGATAAAAACCCTTAATTAGAACTTAATCATATATCATTATGAGCTTAACTTTAGATGAAATACAAAATTTCAAAGGAAAGTATCCCAGACAAATCTGGAGCCTGTTTTTCTCTGAAATGTGGGAACGCTTCTGTTTCTACGGAATGCGTGGAATGCTGGTTTTCTTTATGATTTCACAGCTTAATTTCCATGAAAAAGAAGCCAACCTTCAATATGGTGCCACCCAGGCATTCGTATATGCCTTTACCTTTGTTGGTGGACTTTTTGCTGATAAAATCTTAGGATTCCGAAAGTCTCTTTTCTGGGGCGGTCTTCTGATGATCGTAGGAAGTTTAATTCTTGCTACCGATCCCCATAAATTCTTTTTCTTAGGAATAGCATTCACCGTAGTTGGGACAGGTTTCTTCAAACCTAATATTTCATCAATGGTTGGACAGCTTTACAAACCTAATGACTCTAGAGCAGACGCAGGTTTTTCGCTTTTCTATGCCGGAATTAATCTTGGAGCTTTACTAGGTGGTTACTTATGTATTGCAATAGGTAAAGGAGAATTTTTAAGCAACATTATTGCAGAAGAAATGAGATGGCATATTGCTTTTGGATTAGCTTCAATAGTAATGGTCGTAAGCTTGATCAATTTTGTCTTTACACAAAGAACATTAGGGACTATCGGTTTACAGCCGGGCCACCCTTTAGCAGAGGTAAAAACAGCTCCGATACCGAAATGGAAAGAATACGGAGTATATGTCTTGTCTTTAGTTTTTGTACCCATCATCATGACCATGGTAGCCAAGACAGAATATACAGATTATTTTATGTGGACCATCGGGCCTTTAACTTTGATCTATTTATTCTATGAAATGTCTAAAGTAACGGCTTCAGAGCGCAAAAAACTTTGGGCAGCTTTGGTTTTCATTATATTTTCAATCATATTCTGGGGAATCTATGAGCAAAGTGGAGGTTCTTTAAGTATTTTCGCTGCCAAAAACCTGAATAAGGATCTTTTCGGATTAGACCCAAATGGGGTGAATAACTCAGGAGGCGCTTTCTTCATCATTTTCCTTGCTCCATTGATCGGACTTCTCTGGATCTGGCTGAACAAAAGAAAAATTGAACCCAACACGATTATCAAATTCGGATTAGGATTTATTTTCTTAGGATTAGGATATTACGTTTTATTTGCAACGCGCCTGTTCGCAGACCTTCAGGGAATCACTTCACTGAATTTCTTTACCCTGGCACTGCTTATTATTACCCTTGGGGAATTATGCCTCTCTCCTATCGGATTATCCATTATGACGAAGCTTTCAACCAAGAATCTTCAGGGAATGATGATGGGAATGTGGTTCCTTGCATCGGCCTATGGACAGTACGTTGCCGGGATTATCGGGGCAAGTCTTGCTACTTCAAAAGAAGGTTCCACCAACTATGATGCTTTGATCACTTATACCGATGGATATAAACAATTGGGATTATACGCGGTAATTGCCGGAGTGGTATTAATTTTGATATCTCCGTACGTGAAAAAATTAATGCAGGATGTAAAATAAAGAATAAGTAATTATGCTTATTTTTACCTAAATATCACAATATGAAGAAAATTTTAAGCATAATTCTCTTACTTTTAATAAATTTTAGTTTTGCCCAGGTAAAATGGATGACCATTGACGAAGCTTTAAAAGCCCAAAAGGAAAGTCCAAAAAAAATATTAATTGATTTCTATGCAGACTGGTGTGGTCCATGTAAAATAATGGATAAAAAAACATATGGCCATCCTGTACTGGCTCAGATTTTAAATGAAAATTATTATCCTGTAAAATTTAATGCAGAAGAAAAAAAGAGCATTGAAATCTTTGGAAGAACATTTTCAAATCCTAATGCTGAACATAAAAAGGGGAAAAATTCTCTGCATGAGTTTACACAGTATATGAATGTAGGGGCTGTTCCAAGCACAGTATTTCTGGATGAACATGGCAATCCCATCACCATTCTTCAGGGCGAACTGTCTGCCAAAGAACTGGAACCTTATCTGGAACTGATCTCAAAAGATTTGTTTAAAAAGATTAAAACCAGAGAACAATGGGAGGATTATCAGAAAAAATTCAAATCTAAAATTAAAGATTAATTGAGAACTTCGAAACAGGATTTTCTCTTTCAATTCTAAAAATTCACTATAGAGGCTTCCAATTTTTTGGAAGTCTTTTTTATTTTACCGAAATTCGAACCTTTATTTTTTATCATCTGAAATAAGGATCAAAAAATTCGAAAAACAGCATCCTGAAACCTGACAATGAATCTCGAAACCTCCATAGAATACGTAAAAGGAATAGGTCCGGAAAGAGCCAAACTCATCAAAAGTGTGTTGGGTCTATCTACCGTAGAAGACATGTTGAATTTCTATCCTATCCGTTATCTGGACAAAAGTAAAATCTATACTGTTTCTCAACTCAGAGAAGAAACCAGTCAGGAAATACAATTGAAGGGAAAAATTACTCAGGTACAGGAAATTCAGACCGGTAAAACCAAACGATTATCAGCAAAGTTCAATGATGAAACAGGCAGTATAGATCTGGTTTGGTTTCAATATTCAAAGTGGCTGAAAGAACAGCTTCCAATCAACAGGGAAGTTTATATTTTCGGGAAGATCAATGTTTTCAACCGTCAGTTTTCTATGCCACATCCGGAAATTGAAGCAGAAGAAAAAAAAGAGGGAGACACTCGTCTTAAACCCATTTACCCGAGTTCTGAAAAACTAACCAAACGAGGATTGAATCAAAGATTTTTCCAGAATGCCTTAAGAAATATCTGCAAAGAAATTCCAAGTCTTATTGAAGAAAATTTCCCGGAATATCTGATGAAAACCTTTAAATTCATGTCCAGACAGCATGCTTTTCTGAATGTTCATTTTCCAAAAGATCAGGAACATTTTGATAAGGCAGATTACAGACTGAAATTTGAAGAATCGTTTTTCTTTCAGTTAGGATATGGCTTAAAGAAACTTCATCATAAAACACAATCCCACGGTAATCCTTTCCCGATTATTGGAGATCACTTCAATGATTTTTATGAAAACCATCTTCCTTTTGAGCTTACCAATGCACAGAAAAGGGTTTTAAAGGAAATAAGAATGGACATGAAAAGGCCGATTCAGATGAACAGGCTTTTGCAAGGTGATGTAGGATCAGGAAAAACGATGGTTGCCCTTCTTACCATGCTTATTGCCATGGACAATGGTTTTCAGAGCTGTCTCATGGCTCCCACAGAAATTTTGGCCCAACAGCATTACAATGGTATCAAAGGACTATTGGAAAAAACAGGAATCAATATCCGCCTACTTACAGGTTCTACCAAAGCAGCAGAAAGAAGAATCATCCATGAAGAACTGGAAAATGGTACACTTTCTATTTTAGTAGGTACTCATGCTGTGTTAGAAGACAAGGTTAAATTTAAAAATCTGGGATTAGCCATTATTGATGAACAGCATAGATTCGGGGTTGCTCAAAGGGCTAAACTGTGGGCTAAAAATAAGATTCCACCCCATATTCTGGTGATGACTGCCACTCCTATTCCAAGAACTCTGGCCATGAGTTTTTATTCCGATCTTGATGTTTCCGTGATTGACGAGATGCCAGTGGGGAGAAAGCCTATTATCACAGCTCACCGCCGGGAAAAAGACAGATTGTATGTATATAACTTCTGTAAAGATGAAATTAAAAAAGGCAGACAGGTTTATTTCGTATATCCTCTCATCGAGGAATCGGAAACCCTGGATTATAAAAACCTGATGGAAGGTTTGGAGCATGTGATGGATTATTTTTCAGAATACAATGTGACCATGCTTCACGGGAAAATGAAACCGGATGAAAAAGATGCTGCGATGGCTTATTTTGCATCGGGAAAAGCTGAGATAATGGTTGCAACAACGGTAATTGAAGTGGGAGTAAACGTTCCGAATGCTTCGGTAATGGTGATTGAAAGTTCTGAAAGATTCGGACTATCACAGCTTCACCAGCTCAGAGGGCGTGTAGGAAGAGGTGCTGAACAGAGTTACTGTATCCTGATGACCTCCGATAAATTATCAAAAGAAAGCAGAACACGCATTAAAACAATGACTGAAACCAATGATGGCTTTAAAATTTCTGAGGTGGATATGCAGCTTCGCGGCCCCGGAGATATATTGGGTACTCAGCAAAGTGGTGTGGTAGATTTTAAAAGACTGGATCTTATTAATGATTCTGCGATCATCAAAACAACAAAAAATACAGTAGAAAAAATACTTGAAGCAGATCCTATGCTTTCAAGACCTGATAATCTGATCATCAAAAATTATTATATCAGATACTACAAAGGAAAAAATAAGTGGAGTAAAATATCATAAAAAAACCGCAGAAAAAAACTTCCTGCGGCCCCCTTATAAAACTGTTATTTAGAAGAAATTACTTTTTGGTATGTCCAAAAAAAATTTATTTTAATAGTTCAGGCTTAATATTTTGTGATGTGGTGTGAAAATATTTATATAACAATATAATAATGAGCTAAAACCATAACTATTAAAATAAATTATAAAAAACAAAATGAATTATTTTTTCCAACTTGCTTATTATAAAAACTAACTGTTTTTCGGTGGAGATGAGGGAATGAAACGAATAAAAATATCTCCAACTACTTATTGAGTTTTCATGATTGTACCGTTTTGTTTAAAGATCTTCTGTGCTTTATAATTGGAAAATTAGTATAATCCATTTTGTTTAACTAACATCGTGATTTATATAATTTTGTTCTTTAGAAACAATTACTTTTCATTCACCTGTATCTTCTACTATATAATCAAATTTGTGTCTCAGTTTACTTTTACAAATGTCAGTATATTAATTCAGATGCCTTTTATATTATTTTAATTATTAGTTATAAAATTTTCACCTATTTGTGAATAGTATGCTATAAATACGATTTAGAATTTATTAATATTAAATTAATAAATCCCTTATTTATAGTACTTTCAAGATAAAATTATCTTTATTCAACCCTGAAGTATGATACTGCCAATTGATGGTAATAACTTCTGTAAGCACCTTTTTAAGCTTCTCAAAACACTCCGGTTTTTTCATAAAAATATGCGCTCCTTGTACAAAAATATCTTCTATTTCACTTTCAGGAATAGCATCTGAAAAAATAGCCGTTACCATATTGCTGAATTTTGAATTCGAACTGATATCCTTCAGGCATTCCATGCTTTCTTTTCCGGGAATTCTGTAATTGATAAAAACAAGTTCAGGAACTACGGCATCATCATTATTCAGGTATTCCATGAGACTGTTCCCATTACTGAAACATTGAACTTTTATAGAGATTTTCAACTCTTTCAGAATATTTTTAAAAAAAATCAAAGTGTTTTCATCGTTATCTGCTACAATTACGTTCAGAAATTCTTTATTCATACTGCATTTTAGGGTTTATTACCGTGCTTTGTGCTCTTCTTCGTTTGCCTATAATTTTTTGAAACTGGGATGGAGTGATCCCTGTTGTATTTTTGAACTGGGTACTCAAATGCGCCACACTGGAATAATTCAGCTTATGAGCTATTTCTGTAAGGCTTTGTTTGTTTCTTATGATCAAAGCCTTTGCATGCTCAATCTTTTGCAGAATAATAAAATTCTCTATAGAGGTATAAGCAACTTCTGAAAAAAGATTGGAAAGATATCCGTAGCTGTGATTCAGCTTTTCAGAAATATAGATGGAGGCTTTTACGGGTATAATTTCATCAGAAAAGACGAGTTCTACAATAGTATCTTTTATTTTCTGAACCAGCGCGCTTTTTTGGCTTTCTATGATCTCGATTCCATAATCTTCAAGATTTTTCTTGAAAAGATTGTGCTGTTCCTGTGTAAGGGGCTCATAGAATTCCACTTCACCGAAGTTCAGTAATCTGTACTTCAGCCCGTGTTCTTTAAGTTTTTCGTCCAATACCTTTTTACAAAGGGCATTGAAATCAAATTTAACATACATTTTCATCCTAGTATATATAAGCCAATATTATTTAGTAAATATAATAATTTATTTCAAGTAAATGTGAAATAGGTGTATATTTTTAATATTTTACGATATATACGAAAAAACTCCTGTATTTTAGAATACAGGAATTTAAACACTAAGGATGAAAAAAATATACTGATAAAAAGCTTTTCAGCTCAAAACCAAGCATATGAATGTATTGTATAAGTGATTTGGTTCTGAAGCAAAGATGAATCAAAAAAAGAAATCACTTGTTATAGAATTACAGGATAAAGTTACAAAATTTTAAGTCAATTATCTGTGAATTAGATACTCCATAAGATAATCATCCATCACAAAACCGTTACCAATATCAAAAACGCCTTCGTCATACACTTTGTATCCCTGGGATTCGTAGAAGTTTCTGGCAGCATTGTATTTATTAACATTCAGGATAATTCTGTTGTTTCCGTTTTCAGAAACTTTTTTATTCAGAAACTGAAGGGCTCCTTTCCCAAATCCTTTTCCTTTACTCTCAGGAACCAGATAAATCCTGTGTAACTTGGTGGTTTTCTCCTCATAGTTGTGCTCATATCCGATAAAGCCTTCACTGGTATTACTACTTTCATCCTGAATAAGATAATAATGATAATACGGATTTTGAAAATGATGTAAAATTTCCTTTTCAGAATACATTTCTGAGAGCATAAACTCCATTTGTTTTTTCGAAAGAATGTCTGCATAAGCATTTTCCCATGATCGTCTTGCAAGATCCTGAATCAAAGGGATATCTGCTTCTGTTGCCTGTTGTAATTTCATGACTGGTTATATTATGATGATTAAAAAAAGTGAAAAGCCTAAACTTTTCACTCCTTATATTGTTCAATGATGACTGATGAGTTTTAACATGATTAAAATTCATTTTGCCGGTTCATTATTAAATTGTAGCCATTTCAGCTTTAATTTTTGCATGAAGACCTTCTGAAGCTTTCACCAAAGGAAGTCTCAGGTAATTTTTGATGATTCCTTTTTCTGCCAGGATTACTTTGATACCACAAGGGTTACCTTCTGCAAAAATCAGACGGGTAATATCTACCAGTTTGTTGTGAATTTCATAAGCTTCTTTTACCTTACCCTCGAAAGCCAGCTGTACCATCGTGGAGAACTCTTTAGGATATGCCTGCCCGATTACGGAAATTACTCCATCTCCTCCTGCAAGAGTTACCGGCAATGTATATTCATCATCTCCTGAAACTAAAGAAAATCCTTCAGGTTTCTTTCTCAGAATATCAAAATACTGAAGAATATTAGGAGAAGCTTCCTTAATCAGGAATAAGTTAGGAAATTCCTTTGCAAGACGAAGCGTAGTATCTGCTTCAACATTTTGTCCTGTTCTTGACGGAACATTATAAATAATAATATTTTTTCCTGTGGAAGCTAAAGCTTTATAATGTTGATAAAGACCTTCCTGGTTGGGTTTATTATAATATGGAGATACTGAAAGTACGGCTTCAAATGCAGAAAGATCTGCTTCTTCAATCTGTTTCTTGACGTCAAGAGTATCGTTACCGCCAATTCCCAAAACTAAGGGAAGACGTTTATTATTCACCTTAATGATATGCTCAATTACCTGTTTCTTCTCCTCAGCAGAAAGCGTTGCGGCTTCTGCCGTTGTTCCCAATACAACTAAATAATTGGTTCCGTTTTCGATATTGTACTCCACCAGTTTTGTTAAACTGTCGAAGTCAACGGATAAATCTTCATTAAAGGGCGTTACCAATGCAACACCTACTCCTTTTAAAATGCTCATCTGTTAGAATTATTTTTGTCAAATTTAATAATTTACAGTAAGAATTTGTAATAAATAATAATGTTTTATTATACATATAGTTATATTTGCATATACTAAAAGAGATTATGAAAAATAAATTCTTGTTACTGGGAATTGCTCTGGTGTCGCTTACTGCATGCAAAACGGCTTCTGTGCCGCAGCTTGTGAATGTAAAGACCCAGAAAAATATTTCTATTAATAATGAGCTAAAGAATGATGAGGAGTTTGTAAAATTTATCGAACCTTATAAGCAGAAACTGGATAAAGAAATGAACCAGAAGATCTCACACACCAATGTGGATCTTACCAAACAGGGCGATAACAGCAATCTGGGTAATCTTTTAGCTGACTATACGTTTGAAGGAGGTAATGAATGGATCAAAACTCATCTTAAGCAAAACGTAGATGCTGCACTGATCAATATCGGAGGAATCCGAACCACTATTGGAAAAGGAGATATTTTACTTAAAAATGTATTTGAAGTAATGCCTTTTGAAAATGAAGTGGTAATTGTAAAAATGAAAGGAGCAGATTTACAGGGGCTTTTTGAGTATTATGCAAAAACGCAGGTCAACAATCCTGTTTCTCATTTATACATTGAAACAAAAAACGGACAGGTAATCAAAGCCTTAATCAACGGTAATACAGTAGATCCTGCTAAAGATTATTATATTGCGACTTCAGATTATCTTGCACTGGGAGGAGACAATATGAAATTCTTTGCTAAAGGAGAATCTATTGCTACAGGAATTAAAATGAGAGATTTATTTATCGATTATTTTAAAAAATCCCCTGAAGTGGTAGTCAATTCGGATGTTCGTTTAAATTTTATCGGGAAGTAATAATGGATAGAAAAAGTTTTTTAAAAGCAATAGGAGGCGGATCTTTAGCAATGGCTTTAGCTCCCAATATGATGATGGCGGAGGAATTAAAAATCCTTAATTTACAATCTGCAAATAAACTGACTATTCTTCATACCAATGACCAACATAGCAGAATAGAACCTTTCGACGCGAGCTATACCAAAAATCCCAATCAGGGAGGTTTTGCAAGAAGGGCAAGCTTAATCCAACAGATCAGAAGCCAGGAAAGTAATGTTCTTCTTCTTGATTCCGGAGATATTTTCCAGGGAACTCCTTATTTTAATTTCTTTGGAGGAGAACTGGAGTTCAGATTAATGTCTATGATGAAATATGATGCCTCTACTATGGGAAATCATGATTTCGACAATGGACTTGATGGATTTTTAAAAGTGCTTCCTAATGCGAAGTTCCCTTTTATCTGTTCCAATTATGATTTTAAAAATACGGTTCTTGACGGGAAAACTTCTCCCTACCAGATATTCAACAAGAATGGAATCAAAGTAGGAATTTTCGGAGTGGGAATCCAGCTGGATGGTCTTGTAGGTAAAAAGCAGTATGGAGAAACCGTTTATTCCAATCCGATTGATGTAGCACAGCATTATTCAAATTTCCTGAAAAAAGAGAAAAAATGTGATCTGGTGATTTGTCTTTCACACATCGGCTACGACTACAAGGACGAACCAAGTAAAATAAGCGATAAAATTTTAGCGGCCAATACAGAAAATATTGATATTATCTTAGGAGGCCATACTCATACATTCTTACCGGAACCTCAGACCTTTACCAACAGACAGGGCAAAAATGTCCTTGTTAATCAGGTGGGATGGGCAGGTCTTCTTTTAGGTAGGATCGATTTTTATTTTGATACAAACAAAAACGTACAGCATATTTCCTGGAACAATCAGGTGATAGATAGCAGCATAACCGCATAATATGAAAAAACTCTCTATAATTTCTCTTGGTATTTTAGCATCCCTGCAGCTGACAAAAGCACAGGTTATTTCATCCAAAAAGTGGGCAGATCTTTTTTCCTACAGTAATGTCTTAGCCATGAAAGAAGACAATGGAAAAATTATTGCAGCCACTCAAAACGGAATATTCTATTATACAATATCAACAGGAGAAATTACGAAGTTATCTAAAGCCAATGGCCTGCACAACATCGGAATTACCGCTTTCGATTATAATCCACAGACCAAAACAGGGCTTATCGGTTATGAAAACGGATCCATGGATGTTATTACACCTCAGGAAATCAAATATATTGTTGATATTCCTATTGCTACAGGATATAATGGAGATAAAAAGATTAACCACATTTCTATAACCGGAGATCAGGCTGTCATTTCTGTTGGGTATGGAGTTTCCATATTTAACCTTCAGAATAAAGAATTTGGTGATTCTGCATTTTTCCTTTCCGGTGGGGTTTATCAGGCAAGTAATGAAGCTACGATCTTCGGGAATAAAGTATATTCTGTAACGGATACGGGATTGAAGAGCCATCAAATGAATACTACGTTTCCCGTATATTCTACCTGGACAACGGAGGCTCCAGGAGCTTTCAAACATATAGATTCAGAATCAGAATTGGTTTTCTCAACGGCTACAGCAGCTTATATTTATAATAATGGTACTCCAACACCACTTCCTACTACTTTTGAAAAAATAAGGGATGTGGTGATTACTTCCAACAGTATTACCGTTACCGATAACAGAGTATATACATATGGTATTAATGGAGTATCACAAAATGCGGTAAGCCTTGGTGAAGAATGCAATACTGCATTAACAGCCGGGGGAAAGATTTTTGGAGGAACAGTATTATCAGGAGTCAAGGATGAAAGTAACAATACTTTTAAACCTTCCGGACCTTACTTCAATTTTGCTTATAATATCAATCTTTTTGATAATAACCAACTTCTGGTCTCTACCGGAGCAAGAGCTAATAATTATAACGAACCGGTTAGTAATCCTAAAAAACCTGGATTTTATTATTTTACCGGTACAGAATGGGTGTATCCTTCTTTTTTTGTTAATAACCCACAGTCCATCAATGTACTGGATGCAACATTAAGTCCTTTTAGTAATAATGAAGTATTTTTTACCAATTATACGATGTTTGATAATGGGGTCTACAAAATGAAGTACAATGCTACCAGCAAAGATTTTGAACTGGTAAAGTATTATAATCTCGGAGCACAGCCTTATTACAGACGTCCTGTTGGTTTTGCCACAGACTCTCAGAGCAATCTTTTTGTATCATTTGGTTTCAATGATGGTAACCCGTCTATGGGAATTTATGATAAAGCAGCTGATGATTTTGTTATCAAAAAAATAGTTCTTGCCAGTGATGGTACACAAAAACCTGTTTTCCACGAAAATATGTTGTGGACTCCGCTACCGAGATCTAATAACTTCTGGGTGTATGACTATAAAAATGCTCTCAACCTTTCCGATGATTCAGATTATATTCTGGGAGCATCAAATGGATTTAACAGTTCAGGAGGAATTTTATCTGTAGCATTTGATAAGGCTGGTGATGCATGGATCGGTACAGACGGAGGGCTGAGGATCATGTCAAACGCAGCATCAGAAATAAAAAGCGCACAGCCTAAAGTAGAACCTATAGTTATAGAGCAGAATGGTTTGGGTGAAGAGCTTTTCAGAGAATCAGCAATTCTTCAGATTGCAGTAGATGCAGGTGATTATAAGTGGGTATCTGTTGACGGTGGTGGTGTTTACTACCTCTCTTCAGACGGTCAGAGAACTATAAAACATTTTACAAAGGAAAATTCACCCCTTCCTACGAATAGTGTTACCGATATAAAAGTTGATAAGAAAACAGGTAAAGTCTATTTTGTAACGTATAATGGTATTGTAACCTATCAGGGAGATGTTGCGGATGTAACTTCCAATTTCGGTGATGTGGTAGTATATCCTAATCCTGTTGTGTATTCTAATTTCAAAGGAAAAGTAACGATAAAAGGTCTTGCGGAAAAAACCAATATAAGAATTGTGGACGCTGCAGGTAATGTAGTTCACTCAGCTGTAGCACGAGGAGGATATTATGAATGGGATCTGAATAATCAGAAAGGAACAAGAGTAGCTTCAGGGATTTATTTTGTTCTGATGACGAATGAAGACGGATCTGATAAAGCTACCGCCAAAATAGGAGTAGTCAACTAATTAATGAATTCACAAAACGGTTTTTTACTTTCATTTATCAAATATGGAGAAAATGATGCTGTATTGCATTGTTTTACAGAAGAAGAAGGTTTTCAGAGCTATTTTCTGAAGGGAATTTATTCCAAAAAGAACAAAAAGAAGGCCTTGCTTCAACCGCTGAGCCAGCTCAATTTTTCTGTAAATCCATCACGTGGCAACGGTATTCCGTCTGTTTCAAAGTTTGAACTGGTAAAAAACAATGATATTTATACAGACATCAAGGTCAATACCGTCATTTTCTTTATCTCAGATTTTCTGAGTCATATTCTTAAGCATGAGAATAAAAATATTCCGATCTATTCCGGTATTGATCATCTTATCAGTGAGTTGACCCATAAAAATTACCAGGCCCATCTTCTGTTTTTGCTGGCTTTTTTAAAAATTCAGGGTGTTGCGCCCCTATTGAGTGAAGGCAGGTTTTTAGATCCGGAAACAGGAACTTTTTCTCCGGGAATAAGTCACCAGCTCTTCAATGAAGAGATCTCCATGCTGTGGAAAGAAGCACTTTGTGCAGAAGATTTTTATGCCACAAAAATCCATTCTTCTTTGAGAAAAGATTTCCTTGACAGCCTTTTAGTATACTATCATTATCATATTACAGATTTCAAAACTCCGGCCTCACTGGAAATTATACAGCAGATATTTGAATAGATAATATTATTCCTTTGACTTCCCTGCTGTTTTTCCAATATCCTCCGGCATTTCTGTTTCAGATTCTGCCATTTCTTTTTTGGAAAATCTAGGTTGAAGAATCTTAGCAATAAGTCCTGTCCAGCCCGTCTGATGGGAAGCTCCTACTCCACGGCCGTTGTCTCCATGAAAATATTCATAGAACAAAATATAATCTTTAAAATCCGGATCGGTCTGAAATCTTTCATACTGTCCATGAACCGGGCGTTTACCATTTTCATCCTTTAAAAAAATCTTGGCAAGTCTCTTGTTTAAAGCATCTGC
Organism: Chryseobacterium sp. WLY505; assembly: GCF_030846215.1. Classification (NCBI taxonomy): domain Bacteria; kingdom Pseudomonadati; phylum Bacteroidota; class Flavobacteriia; order Flavobacteriales; family Weeksellaceae; genus Chryseobacterium; species Chryseobacterium sp. WLY505. The sequence continues at coordinate 35,293 of NZ_JAVCWI010000014.1, read as the reverse complement.
AATCTGGTCCAGGCTGGAATAATTACCACTTCCCGTAGGATATTCCACTAAAAAATCCGGGCTGTAATAAAAGAAAAAACGCTGAAGACTGTCAATAATAAGGAAGTTGATCGGAAACCACACCGGACCGCGCCAGTTGCTGTTTCCACCAAAAAGTCCGCTATCACTTTCCGCAGGGGTATATTTTACGCTGTAATTCGTATCATTCAATGTTAATGTGTAAGGATTTTTCTCATATTCTTTGGATAAAGCTCTTACTCCGTAATCACTTAGAAATTCATCAGGATTCAACATTCGGTTTAACAGTCTTTTCAGACGATGTCCCCGAAGCAGAGACAAAAGGTGCTTGGAATCCTGCCCTTTCACTTCCCATCTTGAAACCAGAGAAGCCAGTTCAGGTTTATTATCCAGTACCCATTTCATTCTTTTCTTGAAATTGGGAAGGTTTTCAATCATTTCATCATCGATGACCTCAACGGCAAACATCGGAATTAACCCAACAATTGTTCTTAACTTCAGATACATATGTGTTCCGTCGCTGGAAGTTATGGCATCATAGAAAAATTCATCCTGTTCATCCCAAAGACTGAAGTTCTCATCACCCATATTGTCCAAGGAATGAGCAATCGACAGGAAATGTTCAAAGAACTTCATGGCCATTTCTTCATACACCTTATTGTAAAGAGCCAGTTCCAGGGCAATTCTCATCATATTCAGGGCAAACATAGCCATCCAGCTTGTTCCATCGGACTGCTCCAGCTGTTCCCCGTTGGGCAAAACAGAATTCCGGTCAAAAACCCCAATATTATCAAGTCCCAGGAATCCTCCTTCAAAGATATTATTGCCATTAAGGTCTTTCTTATTAACCCACCAGGTAAAATTCATCAATAACTTCTGGAAAGCACTTTCCAGAAATTCGAGATCGGGCTTATCTTTTAAATATTCATCAATTTTAAATACCCTGAAAACCGCCCAGGCATGTACGGGTGGATTCACGTCGCTTAAGTTCCATTCGTAGGCAGGCAGCTGACCGTTGGGATGCATATACCATTCAAACAGGAAAAGTTTTAGCTGATGCTTTGCAAAATCCGGATCTATCAGGGAGAAACTGATGGTATGAAATGCCAGATCCCATGTTGCATACCATGGATATTCCCATTTATCGGGCATTGAAATGATGTGTTCATTGTTAAGATGCTTCCAGTCATAGTTTCTTATGGTTTCACGGGACTTTGGCGGAGGCATTCCGGCAGGATCACCTTTCAGCCATTTTTCCACATTGTAGTGGTAAAACATTTTATTCCAAAGCATTCCGGCAAAAGCCTGTCTCTGAACCAGTTTTTCATCTTCCGAAGCAATTCCTTTCTGGATTTCTGCATAAAACTCATCTGCCTCTTTGTGTCTTTGTTCAAAAAGAATATCGAAATCTTTAAAAGGCTCTCTGACCTCCTTATCTGAAAGCCTGAATTCAAAGACTTTTGATTCTCCAGCTTTAAAATCCTCATCAATAAAGAAAGACGCTTTGGTCCCTGTATTTTGAGGATTCACAGACTGAGAATTTCCCGTCATCACAAAATTATTGATCCCGTCTTTACAGTATTTTGACTCATTGGAACATTGGTAAAGCCTTTCATTATTCGTTTCGTTGTTACAAAATAATGTTTTTAAAGATTGTTTTGCATAGACATTTTTAATCTCGATATCCTGATGATTGATTGTGATATGATCAGCATCTTCAGCAGACAATTGTGGTCTATAATCATCATATCCCCAATTCCAGGTATTCCTGAACCAGACAGTCGGAAGAATTACCAGTGACGCTTCTTTTTCAGATTTATTGACTACTGTTAGTCTTACAAGGATATCATTCTGACTTTCTTTTGCATATTCAATAAAAATGTCAAAGTATTCATTGTGATCAAAAATCCCTGTATCAATCAACTCATATTCCGGCTCCTCTTTCCCTCTTGCTGCATTTGTTTTTATGAGATCTTCATAAGGAAAAGCATTTTGAGGGTACTTATAGAGCATCTTCATATAAGAATGTGTAGGGGTGGAATCCAGATAGTAAAAATATTCTTTCACATCTTCACCGTGATTTCCCTGTCCGTTGGTGAGTCCAAAGAACCGCTCTTTCACCATTTTGTCCTTTTTATTCCAGAATCCTACAGAAAATACAAGCTTCTGGAGATCATCACAGATGCCGCATATTCCTTCTTCTCCCCAACGGTAAGTTTTGGCTTCTGCGGTGTCATGATTGGTGTAATTCCATGCATCTCCGTTTTCACTGTAATCCTCACGAACAAGTCCCCATTCACGGTTACTGACATAAGGTCCCCATTTTTTCCATGAAACATCTGAAATTCTCTGTTTTTCCGACATAAGCGATAATTATGAGTAATGAGTAATAAGCAATGAGTAATATTTAATTCCGTTTCAAACTCTAAGAACAACCTCAAAAACTTTAAACTTGAAACTTTAAACTTTAAACCTTGAACTTGAAACGTTGAATTCCCCTATCCTCCCGTAGAAAAACTCTCAAACGTAGTCATTCCACCATCCACGAAAATGCTGGTTCCGGTGATGTAATCTGCAAGGTCACTCGCAAGGAATGCTGCTAAATTTCCGATATCCTGCGGTTGCCCGATTCTGTTATAGGGAATAAGAGTAAGAAGAGAATTGAGTGCTTCCGGAGTGTTCCATGCATTCTGGTTAATTGGTGTCTGTATCGCACCCGGGCAAATGGAATTGACACGGATTTTGTCTGCCCCATATTCCTGAGCCAATGTCTGCATCAGCATTCTGACAGCACCTTTACTGGAAGCATAATTAGCATGTCCTGCCCACGGAATAATCTCATGTACTGAACTGATATGAATAATTTTTCCACAGGCAACAGACCTTGAAGGATCTATTCCCCTTCTCAGAAATTCTTTAATAGCTTCTCTGGCACAAAGAAATTGCCCGGTCAGATTGACTCCTATCACTGCATTCCATTGATCCAAAGTCATTTCAGTGAATTTTGCATCCTTTTGAATACCTGCATTATTGACCAGAATATCTACCGTTTGGAATTCAGAAACAACATCCTGAAACATCCTGACTACCTGATCTTCTTTGGAAACATCACATTGGTAGGTTATTCCTTTACCTCCTGCATCCGTTATTTCCTTTAAAACAGCTTTAGCTTCTTCTGTAGATCTTTCTGAAGAATGATTAACAATGACTGTTGCTCCAGCTGCTGCCAATGATTTTGCAATTCCTGAACCGATTCCACTGGAAGCTCCTGTGACAACTGCCACCTGGTTATGAAGTGATATTTCCATATTTTGTAATTTGATCTTACTCAAAGTTATGGAAAGATATCAGCAGATAAAAAATTAAGCTTTTAAAATTTTATTAAAGTTTTTTATACATCAGATATTGAGGTCCGCTTCTTCCAATCCTCGTTTTACCATCATAAATATATCCTGCCTGAAGATAAATATGGTAAGCAGATTCATTTTTCTGGTTGACAGCCAGTACAATTTCATCGCAGGTCTTGAAATGATTTCGGACAAAAGTACCTACTTCATGCATTGCCGCTTTTCCAATTCCTTTTCCCTGCAGCTGTGGATTCACGGATAGCGAACGAACTAAAACAGAATTCTCATTATCCGTAAGATCTAATTTATCTTTTCCAAAATCAAGGACAAAAAAACCTACAGGCAGATCATTTTGAAATATCGTCACTGGAAATGCGTCATCATCATCCCGTTCGCTGATGCTTTGTAAGGCCTGCTGAGCAGTTGCTGTAAACCTCATCTGATTTTCATCCAAAGCATAACTGACTCCGGAAAGGTCTTCTGGTTTAAAGAATTCTAAATGTATCATAATATTAGTGATGGTAGATATCTTCGTACATTACCCCAGCACGGATTTCCACGGGAAGTTTATTTTCCTCAGGAACGATGGGACAATTGTAATCATAAGCATTGTAAGCACAAAAAGGATGATAGGATTGATTAAAATCAAGCACAATGGTATTTCCTTTCGGGATTTTAAGATCCATATATTTCCCTCCACCATAGGTTTCTTTTTCATTGGTGGCATCACGGAACGGAAGGAAGAGATAGTCTTTGTATTTTTCCTGTTTAATCAAATCCAGACTCTGGTATAAAGTAACGGTATAAGGTTTTCCATCCAGTGTAAAGGTTGCTTTTCCATATTCCTGATAAGACTTTGTTTTTCCTGAAGACGTAGGAAGATCAAAGGGTTTTGTATCTTCTGATTTCACAAATTGCGCAGTAACTCTGTATTTAGCATCGAATGGAAAGAAAGGATGCTCTTTAAAATTTTTAAAATTATCACCCCGTAACGGCGTTTCTTTTGGATTGAGGTATTCGGCATTAAGTTCTTTCTGAAATTTCTGCACCTCTTTCTCTTCTTTTGACATCTTTTTTTGAGAAAAAACCCATAGTGGAAGCAGTAGAAAGAGTATGATATATTTTTTCATGAATTTAAAATTATAAGTAAAGCTATGAATTTTCATTCCAACAAAAGTTAAAATTGTAATAAAAAATATAATCTGTTTTAAATAAAATTAACCTCTGATAATCTAGCATACTTTTTGAAAAACAAAGCTCATGGACAGAAAAAGCTTCATAAAGACCAGTGTTCTGGCAATATCAGGATTTTATTTTATTCAATCTGAGTTATTTCATGCTGCAGAAAGAAGAAACAATCAGATAAAGGAATATCATGATGTTCCGATTGTTATTATTGGCAGTGGATACGGAGGTGCTGTATCTGCCCTTCGTCTGTGTGAAGCCGGAAAAAAAGTAGTACTGCTGGAAATGGGTCTCAACTGGGAAAAAGCAGGAATTCCGTTTTCCAATCTGCTGAAACCTGGAAAAAGTTCTGCATGGCTGAAAAGCAAAAGCATTGCTCCTTTTATGAATATTTTTTCGCTAACTCCTTTCACCGGAACATTGGACCGTCTGGATTTTGATCATATTAAAATCTGGGTAGGAAGAGGAGTTGGCGGAGGCTCTCTGGTGAATGGCGGAATGGCTGTGACTCCCAAAGAAATCTATTTCAAAGAGGTTTTCCCTGATCTTGATGCTGAAAAGTTTTATAATCATTACTTTCCTCTGGTACGGGAAGAACTTAAAGTCAATGTGATTGACGAGCAGTTTCTGAAAGACTGTCCTTATTATAAATTCACCCGGGTAGGTGAAGAAGAAGCTCATAAAGCTGGTTTTAAAACAATAAGAGTTCCCAACGTGTATGATTTTAAATACATGGAAAAAGAATTCCTGAATGAAGTTCCCCGCTCGGCTCTTAATACTGAAGTGATCTATGGAAACAATCACGGGAAAAACAGTTTAGATAAAACCTATCTCAGAAAAGCGATGGAAACCGGAAATTTAGAAATTCTTGATCTTCATCGTGTCCAGACTATCCAACTGAATGATGACAAAAGTTATACATTGAATGTCCAGCAAATTGATACTTTCGGTGCTTTGCTTACTGACAAAGTCTTTACCTGTAAAAAACTGATTCTTTCTGCAGGAACGATGGGCACTCTACAGCTTCTGTTACAATCTCATGCAGAGAACGGATTTCCCATCCATGAAAAGATTGGTAAAAACTGGGGAAACAACGGAAATTTTATGACAGGAAGAAACTGGGTGAAGCCTTTGTCTGGTGGCACCGGAGCAAAGCAATCTACTATCCCGGTGGGAGGAATTGATAATTGGGATGATCCTGAACATCCGTTTTTCACAGAAATAGCTCCTTTGCCTATGGGAATGGATGTGGCCACCGCTTTGTATCTACTCATCAACAGGGTGGATAAAAAAGGAGAAGTTGCTTACCATAAAGCCAGCAAGTCACTGACACTAAACTGGAATGAAAGTAACACTATCAAAATGAAAGAAAATGCCCAGTATTTTATCCGGAAAATGAATAAAGCTAATGGCGGTACCAGAAGTCATCTTCTTTTCGATAATGGTTTTGGGGCAGATATTTGTTATCATCCGCTTGGTGGGTGTGTTTTAGGAGAAGCTACCAACGAATATGGAAAACTCAAAGATCATGAAAATCTGTACGTACTGGATGGATCTTTAATTCCGGGAACCATTGGTGTGAACCCGTTTGTAACTATTACGGCCGTTGCAGAATATTGTATTGAAAATCTTATCAGGCAAAATGAATTTGCCTGAAATTAAGACATTGTCTTCACTTCCATAAGGTAATTTCTGATATCTTCCTCCAGCTTTACCGGATAGATAAAATGAAGCTTTTCAGCCAATGAAATCCCAAGCTCATGTACTAGATCTGCATAAGCAAAGAGTGCATTCCAGTTTTCTTCAATATTGCTTCCTGAGAAAGTTTTTTCCACTTTATTCCATAGATCAACGGACAGGTATTTTTTGAAAAGTCTTCCGTGTTTATTGGTTGTGATATTATTCCAGTCCTGATTTCCGGCAATATACCATTCAATCAAAGGGACAAGATAATCTGTACGCAGAATATTTTCAGACATAAATTTGGCGTAAAAAATATCTCCACGCTTCAGACACTTTGCCACATAGGTCGTATCCCACCAGAAGTCATTCATCAGCTGCTGAAATTCTTTTTCTGAAGGTTTCTGAATCATGATAGACTGATACGTTGGTGGCTTCAGATTTTCAGTCAGCTTATCTTTATCTATTAAAACTTTGTATCCTACGTCCCAGTCTTCAGGAAGGTTTTCTTCTTTAATCTCTTCAATAAATTCCGCTACCTGATAGAGTTTAAAGTCAACCTTCACATGGTCTTTGTACAATACCATTTTCATGGCATGCTTTCCGTCAAAAACGCTGTCATCTTCCTCAATCATGGAAATAGGCTCACCAAAGAGTCGGATCCATTCATTTCCGGATTCATAAGAGGTTCTGTTTTCAAAAACAAGTTCTACATCAAGATCACTGAAATTGTCTACGGGTGCATAAGGATTTACCAATGAGCTGGTCAGGAGAACAGCACGGATATCAGGATTGTTTTCAGCCCAGTGAATAATCTGTTCCAGCTTTTCTTCCCTTCCTTTCATATTAATAAGATTCTGATATTTTCACGCGATATACGTCGGAAGAATTTCTCTTGATTGATTCTACAAAGAATCCTCCTTCCTCAGGAATAACTTCTTTCAGATCAAAACTTTTGCAGTCTTTCGGGAGACCTGAAAATATAAGGGTAAACCAAAAGTCTTTCATAAAGGGAACTGGTGTCCAATAGGGCGAAATTGAAATATTTTCCGCATGAATCATTTTGCTCCTGTGCTCAGACTGATTGTCAAAAAGATAGGTCGAATGCCAGATCCTGATCAGGTTTCCAAGGAACGGTGACGCCGGAAAACAACAGTGTACAATAACCTGCCTCTCCTCTTCTGTTTTCGCCTGAAGAGATTCAAGGAGTTCCTTGGCAATGACTGGTTTTACAATGACTTCTTCCACCTTTTTATGAGTAATAGGTAATGAGCAATGAGTAATAGTGTTTATTACTCATTGCTCATTATTGATGTTAATATTCTAATTCTAATTTTTCTTTGGTATAATTTCTTACTTCATGAGTCAACTCTGGATTCTCAGCCAGTTTTTGTCCGTAAGAAGGAACCATTTCAAGCAGCTTTCCTTTCCATTCTCCATGTAGTTTTTCCGGGAAGCATTTTTCCAGCACATTCAGCATGGCATATACTGCTGTGGAAGCACCCGGTGAAGCGCCCAATAGAGAGGCAATCGTTCCGCTCTTGTTTACTACCACCTCAGTTCCGAATTCCAGCTTACCCCCTTCTTTTTCATCTTTTTTGATGATCTGAACTCTCTGTCCTGCTACTTTCAGTTCCCAGTCTTCTTCTTTAGCATCTTTGATAAATTCTCTCAAATGCTGCATTCTCTGAGACTTCGTCATGGCAACCTGCTGGATCAGATATTTCGTTAGTGGAATATTATGCCACCATGCTCCGAAAAGGGATTTCAGGTTTTTGGTGTTGACACTTTCAGGAAGATCGAGATAGCTTCCTTCTCTTAAGAATTTAGTTGAGAATCCTGCAAAAGGTCCGAAAAGAAGTGCTTTTTTACCATCAATGATTCTAAGATCCAGGTGTGGAACAGACATTGGCGGAGCATCTACCGTAGCCTGTGTATATACTTTAGCATGATGCTTTTCTACCAACTCCTGATTGTGGCTTACCAGCCACTGGCCGGAAACCGGGAAACCTCCATATCCTTCACTTTCCTTAATATCTGAGCTGTCCAGTAGCGGAAGCGCATAGCCTCCTGCCCCGATGAATACAAAATCTGCCACCACTTCCTGTTTGTGGCTGTGGATCCTGTCTTTCACTTTCATTTCCCATTTACCACTTTCTCTCGGGCTGATGTCTTTCACTTCATGGTATAAGAAAACCTCTACATTGGAATCTTCCAGAAGATGTCTTCCCATTTTTCTTGTCAGTGTTCCGAAGTTCACATCCGTTCCCATATCCATCTTCGTTGCAGCCATTACTTCAGACTGATTTCTTTTGCTCATCACCAAAGGAATCCATTCTTTCAGTTTTTCATGATCGGTAGAAAATTCCATTCCTGAAAAAAGGACAGATTCTGCCATCTTATCATGACGTTTTTTAAGATATTCAGCATCTTTTTCTCCGAATACCAGACTCATGTGTGCACAGGAATTGATAAATTCTTTGGGCTCATGAATATATCCTTTGGTAATCAGATAAGACCAGAATTGTTTTGAAATTTCAAACTGCTCTGCAATGCTTTCTGCCTTGGAAATATCAATAGATCCGTCTGGTTTTTCAGGGGTATAATTTAGCTCACAAAAAGCGGAATGTCCTGTTCCGGCGTTGTTCCATGCAGCTGTACTTTCTTTGGCAAACCTTCCGAGTCTTTCGAAGATAGCGATTTCAAGATTTGGATCAAATTCATGAAGCAGCGTTGCTAAAGTGGCGCTCATGATTCCGCCGCCTATCAGTACAACGTCGTATTTAGGTTTCGGTGTTCTGCTTGTAAGCGATTGTGACATAATTTTAAAATTTTACTTCAAATTTCGGGAAAAGTTTTAAAAACCGGAACGATTTTAACACGTTATTTTTTCGCTTAAAACACTTATTGAGTACACAACAAAAAACCATGGAAAATTTCAATAAAGTACCATTGAAATGATTGATAATGTAAAATATTTTTTGATGAAAATGTTAATTTTTTATTTTTTTAATTCACTGAATGGTAATTAATTGACCCATTTTTCAGGAAGAAAATTTAATAAAATTTTAAGTTTATTTAAGTTCATCATATTAAATACTGTAACCATAACTATTTACGCCCTTAAACTTTTTCAACAATAAGTGATAAATAATTACATTAAATACACAAAATATCACATTTTATTGAAAAATATTCAGTTTTATAAACGAAATAACACACATACCACATTGCATAACTGTTTTTTTTATGTACCTTTCAATTGATTTAATACCTATTCCAACAAGTATTTAATTAAAATTATTTCATAAACATACTAAAGATGAGAATTATTAATTTCGTGAGTACACTGTTCGCGACAATGGGATTTGCCCAAAGCGGAAGTGTAGGAATCAACACGTCCACCCCGGACCCCAGTGCTATTCTGCACATTGAGAACTTCAGTGGAACCCCAGCCACAGCTACCGCCACCATTTCGGGAGGTGCTGTTACCGGGATTACCATCAATAACGGCGGAAGCGGTTATACTTCAGCACCAACAATTAATTTTTACGGAGGTGGATCTGTCGTCAACGGAGGTTCAAAAGCCCGTGCTACAGCAGTTGTTTCCAATGGTCAGCTAACTGGTATAACGATAAACAACGGAGGTAGCGGCTATACTACCGCTCCTACGATAACTGTTTCCGGAGGCAATAAAGGAGTATTGTTTCCTAACCTGAATATTACCAACGTTACCAGCACAACGAGCCCTGTTGCCTCTCCTGCCAACGGACTTATTGGATTCAATGGAGGAACTAACAGCAACAACAGGGGTCTTCATTTCTTTAACAGCAGTACCAATTCATGGCAAAGCACAATTGATGCACAAAACACACCCAAGGTTGCCTATCTTGATTTTACCGGATCATTATCTGCTCTTGACAATGCGATAGCAGGTGCCAGCACTCAGCTTATAGTTAATAATCCTGCAGTTTCCGGGGTATCCAATATCAGCGGATTTAAAGTGCTTCCAAACACTTTCGGAGGATATTCCCTGATTCTTCCCCAGGGAAATTATCTGGTAGAGGTTAACCTGAATTTAAACTCACCGCAGGAAAGCCCATCGGGACAGGGAGGAACGGCTCCACTTTCCGGGAGTACTTATTACCTGATGGGGTATTTTATAGATTTTATCAACGATACCTATAATAATACGACGAACAGTTTTACTGCAGGAAGCGCTACAAGGAAAGAAGTTCCTATTGTTTCTAAAGTCAGTACCAACCATCTTGCCACCTGGTCCTATTATTACACCGTTCCTGCTAATGTGAACGCCAATATTATAGGAGGATTAAGATTAAATCTCGGAAGAATGCAGAACAGTACATTCTATGATCTTGTGAATGTAATTCCTACCGGCTCCTATATTAAAATATCTCAGTTATAAAAAAACAATCAACATATGAAAAAAAGTTATATCCTGCTATTATTGATCATAGCTCACATCCTATATGCACAGGTTGCTATTGGGAAAACCTCAGTAAACAGCTCAGCCGTTCTGGATGTTTCGCAGACCGCCGGTAAAGGAGTACTTCTTCCAAGAGTGGATATTATCGACGTTTTGAACAATACCTCTCCGGTAAATAATCCTGCAGAAGGACTGGTTGTTTACAATAAAGGAAACTCCATCAGTCCCGGGCTTTATATCTGGAAAAACAATAGGTGGACTCAGTTGTCTGACACCTATAATCTGGTGGATTATATGATGCTTCAGCGCACGTCTGACTATGCAATACTTGGAGGTTTTGCGAACGGTACTTACAAAAATTTCAGCGATGCCGCATTTACTGTTGTATCCAATGATATCGGAGCTTTATACAATACTTCTACAGGAATTATCACACTTCCCGGGAACAGCGGTTATCTGGTGAATGTATGCCTGAACATCAGAACAGCTCTTGAAAGTACTACTGCCGGAATCGGGGGAACTTCTGTTCATCTGCATCAATATCTTGTAAAGCTTATTGATCCGTCCAGCGGAAATCAGTATGGTAAAACAATCAGTATCAATGCTCAATCGATTGCCAGCAATAAGACCCATACTCTGAATATGAGTTTCTCTTTTGTAACGACTTCGGCAGCGCCTATTCTTTTAGTTCCTGCCATTGCTCATGATGCGGGAGGAACTTACCAGAACGGATCCGGAGGAACAACTCCAAACAACGGAGAAATAATCATTACCAACGCCAAAGTTGATATTCAAAGATCAGCGCTTAATCAATAATCAATTGCACAATGAAAACATCTATTTATATAATCTGTATGATACTGTTAAGCATTTTCTCAAACGCACAAGTTGGTATCAATACAAACACACCTAATGCAAGCACTGTTCTGGATATCAGTTCTTCCAATAAAGGGGTTCTTTTTCCGCAGTACGATCTGCTTGTTCTGAACAGTACCTCTACTCCTATTGCGAATCCTGCAGACGGACTTATTATCTACAATAGCGGAGGAGCATCTACTTTTCCGAAAGGATATTATGTTTGGGTAAGAAATCAATGGCAGCGTATTGTGGTTTCCGGTTCTGAGCCTCAGATCATGTCTCTGTTGATCAGTCCGGGGGTACTTATTCCTACCGGAAGCACGAATAATACATTGGGAAGTTTTACGGTAACTTCAAATAAAATTACAGGAGCTTCACTAGGAGCGGATAATTCCACGATTACCCTGCCTGCCGGAACTTATATTGTACGGTATTCTGTGGATTCCAGTAATGCGAATAATAATAACGGGACAGCCAATACACAGTATCTTTCCCAGAATTTCACCTGTACCCGTTCTTATCTGATTAATTCTGCTACCAGCGCAACCATTACAGAAACCAACAGAATGTGTCAGCTGTCAAGCTCTTTTACATTTTTCCAGGGAAGTTACTTTTTAACATTGGCAGCTCCAACAACGATCCGTCAGAAGTTTGAATTTGATACAGGAAACGGTTTTACTGCCAGTAATCTTAATGTAAGATCATCATTATCACTTGTCATTACCAGGATGAGTCTATAAAAAAAACTTAAGCATGAAAAATGCTTAAGTTTCATTATTTATGTTTAACAGGACTTAATTTTTAAGGTCCTGTTTTTTTAATTCAATTTTGCGGTCAGTTTTTTAAACTGCTTTTCAGCATTTTTACCTTCATACAAAATAGCATATACGGTATCAATAATCGGGAGTTTAAGGTTTTTCTGTTTCGCAGTCTTATAAATGGAATCTGCTGCGTAATATCCTTCTGCTACCATGTTCATGGACTGAATCGCAGACTTCACGGTATATCCTTTTCCGATCAGGTTTCCAAGGTTTCTGTTTCTAGAGAAAAGTGAATACGCCGTTACCAAAAGGTCACCCAGATAAGCACTTTCATTCACGTCTCTTGGTGCCTCATAAATCGCCTCCAGGAATGTTTCCATTTCACGGATCGCATTGGAAACAAATACGGCTGTAAAGTTGTCTCCATATCCTAATCCACTTGCTATTCCCGCTCCGATGGCAAAAATATTTTTAAGAATGGCGCTGTATTCATTTCCTAAAATATCTTTGCTTGTATGAACTTTAATAAAATCTGAACTGAAGATTCCTTCAAGTTTTTCAGCAGTCTCATCTTCTACGGCCGCAATAGTGAGATAAGAAAGTCTTTCCATAGCCACCTCTTCTGCATGACAAGGACCTGCAATAACGGCCTGATTTCTGAAACCAATTTTAAATTCATCACGCAGATAGTGCGCTACCACGTCATTTACTTTAGGAATAATTCCTTTAATTGCTGAAATAAAGATTTTATCTGAATAATCACAGGTCATTTTATCCAACGTATCAGACAGATAGATAGACGGTGTTGCCAGAACAATAACATCACAGGCAGTAACCAGTTCGTTAATATCTGTTGTCAGTTTTAAACTTTTAAGATTAAAATGGGCAGCCGTAAGATAAGTTGGGTTATGTCCACGAAGCTCAATAGCTCCTTTTACAAATTCATTTCTTACACACCAGTGTACTACTTTGCAGTTTTCAACAAGCATTTTTACAATAGCGGTTGCAAAACTTCCGCTTCCTACAACTCCTACAGAAATATCCTTTTTATTCTTTTTTGGATTCGAAGATTCTGAAATAATTTTCTTTTTAGCCATAATTGGAATGTGAACTGCAAAGATATTAAAACAAAGACGTAACGCGGGCTTTGAAACTATGATAAAAGCCATTTTCTGAAAAAATTAACACTACAATACAATTAAATAGCTAATTAGCCGTTAAATACAGAAAAAACTGAATTTTAATTAAAAATAACTCACAAAGCTTATTTTTAATTAAATTTGCAGCTTCAAAACCGTTTTAACTTACTAAGAGAAGAAATATGAAAAAATTTCTAAACAGCAAGAAGAACGTAAACATTCTCCTGGGAGGACTTTTACTAGTAGTTTTTGCACAAGGTGTATTCATTGCCAAACTCTTTTCTGAAAGAGATGACAAAACCTACGAAGTAAACCTTGTAAAAATAAACACTGAAAAAGACAGTGTAGATTATTTAAAAATGAAAAGTGATCTTACTCTTGTAGATCAAACCGTTGCTCAACTCAACTCCTTCCTGAAGTCCAAAGACATCACTAATGAAAAACTAATGATGCTCAACCAGGACAGTATCTCCAATTCTATTTATCTTTCCAAACAGGCTAACCGATACAGCCAATATCTGATGGATCTTCAGAAAAAACTAATGCAGGTTCCATTAGGAATGCCTACTGATGGATATATTTCCTCTAATTTCGGGATAAGAAAAAATCCTATTCCATTCAAAACTGTTTTTGCTTCGGTAAGATCAAGTGCAGCAACAGAGGCAAAACCAACAGTAGTGGCAGCTGCCAAGCCTGAAGTAAAAGCTGAACCTGTGGAAAAAGTCATTGAACTTACAGACAGCTATGGAAATAAAAGAGAAGTAAAAGTAATGGTTACCCCAAAAGCGGCTCCTGTAGCTGCAACTTCTGCTCCTGCAACCACAACAAAAGCTGCTTCCGGAGCTCCTTCAACTAAAACTGCTGTTGCTGAAAAAAACAATCCACCTGCTGAAGCTGATCAGATGCAGTTTCATAAAGGGCTGGACATTGCTGTTGCCTATGGCTCTGATGTAAGAGCTGCTGCTGCCGGAACAATTATTTTTTCCGGACAAAAAGGAGGCTATGGAAACTGTGTGATTGTTTCTCACGGAAACGGACTGGCTACTTTATATGGACATTTATCTCAGCTTGTTGCTAAAGTAAACGAAAAAGTAAAAGTAGGTCAGGTCATTGCAAAATCCGGAAATTCCGGACGCTCCACCGGGCCTCATCTTCATTATGAAGTACACAAAAACAATACTCCGATTAACCCGAAATTGTTTATGAATCTATAAAAAGAAAACTGTCTCTTATGAGGCAGTTTTTTGGTTTAAAAAAATAGAGTATTCATTTAAAGGCCTTTTTTAAACACGAAGAACGCGAATAGTTTCACGAATATCACGAATCACGAATATAATTTTCATAGATCTGCATAATCTGAAAATCTGTGAGAGGCTATTTTAACACAAAGTTTTTAATTTGCTTTCTTTTGAGTCTAAGGAGGCAAAGTTGGAATCAGCAAGCTGATTTAACGAAGCGTTGAGGATATTTCATTGTAATTCTTATGATATAAAAAACAGCTGCATTGGCAGCTGTTTTTTTACTTTAAGATTTTAAGCGTTCCTTTCGGGTGGGTAAATGTACCGTCCGGACCAGCAATATTCGAATAGATGATATTTTTATTATAATCCTGAATATGGGTTACATTGAAACCAAGGTGCGGCTCATGCCAGTAGACCATAAAAACATTCTTTGCTACCTCTACAGCAGTATATTCTACGGTATCTGTACTGTTTTTTGAACTTCCGGCTGTTCCTGTGAATGTCATGGTTTTATTATCTTTAAAGTCGAGAACGAATTTTACTTCTCCAAAGTCCACTTCCACTTTATGTCCGATTGCCGGATAGGGTGATTTAAGATCCCAGTCCATTTCTTTAAGATAAACCTTTACTCCCATTTCCAGTTCTTCTTTTCCTGGCAGATCAGGGTATTTTTTTACCATGAAATCTACAATTGCAGATGTAGTTTTGTTTTCAGTAACTGCCTGTTTATAATTTTCCAGATAGTTTTTCACAAAATCAAGAGATTGTGGTGATGTGGAAAGTTCTGCAAAATGAGAAGGAATAACTTTCTCCGGTTTCAAACCTTTCATAGCATCAATCTGTGCTATCCATTGATCGATTGCTTTTACATTCTGAGTATCTGCCATCCAGAGATGTGAACCAACAGAAACTGAAATCCCGCCTGCAATGGTTTTGATGGACGGAATCCAAAGAAAGCTATGGGCAGGATCATCAGGATTTTGTCTGATTTCAATTTTGTTTCCTTCAAGATCAGGAATCGAAGTAACTGCTTCAGGAACTATAATTTCCGATGGAGCATCTGCCTTCAGCTGTGGTTTCCACACTCCCATTTTATCATCTTTTGAAGCTGATATCAGGTAAGCAGTCTGTGCTGTTGAAATAATTTTAGCATTAGGAAAAGCTTTTTTAATCACATCCAATCCAAAATAGAAATCCGGATCGCTGTGAGAAATAAAAACGGTTTTCAGGTTCTTTCCTGTTGCTTTTATTTCTTTTACCAGCTGTTCTGCATATTGTTTCTGAAACTGAGCATCTACAAGTACAGCATCTTTATCTCCATAAATAATGGTAGAGGTAATGGGAAAAATAGCTTTGGTTCCCGGATTATACACTTTCACTTTAAGATTCCCGGCAAATATGCTGATGAATCCCAACAGTGCCACTAACGACCATAATTTTTTTTGTATCATTTCTGTTCTTTTATCGATTAGTAAGCTGCTGTGAAACGTTCACGGATATGGTTATTCTGTTCCAATTCATCTACCAAAACTACGGCTACGTCTTCCACAGACAGACGACTTCTTCCGTTTTCATCAAATACAGGAGTTTCCAATGAAGTTCTGTACTTCCCTGTTCTTTCTCCTACATTAGCCTGGTTCATTTCGATGGCAGGGCTGAAGAATGTCCAATCCAGCGTATTATTTTCTTTGATTTTGTTTAAATAATCTCTTGCTGCCGTAGCACCAGGTTTGTAAGCTTCCGGGAAATCAGGAGTATCCACGATTTGTACATGATCCGGCGTGTAAAGGCTTCCTGCCCCACCTACCACGATCAGTCTTTTTACGCCAGACTGTTCTACAGCTTTTTCAATATTCTCGGAACCGTTTAAAAAATCGTTGTAAAGATTAGGATTCGTCCATCCTGCATTAAATGTGCTGATTACCGCATCGCTTCCTTTCAATGCTTCAGCCAGTTCATTGATATTGTTTACATCCACACTTTTTGCAGTTACATTTTCCTGTGTCTTTACTTTCGAGGCATCTCTTACCAATGCTTCTACGGCATATCCTCTTTCTGCTAATTCTGATACTACGTGTGCTCCTACAAATCCTGTTGCACCGATTACTGCTACTTTTTTCATAATGTTTTATTTTTAATTAAATTGTAATAAAATTTGTTACATTTAAGATGAAATTTTTTTATTCGAACTGGTCCGTAAATTCCTGTAATGACTTGTCTCCTAAAAATTTCACCACCAATTGATCTGTTTCTTCAAATAATGTATTTAGATGATTGTTGATCTCCTTTCCGACACTACATGCAGGATTGGGATTCTGATTTTTTTTGCCTAATACTTCTGTATTTTTTACTGCTTTATAGATCTCGGAAATAGTGATCATTTCAGCATTCTTTGCAAGCTGGCTTCCTCCCTCTTTTCCCTGTCTGCTGATAATCAGACCTGCTTCTCTCAATACGCTGATTTCCTTTCGGATAATCACCGGATTCACATTGATACTACCGGCCATCCAGTCAGAAGTAAGCCACTCCTGAGGGCTTTTCGCCAATAATGTCATTATATGTACTGCCGTAGCAAATCTTGTATTGTTCATTGTAATTACTATGCAAAGATATACATTTTTTAAATGTAACAAAATTTATTACAGTTAAATTTTTCTTAAAGGATTAATTTATCCAGATCAAGGAGCAAATAATTGATGTTTTGATTGATGGTACGGGTTGCCGACTGCATCTGATTCAGCATGGCTGCACGGTTGTGGAGATCATCTGCCCTGTAAAACCCTCCATCACTGAAGATCACAGAATTATCCGCGGCTTCCTTACTGTCATCAAACTGATAATGCAGCCATCTCTGTTTCATATTTCCAATAATGGAATGTTCTTCTTTATTGGAAAACTTTTTCTCTGTATACATATACCAGATAAAGGGTGGAAAATTGGGTGATTCCAGTTTTTCTCTCCAGATATCTCTTAAAAGGTTTCTCTGGTGAATAAACTCTACCTTTTTTCCTTTTGGATTAAGGGTTGCCAGTCCAAACCCTGCTCCCAGAACCCCTCCGCCTATATCGATGGCATTACTCCAGCCTTGATCATGTACAATTCCGCCTGCTATGGAAGCTGCTGCTCCTGCAACGATTGAATATAAAATAAGCTTGTTATTTCTTGATGAATTGAGATTATCTACATAATTTCCAATCTGGGCTACTCTTTCCCCTTCACAGTCAAATTCTGCAGCTACAGCATCCAGTTCCGTAAGAGCAATCGTTATTTTGCTGTTTATTTTTGTCTTTAACTGTAAAACTTTAACCTGAGAAGCAAGGGATGAATCCTTTTTAAGATCAATAATATCATGAACCTCATCTAAATTATCCAGTGCATTTAAGATGAGGATACTCTGATCAGAAAAGACCTCTTTTAATTCTTTATTGGCTGCTAAGATAGAGTCCGAGTTATATGACGGAAGTTTATTGCTGTAGTTATATTTGAACGGCGCTTTACAATAGCTGTCTTTCAGCGTGAGAATATTCTGCTGAATAGCCTGATTCTTCCTGGAAACACAGGAAGTAAGAAGCCCGAAAACAATTAAAAGGTAAAAAAGTTTTTTCATACAGTCCTATTTTGTGTTGCCCGGACGTATTGTAAAATCATCTCTTTTTTCTGCTTCATTCTACAATTCATCAATACGAATATAGTACAAATAAAAAAATTTACCTGAAATCAGGTAAATTTTTAATCTATTTTTAAGAAGGATTATTTAATATCCAGCAATTCAACCTCGAA
Source organism: Chryseobacterium sp. WLY505 (assembly GCF_030846215.1). NCBI lineage: Bacteria > Pseudomonadati > Bacteroidota > Flavobacteriia > Flavobacteriales > Weeksellaceae > Chryseobacterium > Chryseobacterium sp. WLY505. The sequence goes on along the minus strand of NZ_JAVCWI010000014.1, from coordinate 16,837 downwards.
AACAAGGGTACTGTTTGGTCCGATTTCTTTACTGATCTCCTGATCACCATACGCTAAGTGTGGAGGAATGATTAATCTCAACTTGCTTCCGACAGACATCAGCTGAAGCGCTTCCGTCCATCCGGAAATCACTCTGTTCAAAGGGAAAGATGCAGGTGTACCTCTTTTTACAGAGCTGTCGAATACCTTCCCGGAAATAGTAGTTCCGTGGTAGTGGCACTTTACAGTAGATTTAGGTCCCGGTTTTGCACCGTCACCTTCTGTAATGATTTCATATTGCAAGCCGCTTGGTAACTGCACAACGCTTTCTCTTTTACCATACTCTTCCATATATTCTTTACCATCTTTCAGGTTCTTTTCTGCTAATTCTTTTTTACGTTTAAATAACATATCTGCTACTCCCATATTATAATTTTTTACAAAGATAAGGCTTTTTGGGTTTGGAAGATGAGAGCACGATGCGGAAGGTTTAAAAGCCAGAAGTATTTTCCTCTCAAACAAAATGACTTTAATTCATTCTCATTAAAAATAAATAAACCTTAATAATCAATAAGTTAAACAGATTATTTTTCAATATTCATTAATCATATTATCTTACATTTCCTTATTTTCAAACACCTTTTCCACAAAATTCAAACAATTGTAATACTTATTTAACACAGATTTCGAAACTTGGCGTTATAATTGGATTTTAAAAACTAAATGCCAAATCCATTAAAATATAATAAGAAGTTTGATGAACTGAATGAAGAGGAAAAAAAACTTCTGGAACTCAATAAAAAAACAATTGCGGATTTTGTTGAACAATCCTCTTCCATCAGTGATGTCAATTATGCTACCAGGAATGCCCATGCTAAAACGTATGCGGCAGCAAAGGGTGCATTCTGGATAGAACCCGATATCCCGGAATCATTGCAGCCCTATTTTGACAAGGAAAAGTTTGATCTTACCATACGTTTCTCTAATGCTCAGCTGAAAATTAAAAATTCAAAAAAAGATATTCCGGCTTATGGCTTTGCTGTGCAGATCAAAGATGAAAACGGAGTATTGCTTGCCAATTATCCGTTGGTGAATTTTCCTTTATTTCCTATCAATTCGGTTTCAACTTTTTTGAAATTGTTTACTGCGGTCAACAGATTTTACATTAAAAAATGGAACAGTGTTTTTACTGTATTGCTTCAGATCATTAAAATAATTCCTTCACTGTTAACAGGTGATATGATTCGTAATATGATCAAACTCCTTCGTAAAAGAAATGATTTTATTCTTTCCTTCGACTATCATTCTATAGGAGCGTACCGGCTTGGAGATCATATCATCAAAATAAAGCTATCTCCTCAATCTGTGGATAAGAACATTGGAAAAAAACAAAAGGTGAAGGATTCTTTAAAAAATTATCTGCAAACCCATGACTTTACTGCAGATGTCCTGATACAGATATGTTATGACCTGAAAGACCAGCCTGTCAATAAACTGAATGTGGAATGGAAAAATGCGCCTTTTATTAAAATCGGAGAAGTAAAAATCGAAAAAGATTCTTTGCTGGATTCCCGTAACTGCAACACTGAACTTCTTTCATTCAATCCTTTTGAGAGTAAAATCTTTTTTCAGCCTGTAGGAAAAATACAAAAGCTGCGTGATGAAGCCTATAAAGTTTCTGTGCAGACCAGAAGGAAGATTAACAAACTGCTGCATGGAAAAAACAGTTAAAATAATGATGAATTATAAGTTATAAATGATGAATTTTTGAGGGAAGCTATAAAGATTTTATCTAAAAAAGTATTTCTTGGAGTGTCATTCTGAACACAGGCTGAAAGTCTGCGAACGCAGTTCAGAAATGTAGTGAAGAATCTCATATCATTGGTTATTAATAAGATTCTTCCTTCGTCAGAATGACATAGGCCCAATTATATAACTTCCGGTATAACCTCTACTATTTTATCTGAACTTTCGGTCTTCTTCCTGGATAGCCAGATCATTGATGCTTGCGTATCTTTTCGCCATCAGTCCGTTCTCATCAAACTCCCAGTTTTCGTTTCCGTATGCTCTGAACCAATTTCCTTCTATGGTCTGATACTCATATTCAAAACGGACAGCAATATGATTATCTGTGTGTGCCCAATATTCTTTCTTAAGCTTATAATGAAGCTCTTTTTCCCATTTTTTCTGAAGAAATGCTACAATCTCTTCTCTTCCATTCACAAAGGTATCTCTGTTTCTCCATTCGCTATCGATGGTATATGCTTTGGAAACCTTTTCAGGGTCCTGACTGTTCCAGGCATCTTCTGCCAGTTGAATTTTTTCCATTGCCGTTTCAAGAGTGAAAGGCGGAAGCGGATGTTTCTGTTCCATAACTTAATGTATTAAATTGGTGGCTATTTTTTTTGATTTTTCAATGAGTTCATTGGATTTGAAAAGCTGGCTTTCTATGATACTGCTTTCAAAAAGCATGTAGATATGATCGGAAAGTTCATCATCATTCAGTAATTCTGAAAAGAAGTTTCTGAGATCGGCTTTATGAGATTGAATAACAGTCAGAATTTTGGTATTATCCATTGGGATCTCAGATAAGATATTCAAAAAACTGCATCCTCTGAAGTTCTCTTTTCCGTTCATATAGACTAAGAAATCGAAAGCATTGATGATCTTAGATTTTGAATCTTTTTCTTTGGCTAAAAAGGTATTGAGTTCACCAAACCAATATTCATGTCTCACCTTCAGAAATTCTACACATAGATCTTCTTTGGATTTAAAATATTGATAGAAACTGGCTCTGGCTACTTCTGCTTCAGAAATAATCTGGTTAATTCCGGTTGAGTTATAACCCTGTCTGGCAAACAATTGAAATGTAGTTTCTATGATTCTTTCTTTTGGAGATTTCATTGCTTTTCTTTTCTGGAACAAAGGTAGGAAAAAAAATAAAGAACAGACCAGTCTGTCTGTTTTATTTTGAAAATATTTTTGAACCTATTCTTATGAGAATTTTGGAAAACGCAAAGTCGCTAGATTTATATAAAAATGTTGTATTAAGACGCAAAGATTTTATCTCTGATAAAATTGAGTATCGCTAATAATATGATTCTGAATGATGTTGATAATCTGATTCGCTTTATCTTAAACCTTATAGGTTTTTGAAACCTATAAGGTTTACATCTTAAAAATTCAACGTTGCTGAAAATCTTACATTGAGCGAAGTCGAAATGTTCTCACGCCTTAAAAAAGCACAATATTTACCCTCTTTGCGCCTTTGCATTTTTCCAAAAAAAGATAAACAAAAAAGCCTCCAGAAATAAATTCCGGAGGCTTTTATATTATTTTAAATGTGATTATTTTTCGTCCAATTCTTCCTTCTTCTCTTCTTCTTTTTCAGGGAAGATGATCGATAAAAGAACAGAGATGACCAATACTCCTCCTACGATTCCCAATGAAACCGGAGACGGAATATGAATCCATGGTGCAATAAGCATTTTAACCCCAATAAAGGATAGGATAATCGCCAATCCGTATGGAAGTTTGCTGAACATATGGATAAAGTTCGCTAACAGGAAGTATAATGATCTTAATCCTAAAATTGCAAAGATATTCGATGTATAAAGGATAAACGGGTCATTTGAAATGGCGAAGATTGCCGGAATAGAGTCTACTGCAAAAAGAACGTCCGTAAACTCGATAACCCCAACCACTACTAGAAGAGGTGTTGCCATTTTGATTCCGTTCTGGATGGTGAAAAACTTATCTCCATCGTAATTGTCTGAAACTTTCCAGAAACTCTTGATTAATCTTGCACCTGCCGTATTGCTGTAATCTTCATCATCGTCATCGTCACCGTCGCCCCAGGATTTGATCCCCGCATACACAAGGAATAATCCGAATAAGGTCATGACTACGTTGATTTTCACTGCTTCTCCGAAGATATTCATTTCAGGAAGATATGTCAGGTTGATCAACCCAACTCCTGCAAAGATGAAGATCGCTCTGAAAATCAGGGCTCCGATAATCCCCCAGAAAAGGACTTTGTGATGAAGGTATTTCGGAACTTTAAAGAATCCGAAAACCAGGATAAAGACAAATAAGTTATCCACCGACAAGGCCTTTTCAATCCAATAGGCAGCCTGATACTGTGTAAATTTCTCTACTGCCAAAGCATGACTTTCAGGACTTCCATCGGTGTTGAATACCCAATATACCACTCCTGAAAAAACCATTGAAAGTGAGATCCATACGATAGACCAGATGGTAGCTTCTTTGGAAGATACTTCATGACTTTTTTTATTAAATACCCCTAAGTCCAGGAGCAGCATGATAACGACTGTTACTGCAAATCCCCACACCAGACCTGGGTGCAGTTCTAAAATACTTTGATGTTCCACTTGAGTTATGTTATTATATGATAAAAGCAATAGATGCACAGTGTGCAAATATTGCTATTTTATTTATCTTTTGATTGTCAATTGATTATAGATAATTCATCTGTACCGTCTGAATCGTCTGCTCCAGCTTTTTATCTGCTGTAGGATCTCCGATCGCGTTGAATTTCCACTCTCCGTTTCTCTTATAGAAAACACCCATTACCATAGCGACGTGTCCTCTGAAAGATGCGTCATTGGCAATATCATATTTTGCAAAAACTTCTCTTACATTGGTAGGTGATCCTTCATAAATACGGATAGAAGCAAAAGGAATTGTTCCGAAATCCTGACCTCTGTAGCTGTTCAAAACCATTGCTACGTGCTCTACATTCGGTTCAAGCTGGCTGAAGTCTACTGTGATTACTTCGTTATCCAGTCCGTCATCACCATCTACATCCCCGGTAAGATCATCTCCGCTGTGTCTTACAGATCCGTTTCTGGATTTAAGGTTTCCGAAATAAATTACTTCAGTAACGTTTTTGTTTGAATCATATAAAATACAGCTTCCGTCTAAGTCTACTGCTTCTTTTTTAGTTCCAAAAAATCCTTTCTTTTCAATTGCTCCCCAGTTGATTCCTACACAAGCCTGGGAAAGTTCAGCTCCATTTTCTTTTTTAAGGTTAATTCTCTGACCTTTTTGTAAGTTGATAGCCATCTTTTTATGTTTAGTTGTTATTTATTTTTTGCAAAAAAGTGAATCTTCTCTGCTTCAAATTTCGTTCTAGTTATTATTCAAATTCAAATTAAGCATTGCCCGCAGAATATTCGTCTCTTCATCGAAATCAAATATCTTGCTCATAATGTCCATATTTTCCAGGTTTTTGATATAATCTTTCAAAACACCTTCTACTTCCGGCGGTAACGTACGTTTTCTTTCGTTCATACTGTGTTCCAATTGTTCATTTTTGCTTCTAAGCTGATCAATAATGGAACTCTGATTTGATTGATTTTCAGAAGTATCCAGCTTATCCAGTTCCTTGTCAAAAAGATACAATTTCTTTTCGTCTACACTGAAAATAAAATGATCATCCGACTGAAAGATTTTAAAAAGCTCATAATCATGGGTTCCAATTAGGTAACCACAGACAAAACGGACTTTAAATCCCTGTATATTAAGCCTTCCCAACAGTTTTCTTTCAATGGAATAATCCTTATACTGATAGGCCGGGAAAGAATCAGATTTCAGCAGCGTTTCATCTGCATCTGTTCTGTAAAATTCCTGAGCATATTTTTTATGAAAATACAGTACATTCTCCCAATTGGCTGTAAAGCTATCTTCTGTAAGATCTTTGTACAGTGTTTTCAGATGTTGAGAAAATACACCGCTGTACATTTTCCTGTCGGTCTGAAAGTTATCTGACTGTCTTTCTTCAAAACCTGAAATATATTTACCGTTGATGTTAATTTCATTAATGACTGCCAGCATATCATTTTCCTTCTGCTTTTTAATTTTAGTCAGAAGCTCTATGAGGCTGTCCGTATACTGCAGGTGGAAAAGTTCAAGTTTATTATAATCTAAAGCCGTATTTTCCTGGAACAGATTGTGAATAATATCCGTTTTGATGTAAATAGATATAATATCAATATGCTCAAAAAAATTAGCGAGAAGCTTAAGCTTTGTTAATCTTCTTTTGCTTTGCGACAATATGGTTGCTGCATCATCCCCCACCTTAGTATGCTATAAATTAACCTCTGACATTAGCTTTAAGTTCATGCTCCAATGTCTGAAGATCCTGATCCAGTTTTCTTCTGTTATCTGCTCCCTGTTTCTGGATTTGTTTCACTTCATTCAATGTATTGATCAGCATTGATGTTGTTTCTCTCAATGTTTCCACAGATACGATAGTCTGCTCGTTCGCTCTGGCAACATTCACAGAATTCTGTCCTAGACGTTCCGCATTCTTTCTTAAGATCTCTTCTGTAGTGGAAGATACTTTCTGCTGGATTTCAATATTCTGCTGTTGTCTGTACATTGCTACAGCCAGTGAAAGCTGGTTTTTCCAGACTGGAAGTGTCGTAGTAAGAATCGTCTGTGCCTTTTCAGCAATAGAAACGTTGTTGTTCTGTACGAGTCTGATCTGCGGAAGCGACTGCATCATGATCACACGCACCACTTTAAGATCTGCCATTCTTCTGTCTAATCTTGCAATAAAATCTCTTTTATCTGCAATCTGATAATCCTGATAAATCTGCGGATTCGCTTCCATCTGAGCAAGCTCGCCTGCAGCTCTTTCCATTCTGATGTTACCTGCAATGACAAGCTCTTCTATCTGCTTGATAGAATTCACATTGCTTTCAAAAATAGTCTGAAGTACAGCATTATCTTTTGTAGAGGTGATAATCCCAGCATTTACTTTATAAGAAATCTGCTCAATATTATTGATGATCTTGTCATATTTTGCGAATAAGTTTTCTACCTGAGTCATTACCTTCTTCATGAAGGGTAATTTGCTCAGGAAACTTTTCACTTTATTTCCGTTAAGCTCTTCTACATCAACATAGTTAAGCTCTACCAAAAGGTCGTTGATAAGCCCTCCTACTTCTCCTGAGTTTGATCTTCTTACATTTCCTAAGAAGCTGTCACTCTGGTTGGTTAAAGTTTTCTGAAGCTCTGCTCCAAAATTCACAATGGAACCTGGGTTTGCTTCATCAATAGAGTTCGCAAGAACTTCATATTTCTGACGTTCTTCTGACTGCAATTGCGTCAGGTTTACATTTCCTTCTCTATCCACAAGAACTGCCGGTGCTGCATTCTGAACAGGCTGAGCCGGAGTTGGAGGAACCATTGGAGTTGGTTCAAAGGTTTTAAGAGGTTCTATTGACCCTAGCGGATCTATCGGTTGATTTTCCTGATTGTCCATAATTACTTCTGATAGATTGATACAAATTTCTCAAGGCCTTCTCTCTGCCCTGCCCCTACAGCCTCAAATTTCCATTCTCCGTTTCTATTGTAGATTCTTCCGAATTCTACAGCAGTTTCGATTGAGAAATCTTCGTCTAATTCATATTTTAAGATCTCTTCATTCGTATCTGTATTGAAAATTCTGATGAAAGAATTTCTTACCTGTCCAAAGTTTTGCTTTCTTGAATCAGCCTCGTGAATCGTTACTACTACTGTAATTTCTTTGATAGCGCTGTCAATTTTAGTAAGATCAATTTTGATCTGCTCATCGTCACCTGCACCTTCTCCTGTAAGGTTATCGCCTGTATGAATGACGGATTTGTCCGGAGACTCAAGATTGTTATAGAAAATAAAGTGATTATCTGAAACTAATTTTTTGTCGTCTCCAAGCAAAAATAAAGAAGCATCAAGGTCGAAAGCCGTTCCTGTAGAAGTATTATTGATATCCCATCCTAAACCTACAGTAAATTTAGGTGCGTTAATGTTTTCTCTTTGTCCTTTTTGTAAGTTAATAGCCATAGTATAATTCCGTTTGTGTTAAAGTATTGATGTTATTTTCGTATTCTTTTATTAAATGATAATTGTTACTGATCGCCAGCTCCAAAAGCAGGTCCATCTGCTCCTTTTTTACTTTAGACGTAAGATAATCAAAATTACTTGAATCCAGGCCTAAAATATATTTTACAATCCTTGTATTGAACTGAAAACTTTCTTTATTCATCACTTCTGCAACATGTTTTACATTTTTTACGGCATAGTAATTAAAAAAGTTTTCAATTTTCGGGTCAAGGTCAAAATTCATCAGTTCTGCATAATACAGGAACATAAAATCAGCCTCTACGTTATATTCATTCAGGATCCTGTTGACTGTATATTCATGACTTCCCGTGATTTTTATATCGTCTATAAAAATACAAAGTTTTCCTCTCAAAAAATCCTTATCGATATAATAAGTATCATTGGCAATCAGATTTTTGCGGTCTTCAAAATTAAGATTCCCGTAATCTGTGATGTATGTATGATTTCTGTTGATTTTAGATAAAATACTTGATTTCTTTCCTTTCTGAAACAGATAAAAATCCAGGTGTTTTTTAAAGTAAAAACATAAAAAGTTGGATGCGGTAGGAATCGCCATATAAGGACTTGGAAGCACTACAATCTCTCTCTCAGTATTTAAAAGTTCTTCATTTTCGGAAATAAATCCGTCGAATAATTCTCTTGCAAATTTTTCAGCATACGACTTATCGCCATACTTGAAAAAGCTGTATTCCGCAGGAGAGAAAGTAAACTCATCCGCCGAATGAATGTGGTGTAAGCTGTATCTTTTATTCATGTTTATGGTTAGTGTTTAAGTAAATGGGCACTGAAACCGAAGTTCTTTGCTCCCTCATAATCTGCCACCGGATTATCTCCGATGTGCAGAATCTGGTGCATGGGCAAATCCTGATCATTGATCCTGTTTTTCACTTCCTGAAAAATAAGCGGATTAGGTTTGGAACAGTTGATTTCATCAGAATAAATATGGAAATCTATGTACTGATCCAGGTTTTCATGAATCAGAAATTTTCTCATTGTTTTCCCTTTGATAAATCCGGTGTTACTCAGAATATTAATGGTCTTTCCCTGATTTTTGATATCCTCAAAAAAATCATGAATATTTTCAAAAATTACAACTGGTTTATATTCCAGAAACAATTCTTCACTTTTATTGTAAAACCCATTGAGTTTTTCCTTATTCAAAAGCTTCACATCCACATCCAAAGCACCCAAAATCATCAGATAAATTTCAAAAGTATCGATATTCCCCCCTGTCACCTCATTGATGGTATTGCAAAGATCATCGTAATATTTTACAGTTTTCGCAACCTGTTCTATCGATTTATCTACGTTGAAAAATGAGGAGAACAGCTCAACTCTTTTTGCTTTAAATTCAGGATGAGATTTGATTAAAGTGAGCCACAGATCAAAGGAAAAATGACAGTGGTTATGGATGTCGATATCTGTTTTCAATAGGTTTTAAGTTAAAAGTTTTTATTTAGCTTCCTGAAAAAGATTTAAAATTTTTTAATCATCAAAAAGTGTTTCCCTACTATTCTTCCCAAAGATAAAATATTTATCATAAAAGCATTACGTCCGTTATCTGTTTTAAGATATTTTTATGAAATTCGGTGGATTTGGAAGATTCTCAGAAGATGATTTAAAAAGTGTTTAATATCCTTTTACAAAAAAAGATTTTCAAAAATTCTTTGAAAATCAAAAAAAAATTATAATTTCGCAACCGATTAAAAATCAACAATGTCAACAAAAATGATAAATATTATAACTTTAAGCAATCCTGTCAGAGCTGTGTTCTTTGGCAGCAATGAATATTTATCTGAATAGTTCTATAGATCTTTTATACCCAAAAATATATTAAAGACCTGTCTATTCGGATAGGTCTTTTTTGCTGCCCTGATTTCAGACTTTAACAATTCAACAAATTTGTGTTATTTGTTAAGATCTCTGAAAAATTTTCCTTTGATACGAAATACGAAAAATATTTTACCGGCTTTACAAGACCGGAGTGTATTTTGTGCTTATTTTTTTCAGAACCTTTTCCAAACACAGATCTAAAAATCAACAATTTAAATCAAACAAAATGAAATACAACACACGAAATATAGGGATTATAGCACACGTAGATGCAGGAAAAACAACGTTATCAGAAAGACTTCTGTATTACACAGGACTTATTCATAAAATCGGTAATGTAGATGATGGAAATACCACCATGGATAAAGACATCCAGGAAAGAAACAGAGGAATTACCATTTCTTCCGCTGCAGTTTCTACCCAATGGAAAAAAGGTGATAAAGTGTATAACATCAACATTATTGATACGCCGGGACATATTGATTTTGCAGTAGAAGTGGAACGTTCATTAAGAGTCCTGGACAGTGTTGTCGCTGTTTTCTGTGCTTCTTCAGGAGTTCAGCCACAGACTGAAAACGTTTGGTTCCAGGCTGAAAAACATGGAACATCCAAAATCTGTTTCATCAATAAAATGGACAGAATCGGGGCGGATTTCTTTGCGGTTCTCAATGAGATAAAAACCAAACTGAATGCTGTTCCTTTGGCTCTTCAGATTCCGATGGGTGCTGAAATACATTTTGAAGGCGTCATTGATCTTATCAAAATGAAAGCGTTATACTGGGCCGATGAAAATGGTGAAACCATTGTGGAAAAGGAAATTCCCGATCATTATATTGCTGAAGCTGATGAATACAGAATGAAATTACTGGAAACGCTTGCAGAAAATGATGAGAAGTTCTTTGAGATGTTTATGGCTACAGAACAAACCTTCACTATTGAAATGATCTCGGAAGCGATACAAAGAGTCTGCAGATCCGGATCAGCCGTTCCCGTTCTTTGTGGTTCTGCCTTTAAGAATAAGGGAATCCAGCCTCTTCTTGATGCTGTGGTCACTTATCTGCCCGCTCCGGATCAGCTTGCTGACCTGCAGGGAAGAGATCCTCAAACAGAAGAAACAGTAACATTGGAAAGAAATGAAGCGACTGCTTTTTCAGGGCTTGTCTTCAAGGTTGTGATCGACAAACATATGGGAAGGCTGGCGATGCTTAGAGTGTATTCCGGAAGGATACAATCCGGAGATACAATATTGAACGTAAGGACTGGTGAAAGCTACAGGATTTCCAGAATTCTGCAGATGCAGTCCGATAAAACGTTATCACTGGAAGAAGCTAAAGCTGGAGATATTGTTGCCTTAACAGGAATAAAGGATGCCAAAACCGGAGATTCTTTATCGTCTACAGAGCAACCGGTTTTACTGGAAGCCATTACAATCCCTACTCCTGTGATCAGAGTGGCTATCGAGCCGAAAACGAATGGTGATGAGAAATCTTTCGGTTTGGTACTGGCAAAAATCCAGGAAGAAGATCCATCTTTGGTGGTTGAAAGAGATCCGCAGACCGGGGAAACTTTATTAAGTGGCTTGGGAGAACTTCATCTCGAGGTTACTCTGGAGAAAATCCGTCTGAATCATGGTATTGAAATCAATCAGGGGAAACCTAAAGTTTCTTATCGTGAGATCCTAACGGAAACCAAAGTTCACAGAGAAAAACTTTCCAAACAAAACGGCGGAAGCGGTCAGTTTGCTGATATCACTTTTGAAATCGGACCAGGAAATGATCATGAACATGGACTGGAGTTTGTTAATATGATCAAAGGAGGTGTTATTCCTACTGAGTTTATCCCTTCTGTTGAAAAAGGTTTCAGAGAAGCTATGGAGCATGGCCCATTAAAAGGATATCCTCTGGAAAACATGAAGGTCACTCTTCTTGATGGTTCTTTCCACGCTCAGGATTCTGCAGCATTTGATTTTGAAATTGCAGCAAGAGAAGGATTCAAAGCAGCGGCAAAAGGATGTAGTCCTAAATTGATGGAACCTGTCATGCAGGTGGAAATTCAAAGCATTGAGGAATATACAGGTGCTGTCACTGCGGATATCAACAGAAGAAGAGGAATTATTACTTCTATTGATGAAAAGTCAGGAAGAAAGATTTTTGCTGCGGAAATTCCGTTAGCTTCAACTTTCGGGTACATTTCAGACTTAAGAACGCTGACAAGCGGAAGAGCATCTATTAGCATGAAATTATCACACTATGCTTTAGTACCTGATTTTATCGCCAATACATTAATAACCTAAACAAGCAAGGACTGTAGATTTTTCTTACAGTCCTTGTCTTGTTATTGGAATATATTCTTGATAATTGATAATTGATAAACAATTCAATTTTATTTTCTATTTTTCCGGCATCACCTTATACGTAGGGTCATCCTGAATATTAACTTCCACCACAGCTTCTGCATTTTTAAGTATTTTCCTGCAGTCCTCACTGAGATGGCGCAGATGTAGGGTTTTATGATTTTGCTTATAACGTTTGGATAATTTGTCCAGCGCATCTATGGCACTCATATCTACAATACGGCTTTCTTTAAAATCGATAATCACCTGATCCGGGTCGTTCATAGGATCAAATTTATCTGTAAAAGCTGTTACTGAACCAAAAAATAAAGGCCCATATATTTCATAGTACTTCACTCCGTTTTCATCCACATGCTTTCTTGCTCTGATTCTTTTAGCATTATCCCAGGCAAAAACCAATGCTGAAATGATCACTCCAATTAAAACCGCTAAAGCAAGATTGTGTAAAATCACGGTAATTAAAGCTACGGTAACCCCCACGAAAATATCAGATTTCGGCATTTTATTCACAATTCTGATCGATACCCACTGGAAGGTACTGATCGCAACCATCATCATCACTCCTACCAGAGCCGCCATAGGAATTTTCTCTATCACAGGTGCCCCACACAGAATAATGATTAAAATTAACAAAGAAGCTATAATCCCGGATAATCTGGCTCTGGAACCTGCGTTGAGATTCACTAATGTCTGCGCTACCATTGCACAACCTCCCATTCCGCCAAAAAAACCATTGGTAATATTGGCTAATCCCTGAGCTACGGATTCTTTATTGGCACTTCCTTTCGTATTCGTGATTTCATCCACCATAGATAATGTCAGAAGAGATTCAATAAGACCTACTCCAGCCATAATCAAGGCATACGGCAAAATAATCTGTAAAGTTTCCAGAGAAAAAGGAATCTCAGGGATATGGAAACTCGGAAGATTTCCACTGATATGGGCGATATCTGCTACTGTTTTTGTTGGAATATTAAATCCGAGAACCACAGCAAAGACAATGATAATAGCCACAAGAGAGGCAGGAACAACTTTTGTGATTTTTGGAAAAAAATAAACAATGGCAATTGTAAGAGCTGTTAAGCCAGCCATAATGTATAAAGGCATTCCCTGCAACCAATTTACCGCACCACTACTATCTGTTATTTTAAACTGCTCTACCTGGGCCATGAAAATAATAATAGCCAACCCGTTCAGGAATCCGTACATAACAGGTTGCGGAATCAGTCTTACAAATTTCCCAAGTTTAAAGATTCCGACCGTCATCTGAAGGATTCCGGCAAGTGCAACGGTGGCAAAAAGATATTCTATCCCATGAGATTGTATCAAAGCAATCAGTACAACGATCGTTGCTCCTGCTCCACCGGAAACCATTCCCGGCCGACCTCCCAAAACAGCGGTTACAAGACCCATCATAAAAGCTGCATAAAGACCTGTAAGCGGAGACAGACCGGCCAGGATAGCAAATGAAAGAGATTCGGGAATCATTGTCATCGCTACGGTAAAGCCAGCCAGCAGTTCATTTTTATAATTGATTTTTTTCGAAAAGTCGAATAAGCTTATAGTATTTTTCATTGATTTGCAAAGGTATGGACTGTCCGGATGGTATACAATTTTTTCTTTTTATGTTTTTTCACAGGCAAATATGTTACTTTAAATAATTCACACATCAGTTCTTATAATATGTTAATTTTAATTAAAATAAATACATAAGACATAATTTTTATATTTATGATTGTTTTTACGTCTTATTTTTTGTCTACATTTGAAAACGAATAAGCAATTATTTGGTACTAATTAAAAATTCAACGGGTAAAAAGCTGTATATCAATCTATCTGCAGCTTTAATCATAGAATTGTGTAAAACCTTAATAGGTTATATATTATTTCACACAAATGGCAGGAAAAGAAGTTTGAAAAAAAAGAAGAGGAAACCATTGAAAATAAAGAATATAATCCAAGTACGTTAAGGTGATCCCTACCCACCTGTTTTTAAGATATTTGGCAAAATACAGATTTAGTTTTATAGGATATATGGTCTTATTAAATCTGTCGTAAGATTCTTACATCATTATTTCTCCTTCATATCAATTTCAAATTTCTGTGAATTATTTCCCGTTATGTAAAATAATATATATCACCTATTCTCGTTTTTTTATATATAAGTTTAAACAAAAGAACAATATTTAGTAAAAATGTTATATAAAGAAATCCATATTGGGAAATTTATTAAGGAAAGAGTTGATGAAAATGAAATTACAGTAGAGAGGATATGTAAATTTTTAAGTAAAGATGAAGAGGCTGTCGAAATGATGTATGACAGCAGATCAATGGATACGGATCTTCTTTTAAGATGGAGCAAATTGCTGGAATATGATTTTTTCAGACTGTACAGCTCACATTTGATTTTATACGCTCCTCCTTCCGCTATTAACAAAAACCAGCAGAAGTCCGAGAAAACACCTTATTTCAGGAAAAATATTTATACACAGGAAATTAAAGACTTTATCATGAAAAGGATTCTTTCCGGTGAAATGACTCAAAGTGAAGTTATTAAAGAGTATTCTATTCCAAAAAGTACTCTTCACAGATGGCTTCAGAAGAGTGATAATGCAAACGGATAAACAGATAAAGATGCGCCCAAATTACAAAAAGATTTACCAGGATATGCTGAGGATGGAATATCCCGAAAAGCTTAAAGATCCAAAAATTAAAGATCTTCTTGAAAAGCTTCATACGAGCGAAGATGTCCTTAAGTTCAATGAAAAACTGTTCAAGCAATCCAGAGAAAATCAAAAACTTAAAACCTATGACAGGCAGACTATGCTGAAACTGCTTCAGTATCAAAAAAAGCATGGTCATTCTACAAGCTATATGTCACGAAAATATAAAATAAGCCGAACAACGCTTTCAAAATGGAAAGGAATGTTTGAAGAAGAGCTTGAAAATACAATGAAAAATGCCGGTAAGTAATCTACCGGCATTTTTTTAAAGGTAATAGTAAGGAAAAAACCGGGCTAAACGTTTGCCGGAGTCGAACCGGATAACCTTGCCGGAGTGACCGGCTTCGCTATTCCTCCCATAGTTGTGTTACGATGAATTTTTTCCTAACGACACTTCAAAATGGTAATATAAAGAAGCTGGAAGTGGGCAGAAGAAAGGGGTTAAAGCCTGAAAATCTATCTGACTTTATAGAAAATTATGATACAAAGATCTTTCAACCTCCCACTTCCGGCTTCTTGTATGATAAAACAAGGCTAAAAACGAATAATGTAGTCGTGCTCTAACCAACTGAGCTACTCTTCCTATATAGACCGTGTTTTTTTGTTGTGGAAGAGACGGGATTCGAACCCGTGACCCCGTCGTGATGAGCGAAGTAACATTTTTCTACGGCACTTGTTTGTTTTTATTTTTCTTCTTCAGCAATATATGTTTTGACAATAGGATGAATCCGGGCATCTTCAGAATAATAGCTTAAACCAAACCCACGCCATCCGGAGGACCAATAGAGAATCATTTCTTTCAGATAAGGAATGTCTTTGGTTTCATCATACTTAAAGTTTTCATTGAATATTTGTTGTACCTCATCAATAAGTTCCGGATAAAACCTCTTATCTTCTTCATCATATACGTCTGTATAAATATCAAGATGATCTCTTAGTTCATATAGTAAGTATGTTCTGAAATCCCAACCCAGAATAACAACATCCGAACCACTAACGCTTACTACAGGATTCCATTTTAAATTGTTGTTTTCTACAACACAAGCTGAA
The DNA here is from genome assembly GCF_030846215.1 of Chryseobacterium sp. WLY505. Classification (NCBI taxonomy): domain Bacteria; kingdom Pseudomonadati; phylum Bacteroidota; class Flavobacteriia; order Flavobacteriales; family Weeksellaceae; genus Chryseobacterium; species Chryseobacterium sp. WLY505. Next base: position 988 of record NZ_JAVCWI010000014.1, on the reverse strand, counting down.
TCCCTGACAGGTAATAATTGGGGAAGTTTTGAAAACCATTCGTCAAAAATTTCTTTTTTTCTCTCCAAAGATTTAGGCTTTATTCCCCAGGATTTCAACCAAACGTGATTGACACTCATAATATCATCCCACATCCATTTATAAACAGAATTTATCTGACTGATAATTTCTGTTTCATTCTCTAACCAATTATAAAAGAAAGTACATTCTTCTGCAATCAGTGTCCCTTCATCTTCATATTCAACAATTTCTTTTTTGTCAATTGCATGAAGAATCTTTAGAAATTCTCTGTGTTCAGACGTAAAGCTCACCTCATATTTTCTTTCAACCTGATCAATCTGTTCTTCAGAAAGCCCTTGCCATTTGGCACCGTAAAATCCTTTAGGACAATTTTCATCATTTACAGACCACAGTTTTTCTGTGCGTTCTTTGACCCAGTATAAAAATTCAGTCAGATTACTTTGTATATGCATGGTTATTCATTTTAAAATAAAAAAGAGGCAAGATTCGAAAAGACTTGTACAAGATCACTTTCATGACCTTCTGGAGTCGAACCAAATTAAACCGAAGCAGGCCTTTTCTACGGCACTCTTTTACAAATCAAGGTAATATTTTTCAGAATCTTCCGTGCATTTGCTCTACCTGCTGAGCTACCTCTCCTTTTCGAGGGAGAAGGCAGGATTCGAACCTGCGACCCAATGTTTACTCAATCTCGAAGTATGATTCTAAGACGACACTTGATTTTAATTATTCATCGTTATTAGTTTTCTTTTTACAAAATTATATTGTTATTGCGCATTCTATTTACGCAGTATAATTTTTATTTACATATTCGTTCGTTTTGCCTTGAAGCAAAAGAACCAAAAGTTCAAGACCTGGAAACTCCAGCTAAAAATAACCTACACTCTCTAAAAATTCTAAAACTTGCGCGAATCTAATGTTACTTTTTCATTTCATTTTCTGCCTCGCGCTTCAAACAGTAGAATTT
>NZ_JAVCWI010000013.1:0-127905 GCF_030846215.1 Chryseobacterium sp. WLY505 | reverse complement strand
ATGGTACTGCTAACGCGGGAGAGTAGGCCGCCGCCAGTTTTTATTTTATTTTTAAAAAACCTTTATCTTTACGATAAAGGTTTTTTTGTTTTCTACCCAGCTCAATTCATGAGTAATGAGTAATGAGTAATGAGTAATGAGTAATGAGTAATGAGTAATGAGTAATGAGTAATGAGTAATGAGTAATGAGCAATACATCGATTATTCATCATTCATCACTTGTCATTTATCATTTATCACTTATCACTGATAGCGGACAGCACACACTCCAATGGTCACTCCGCAGGAGTCTCAACAGAGTTCTTCTTTATTAAAATGCTTCGACTCCGCTCAGCATGACACTGCTAATACTAGCTGTTAAAAAACTTAGACATTAATTATCCTGTACCGTCATCTTACATCCTTTAAACCAAACCACATAAAGTTTGATTCCTAGAAAATGACACAATAGTATAGCAATGTGACAATTGAAATAAAGAAGATAGGAGAACAAAAATTTATAACCAATTACTAATTGTGACTCCAGAACCCCGTATCTCGAAACTCGTCATTCATTATTTTTCATCTCTCCACTTTCCCTATTTAAATTTTATTCAAATACCAGGGATTTTTAGTTTTCTAATTCAAAAATTATGTAACTTAGTAAGATAAAAACAATTACGAATCTAAAAATATCTCATATGAAAAAACATTTATTCCCTCTGTTTTTACTGTTATTCGGTGTGAATGCCCAAGCACAACAGGATTTCTTTGCGATTACAGGAAAAGCTACCCAAAGTATTACATTCAATGATTTTCGTGCAATTGATGGCACTAATGGAACTTCAGGAGAAAAGTTTTTTACTGCCGAATCTTCGTCAAAAGTATTTTCTCAGACAAGAAAAGGAGTTGTAGCGGAAGACAAAAATTCTTACAATCATTCTCAAGCCGTAACATTAGCTGCTCTTGCCTATGATTCTTCGAATAATAATCTAGTATACATGCCTATGTTTTCTTCGAATATCTATGTCTTGAATCCAAAGACAAAAGAAATTACTTTAGTAGAAAATAATGTGGCGAGGGTTTCATCATGTGATATTAATTCTCATATTACCAGAATGGCAACCGGATATAACGGAAACATTTATGCTGTAAATAATGCAGGGACACAGTTTTTGGAAATAAGAAAAGAGGCCGGACAATACACTGTAAATGACCTTGGAATCATTAAAGATGATCCTTCAAATGGCAGAAATTCATTTACTGCAATGGAAACAGGTTTTGGAGGTGATATGATTGCTGATGCAGATAATAACTTCTATGTTTTTGCCGCTTCTGGAAATGTTTTCAAAGTTTTGACTAAAGATCTGAAAGCTAAATTTATTGGTAAAATTGCAGGTATTCCTGATAATTATTCAGTTAATGGTTCTGCTGTAAATGCTCAAGGAAAAGTTGTCGTAGCTAGTGCAAAAGGAGGAGCTTTATACGAAGTTGATCTGGAAAGTTTACAGGCTAAACAACTTCCGGGTGAACAAGGGCTTCATATTTATGATTTAGCAAGTAAATATTTTGCTAATGATAAATCTTCAACAGTAAATACTCTGGCTGTTAATCTTGATATTTATCCGACCAGAGTTGATGAACACTATATTAACGTTCATGTTAATAACAATGTAAAAGGTTCCATTAAACTGAACATTTTTGATATGGCAGGTAAAAGTGTTATGACTCAGAACTTATCTGTGAAAGAGGGTTCATTAGATGAAAAGGTATATCTTAAAGGATTGGTAACAGGAGCTTATATTGTAAATATTGCTGACGAATCTGGAAAAGTTATATTCAATAAAAAGATTTTAGTAACAAGATAATAGAGTGCTATAAATCAGCATATAAAGACCTTTTCAAATTATTTTGAGAAGGTTTTTTAATGATTATTTGATATCCAATAAGTTTTATTTTTCGATATTAAAATGTACTTTTATAAAAAAATATAGATGAAACTATACTTTAATGTAGGATATATTGTAAATGCTGGAGAACACCTGCAGCTGGTATTTGGTGAAGAGGAGAATGCCTTACATGTCCATACAATGTTTTATGCGGAGAATGGTCTATGGAAATGTGAAGTAGATTATTTTTCAAAATTTATTTCCTACCATTATCGCGTAGTAAATGAAAAAGGAAATGTGTTACGGGAGGAATTCGTGGGACATCATTTGAGTTTTCCACATAATTATAAGGAGTTTATCATTTTTGATGAATGGAATAATAAAAACTTTCCTGAGAATTATTTAAATAACAAAATTCTTTACAATAAACTGCACGACTTTATTCCTGAAAAAGTTACTGTTTTAAAAAGACATACCCATCTCTTTAGAATAGAAGCTCCTATTTATAATCCGGATTGGAGGATTGTTCTTTTCGGAAGTACGGCATCTTTAGGAAATTGGAGTTACGACAAAGTTATTCATCTTAATCAGACAGATTTTGGAATGTGGGAAGCCTCCGTTGAAATTCCGGAGAATGAATTTATCCAATTTAAATATTGTATTTACGATGCTAAAGAAAATAGGGTTATAGATGTAGAAACGGGAGAAAACAGATTCACGGTAGCTAACCAATTAGCTGATGTTTTGCAGATTGTCTCCAACCATTATTTCAGGTTTAAAGGCTATCAGATGTATCATGATGCAGGTGTAGCAATTCCTGTATTTTCTTTGAGAAGCGAAAATGGATTTGGAGTGGGAGAATTTACAGATATTAAAAAACTGGCAGATTGGACCAAAGAAACCAATCTTGGAATTATTCAGATTCTACCGATCAATGATACAACGGCTAATTATTCCTGGACGGATTCCTATCCCTATGCTGCAGTATCTGTGTATGCCCTGCATCCTCAGTATATCTCCTTAGAGAGCCTTGATTATTCTTTACCGAAAGAATTAGTTAAAGAGTATCTATCTGAAAAAGAGCATTTAAACGCTCTGGATCTGATTGATTATGAAAAGATGATAGAGGGCAAGTGGAAATATCTTACTGCTGTTTTCAATAAGGAAAAAGACAAAATTTATAAAGACAGGAATTTCAAAAAATTCATCAAGGATAATGAATATTGGCTTGTTCCTTATTCTGCGTTCTGTGTTTTAAGAGACAAATATAAAACACCTAATTTCAACGACTGGAAGACCCACAAGAAATATATTGCCGGAAAGATCTCACAGTTTTTTACAACGAAAAATAAAGATTACGATACCTCAATGCTTCATGCCTGGGTACAATATCAATTGCATGTACAGCTGAAAGATGCTGTTGATTATACCCATAACCTGGGAGTTTCGTTGAAGGGAGATCTTCCTATTGGTATTTACAGATATTCTGTAGAAGCCTGGACAGAACCGGAATTATTCGGTATGGATTTCCAGGCTGGTGCACCTCCTGACCAGTTTACTGAACTGGGGCAAAACTGGGAGTTCCCAACTTATAATTGGGAAGCGATGAAGGCGGATGATTACAGATGGTGGAAAAACAGATTCAAAGCATTGGAACAGTACTTTGATGCCATGAGAATTGATCATATTTTAGGATTCTTCAGAATATGGAGAATGCCAATATCTGCTGTACAGGGAATTTTAGGATACTTCTATCCGGCTGTTCCTATTGTAGCGGAGGAATTTAAAGCCTGGCAGATTCCGTTCAATTTTAACAGGTATTGTAAGCCTTTTATCAACAATAAGATTTTATGGGATTATTTTGGTGAAGAAAGCGGAACAGCTCTTGAGTTGATGAACCGTAATGAAGATGGTACTTATACTTTCAAAGAAGAATTTGATACTCAAAGAAAACTCGTTAACTTCTTTAAGAAAAAACCACATGGTTCTCTTGAAGAAAAATTAGTTTCCCTTTGTGCCAACGTTTTGTTTTTAACAGAAGAAAGAAATGGGAAAACAGTTTACCATCCGAGATTCAATGTTTACAATACGGAATCTTATCAATACCTTCCGGAAGCAGAGCAAAAGAGTATTTATGATCTCTATCATGATTACTTCTTCAGAAGACAGGATCACTTATGGTTTGAAAAGGCTATGGAGAAACTTCCGGTTATCCTGAATGCTACCAAAATGCTGATCTGCGGTGAAGACCTGGGAATGGTTCCTGCCTGCGTACCCACTGTGATGGATGAATTGGCTATTATAGCCCTTAAAGTACAGAGAATGCCTTCTGAAAATATTCCATTCTATAATCCTAAGAATGCCAACTATATGAATGTGGTGACGGCTTCTTCTCACGACAGTTCAACATTGAGACAATGGTGGAAAGAAGATCCTGTATTGACACAGAAATACTACAATCAGCAGCTGATACAGTACGGGAAAGCGCCTGAAGATCTCAATCCTCATCTTGCAGAGATCATCATGAAGCAGCATTTATACAACGAGGCAATGCTGGCTATTTTCCCGATCCAGGAGTTTCTGGCGACAGATGCAGAACTAACCAATAAGAAGATGGATAACGAAAGAATCAACAATCCTGCAGTTTTCCCCCATTATTGGCGCTACAGAATGCATATCAAACTTGAAGACCTGAAAGAGAAAAAATCTTTCAATCAAAAAATTGCTCACTGGGTAAAAGATAGTGGAAGAGTGTAAATTTAACAATTGATTATCAGATAGTTAAAAATATTTTAAAAGAAGTTTAATCTTATGATTTAACTTCTTTTTTTTATTTGTATCAAAAAGATAGAATTAAGATATTCTGCTATATATTAACCAATTAACGACTATAGAGATGAAAAAAATATTTTTGGGATTAGCTTTTGGGTTAGGCGTTTTAACGTCAGCTCAGCAGTATCCGAATAATGGTTGGGATGATGACGGTTATTATCAGAATGATGGAGGTTATTACAGTGATCAAGATGATAGAAATTATTTCCCTGATGATTATTATTACAATTATCCTCAGGACTATTATCCAAGTAATTATTACCAAAGCTATTATAACGACTACAGAGGAAGTATTATTAATATCGACTGGAACGGATTTTTCGTACAGAACAGATTAAGCAGATGGCAGGTAGACCAGATTATGAGATTAAATAATCTATATGCAAGTTTTACAGCATGGAATAATTTCTACAGATACAATCCGGACAGATGGTATTATGACAGATTTTATGCTCTGGAGAGAATTTTAGGACCAAGAGTATTTGTAGTTTTCCAGAATAACTATTACAGAGGATCCAGTCCGATAGTTTATTTCCAGAATTACAGAAGAACTTATTATGTACCGAGATATACGGTAATGCCAAGATATAGAAATATTAATATCAACGTTTATAGGGTAGACCGCTCAAGATTCCGCAGAATGGATAATCCTACTTTTGATATTATCAGAAGAGACAGCAGGCCGGATAACGGTTTCAGAAACACAAGAAACAACGGAAACTCAGGAGGCTTCCGAGGAAATAATGGAAGTAATAATAATTCCGGTGGTTTCAGAAACAGCAATGAAGGTGGTTTCAGAGGGAATTCTGATAATGGAGGAAACAGAGGGAACTCTGATAACGGAGGATTCAGAAATAATAATGGAGGCGGTTTCAGAGGGAACAGTGAAGTAAGAAGAGAAGCTCCTAAAAGAGAAGATAATGGCGGATTCAGAGGAAATAATGGAGGTTTCAGACAAAGATCTGAAAATTCTGCACCAAGACAAGGGAACCGTGGTAATAGCGGTGGCGGTTTTAGAGGCAGTTTAGTAAGGAATTAATTTTCATATATTATATTTAAGTGGTGTGAAGGACAGGTTTTTATAATCTGTCCTTTTTTTATTGATTTATTAATTTATTTTTATTGAAATTTAACATTATTTATGAATTTGTTAATTTAACTTGTGTTTTAATTCGTAATCAAAAAGATATAATAACAAAATAACAATTAATTAAATTTTAAAAAGATGAAAAAATTAGTTTTAGCAATAGCATTTATCGGAATAGGAGGTTTTGCAATGGCACAACAGACTACAACTCCACAAGACAGACAGGCAAGAGCCGTTGAAATGAAGCAGAAAATGGAACAGAAACAACAGGAACGTCTGGACCAGATGCAAAAAGACCTTAATCTTAACCCATCTCAGGTAGCACAGATAAAGGCTCTTCAGGATAAAAGAAAAGCTGAAATGAAGGCAGAATTTGACAAAAATAAAGTGGACAGACAAGCTAAGATGCAGGAAATGCAGGCCAAAAGAGCACAAATGGATACCGATATGAAAAAAATCCTTACTCCTGATCAATATGATAAATGGCAGGCTGACAGAAAAGCTAAAGCAGAGAAAATGAAAATGGCAATGAAAGAAAGAAGAATGATGAAAAAGCCGATGAATACGGAAACTGCTGAAGTAAAATAACAGTTTGTAATTTTAGTTTTTTAATGTGTTAAGGATGGATATTGTTCCATCCTTTTTGTATTAATTTTCTTTAAAACTTTTGATTTCGGGCTTTTATTCCCTATTTTTGACTATAAATTTAATACTTATGGTTAGCGAAAAAATTGCAAAATTAATCAACGAACAAATTGCCCACGAACAATACGCCGCTCAATATTATCTTTCAATGTCTGCATGGTTTTCTGGAAAAGACCTGGATGGAATTGCCAACTATTTCAGAGTACAGAGCAAAGAAGAATTGATGCATGCCGATAAAATGTTTGATTATTTGAATGATGTAGGAGGTGAAATTATCATCGGAGAAATTCCCAAACCTCCGCATGAGTTCGAAAATGCGACAGATATTTTTGAAAAAGCATTGGCACATGAGAAAATTGTCACTAAAAGTATTTTCAATATTGTAAAAAATGCAAATGAAGAGGGAGATTTTGCAACAACATCATTCCTGCAGTGGTTTATCAATGAACAGGTAGAGGAGGAAGCGAGTGCTTCTCAATACGTAACAAAAATCAAAATGGTGTGCGATAACCCATCTGCATTATACCTTTTTGATCAGGAATTGTCTCAGAGAGTATTTACTCCTGATACAACTGCTTAAGATTGAAAATTCTTCAAAATATAAAACCGTTATCCTAAGGAATAGCGGTTTTTTTTATTGTATGATATGTCGCTATTTTTTATACGCAGGTCTTTGGATTCTCACTGCAGAAATAAAGACAACTGATCCTAATACAGAGCTCAGAAACAATGAGTTGACAATGTTTTCAGTAGACATATAATGACGGTTATCTTCTCTGGCAGAGGAATCTAAGTAATCCATAATATGATAAATGACCATTGTAGAAAACAACATGATTATCAGACTTATGACAAGGGAAGTTAAATATATTCTCATGGTTGGTTAGTTCTAATCAAAATATAATCAAAGGTTATATTTTATTCGTACTGAATAAAAATAATAAAACCTTTTGTATTTTAAAGACTTTTTTACAAGAATTATGATATTAACCTTTTGGAAATGTTTAAATTATAAATAGATGATCTGAGTTTTGAGTACTTTTTTGCCCAGACGCTCAAGAATATCTTTATACCCTTCTACCTGTGCCTCATCCTTCGCTTTTTGTTCACCGGTTTTGAAATCCACAATGATGTATCCTTCTTCGTCCTTCAGAATACGGTCTGGCCTGAATATATGGCTTTCTCCTCTTTCAGAAATCATGATATCTTTTTCATTGATTACTTCCCATTTTTCATCAAAGAATTCTGCATACGTTCTGACAATTTCCTGCAGCGTAACCTGTATCTCATTTTTCTCCTCCAGCGTAATCTGCCCTTCTAAAGCATAGCCATCCAATACCTTTGCAATATCCTTTTCCGTATTGATTTTCGATAAAAGTTCATGCACAAAAAGCCCGATTCTTACCTTTTCATTTCGTACCTGATAGTTTTTTGAAGGCGTAGCAATTTTGATGGATGTGCTTTTTTCATTAACGTTTTTCAGATTCTCAATATTCTGGGTCTTAAAAGAGGAACTTTTATCTTTCGAATATTTTTTCAGCATCTCAGGATTTACGGCATACACGTCAAACTCATCAGCCTGTTCAGGATTTTTTGTTTGAAGGAATTCCAAAAGCTCCAGATTATTAGAAGTCTTATTGGCTTTTTGAAGATAAAAAAACAATTGTTCAACAGGTCTTGTTGTCGCAACATACTGGAGACATAATCTATCAATCAGATTTTTATAGGAGTTTTTAGTATTGAAAAACAAGATTTCATCATCATAAGCTTCCAGATTTTTGCTGAACTGATTGATGTTGACAGACTTTAAAGCTTGATTTTCATTGGTATCAAACCAGTTGGTAAATTCACTGTCCCGGTTTTTGTTCATCATAGGGATAAAAACAATCGGGAACTCCAGCCCTTTGGACTTGTGGATCGTCATGATCTGGACAGCATCAATATTTTCTGAAGCCTGAATGGTGTATGATGAAGCTTCTTCGTCCCAATATTTCAGAAACTCTTTGGTACTGGCACCTGCATTCTGCGTAAAGTTGAAAAGCATTTCCAGGAAGTTCAGTAAAAAGTCCGTTTCTTTATTTTCAACAGAAAATTCGTTGATGTAATATTCAATGAAATTATAAAGATTGAATCTGGGAAAATTATCCTGTTTAAGCTGTAAAGAATATTTTTGCTGAATAAACTGAAGAATTTCTTCATGGCCTTCAATATCCAGAATTTCTTTCATTCCTAAAGTGAAATCCGGCATATCAATTTTTCCCAATGTATTCAGGTGATACATCATCATGATCAGACAATGCTTATTCTTTGGATTAAGCTCCCAACGAAGAAATTCAATAACCGCTTTTAAGGTATTGGAAAGTTCCAGCGTAAGCCCTTTATCGGAAATCGTTTTAATATTGGTTTCTTCTCCTTTATACTTAACCTTTAAGCTTCCCAGCTTTTGGGAATAACTGAAAATATCAAAATTTCCACGGCAAAGAATCGTAATGTCAGAAAACTTGAAACCATTATCCAGACATTCCTGAATATCTTTCTGCATTCTTTCTGAAGTATCTGTATAGAATTCTTCATTCGTAAGATTGTCGATCAGATTTACCTTTACGCGTCCATCCATTTTGGATTTCGGGTTTTGCTCAGCATCTGCCCCGAAAATATTTTTATGCTCTTCAAGTAGTCCTTCAGAATGAAAGCGGTACAGCTCATTGTTGAATTGTACAATGTTTCTCGCACTTCTCCAGTTATCTTTTAATACCAGAAGATCAGCTTCCTTGGGTGAAAATTCTTTTTTGTTGATAATATCCAGCATCAGTTTACTTTCTCCACCACGGAATCGGTAAATACTCTGCTTGGGATCACCCACCAATGTAAAAGATGTGTATTCTGTAGAAACACTGTGATCTCTCAATGGGACAAAATTCTGCCACTGCAGTTCCGATGTATCCTGAAACTCATCAAAGAAATAATGCTGAAACTGTGAACCTACTTTTTCATAAATAAAAGCGGAAGGTTCATTTTTAAGATTTTCATTGATCAGAATATTAAATTTAGAAAGAAGAACAAGATCATTTTCTTCCTCAATTTTTTGAAGCTCATCCTGAATATCTTTGTTTACCTTTAAAGGGAGAAGAGCAGATAAAACTTTCTCTTTCTTTTGGGTTTCGATGTACAGAAGAATCAATTTCATTCTGTTGTCGAGAAGCTGATCAAGGATTTCGAAAATTTCAGACTCTTTATGTTTTGATTTTGAAGATGCTCCTTTTCTGTAATTATTGATAACAGATTCTTCCTGCGTAGTAGGAAAAGGAAAACCAGCTCTTTTCTGTTGATAAAAATCTATAACCTTAGTAAAGAAGCCTCCGATTCCGTTTTTACCCTGGGCAAAATCTTCAATATCAATATTTCTTGATTTGAATAATTCAATGGAACCGGCAGCCAGTTCTGCAGACTGTTTTTTGTTGAGAACAATCTCTTTACGAAGTGTATTCTTTATATTTTCATAATTGGCATCGTCAAAACTTTTATTGCTTTTCAAATGTTCATAGTGAATATCCTTTACAAATTCCTTCGCAGAATCATAAAGATTTTTATTAAGATTAATCCTTTCATTGTTTTCCAGACTGTAATCTACATAATCCATGAAAGAATTGGAGATGTTTTCATTCTCACCAATCTGATCCAGCATTTTATCAACAGCTTCTATCAGAAACGGCTCAGCTTCAATTTCAAGGTTAAAATTTTTCGCCAATCCCAATTCATAAGAAAAACTTCGTACCAATCTTGAGTTAAAACGGTCAATTGTTCCGATATTCAGTGTGGAATAATTGTGGAGAACGTAGTCCAGTAATTTTTTAGAACGGTGATGAAGCTCATCAATGGTAATTTTTAAACCTTGTTCTTCAAATGCTTTCTGAATGTTTTTCAGATCTGTGTTCTCTGCATAATCTTTCGCTGAGAAATTTCCCAGCCAGGATAAAATTCTTTCCTTCATCTCATTGGCTGCCTTGTTGGTGAAAGTCAGTGCGAGAATATTCCTGATCGACTGCTGTTGATTAGGATAGCGGAGACAGATCATCAGAAGCCTTTGTACCAGAGCATAGGTTTTCCCGGATCCGGCAGAAGCATTGATGACTGTGTAAGAATTTTGCATTGTTGAAAGAGAATTGAGACTGCAAGTTAGCTAAAATTTAAAAGAAACTTTAACAATTTAATTCGGCTATTTAACAGTTTGTAAGGCAAAAATCAAAAAGAAATATTAAAACGCGTTAACTGTGGTTAAACTTATGGGATAAATTAAAAATAATTTTAGCTTTGCTTAATAAAAAATAGCCCGTGAAACTTAAACTATTCTTTTTCTTATCCTTTCTTCTTTTTATCCACACCCATGCCCAAAGTTATATATTTGGTAAGATCATTTCAGAAAGTGGTAGTGAAATGCAGGATGTGAATGTTGTAAATATCCGAACTGACGAGATAGTGGTTTCAAACCGGGATGGCCATTTTATGATTTCCGGAAGACAGGGAGATGAATTGCGGTTTATAAAAGCAGGTTATGAGCGTCTCACAAAAAGAGTTTCTCAGGAAAATACCCAAACTCCTATGAATATAAGCATGGTTCGCAAGACTATTGAGATTCCTGAAGTGGAAGTAAAGCAAGGGCTTACCGGAAACCTTAAAATTGATTCAAAACTTTATAATAAACCAAAAAAGGTTGAAAAACTGATTAAAGAAATGGATCAGTATATTGCTCAGAAATCAGATCCCAGAATATTGGCAGCAAGGCCCGGAGAATTTATACAGCCGAAAGGTGAGGGATTTTCTATAGGAAAAGTTAAAGATAAATGGGATGATGTAGACTTAATGAAATATATCAGAGCAAGCCTTGGCGATGATTATTTTACCAATCTTAAAATAGAGAAACCTCTGATAGACCATTTTATTTACTATGTTTTTGCAGGCGGCTTCGAAAGAAAAAAAATCCTGAAATACGGATTCTGCAGTGAGGCGGATCTGTACAGGTTTCAGCGTTTTGTCCTGACAAGAATTTCATCTTATCGTGCTCCACAAACTCAAAGATAATATGGAAATAAAATATATCAAAAGGGTTTTGTTATTTGTGCTTTTTTGTATCGCTCCGAAATTTTGGGGACAACAAAAAATATCAGGGAAGGTAATAACCGGAGATGAATTGGATTTAGCACCTGTACTCGTTGTAAATATCTCCGGGAATAAAAGCGCATTAAGCGATATGGCCGGGAATTTTGAAATCGAAGCCAAAGAAAATGATGAGATCAGATTTGTAAAAGAAGGATATTATCGTGTTGATAAAAAAATAACCAAAGAAGAGATCAATGCTCCGTTCCATATTATGCTGAGGAAAATAGAAATCCAAATTCCTGAGGTTAAAATAAAGTATAAACCTACCGGAAATCTGGCAAAAGATAATCAACACTATAATGAATCCAGAAAACTTCAGGCCTTGAAATCAGAGATGGATGATTATATGAGAAGTCCATTGAATCAGCCGTTACCTAATAATACTGTTTCGAAGACTTTTACCGGTCATGATTTCAATGCAGGACAAGTCAATTTGTTTGGTGTATTTAATGCTGTAAAGAAATTGGCGCAGCCGAAGGTTACCAAAGCGAATTACAATGAAACTCAGGATTTCCTGAGGAGAGTAAGAAATGAAGTGAACCTGAATTTCCTGAAAAGATACGGAATGGATGAAGAACAGATTGATGCATTTCTTCTTTATGCTGATAAAACGCGTTCATTGGCAAAAAGATACCGAAAGGATTTTAGTATAAGTGTCGTTGAATATGAACTTAAAGTTGCCTTCGCAGAATATAATAAAACCCATAAATTAGAAGGAACACAGGAATAATATATACATTTAAAGTTGGCTTATATCACTGAAAATATTGAAACATTAAAGCAAAGAAATACTTTTCTTTTCCTGCTGCTGCTTTGCAGTACTTTTGTTATGTCCCAGCAGAAAGTAACGGGACGAATAGTGGATGACAATGGCGAAAATCTGACTAAAGTGATCGTGATTAATATGTCTACTGATAAGAAAGTATATTCCGATTCTGAAGGTGTATTTTCTATTGATGCCAATCCCAACGATGAATTAAGATTTGTAAAAGAAGATTTCAACAGAGTCTCCAGAAGGGTTCTTAGCAATGGGAATAACTTACCTCTGTTTATTACACTTCACCAGATTCCGAGAGATGTGGGTGAAGTAAAAATTGTAAAAAAACTCACCGGAGATCTGGAAACAGATTCCCGGATTGTAGCCAAAGTAGATAAAGGAGAGCAGGTAAGAGATGCCGTTGGCCTTCCGCAGCCGGTAGGAAAAATGAGAGAGAAGCCGGCAGAAGTGAAAAGTGTTCTTTTACCAATACTTTTAGGAAACCTCAATGTTCAGGGCGTATATGACCTGATTAGCGGGAAAGCCAGAAGACAGAAAAGACAATACAGGTATGATGATCTTCAGGAACATATTGCCTGGGTTCGGGATAGAATAGACGATGAATATTTTATCAAAGCCGGAATTCCTGGTGACAGAATTTCAGAATTTATTCAGTTTTCATTTCTGGCAAAACCTCAGGTACGAACGTATGTAAAAGCAAGAAATCTTTCCGGTGTCATGCTGAGGCTGGAAGAAACCGTACCACTTTTTATGGAAAGACTAAAGGAGAGTCAAAAGTAATTCAAATGTTAATAAAATCTTAAAATATTGGAATAGAAATTGATACCATATAATGTAACAATCCAAATTCACAAATTTTATGAATAAAAACATTTTTGCAGTAGCTATTGCAGCACTGGGATTTATCATTGGTCTTGGCTTTTTAGGAAATGCTATTAAAAACAGAAATAAATCTGAAAATACCATTTCCGTAACAGGATTAGGAACAAAACAGTTTACATCAGATCTGATCACCTGGTCCGGAAGTTTTTCCAAAAATAATGTAGACCTGAAATCAGCCTATGATGAACTGGCAATGGATAGAAAAGTAATCAATGACTATCTGCTTTCAAAAGGAATACAACAGAAAGAGATCGTATTTTCTTCGGTAGATATTCAGAAGCAGTTCAGAAGCTATAATGATTCAAACGGAAACTATGTTCAGGGGGAATTCTCTGGTTACAATCTTACCCAAAAGGTTTCTATTGAAAGTAAAGAAGTGGGAAAAATAGAAAACCTTTCCAGAAATATTACCGAAATTATCAACAGGGGAATTGAATTCACTTCTTCTTCACCAGCCTATTTCTACACCAAACTGGCTACAGTGAAACAGGAAATGATTGCCAGCGCCACAAAAGATGCAAAAGAACGTGCTGAGAAAATTGCAGAAAACTCGGGAAGCAGTCTGGGAAATCTGAAAAAGGCAACGATGGGAGTGATTCAGATTACGGCACCCAATTCCAATGAAGATTACTCTTACGGTGGAACTTTCAATACTTCATCCAAAGAAAAAGAAGCCAGTATTACTATCAAACTGGAGTATGAAGTAAATTAATATAAATATCAGTAAAAGAAAAACGCCGGAATAGCTTCCCGGCGTTTTATATTTTAAGCATAAATAATTTTATGAATTTCTTTTTTAGCTTCCTCTATATTTTCAGGAGTGTAGTTAGCAAGCAGCCATAAGTTCAAGGATTTTTTTCCTTCACCATAGCTAGGCTGTACATGAGTGGTATCAATCAGGCTGAAATTATTTCTCTGATAAAAAGAATAACGTCTTGCAGCATCTTCACTCAATTCTGCAGGCTCAATTTCGAGGATAATCTGTGGATAATTGTCCGATAAATGATTCATGATATGAGAACCTAATTTTTTACTTCTGAATGCTTCAAACACTTCAAAATGCTCTACAAAAACAAAAGAACTCAGTTTCCAAAGGATGAGGTAGCCAATAGCTTCCGATTCTTGGATAACAGACATGAATTCTACATAAGGATTTGAAAATAAGCTTTCAAACTTATCTTTATCTCTTTGCTCGTCTACAGGAAAAGTTGTGGTGTATGAAGCATAGATTTCCTGAACCCTATGATCTTCTGCAGAAGTAATCGGTAAAAATTCCATAATTTATAAATCAAAGACACTCGGTCTTCTGGTGATGAAAATATCTTTAATCCAAAGGGTAAATGCCAATCCTAAGTAGATCAGAAAGAAAAATCCAGCCGTTGCAAAAGTAGAGTAGATGAAGAAAATTCTCAATTTAGAAACAGGAATTCCCAGCTTGGCACCTGTTCTTGTCAGTACACCAAACCATTCTCTTTCCATTTTATGACGGATATTACTCAGCATTTCCAGATTGTTATTTAAGAGTTAATCTAATACTCAAAGTTAAGGAATTTTTTTGACAAAGATTTTTGAATGATATAACCGGTTCAGATCCCGTTATTCTTTTAAAAGTTTGAATCCGATAGCGCAGGATAAACAGTTTTTCGGTTCACAAAAGGTTTTATGATGATAAATAAGACTTTGACTTTCCAGAGCGCTGGTGATCTGTAATCCAAGCTTTTTCCAGCCATTAATGACGGTATTTTTCTCGCCATCAATTGTCTTGTAAAGCTCAATGATTTCGTCTGCAATATCTTCCTGATGGTATCTGTAATAAGCATATTGTAGGGGGATTACCGTGTTTACAATGAGAAGATCTACAAAATCTTTACTCAATGTTTTAGGCTGCATTTTGGAAATACTTCCGAAATTAAAATGAAAATCCCAATACTCAGAGGCTTTTATAGATTTGAAAATGGAGTAGAGTTGTTCTGCACTTCTCGCTTCCATAATTTTTGAGAACAAATTCTGATGTTTGTAAAGGTCTGCTAATTGAGACAATCGGATGGTTGGAAAATTGGGAGGTCTTAATCTTAAAAACTTAGGATGAAATTTTAAATCAGAAATGGAAAATTTAGCTTTAATGAAATCAAATTCTCTTTTCCATATTGTCATCTGCCCGTCCTGTGGTTTTTCAAGCCATCCTGAAATTCCGAATAATAAAGCTTCAAGCTGAAGAGGATTCTGACGGATTTTATTGACAATACTGTAATCTATACTTTCTGCAATCTGCCGGAAAATTGAAGCATTTACTTTTAAACCAAATGAGTAGGCAAAACTGTGAAACAGCACTGCTTCAAAGTTATTCTTGTACAGATGTAAGTTCAGTTCAAGCTCTGAAGATTTTTCATCCAGTTTTTTCAGGATACTCTCTTCATGAAAATTGACGGGTATTTTTTTAGGATCAAAAATCTTTTCACAGGCAATAAATTCATCTCCATTAATAAGTTTATCATATTTCCATACGATATTTTCATCAATATAATTATGCAGTTCCAATGTTGGAACTTGCTTTTCTGTAAGTTCACGAATTTCTAAGTCGTGCTGAAATACCACATGAAGAATGATATTGTGGTAATTGGGATCCTGGGAATGATTATGGAAAATCCAGTCTGAAGAGCGTACGTGCAGTTCTATATTTCCTGCGAGAACTAGGCCATTGATTTTGATTTTAGCATCAAGAAAATCAGGGCCTGCATTTTTATTCCATTTTCCGAAATGGATGATCTCAACGGAATTTCCTTCAATATCCTTGAAGTCAAAATGTTTGAAAATCTTATAGTTCCAAAGATATTGAAGTAGTTTTTCCGTCATAAGTGTGACGTAAATATAATAGAAATATTATACTTTCGTCAGCTCCTTATTAAAGTTTTCTATGGTTGTTCTATACATTTTCTCATAGATAGGAAGAATGTTTTTCAAATCGAATTTTATCGCCTGATCTTTCGCATTTTGCTTCATTTTGGCTAAAAGTTCATCATTGCTCAACAATTTGATGGTGTAGTTGCTCATGGCTTCCACATTTCCAATTTCAGCCAAATATCCTGTTTCTCCCTGAATATTCACCTCAGGAATTCCTCCTGCATTGGAACTGATGACCGGCGTATAAGCTGCCATAGCCTCCAAAGCTGCAAGACCGAAACTTTCCTGTTCAGAAGGCAGAAGAAATACATCTGAAAGCTGCAAGATTTTATAGAGATCATTCACCTTTCCTAAAAGGCGGATTTTTGAAATAAGTTCCGGGTTTTCTTCCAGAAACTGATTTACTTTTTCCATATCAGGACCTTCACCAATGATGATCAGCTTGGATTTAACTTTTCTTTCCACATTCTTAAAGATCTGCAGCACTTCGTCTACACGTTTTACAGGACGAAGGTTAGACACGTGGATCAGAATTTTTTCATCAGGATTGGCAAACTGAGTTCTCTGGCACTCAGAGCAGTCATCAAATTCAGAATTATCAATAAAGTTGGTAATCACCTGAATTTCTTTTTTGATATTGAAAAACTGAAGGGTATCTTTTTTCAGACTTTCAGAAACTGAAGTAATCGCATCAGACTGATTGATTGAAAATTCTACGGCGTGTTTATAACTTGGGTGCTGCCCTACAAGGGTAATATCTGTACCATGCAGCGTAGTGACCAACGGGATATCATTATTGTCTTCCTTCAGCATTTGTTTTGCCGTAAAAGCAGCATAAGCATAAGGAATGGCATAATGTGCATGAAGAAGATCCAGTTTATAAAGATTGACAACCCTGTAGATCATAGAGCTTAACGCAATATCATAAGGCTGATACTGGAAAAGGGGATACGTCTGAACATTTACCCTGTGAAAGAAAATATTCGGGTTGGTGATATCTAATCTTGCAGGAAGTGCAGAACTGATGAAATGTACTTCATATCCTTTATTGGCAAGGGACATTCCTAATTCTGTTGCTACAATTCCGCTTCCTCCATAGGTGGGATAGCAAAGTATGCCTATTTTCATTAGATTATTGTTGTTTTAATTTTGTATTATTTGGTTTTTGTTGAGGTTGTCATAGGAAGATCTATACCCATTCCTGGTTTCAACTGATCATTAACCAGTACAGGAAGTTTTCCCCATATTTTTGTTTTTCCGTTGAAAGCATCCGCAGTTGCATTCATAGAATCATCATTGTTTTCATACGAAACGAGAACGGTTGAAACTTTTGAGATGTCAATATCCTTTAAGGCATAAGCACTTCCGAATACATTCAGAATGACATTTTGATTTTTGGTAAGATCAGAAAGTACTCTTTTAGATTCTGCTGAAATTTTATAAGGTTTATAAGCCGTAGAATTATCTTTATGGAAACCTACGATAACTGTAGATCCTGCCGGAATAGTTTTAATTTCCCCAGCTTTTTTAATGATAATATTATTTCCCAATCTGTTGGCGAAAGTCTGGTAAGGAGCTTCTTCAAGAGGAACATAATAAATCTGTTTTCCTGTAAGAGGCAGTAATTTCTTTTCGTCTTTTAATAAAGTCAGTGCATTGGAATAAAGATTCTGTACCAATTGGGTATGAGAATTATTATTCAAGTCAGTATTGATATTTTCAGGATTTTTAGGAGTGTATTGAGTTAATCCAAGGAAATATTTGGTTAAAAGGATTTTTTTCACACTTTCCTCTACTCTGGATTGAGAAATTTCTCCTTTATCAATTGCTTTCTGAATCAGTTTTTTACCTTCAGAAACACCTTGTGAGAAAAGCATGATATCATTTCCTGCTTTAAAGGCCATTGCATCCAGTTCACCAGGTTGGTATTTATTGGCTACAGCGCCCATATTTAATGCATCAGTGATGATTAAACCTTTGTAACCCAGCTTATCTTTCAGTAATCCTGTAATAATATTTTTAGAAACAGAAGCGGGAATTCCTTTTTCTGATTCTAAGCTTGGAACATATAGGTGGGCAACCATTATCCCTCCGATTCCTTTATTCATTAATGCCTTAAATGGTGCCAGTTCCACGGTGTTAAGTCTGTCAATATTGTGAGAAACTACAGGGAGATCAAGGTGAGAATCTGTGCTGGTATCTCCGTGACCCGGGAAGTGTTTAATCGCAGCTAAGATATTATTATCCTGAAGACCATTGGAGTAGGATAGGGCAGAGGTGATTACATTATTCACTTCAGAGCCGAAGCTTCTGTTCCCGATAATCGGATTATCAGGGTTGGTATTGACATCCACTACAGGGGCAAAATCCCAGTTGATTCCCATTCTTTTGCAATCCTCTGCAATTTTTGCAGCCATCTGATACACAAGATTTTTATCCTGAATAGCACCTAATGTCATGGCCCATGGAAATTTGTGAGCGGTGGCAATTCTCTGGTATATTCCCCATTCTGCGTCCATACCGATCATCAAAGGAACTTTAGACTTTTGCTGAAATTCATTCACCAGGTTTATTTCCCTAGCTGCATCATCCTGCATTAAAATCAGACCGCCTATTTTATCATTCGTAACGATATTTCTTATCTCGCTGATATACTCTTCTCCTCTGTTGGTATACAATGCCACAATAAAAAGCTGTCCTAGTTTTTCATCCTGAGAAAGATTTTTATAGGTTTTATCAACCCATTCCTGAGCTTTTTTTACCTCTTCCTTAGTAGCATTTTTTGGCTGATACTGGGCTTTCACCTTAGGGCTTATCAATGCAGCAATAAAGAGTGAAGTGTATAATAATTTCTTCATGACTTTTTGAATAAGAACAAAAATACAATTAAAAAAGTGAGGAAAACAAAGTTTTTGAAATTTTTGGTATATGATTTGAATACGCAATATAAATAATAACTAAACTTTACTAAAAATGAAAAAAATACTTCTTTTCTTATTCCTGGGGGCTGTAGGTTTTACTGCTTATAGCTGTGATAATAGTGATGATGTTGTGGTACAAGGTCAGGATAATGATACGTATTCAACAGCATATGATATTATTCCGAAATTTAATAAACAAGATAGCTATACATATCATTTTGATGATGCATTTAAAAGTCCATTACTTGAATCTGATGTAGTTCTGATTTATTTACAGACAGGTCTTACCAATAATAATTCTCCAATCTGGAAATTACTTACCTATACAGAATATCCTAATAATGGTGCTGATAAAGTTGAATACTCATACGATTTCAGTAAGTTTGATATAGGAATTGATGTGAGATCAACTACTGGAGTTAACCTTGATAATAATCCAGTATACTACACGAACAAAAAATTCAGAGTTGTCATTGTTCCTGCAAAAACAGGTACATCTAAGAGTGAAGCAGCTGCTGCAGTTGATTATTCAGACTACAATAGCGTAATTAAGTATTACAATATTGATGAGTCTAAAATCAAGACTAGATAATTTAGAAATATCTTTTCAGTTTTTTATAATTAAAAAAGTCCCGGGAGAACATCTTCCGGGGCTTTTGATTTTTTTATAATAATTGGGTTAGCAACCTCCTCTAAAACCACATGGTAGATCTGGGTCTGGCGTAGTAACTCTAGGTGGTACTACATGAGTTGGATCAAATGTTTTTTTTATTATTTTTACATTTCTAATGTCAATTGTATATGCACTCTCAGGAACATGATTGGCAGGCCTTTCACCTGATTGTTCGGGTAAATAATATATGATAAGGCTATTCTTAGGTGCTGTTGTAGAAAAATAAAAAGTGTAGGTTTTGTCCTCACGATTCCATTCGGTTGTTTTTTCCGTCTTTTGTGTTTTATAGTAGTTAGCAACAACAACTTTTCGTCCAACATTCGGCCTCTCAGCGCAGGGATCATTTCCAGGTATTTGTGGTGAGTCTGATAATTCCAAGGCTAAAGTTGGAACTGCTTCACTTTTATCAATATTAAATAAGTCGTCATCTAATCTGTTTTCTCGATTGTTATTTTTAGTAACATATATGTAATCTGATATGTTAGAAGTTATAATAATTTCATATGTTTTATTCTCTTCAAAATATTGTTCTATCGAAATTGCATTTGAAATTGGATCGTCTACTATGGTTGCATCTCCTCTTGTTGAAATAACTGTTTTACTGCGATTCTCTGCTTTTAGCATAACACCATGCCAATACAAATAGCCTGAGTAGTTAGGAACTCGACGTGGCTTTCCATAGCCCCTAACTAAATATCCATTTTGCTCTATTGGATTTGGTCCATAACATTTTGTTGAAGTAAAATAACTCCCTTGTGGACTTATTAAATCTGTAAAAGAGCATCCCCCATTTTCGTTTATGACACCAGTAGTAAAAGATAAATCCATTATAACTGATTCGGTAGCATTCTTAGCTAACATATTTTTAGATATCAATGAAAGCTCAGTAGTATTTTTAGGAAGTGAGTTTTCATCTTGAGAATAAAGTATATCATTGCTATTTGCACAGCCAATGAAAAAAAGTGAAGAAATGATAAATAGTGTTTTTTTCATAAAATTATAATTTCATCGCAAAGATAAAACTTTATAAAAAATACACTAATTGGTGAAATGTTATAGAAATAGAATGTTCTATTAATTTCAGTAATTAAAAAGCTCCAAAAAAATATATTTCTTGGAGCTTTTTATTATATCTTTTGGAAAATTAATTATCATTGTCATCCAGAAGATGTCCAAAGAAGTCTTTTTTGGTTTGCAGATATCCTTTGCTTATTTCATTGGCAGGAATCTGTAACGGTACTCTTGAATTAAGGTGAATATTGCTGTCTACAACATATTTTACCTTTTCAGGATTATTGGTGAGAAGGTTGATATCTTTTACATCCAATAGATTCAGGATTTCAATGGCTACGCCAAAGTTTCTATCATCTGCGGGAAGTCCCAGTTCAAGATTAGCCTGTACAGTGTCCAGACCTTTTTCCTGCAGGGAGTATGCCTTCAGTTTATTGATGATCCCGATGTTTCTTCCTTCCTGGCGAAGGTAGATGATAATTCCACCGTTTTCATGGATATATTTCATTGCAGCATCCAATTGTTGGCCGCATTCACATTTTTTTGAATGGAAAACTTCTCCGGTAATACATTCTGAATGGAAACGAACATTGACCGGTTTTGAAAAATCTGTATTTTCAGCAACAATGGCCATATGCGGCATCCAGTCGTTTTCGTTTTCGGAGAAAGCGATCATTCGGAAAGTGCCGTGCTCTGTGGGAACATTGGCTTCCGCCTGAATTTTAATCATTGATAGTTCAATTAGTTTTTAACTTCCTGGCAAAGTATCTTCAATAACAGAAATATTGGTTTTTAAACGCACCAGATATCTGTTCAGCACTTCATCGTCGTCTCTGTCAAGATTTTGCCTTAGCTTTTGAATTTTTTTGTATGATTTTTCGAAGCTTTTAAGGGCTCTGCCTTTTCCTGCAGAATTGCTGGCATCAATAGCATATAAATAATTCTGAAGACTGTATTTCAAGCTGGTGATCTCGTCATTTAATCCATTGTTTTTAAACTTGGGAAAAGTAGAGATCATGTTTGAAATTTCAGAAGCATTTACATTCTGTTTGATATTGATATTAAAATTCTTCTTAGAGCTTCTGTCTGAATCAGACCCTTTAGCATCACTGTAAAAATTATTTGACAACGGAGAAAGATTGAGCTTCTCCGATGCGCAGGAAGATGTTAATATGATAAGTACTCCAAAGAAAAATAGTCGTTTCATTTTTGTTGCCCTTTTTGATAAAGGATTGGGTTAAGACTTTCATCGTTGTACATTTTCATTTGTTTGTACACTTTCATCTTAACGTTACCGTTTTCAATATCAGTAAGCAACTGATCTATAGAAGTTGATAGGTCTTCTTTCTGAGTAAGCAGAACATCCAGTTTAGCCTGGCAGTTGTTTCTGTGTTCTTCAGAAGCAGATTCTCTATTAGCTTCTAACGACATATGATAAACCTTTAATGCAAGAATTGATAGCCTGTCTACTGCCCAAGCGGGAGTTTCTGTATTTATTTTTGCTTCAGGTTTAGGAGTTATATTTTCAAACTTATTAAGAAACCAGCTGTCAATATATTCTACCAGATCAGTTCTTTTCTGATTGGAGGCGTCTATTGTTCTCTTCAGTTGAAGAGCGTCTGCCGGATCAATATTTTCATCTCTAATTATATCTTCCAAATGCCATTGAACGGTATCAATCCAGTTCTTTGCATACAAAATCCGTTCCAAACTATCTTTTTCGAACGGGTTATTAATTAGAGTGTTAACGTCATCAGACACGTGATAGTCTTCAATAGCTTGATTGAAGACTTTCCATGCAGTCTCGGTAAATTTCATTAATTCTGCGGAATTTTAGTTGCTGGAAGAATTGTTATTGTTGGATGCCGATTTATTTTCAGAACCAGGTTTATCTTCTTCTTTTACTGCATCTTTAAATTCCTTGATTCCTGAACCTACTCCTCTCATTAATTCCGGAATTTTCTTTCCTCCAAAAAGTAATACCAAAAGTATTGCTACGATAAGGATGTGCTGCCAAGATAAGGCAAGTATTGTTAGTGTATTCATCTCTTAAAATTTTTGCAAAGTTACACTTTTTTTAATATGAAATCCAACCTAATGGATCAACTGGTGTACTTCCGTTCCATACTTGGAAATCAAGGGTATAAGCGCCATCAAAATCCTGAGCTATTGTACCTACCGGAGTTCCTGATGAAACCTGCTGTCCTTTGGAAACGCTTACATTTCCTAAGTTGGAATAAATGGTAAAATAACTTCCGTGTTTGATGATTACAGTCTTTGTTCCGTCATTGTTGGCGAGAACTGAAGATACTGATCCCGGGAACACTGATTTTGCGCGTGTACCTGAAGGAACGGAAATTTTAATCCCGTTATTTTCTTCAGTAATATTTTTGAAAACAGGGTGTGGCTGTCTTCCGAAACGGTGAGTGATTTGTCCGGCTCTGTCTGCAGGATAACCAAGTCTTCCTCTGTTATCTGCAAAACTGCTTCCTGTAGCGGTGGAAACTCCGTAGCTTGTCATGGCTTTGGTCTCTGCTGCCTTT
This sequence comes from Chryseobacterium sp. WLY505, assembly GCF_030846215.1. NCBI lineage: Bacteria > Pseudomonadati > Bacteroidota > Flavobacteriia > Flavobacteriales > Weeksellaceae > Chryseobacterium > Chryseobacterium sp. WLY505. The sequence continues at coordinate 104,607 of NZ_JAVCWI010000013.1, read as the reverse complement.
TTCTCCTCTTCTTTTCTTTTTGTAAGAGCTGCTTCTGCTGCTCTTGCCGCCGCCAATTTATCAGCGGCTTCTTTAGCTCTTGCATTGGCCTCATCCGAAGCTTTTTTAGCGGCTACTCTTCTGGCTTCATCTCTGGCATTGGCTTCTGCTTTTGCTGCTTCTTCATTACGTTTTCTTTCTTCTTCCGCTCTTTTTGCTGCAAGATCTGCTGCTCTTTTGGCTTCTGCTTCTGCAAGTCTTCTTTCTCTTTCAAGGGCCTCTGCTCTTGCCTTGGCTTCCGCTTCAATTCTTGCTTTTTCTCTTTCAGCAGCTAGTTTTGCCAAACGTATTTTTTCTGCTTCCGCTTTCTTTCTGGCTTCTTCTTCTGCTTTGGCAATTCTTATTTCTTCTGCAATAATAGCTCTGATCTGTCCTTCCAATGCTTTAGACTGAACTTGTTTTTGTTTAAGTTCAGCAGTCAGTTTAGATTCGTTTTTCTTGAAATCAGCTACCAATTGCTCCTTTTGAGCTCTCTCGGCATTGATGGTTGCCAGATCTTTCTGTTGGTTAACCAATAGAGTTTCCTTCGCTTTTACAGAGTTTTGTTTCTGAGCGATGGTTTTTTTGATGAGATTAGCGGCATCTGTGATTTCAGCTGCTTTTTTATCCTGGTAGTCCGAGTATTGCTTCAGATATTGAACTCTTCGTATGGCTTCTCCTAAATTTTTAGCAGAAAGTATAAACGTTACTTTGTTCTGTACTCCTTTGTTTTTATAAGCATTCACCAAAACTTCAGCATAGTTTTTTCTTAAAACAGCCAGTTCTTTATTCTGACGGTTGATTTCCAGCTGACGTAAGTAGATATCATCTTCAATGAATCTTTTTTCTTTCTGCGTATTATTATAAACCTTTTCTCTTAAAACCAATTTTTGGTTGACATTAGAGAGATAGGCTACGGAAAGTTTAGATTCACTTCTGGTTTTGGCTAAATCGGTATTTATTTGTGCAATTTGTTTTTTAAGTTCGGCATTCTGCTTTTGCAGCTGTTCTTTGGTCTGCTGTCCATGGTGCAGTCCGAACATCAAAACACCTATTAAAAAGCTAAATTTTCTAATCATTTAATCTCAATTTTCTTATAACTGGATGGTACAGAATAAGGTGTTTCCATCCTCGAAAAGTCAAATTTCGTATTTTCCAGTAAAATCTGACTAGATTTTGAGCCTTTTATAATTATTTTAACATTTTTTGGAAGGCGAATTCCTTCGTATTCATTCCAGTCACTGTAAGAAACCTCCAGTTCGTCTGACGATAGAATATCTTTTAAATTGACAGCGAGTAAATCGTAATTTGTATCATACTGGAGAGCCACTTTATACTCTCTGTTTTTTTCATCCGTTACTATTTTCTGGTTGGTATTGGAAACCATTTTAAATCCCTGTGCATTTTGTGTCAGGTCAAACTGTCTGTCATTAATTTTTACGAAAGTTCTTCCCAGCAATATTTTTTCCAATGATTTATAATCAATGAAATTAACATTCAGCATATTATTAAGATAATCAAAGTCGGAATCTATATAGGTTTTATTGATTTTATCCTGTCCTTTTATCCCTTCCGGTGTAGCAATACCTCTTGCTGCATTGATGAACAAGGCTCTGAGATTCATCCACACCTTTTTATCATTTTCAATATAGATGGTTGCATCCAGTGTAGGAACATAGCTTCCGGTCTCTACCCTTACTTTGCTGTCTATTTTGATTTGATCAAATTTTGGTGGGATCAATACATGTTCGTAAAAAGTGAGCTTATCCCGCACCGGTTCATTGACATCTTTTGGGCTTCCTTCATCTTTTGTAGTATTAATGCTGTCACGGGTCTGATCTGTACCACTTTGAGCAGTGTTACGGGTCTTACAGGATGATAGGGCAAGAATCAGTAAAAGAAAAGGGATCCAGTTTTTCATGTATTTATCTTTAATTAAAAATACGTTGCAATATTAACGCCAAACCACACAAAATCTTTTGTGTGGCTTGATGATATGATGTTTATATAAATATTTTCTATTCTTATTTAGATAAAAAATCTAAAACGGAATAATCTCCTAAAGAAATTTCTCTGGCAACTCCGAAATACTGTGCAGAATTACCGATCATAGAATTGGAAAGATTTCCATGGTTGATTCTTGTATTTTCCTGAATAAGAGAGTTCTCGATATTAGAGTTTACAACAGTTGTGTTGTTTCCTAATGAAACTCCAGGACCTACTTTTGAATTGGATATTTTCACATTTTCTCCAATAAAGCAAGGCTGAATAATCAGAGAGTTTTCAATCACAGCCGAAGCCGGATAATTCTTCATTTCCTCTTTTTCATATTCAAGGATTTTGCTGTTGGTTTCTACTGTAGCATTTTTGTTACCGCAATCCATCCAGTCGTTTACTTTTCCAAGGGTAAATTTCGCTCCTTTAGCTCTAAGGTTTTCAAGAGCTGTTGTCAATTGATATTCACCACCATTTTTAATATCATTATCCATGATATAATTGATTTCTTCCATCAGCTTTTCAGCGCTGTTGAAATAATAAATACCAATAATGGCAAGATCCGAAACGTACGTTGTTGGCTTTTCAACAAAGTCGGTAATGAAACCGTAATTATCCAGTTTTACAACCCCGAAAGCCGATGGATCTTCAACACTTTTCACCCAGATTACTCCGTCAGAATTTTTGTCCAACTGGAAGTCTGCACGGAAAAGAGTGTCTGCAAAAGCAATAACGATATCACCCTGCATAGACTGTTCCGCACATTTAATGGCATGAGCGGTTCCAAGAGGATCGTTTTGATAATATATGCTTCCTTTTGCTCCCAGCTTTTCAGCAATCTGAATAAGGGATCTTTCGATCTCAGGGCCAAAATCTCCGATGATAAAAGCTACCTCTTCAATATTTTCTCCTGCAACTTTAGCAATATCCTCTACCAATCTCTGAACGATCGGTTTTCCAGCAATAGGAATAAGAGGTTTTGGAACTGTCAGTGTATGTGGACGTAATCTGGAACCACGTCCAGCCATAGGCACAATAATTTTCATAAATTATATGTATAAAAGATGTTTTGTTAGTTGTTTTTGATATTTAGGTTAAAGATAATAATTAAAACCTTTGGAAAAGTATGATTTATATCTTTTTAAATAATTGTTTAAATTAACAATAGGTTGGTGTACAAGCAAAATAAAGACCAAAGTTTAATTCTTCCTGATTCTTGATAAAATCAGGTTTTTTTCAGAATAAATCAAAATTCCTGTAAAGATCAAAAAGAGTAAATTACTGGTAATAATATTATAATTGAGAAACTTTACAATGATGAAACTGAAGATACCAAGCAGCAATAGAAAGAAAGACATTTTCTTCATTCTGTAGGGAATAGGATAATATTTTTGACCTAAGAGATAGGAAACAATCATCATAACAACGTAAGCACCAAAAGTAGCCCATGCAGATCCTATCATGCTGTGGTAGTAATTTAAAGCAAGGAGATTAAGTCCTATATTGATTCCTGCTCCGAGCCATGAAATGACAGTTCCCATACTGGTTCTGTCTGTTACCTTATACCATGTTGAAAAGTTATAGTATATTCCAAAGCAAAGATTGGCAATAACAATAATCGGAATAATATCTATAGCGATCCAATAAGACTTATTAGGAATAAAAACTGCTTTCAGCCATGATATATTCGCAATGATTCCCAATGCTACAGCACAGGCGAAAAAGGCAAAATATTCTGCAACTTTGGCGTAGGTTTTTTTCGCATCTCCTTTATCCATTTGTTTAAAGAAGAAAGGTTCAATACCCATTCTGTAAGCGGTAACAAATAATGTCATCAGTACAGCTAGCTTATAGCATCCTCCATAAGCTCCGGCTTCTTCATCTGAAATATGATTTCTCTGGATAGACTTATCAAAATTTTCATTAATCATAAAAGCAAAACCTGCCAGCATCAGCGGAAAGGAATATTTGATCATGCGCTTAAACAAAGAGGTTACAAACTGGAATCTTACCTTTAATATGATAGGAAATAATAATAAGAAGCCCAGCGCACTTCCTGCCAGGTTACTAAAGAAAGGATAGTCAACATTTTGGTCCAATCCCATGCTTTTTGATATACTTGCCGGAATCCAAAAGAATAAAGCTGCGGTAAAAACAGCCTGAAATATAGACTGAACAATTCTTACAGCAGAATATTTAATGGGCTTGTTGTGGAAACGCAGCCATGCAAAAGGAATTACCAACAGATTGTCAAAAAAGGCAATCAGGGCAAACCATCTGATGTATTCAGGGTTATCGTGGTATCCTGCATAATCAGCAATGGGTTGATTGAACAAATAGCACAATGCAAGGAAAAGAGTGGACGTAGAAAATAAAAACCAGAATGAGGTATTGAAGGTTTTTTTCTCATTATCCTCTTCGGCTGAAAATCTGAAATATGCTGTTTCAAAACCAAAAGAAAGGATAATGTTCACAAATGAGATCCACGCATAAAGCTGGGTGAAAATCGCAAAACCTTCATTGGGAATCTTATAGATCAAAAGTGGATTAAGGATAAATAGAATGATTCTTGGCGCTATTGCTCCTACTCCGTAGATGATTGTTTGTCCTAATAGTTTCTTGTACAAAGCCGAATTTTTTTTGCAAATGTAAAACTTTAAGCATTCGTTTTGCGATTTTGGGGTGAATTAAAACTTAAAATCTTAATTTTACAGCGAAATAAATTGAAATGAAAGTTCTTATAAAAAACGTAAATATCGTTAACGAAGGAAAAGTCTTTGAAAGTGATATCCTGATAGAAAATGATTTGATTTCTAAAATAGCGGCAGGTATTTCTGAAGATGCGGATCAGGTTATAGATGGCTCAGGAAAGTATCTTCTTCCCGGAGTAATAGATGACCAGGTGCATTTCCGTGAGCCGGGACTTACCCATAAAGGAGACATTGAAAGCGAATCAAGATCTGCCATAGCTGGTGGAATAACCAGTTTTATAGATCAGCCCAATACTGTTCCCAATGCAGTTACCCAGGAGTTACTGGCAGATAAATATGAGATTGCTTCTCAAAAGGCATATGCCAACTACGGTTTTATGATGGGCGGAACGAATGATAATCTGGAGGAAGTTTTGAAAACAAATCCTAGAAATGTTCCCGGAATTAAGTTGTTTTTAGGTTCATCTACAGGAAATATGCTTGTGGATAATCCGGAAACACTGGAGAATATTTTCAGTAATACCAAAATGCTGATTGCCGTTCACTGTGAAGATGAAGCTACCATCAGAGCCAATACTCAGAAATATATGGATGAATACGGGGATGATATACCTGTAAAATTCCATCACCTGATCAGAAGTGAAGAAGCATGTTATAAGTCTTCATCCAAAGCCATTGAGCTTGCGGAAAAAACGGGAGCGAGACTTCACGTTTTCCATCTTTCAACAGCAAAGGAAATGGAACTTTTCCGAAATGATATTCCCTTAAAAGATAAAAAAATTACTGCTGAGGTTTGTGTTCATCACCTTACTTTTACCAATGAGGATTATGAAACAAGAGGAGGTCTTATCAAATGGAATCCGGCGGTAAAAACCCAGAAAGATAAAGATGCCCTTTGGGAAGCATTATTGGATGACAGAATTGATGTGATTGCTACAGATCATGCGCCACATACTGCAGAAGAGAAAAATAATGTATATACAAAATGCCCCTCAGGAGCACCTTTGGTGCAGCATTCACTGGTGGTGATGCTTGAAAACTATAAGAACGGTAAAATATCGCTTGAGAAAATCGTTGAAAAGATGGCTCATAATCCAGCAATCCTTTTCAAAGTTGAAAAAAGAGGTTTTGTAAGAGAAGGGTATAAAGCGGATCTTGTTTTAGTAGATTTAAATCAGGATTGGACGGTTTCCAAAGACAATTTACTATACAAATGTGGCTGGAGTCCACTGGAAGGAATGAATTTCCACTCTAAAGTTACCCATACTTTTGTCAATGGACATCTGGTGTATGATAATGGTACAATTGCTGAGGGAAAATTCGGAGAAAGATTGCTTTTTGAACCAAGAGATTAATAAAATATTATTAGGATAAATCAATAGGAGCGGGCTTTAGCCCGCTCTCTTATTTTATATCTTCCATTGGCTTCAGCCAAAACTTATTCTTAGTTCTCGCAGATGTAGGAGATTACGCAGATTTTTTTACCCAATCATCTGCTCAATCCGTATTATCTGCGAGAATAGATTTATTCATTATTTACTTCTTCGCTTTATTCCCCATGTAAAAAGTAAGTTTTCCGCCATTCATAATATCAGAATGCTTCAATGTAAAGTTTTTAATCTCTTTTCCATTCAAAAGAACCTTCTGTATATATACATTTTTCGGACTTTGATTGATCGCTTCGATTTCAAAAGTTTTTCCGTTTTCCAGATTCAATACAGCGTTATCAATCGCAGGGCTGCCGATAGCATAATCTTCAGAACCGGGAGCTACAGGATAAAAACCTAATGAACTTAAAATATACCATGCACTCATTTGCCCGGCATCATCATTTCCGCCCAGCCCGTCCGGTGTTGCTTTGTATTGCATTTCCAGAATACGACGGATTTGTGCCTGTGCTTTCCATGGCTGTCCGGCCCAGTTGTAGAAATAAGCTACATGGTGAGCAGGTTCATTTCCGTGAACATAGCCACCGATAATTCCTTCCCTTGTAATATCTTCGGTATCTGCAAAGAATTCATCTGGTAAATGCATCGTGAAGAGTTCGTCCAGTTTAGATGCAAATTTCTTCTTTCCACCCATCATCGTGATCAGTTCCGCTGGATTTTGTGGAACAAAGAAACTGTAGTTCCACGAGTTACCTTCAATAAAACCTTGTCCATGGGTACTTAAGACATCAAAATCCTTTTTAAAGCTTCCATCAGCCAGACGCGGACGCATAAATCCGATCGTTTTGTCGAAATTATTTTTCCAGTTTCCAGACCGTTTGATAAACTGATTATAGATTTCTGTTTTGTTTAAATACTTTGCAAGCTGAGCAATCGCCCAGTCGTCATAGGCATATTCTAATGTATTGGAAACTGAAGTTCCATTCTTTTCAGCAGGAATATATCCAAGATCAATGTATTGTCCGATGCCTTCATAATTTCTTTTATTAGCAGTTTCTATACAAGCTTTCAATGCTTCTTCAGGATCGCCTTTATAATTTCCTTTAATAATGGCATCAGCCACTACACTTACACTGTGGTATCCACTCATACACCAGTTGTCATTGGCGTAATGTGACCAGATCGGCAGCATTTTCATCGAAAACTGATTGTAATGAGCCATCATTGATTTTACCATGTCGCCATTTCGTTTAGGCTGGATGATATTAAAAAATGGATGGAGTGTACGGTAAGTATCCCAAAGAGAGAACGTCGTATAATTGGTAAAGCCATCCGCTTTGTGAACATTCTGATCCAACCCTTTATATTCTCCATTTACGTCCATATAAGTAGTAGGATTAATGAAGGTATGATACATTGCTGTATAGAAATTCGTTTTTTCTGTGTCCGAGCCTTTTATAACAATTTTATTTAATTCCTTATTCCAGTTGTCCTGGGCTTGAGCTTTAGCCTGATCGAAGGTTATATTTCCTGCTTCTTTTTCCAGATTTTCCAGGGCATTGGCCTGGCTTACCGGAGAAATGGCCAATTTTACTTCAATAGCTTCATTTTCACTGGTATCAAAATCAAAATACATTTTCAGATCCTTGCCTGCGATTTCCGGGAAATTCTGATTTTGGTCAAATTTTCGCCAAAACCCTTTATAAACTTGCTTTTCATCGAAATTTTGCTGGCCGTAAGATTTAAAAGGTTTTGAAAACTTCATGGCAAAATAAACCGTTCTGGTTCTTGCCCAGCCGTTGGTCTGCCGGTAGCCTGTGATGGTATTTCCGTTTTCTACACGAACATATGTCCATACATTTTTTCCATCATAGTTATAAATACCAGCCATCAGATCCAGAATAATATGAGACTGGTCAGATTTCGGGAAAGTATAGCGGTGAATTCCCACTCTTGGTGTTGCCGTCAGTTCTGCAAGGATATTGTGATCATCCAGTTTTACTTTGTAATATCCGGCTTCTGCTGTTTCGTTCTGGTGTGAAAATCTACTTCTGTAGCCACTTTCCGGATGGGAAGCTGTTCCCGGATTCAACTGAAGTTTTCCTACAGTAGGCATCACCAGAAAATCTCCCAGATCAGAATGTCCTGTTCCGCTGAAATGGGTAGAGCTGAAACCTACAATGGTTTTATCTTCATAACGGTAGCCGGCACAGTATTTATACACCTCGCCATTATACTTTCCGTTAAGTTCATATGAGATGGAGTCTGTTTCAGGGCTTAGCTGTACGGCACCAAAAGGAACAGTGGCTCCCGGATACGTATGTCCCATCTTTTCGGTTCCGATAAGTGGGTTGACATATTGGATTAATTTTTCAAATTTTTGAGCCTTAAACTGTGTACTTACACATAAAAGAAATAGAAAAACAGTAGATCTGTGATTTTTCATTAATGATCAATTTTCAAAGTTTAAAATTAATTAAAATCATCATTTGCTGTTGTGTTTTAAAGTAATTAAGGGCTATTTATTCTTTTTCAGAAAATCGGAAACCTATTCCGTGGAGGTTTTCTATTAAAATGTTTTGCTCTTCAGCCAGTACTTTTCGTAATCGGGAAATAAATACATCGAGGCTTCGTCCCATAAAATAATCATCATCTCCCCAGATGGCCCTCAGAATTTCCTGTCTTTTGACCACCAGGTTTTTGTGGCGGATAAAATATAAAAGGAGATCAGATTCTCTTTGGGTAAGGGTAACACTGTTTTCCATGCCTTGGAGGGTGTAATTTTTAGGATCAAAATCATATTTCCCAACTTTATATTTGAGCAGAGAAGTATCTGTTTTCTTTGTGCGCTTAAGGAAAACTTCAATTTTCAGCATCAGTTCTTCAATACTGAAAGGCTTTACCAGATAATCATCAGCCCCTATTTTAAGCCCTTTGATTCTGTCTTCTTTTAAAGCTTTTGCAGAGATAAAAATAATCGGAACCTCAGCATTTTTACTACGGATTCGCTGTGCTACCTCAAATCCGTTCATGCCGGGCATCATGATATCCAGCAGACAAATATCGAAATCCTGACTGTTAAATGCTTCCCATGCAGATTCACCATCAGAATAACAGCTGATATCATAATAACTTTCCAGGCTGTCTTCCACCAGAAAAGCTATTGTTTTGTCATCTTCGGCATATAAAATTTTAGATTTCTCCATACTTACACATGATTAATTTGAAAACGGGAAGAAGAGTGTTGTAGTAATTCCTTTATCCTCATTATTCTCCACAGAAATTTTCCAGTGATGCTGTTGAACGACTTTTTTTACATAAAATAATCCCAGTCCGAAACCATTCACTTCTTCACTTCTTTTGGTATGTACCCGATAAAATTTTTCAAAAATATGAGGAATATTTTTAGCGGGAATTCCCATTCCGTTGTCTTTAAACTTTAAATATAAGCCTTTTGAATCTTTATAGGCTGAAATTTTGATCACAGGATTTGTTTCACAATACTTGATGGAATTATCCAGCAGGTTGTAAATGATATTGGTAAAGTGAAATTCATCTGCCATTACTGAAGTACTGTTTTCAATATCGATCTCAATGCTGAGGTCCTTGTTTTTATGCTGCACATTGTCTGCAATTTCCTGAATAAAAGGAAGAAGCAGAATTTTTTGAGGTTTTAATGAAAGCCCGGCCGCATCGTTCTTCGCAATATTCAATATTTTCTCGATATGGCTATTGAGCTTGTGACTTTGATTGATAATAATGGAAGTATAGGTCTGTAGTTTAGAGTTTTCCTGTACCATTTCCTGTTTATTAAGCGCTTCCGAAGCTAAAAGTATTGAGGATAAAGGAGTCTTGAACTCATGAGTCATATTATTGATAAAATCACGCTGCAACTCCGAAAACTTCTTCTGCTGAATGATCGTATAAATAGAATATACATACACCAAAAGGATGATGATAAGGGCAAATGTAAGGAGATACCAGAATCGTAATGAACTGATCAGATAAGTGGTTTTATCCGGGAAGCGTATGGAAAAGTAATAGATCAGATTTTTATGCTTCGGAAAATTGATCACCTTATTGCTGGGGCTTTCCTGATGCGAGGTCATGTATTTTCCATAGATCATTTTATCGCTGTGGCAATTGTATAATGCATACACATAATCTGTATTGATCTGAAAGCGGGTAAATTCTGTCTTTAGATAATATTCAAGAACTACGGGGTGAAATTCATTGTTGATATTAACCACATAATAATCGTTGGCAATATTCTGTACGGGATTTTCAGTATAGGATGTCTTTCCTCCGGAAAGTTTTTCTGCAACCTCCATTAAAGCAATATTGACTTTTTGGTTAAACTTTTTATCTTCAAGATTATAAGCCTGTATCGTCCACATCAATTGTGCTATTAAAATTCCGATAATAGCAATGAACCCCAGTGTGATGATAATATTGAGCCTTTTTATTTTCATTTCCTGAAACAATATTATCCAAAAATATCTATTTATCTTTTATCATTAACAACTCATTAACAAATGTTAGACAGCGGTTAACAAGTTGTAATCACAGTCTGCTTTACATTTGCTATATCGAAAGAAAATAATCAGTTTCAAATATTAAAATGTATACTCATGAAAAAACTAAAAATTACAGCTCTTTTGGCCGTGTTGGCATTCTCTCCTTTTTATGCTAATGTATTGACTGCAGACGCTCCATCCATTGTGAAAATGGTTGCAGATGCTATTAAATGGAAATCAGAATCTATTGATGTGGGAAATATTCCTCAGGGTAAACCGAAATTGATCAGATTTGAGTTTACGAATACAAGCTCAAAACCAATCATTATCCAGAATGTAGCGCCTTCTTGCGGATGTACCACTGCGGATTATACAAAAACACCTATCCAGCCTGGAAAAAAAGGATTTGTGGAAGCCAGCTATAATGCGGCGGCAGTTGGACCATTTATGAAGACGGTAAACGTTACTACCAGTGACAGCAAAACTCCTAAGACACTTTCTTTCAAAGGAGTGGTAGCTTCTTAATACATTGTTTTAACAAATGAAAAAATAGCCTGGTAATTGTTATCAGGCTATTTTCTTTTTACATAGTTAATCTATTTTAAGAATAATATAAGGAACAATTATTTGTAGCATTATTTATCAACCCATTTTAAAGGATTGCATTTCAATATTTAGTATTTTTAAGAAAAAATATTTTATGAGTCTATATACACAACCTATGCTGCGCGAAGGTGCACTAAAAGATAAAGTAGCGATTGTAACAGGAGGCGGAAGCGGTCTTGGAAAAGCGATGACCAAATACTTTCTTGAATTGGGTGCCAAAGTAGTGATTACTTCCAGAAACCTGGAAAAATTACAGGGAACAGCTAAGGAACTGGAAGAAGAAACAGGAGGTAAAGTGCTTTGTGTAGCTTGTGATGTAAGAAACTGGGATGAGGTGGAAGCTATGAAAGAAGCAACGTTGAAAGAATTTGGAAAGATTGATATTTTATTGAATAATGCTGCCGGAAACTTTATCTCTCCCACAGAAAAACTGACTCACTCTGCCTTTGACTCTATCCTTGATATTGTTTTAAAAGGAACAAAAAACTGTACTCTTTCAGTAGGAAAACACTGGATAGATTCTAAAACTCCGGGAACTGTGTTAAATATTGTAACAACATATGCATGGACAGGTTCTGCTTATGTAGTACCATCTGCTTGTGCAAAAGCGGGAGTTCTGGCGATGACCAGATCATTGGCTGTAGAATGGGCAAAATACGGAATCCGTTTCAATGCCATTGCGCCAGGACCTTTCCCAACGAAAGGAGCTTGGGACAGACTTCTTCCTGGAGACCTTCAGGAAAAATTTGATATGAAGAAAAAAGTTCCGTTGAGAAGAGTAGGAGAACATCAGGAGCTTGCCAACCTTGCGGCTTATCTGGTTTCCGATTATTCAGCATATATGAATGGGGAAGTGGTAACCATTGATGGAGGAGAATGGCTTCAGGGAGCCGGAGAGTTCAATATGCTTGAAGCAATTCCTAAAGAAATGTGGGATGCGTTAGAAGCGATGATTAAAGCAAAAAAATCGAATTAAATTAAACTTATATTAAAAAAACTCCCGGATGTGTAACAAATCCGGGAGTTTTTTTTACCTATACACTAAATAATACTTTTTCAAATGAATTTTAAACTTCCAACCCTTGTTTCGACGCTTGCAGTGGTTCTGTTCTCAGGATCTGCCTATGCACAGCAAACTCCGAAATATGATTACGTAGAAGCATTTAAGCCGTTCTTTTATCCGCAGACAGGTACAGCAACCCGCTCTGCAAGCGGACAGCCGGGACACGCTTATTGGCAGAATTCAGCGGATTATCATCTGAATGTCAGTCTGAATGAAGATAAAAAAGAGATTACAGGTACAGCAGAAATTACCTATACCAATAACAGCCCTGACAAATTAGGTTTTCTGTGGCTGCAGCTGGATCAGAACCTGTTTGCAAAAGATTCCAGAGGAAATGGGGTAGTTCCGCTTTCTGGAAGCAGAAATGGAGCTCATGGAGAAGAGTTTAATGGTGGATATACCATTAAATCAGTTAAACTTGACGGTAAAAAAGAAGTAAAATATACCATTACTGATACGAGAATGCAGATTGATCTTCCAAAGGAATTAAAAGCCAATGGTGGAGTTGCAAAAATAGAAATTGAATATTCATTTATTTCTCCTGATTATGGGTCAGACAGAATGGGAATTCAGGATACTAAAAACGGTAAAATATTTACTATCGCACAATGGTATCCGAGAATGTGTGTATATGATGATGTCATGGGATGGAATACGCTACCTTACCTTGGAGCTTCAGAGTTTTATTTGGAATACGGAAATATTACAGCTAATATTACTGTACCTGCCAATCAGTATGTAGTGGCATCCGGAGAACTTCTGAATGAGAAAGAAGTGTACAGCAAAGAAGAAATCAGCAGATGGAATGAGGCGAGAAACAGTGATAAAACAGTAATGATCCGTCCTGAGTCTGAAATCGGTAAAAATAAAACTTCAGGAACAAAAACCTGGAAATTTAAAATTAATCAGACAAGAGATTTTGCATGGGCATCATCTGCCGGATTTATTTTAGATGCTGCAAAAATCAATTTACCTAGTGGAAAAAAATCTCTGGCTATTTCAGCTTATCCTGCGGAGAGTGCCGGTGATAAAGCATGGGGAAGATCTACCGAATACACAAAAGCGGCTATAGAACATTATTCAAAAAAATGGTATGAATATACGTATCCGGCAGCCACCAATGTTGCAGGAAATGAAGGTGGAATGGAATATCCGGGAATTGTTTTCTGCCATATGGATTCCAAAGGGGAAGATCTTTGGGGTGTTACAGACCATGAGTTCGGACACAACTGGTTTCCTATGATTGTAGGATCTAATGAGAGATTATTTGCCTGGATGGACGAAGGGTTCAATACATTCATTAACGGACTTTCAACTGAAGCTTTCAATAAAGGAGAATATTATCGTAAACCGAATCTGGCACGATCAGGAACGTATTTGTTAACTGATAATCTTGAGCCTGTAATGGTAGGACCTGATAATATGAAAGAAAGAAGTATCGGAGCTTTGGCTTACTATAAGCCGGGAACAGGATTGGAAGTTTTAAGAGAAACAATTCTGGGCCCTGAAAAATTTGATAAAGCATTCAGAACATATATTGACCGTTGGGCATTTAAACATCCGACGCCATGGGACTTCTTCCATACAATGGAAAACGTTTCGGGAGAAGAACTGAACTGGTTCTGGAGAGGATGGTTCTTTAATAAATGGAAAATTGATCAGTCAGTTAAGAACGTACAATATGTAAACGGAAACTTTAAAAACGGAGTTCAGATTACGGTTGAAAATATTGGCCAGCTGCCAATGCCTACAACGGTACAGATCAGATTCAAAGACGGAACTGCACAGACTGTGAAAATTCCTGTCGAGGTTTGGAAAAGAAATACGGAATGGACATTCAAGGTAGATTCTAAAAAAGAAATAAACGAAGTAAAACTGGATCCGGATTCAGTAGTTCCTGATGTCAATCTGGAAAACAATAGTAAAACGCCGGCATAGAAACGTTGAATCTATTTAAGTTGGCGATTATATACAATTTTACGCCATTGTCATTCTGACGAAGGAAGAATCTCGTGTAAAACCTGGATTCTTCATTTCACTGCGTTACATTCAGAATGACAGAGTGATAATAATAAGTAAGATAGCAGATTAATGTAAAATTGTATATAATTACCTTTAAATTTAACGCAAAGATTAAAATTTAATGCTGAATTTTTAAGGGAGCAAAGATGGAATCAATAGAATTGATTCTTTCTAAGCGTAAGCATATCCATACAGCTTCATCAGCAACTTTGTTGCTTTCTTAGCTTACTTAAGAATATACAATTTTACACCATTGTCATTCTGACGAAGGAAGAATCTCACATAAAACCTGGATTCTTCATTTCACGGCGTTACATTCAGAATGACAGAGTGATAATAATAAGTAAGATAGCAGATTAATGTAAAATTGTATATAATTACCTTTAAATTTAACGCAAAGACTAAAATTTAATGCTGAATTTTTAAGGTGGCAAAGATGGAATCAACTTTATTGATTCTTTCTAAGCGTAAGCATATTCATAAAGCTTCATCAGCAACTTGTTGCTTTCTCAGCTTCCTTAACAATAATAATAGTTAATATGATCTTTGCGTCTATAAAATAAATATTTGCTATATGCATTACAAAAGCCTGAGCTTACCACCGTAAGTTCAGGCTTTTTATTTTTAGGGTGTTTTTCCGGGATAAGTAGAGGGGTTTCCCTACAATGTTTTGGTAGTCAGTGATATAATTTTGTCCCACAATATTAATCAAAACAAAAAACATGGAAACATTAAAATCGGTGCTTGAAGCAAGCCACGCCAAAAAAACAAAAAATGAGTTAATTGATCTTTTGTCAGGAGTAGAAAAAGTGCTTACCCCGGCAGTCTATGAAAAAGTATCGGGAGTTGAAACTTCAGAACTGAGTTCATTGACGAATAAAGAATTATTAGCCATCGTAGACGAATTCAAAAAAAGCTATGATGAAAAGTGGGAAAAATCTTTTTCAGGAGCGTCTTCAGAAATCATGAAAATGATTGCAGGTAAAATAGCTGCTGATGAAGAGATTTTCAGAACTTCTGATGCAGCCAGCGCAGATTTTGCCGCAGAATTGGGAAGCATTGACTTTGCAACTATTATTGGCGGACCTTTGGATGCTTGTGTAAAAGCACAGTCTAATGCCTCTATTGCCACCGTTAATTTCATCAATGAAGTTGGGTTCGAACTTACAGATCCAGCCAATGCTGCCAGTCCTAAAAAACTGAGAATGGCAGAATTCAAGTACAAAAAAAATATTCCGAATCCGGATTTTAAAGAAGATGAGCCGGTAAGTGCTAGCAACCCAAAAACGATTCCGAATGATGTAGAAATTTCAGTGCCTTTTATTGCGCTGTTGAATGTTCCAAGCTTCAGAATTGAAACCTGTGAAGTAGACTTTAATGTTAAACTTAATTCTACCTACACAAAAGACGTAAGTGATGAATTCGGGATCAATGCCGGAGTATCCGGTGGATGGGGACCTGTAAAATTCAAAGTGGATGTATCTTATAAGAGAACTTCCAGTACAGGAATCAAAGTGGAAAAAGAATATTCTCTTGGGGTAAAAGTACGTGCCACCAATGATGAAATGCCTGCAGGGCTTGAGAAAGTGCTTGGACTTCTTTCACAATAACAGATTTTACGAAAGATGATAAAACTATCAGATTACCTGGATTATCTCAACAACGAGATAATTCAGGCTCGTAAAAAAGCAGACGAAAATGCGGTTCTTATTGCCAAAGAGTACGCCCGTCATGAATACCTTAAATATTTCAAGGTTCCGCGTTATGCGCTGCCCAGTGTAAAGATGGATATTCCGATCAAAATCACAGATATAGATTCAGATTCTAAGTATAATTTTAAACTGAATGAAGATCAGTTTGTGACAGAAATAAATGAAAGAATCCGTCTGGTGAATAAGGAGAAGAAATTTAATATTCCTGAAATAAATAAAAGGCAGATTCAAACTGAAGAGTTTAAAACCCTGTTCAGTAAACTGGAAAAAAATGATCAGAAATTCGGACAGCTCCCAGCCACTGAAGTTCTTAAACTGGATCTCAGAAAGAAAATGCAGCTTCTTAATTCCGGAATATTCCGACCTCAGGAAGGAACAGAAGAAGAAACTGATGAACTGAAAGAAATTTTTTCAAAGGTTCTTTTGAATAAATATACGTTGGTGAATGCAAAACTGAACAGCATTTACATAGATCCTAACACCAGTGCAGCAGAAGATAAAGATAAACTATTCATCAACCTTCATGTAGAAATGGAGGAGGAAGGAATCAGGATTGTGTCCTATAAAGATAAGGACGGCAACGAGATAGAACAGATAACTTTTGAGTAATGCAGGAACTTATTCACTTTACGGTACAGAAAATCAAAGAATTGCTGGAACAGTTCAATGAAGTTCAGGCTTTATACCTGTCAAAATCATTTGACTTTGATGCCAGGTTTGATGCATTTCTCAACGAAGTTCTGGAATATTTTCGTACCAAAGGAAACACCAGCCACGAATCTGAAGTGTTGAAAATTATGAATATGATTTCCACCGTTAAAAGAGGTTTTAATCCTATAAAAATGGAAAAAATAGTGAATGGGAGAAGGGAAATGCTTGGAGGATTCTCATTCAACGGGATGGAAAGTATTTATGGTATTCTCATTGAAATATATGCCAGGGAAAACAAAAAACTTGAGGATGCGGAAGAACTTATTTCAGGAATCATTGTCTCATTATATCAGAACGGTATTCTGGATGATGAGAAGCTGAAAGACATGAATTCTGTTCCGAAAATTGAACGTTTCTGGACTTCACTGGTTGAGCAGAATACAGCCATATCAGGAATTAATAAAAAACTCAGACTGACCATTATTCCGGAGGATATTTTTCTTATTCTGGAAAAGGTATTTCTGAAATTAATTTAAAAAAGATTATTATGGAAACCGGAAGATATATCGTTCTGTTGCAGAATCAGCAGAAAACAGCACTCAAAAAAATAGAGAAAGAACTGGAAGTGAGTATCACCTCTTCAGAATTTCTCTCCAAAGAAAACCGTTCTTATGAAATCATTGATCAGGACAATGGTGTGCTTTACAAAAACCTGGGAGTTCTTGTGGTGGATAATATGGATGAAGATCAATTGAAAAGTGCCGTGAAAGATGAGTCAAACTCTATTGTATACTACGAAAAAGAGAGGGAATTTTTTCCTGCAGATGAATTGCAATTGATTAATGAACTCAAAAAACAGTCTGCTGGACTCTCAGAAAAAATTTCAGAACTTGAAAAATATATCACCAGCAAACCTTTGCCTCAAAAATCATTCATTGAAATGGAATGGGGATTAAAAGCAATCGGACTGGAAAATGCGAACTATACAGGAAAAGGAATTGATGTCTGTCTTCTCGATACCGGCCTTGAAACTTCTCACCCGGATTTTTCCAATGAAGAAATTGAAGGAAAGTCTTTCATAGATGGTGAAGACTGGAAAAGGGATCCCAACGGACACGGTACACATTGTGCCGGTGTTGCCACAGGAAATACAAGAAGTGATACCGGAAAACGGTACGGAATTGCCAGGGACTGCAATCTGAAAATAGCAAAAGTACTTGCAGACAATGGAAGAGGAACTACCAGCAGTGTCATTGATGCGATAGACTGGGCCATTTCTAAGAAATTCAGAATATTGTCTCTTTCACTAGCTTCTCCGGTGAAGTTTGATGATCAGCCATCTGTTCTTTTTGAAACCATTGGGGAAAGAGCATTGGAAAATAACTGTCTTATTATAGCCGCTGCAGGAAATGACAGCAACAGACCGCAGATTCCGCAACCTGTTTCAATGCCGGCCAATTCAAAATCAATTATGGCCGTAGGAGCTATTGATGCTCAGATGAAGATCGCGAGATTTTCAAATGCCGGCCTCAATCCGTCCACAGGAGGAAGTATCAATGTCTGTGCTCCGGGAGTTGACATTATCAGTTCGTATCCTAAAAATGCAAAAAATAAAAGTAATTTGTACTACAGCATGAGCGGTACAAGTATGGCAGCACCCCATGTTTCCGGGCTTGCCGCTTTGTATATGGAACAGTTTCCCGATAAATCAGCAAAAGAGATCTGGGAACTGATTGAAAGCAAAGCAAGACCTATTGAAGGCATAAAATACAGAGATATTGGAAACGGTTTAATACAGATATACTTATGATCACTTACCTCGCAGTTTTAAAGAAAGATATAAATTTAAAAAAGCTTGAAGTTCTCCTCAAAAGCAAAGACATAAAGCTGGCTGCTCACTACAAAACCATTGGTGTTGTAAAGCTAGAAAGTGATATTTCCATTTTGGTGTCTGAATTTCAGGAGTATTTTATATCTATAGAAGAAGAAAAAGATAATTTAACAATATAATCACATCAATAAGGCTTTTCTGTCGCAGAGAAGTTTTATTTTTGTCTCTTAATGATAAAATAACATATGAATTTCAGATTTTCAATGGTGTTTCTGATGTTTTTTGCATTAGGATTCTCACAAGACCTTACCGTAATGAGTTTTAATATCAGACTGAATGTAGAGTCGGATAAAGATAATGCCTGGCCAAAAAGAAAACAGGACGTTGCCGATTTATTGACGTACTATCATCCTGATTATTTCGGAGTACAGGAAGCACTTCCGGAGCAGATGAAAGATATTAAAGCAGGTGTGAAAAACTATGACTATATCGGAGTAGGAAGAGATGACGGTAAAGAAAAAGGAGAGTTTTCTGCCATCTTTTATGATACAACCAAACTGGAAATTGTAAAATCCGGGACGTTCTGGTTATCTGAAACTCCGGAAAAACCTTCAAAAGGCTGGGATGCGGCACTGAACAGGATCTGTACTTACGCCATATTTAAAGATAAAAAATCGAAGAAAGAATTTCTGGCTATGAATCTTCATTTTGATCACATTGGAAATGTAGCAAGAGTAAAATCTTCCGAATTGATCCTGAAAAAAATCAAAGAACTGAATCCAAAGAATCTTCCGGTGACACTGAGTGGTGATTTTAACCTGACAGATGATTCAGAACCGATTAAAATTCTTTCCCAGAATATGAAAGATACTTTCTATCACTCAGAAACGAAACATTATGGCCCGGTAGGAACATTTACTGCTTTTGATGTCAATACAGTCCCGAAAGACAGAATCGATTATATTTTTACACGAGGTTTTAAGATCAGATCTCACCGACACATCAATGACAGAAGAGAAAACCTCTTGTATCCGTCAGACCATTTTCCGGTGATTGTGAATCTATCCCTATAAAAAATCAATTGGTTGGAAAATCAATTTCAAATCCAATTCCTCTCAGGGATTGGATTTTTATTTGGGGATCACTGTTGAAATATTTACGAAGCCTGCTGATAAAAACATCCAGACTTCTTCCTGTAAAATAATCATTGGTTTCCCAGAGGTTATCCAGAATATTATCCCTTGTAATGATGGATCGGTTATGCTTCAGAAGATATAATAAAAGTTCCTGTTCCCGTATGGTCAGCCGATTATTTCCGTTAGGATGTGACAACAGAAGTTTGGTGGTGTCCAGTGAAAATTCTCCTATTTTTATCTGGCTTTCCGTAACGGCGGGAAGTGTTCTCTTCAGAATATTTTTAATTCGTAAAACAAGTTCTTCAGGATCACAGGGTTTTGCAATATAATCGTCGGCACCTATTTTCAATCCGGTCAACCGGTCAATTTTTTGATTTTTAGCTGTCAAAAATAACAATGGGAAATTACTTCTTTCCTTAATGATCATTTTCGCCAGTGAGAAGCCATCGATATTGGGCATCATCACATCCAGAATTCCGATCTGAAAGGGAAAATCAGCCTGAACCAATGATACGATATCTTCCGGATTCTGAAACCAGCTGACTTCAAAATCTTCCAATTCAAGATACTGCTTAAGAATCATTCCGAAATCCGGATCATCTTCTGCCAGAAGGATTTTAGTTTTCATAAGGAATTGATATTTTAAAAGTGCTGCCGGTATGAAGCTGACTGGAAACTTCTATTTTTCCACCATAGTTGGTAATGATTTTTTTTACGAAATAAAGTCCCAGCCCAAGACCTTTGCTATTGTGAATATTGTTATTCTGTATTCTGTAGAATTTTTCAAAAATATTATTCAGTTCTTTTGTTTCCATGCCCTGACCATTGTCGGAAACTTCAAATTCTAATTGTTGAGAACGGTTACGGACATCTATTGTAATAACCGATGCTCCATATTTTACACTGTTTTCACAAAGATTTTTAATGACCGTTTCCATTAGATTTTTATCAAAAGGAAGCTCTTGTGAAATTGTATTTTCAAGCTTAAAATCTGTAGTTGGATAAGTAATGGAAAGATCCTGAATAAAAAAGTTCCAGTCCTCAGGTTGTATGGTGGTCATTTTATCAGGAATTTCATCTTTATGAAGTTGAAACATCAGGCTTTCAAGACGTGAAATCTGTCTGTCAATCAAAGGAAGTGTTTCAGGATTCCACTCTTTTTTTAATGCTTTCGAAGCTATTTTTAAAGTAGCGATAGGTGTTTTAAACTCATGCGAAATGTTATCCACAATGTTGTGGAGAACTTCCACCTGCTTCTGCTGCTGAATAAGATTTCTGATCGTGAAAATATAAAGCAGAAGAACTCCTGAAAGAAGAATAATGCAGCAGATAATCAATAAGGTAAGCTCTTTGAAAACAATACTTTTTATATTTCTGATCTCAAAATCTGTCTGGGTTTTAACAAGAAAGGTATTCTTTTTTTCAATATGTCCTTTTTCCGTATCATTTCTTTTGGTGGTTGAGGTTTCCCAGCTTCCGTTACTGGCAATGCGTGGATTTTTTAGCTTATCCTGCGTTTCAAAAATAACAATAGGTTCGGTAATTACTTTTGAGCTGTCCGGAAGATGTACAATGGAAAGATACCGTATTCTTGCGGAGATTTCGTAACCGTCTTTTTGGTAGCGGCTGTCGATATAATGAATCAGTCTTTCTCTGGCAGATTTCCTGTTTTCTATGAAATAACGGAGAAAATCTTTTTTGTTGATCTCCTTATTATGATACTGTATAATGATTTCCTGAAGAGAATCATCATTTCTTTCTTTAGCCTCCTGAATGTCTTCAAGATTGTCCGTGTAATTGGTAAGCCCATCATTCACAGATCTGTAGATATCCCTCTCTTTTACCTGGTAGGTTTTATACATAAAATAAACCTGGATTCCCAGTAAAAGCAGGAATAGAGCGGCAAAAACCGGGATGAGAATTTTACTCTTGGCTATCATTAAAACAAAGATAAAACTTTAGTCATTTTCCGGAAATGATTATTTTATTATTAACCTTCCATTAACCATAGTGTTGAAACTTCAAAAATAAAGCTTCATCCATCCGTTTGGATCTGGATGTTTTGATACCAAAAAAGACATTAACCCATCATTAACCTTCTGTTAACCGTGTTTTTTCCAACCAATACAGAATTTTGTCCCCATAGAACAGAACAGTAGTTTTTGTTGGAGAGGATAAAAAAATAACCATGTATAAAATTCTTTTTCTTTTGTGTTTTCCCATTTTGATTCTTGCCCAGAAACAAAAAGCCGGAGGAACAGTGATGAATACCGAAAACGAAAAGCTTTCCTCTCTAAAGGTGAAAGTGTATAATGCTCAGAATACATTAATCAAAGAATTAAAAACAGATGACAATGGGAAATTTGTACTGGAAGATATTTCAGAGGAAAATATAAAACTGGTCATTAAAAATCAGGGATATTCTTTATTTGAGAAAAAAGTGGATTTAAAAGAGTCTGAACCACTCAATATCATTCTTAAAAAAGAATCTCAGGAAATAGAAGGGGTGGTAATGACGAAACGTAAACCTTTAGTGAAAAGAAAGGTAGACCGTCTGGAATTTAATGTGGAAAACAGTAATATTTCCTCACTCAATGCCTGGGAAATTCTAAAAAATACACCCAGTGTTACCATCAACAACAGTGTACTGAGTGTAAAGGGAAGTACCGGAATTCTGGTGACGATTAATGATAAAAAAGTAATGCTGACAGGGGATGAGCTTAAAAATCTTCTGGAAAATACACAGGGAGATGAAGTGAAATCTGTGGAAGTGATTACCAATCCGCCTGCCAAATATGAAGCTTCAGGAAGCGCAGTATTGAATATTGTTCTGAAAAAGAATAAAATTGAAGGCTACCGCGGTATTCTTTCATCCAAATACGTGCAGACGCAATATGCAAAAGGCGTTTTTGGTCTCTCTCAATATTATAAAAAAGATAAACTTTCCTTAATGGGAAGCTATTATAAAGGGCTGGGAACGTACTACCGGGAAGGAACAGACTATGTAAACTATCCGGAAAGCCAAACCCGATGGGTAAGTACGATGAACAGGAAGGATAAAAACAATAACCAGAATACCCTGAATTTTAATGCGGAATATGAACTGGACAGCCTGACCAATCTAAGCCTCAACTACTCAGGGTATTTTTCTCCAAAATCCTTCGGAACTTATCATGTTCCTACATTGATCTATAACCAGCAGGATACTGTAGAATCTGATTATACGACGATCAATGATCACCGTTCCCGTTCCATCAATAACTCGGTAAGTTTTCAGATAGATCGTAAGCTGAATAAGAAAAGCAGTCTTTCATGGATCAATTATTTTACCGGAAATAATGTGGATAAATACCAGAATGTAATTACATACCTGAACTTTGCCGGACAGCCACCGAAAGAAGATAATTTCCTTACACAGAATAAAGCCGATGTTCAGCTGTATTCCACTCAATTTGATTATCACTGGAAAGGGGATAAGCTGGAACTAGAATCCGGTACGAAATATAGTTTTGTAAAGACAAGCAGCCAGCTTGATTTCTCCGATAATGAGAACGGAGTATTACAATACCGGCCGGAAAAAAGCAGTGTTTTTGATTATAAAGAACACAATTTTGCCTTATATTCTTCATTAGCCTACAATATCGGGAAATGGAGCTACAAAGGTGGACTTCGAGCAGAAATGACCAATCTTGAAGGGGTGGTTTCAGAACCTTATGAATTGAATAAAAGTAACTATTGGAAATTCTTTCCCACTTTTTATGCACAATATACCACAGAAAACAAACAGGAATTTGGGTTCTCCTATGGGAAAAGAATCAGTAGACCTTCTTATTCATGGCTGAATCCTGCAAAATCTTATTATAATCTTTTTTCCTATTATCAGGGAGACCCAAAATTAAAAGCCACCATTACCCATAACCTCAATCTTACTTATTCCTGGAAAGACTGGAATCTGGATGTATACTACAGAAAAGAAATATATCCGTCCATGGAAATCTCTTATCAGGAGCCAAGTACCAACAGTTTGATTTATTATTTTACCAATATTGAGAAAGGAGAAGCTTTCGGAATCAGCTTATACAAAAATTTCCAGGTGAAATCCTGGTGGAATATTATCCTTTCTGAAAATCTTGAGCACAACGAGAATTATTTCATAGGAATTGATGGAATGTTGTATAAAAATAAAGTCTGGAACTGGGTTTCAAACATCTCAACAAGCTTTACGCTGGATAAAAACAGCGACTGGAAAATGGAAATGGGACACCGCTACTATTCTCCCGGCATACAGGGAACCTTCAGAATATCTTCTCTATGGTCAGCCTATTTTGTAATGAATAGACAATTCTTTAGTAAAAAACTGGAAGCAAGCCTTATTTTTAGCGATATTTTCAGATCCACAGAGCAGAAGGTCAGCACAAAATATGCAAATCAGGATAATTATTTTCTTGATTATTCCGATACTCAGGGAGTGACATTTTCATTGAAATTCAACTTTGGAAATCAATCGGTTAAAAATGCTAAAACCATTAAGAAGACCGCCGAACAGGATCGGTTGTAGAATATTTTAATATAAAAGTTGATTACAGTGAAATATTATCTTGAAAGAATAGCTGTCTGATGGTACATTTTCGCTATTTTTGATGCCTATCTTTAAAAAGATCGCTATGAAGAAAATTTTTTCCGGAATGCTGATCGCAGTTTCTTTACTGCAATTGTCAGCTCAGGAATTGTATATGCCGAGGAATATCAAAAAAGCGTACGAGAGAGGAACACGTGATATCTCCGGAGCGCCAGGAAAAAACTACTGGCAGAATAAAGGAGTGTATAATGTAGAGGTGAAAGTAGATGCTGCTACAAAAATAGTTTCAGGAAAAGAAACTATTGTTTATACCAACAACAGTCCGGATAATCTGAATGAGCTGGCTATACGATTTGTGAATAACCTTCACAAGCCACAGTCGCCAAGGTCGGGATTTGTATCCAAAGATTTTCTTTCATCCGGATTGAAAATTAAGTCTTTTACTGTAAACAATATAAAATATGAGATCAACAGTGATGACTGGAGTACTGTTGAAAAAGTAAAATTAAAATCAGCACTCAAATCTAAGTCAAAAGCTGAGGTTAAAATAGAGTGGGAATATCCATTGTCGGTTCAGAGTGGAAGAGAAGGACAGATTGATCCTGAAACCTTCTATGTGGCCTACTCTTTTCCAAGAATTTCTGTGTACGATGATTACAATGGATGGGATATGCTTCAGCATTCGGACAGACAGGAATTTTACAATGATTTCAATGATTACAGTTTTGCTATTACCGTACCAAAAAATTATGTAGTTTGGGCAACCGGAGATTTTCTGAATCCGGAAGCCGTGCTTCAGCCTCAATATTTAAAAAGATATAAAGCCTCCCTGAAAAGCGATAAGCTGATGCATATTGCCACAGAACAGGAAATGAAGTCCGGAAAAGTAACAAAACAGAACAAGTGGAATGTCTGGAAATTTAAAGCAAATCATATTACAGATTTTTGTTTTGCGATGAGTAACCATTATGTGTGGGATGCTGCCAGTGTTCAGTTAAAAACAAAAAGAGCCAGTGTTCAGGCAGGATATAAAAACGGAGCAAAAGATTTTGAACATTATGTAGACTGGATGCGCTATAACCTGGATTGGTTTTCAAAAAACTGGCCGGGAGTAGAATACCCTTACAATGTAATGACGGCTATTCAGGGATATGCAGATATGGAATATCCTATGATGATTAATGATACCAGTATTCCTGATGATCTTAATGATGCCAGGTTGACGGCAGATCATGAGATTGCCCATACTTATTTCCCTTTCTATATGGGTATCAATGAAACAAGATATGCATTTATGGATGAAGGCTGGGCGACCACGCTGGAATATCTTATAGGAATTGATGAAAACGGTGAGGCGGCAGCTAAAGAATTTTATAAAAACTTCCGTGTTAAAAAATGGATCAATGATCCTTCTGCAGAGCAGGATCAACCGGTGATCACGATGAGTACACAGGTGAGCGGTGCCGGATACGGAAACAACTCTTATGTAAAATCTTCATTGTCTTATCTGGCTTTGAAAGATTATCTGGGAGATGAACTCTTCAAAAAAGCATTGCACCATTATATGGACAACTGGAATGGGAAACATCCGGTTCCATGGGATTATTTTAATTCTATGAATACAGGATCAGGAAAAAATCTGAACTGGTTTTTCCACAATTGGTTTTATACCAATAATTATATTGACTTAAAAGTAACAGGAGCATCCCAGATGAATGATATGCTTACTATCAACGTAGCGAATGTAGGAGGTTTTGCCATTCCGTTTGATGCAATATTGTCTTATGATGACGGTACTACGGAAAAGCTGCATTTTTCACCTTCAGTGTGGGAAAAAGATCAAAAACTGACTGATCTTGTAATTCCTATTAAGAAAAAAGTAAAATCTGTACAGCTGGACGGAGATATCTTTATGGATTATACTCCGGATGACAACCGTAAAAACCTATAAAAGTAAAAGAGGCTGTTCCAAAAGTCAAATAATTGGCTTTTGTCATTGACTACGTCGAATCTTCGATTTCTGACGAAGGAAGAATCTTATTAATAGTCAATTGAGATTCTTCACTACATTTATGAACTTCGTTCGCAGACTTTCAGTCTGTGTTCAGAATGACACTTTTGAGACAGCCTCTTTTGTATTTTTAAAAGTAGGCAGTTAATCTTAAGCCTAATGTAATATAACTGATTTTTTCCTTAGCAATCAGGTTGTTCAGTTCCTGATCCAGTTCTTCACTTTCTTTGATCTCATCGCTGAAGGAATATTGAATTGTAGAATTGATCTTATTATAATCTGTATAGAAAGTAAGGCCTAATCCCGGATTGAACTTATAGGTCATGGAAGCTCCTGTATTCCAGCGGAAAGCCGGTTTGGGTTTGTATCTGGCGATCTGAAGTTCATTGTTGGGAGCATCAATATCGTTTCCTTTTAAAAATACTTTTCCACTTGCTGTTGCAGCATATCCTCCGGTTACCTTTACAGTAAGCTGCCATTTATCTGATAATTCATGAGAAAAATAAGGTCCAATACCTGCAGAAAGGAATCCCATGGATTGTGTTTTGATTTCGTGATTGCCAAAATCCTGTTCGTCATCAAATGTTATTCTTTGGGATTTAATCGGGAAGCTGCTGAAAGACACATCTGCACCCACACCCCATTTTTTTGAAAAGAAGTAAGCTCCTTCCAATCCTCCCTCAAAACCAATTTGTTTTTTATCATCCAGTTCAGATTCCCTCAGGAAGTTAGTGGTACCCAACGCAGTTCCCATTTTTAAAGAGAGAAAAGATGGATAATCGTTACCCTGTATCCTGGATAAAATACTTAAATTATCACCCTTGTTATTATAAATTTTGTCAATAAAGAAATATCCCAGTTCCGTTGATATAATTCCGATACCTGCACCAGCCAGAATATCCGGAACCCAGTGTCTGTTGTTTAAATTTCGCCCAAGCCCTGTAAGAGTGGCTGAACCATATCCTGCAATACTGTAGGCAGGATTTACCAAACCATATTCTTTATGTAGAAAACTGGCATTGGTAAAAGCCATTGCCGCATGTCCTGAGGGAAAAGAGTTATTTTTGGATCCATCCGGACGTTCCACTTTTGCAGTATATTTAATGGAATTGACTAAAATCGCCATGATGGCTAAACTGGTACCATAAGATAAAGTTGCCCGTCCCAAATTATTACGGCCCTTTACGCCTGCCAGTTTTAATCCGTAAACAGCTGCAGCAGGAGCATATTGAAGATAATCATCGTATTTTACTTTGAAGTTGGGGAGATATCGGTTTCTTACTTCACGTATATTTTCTTTTTCTCCCCATGTTGCAGCAGCTGCAGTAAAAAGAAGAGCCGGAGCTACCGATTTTTTTACCCATTCTTTTTTGAAAAAAGGAGTTTTCTGCTGAATAGAGTTTCCTGAACTGATCATTGCCAGGTCTTCTTTGAGATTTCTGGAGGGTATCGTATCCTGTGTTTTAATTTGGATCGTATCCTGAGCTTTAATACAGTATAAATGCAATAGTATTCCTGATGCTAATGCTATTTTTTTCATCTTAGTGGTGTTGAAATTTAAATCGCGTAAAAATATTAAAAAAATCTATCCCAAAAATTGAGATAGACTATTTTAATATTTTTATAATATTTGAACTGAGGTTATTGGTTATCTTAACCCCGCTCTTGGTCCGGAAGCAGCTACCACAGCCTGCATTCTTGTTTTCTGGTTGGCAGAAAACATCACCATAGATTTGTCATCTACATAATCCATATAGTTCATGAACATCTGAGAACGGCTTACACCACCACAAACTCTGTTTAGAGGGTAGGTAGGGTTTCCGTAGTTAGGGCCGGGAGATGTAGGAGTATCATTGGAGTAATCTGTCTGGCATCCAGCATCGGATGATCCCCAAAGGTGTGGAAGATTCAGGTAATGTCCTACTTCATGCGTTACAGTTCTTCCTAAATTGAACGGGGCAGAAGCACCTGTTTTACCTATATACTGATAGCCTATTACAAGACCATCATACCATTGTCCTGCATTTTCAGGGTAATATGCGTAGCCTAGAGTTCCAGGTTGGTTGTTTTCGTCAAGAATTGAATTAACTACCCAGATATTCATATTTTTATTGACATCAGTAGCATCAATACCTCCGGTACTGGCTTTTTTCATTTGTTCCAGATCAGATCTCCAGCCTGTTTTTGTGCTCTGCTTACGGTTGGTAGCGACTAGTTTGAAACGGATCTTTACATCACCCGCTGCGACTGGCTGGAATGCAGCAGGGATTTTGTTGATATCAGAGTTGGTAGCACCATAATCGGCATTAAGGACTGCAATTTGTTCTGCGATTCTTGCATCGGAAACATTTTGAGCGGAAGTGTTGTAAATGACGTTAAAAACAACCGGGATTTCAACAGTTCCATCGGCAAGAACTTTTCCCACTTTAAGATTTTCTGCAAACTTTTCAGTACTGAATTCAATATCAGCCATTTTTTGTTTGAGTGCAGGGTTTTTCAGAAGCATTGCCTGTCTGATTTCTTCTGACGGACAACCTCTTTTAAGAGCGCTCGGAACAGTGTTATCCTGATCCGGAGAAGTCTCGTTTTGGTTGGTTAAGCTGTCGTTGTTGCATGCCGACATAAGGCCCAGAATCAGGGCTCCAAATAGGAATTTTTTCATATCGTTATAATATAATTTGGTTGAGGGCGTGAAATTATATCATTTAAAATTAATATGCAAATTATTTCTGTAAATATTTAATGAATACTTAATTTTTAGTCAATTTAATTGAATTAAAATCAATTAATTTTAAAATGTATTGAATTTTAGTTAAATTATATTATTTATTTTATATTTCACATTCAAGTGTATTTTAATGATAAATAATTTTTATCATTTTATGTTTTTTGTAGAATATTTTTTATAATAAATCTCAGTAATATTGTTTTTAAAACGAATTCAGAAACCTTTGATTTCAATATTTTCATTTGTGTGCTGAAAATGAGAGCAGATACAAAAAAAAGTCTGTCTCAAACTTGAGACAGACTTTACATATGTAAAAATATTTTAATTTTAATACACTCTCAATCCGGATCTTGCGCCAGAAGAAGCTACTACAGACTGCATTCTTGTTTTTTGTCCTGCAGAGAACATAAACATAGCCGCATCATCTACATAATCCATATAGTTCATAAACATTACAGATCTTTGTACGCCACTGCACGTATTATAGAGTGGGTAAGAAGGTTTCCCATAATTAGCAGTAGTTTGTGTAGGGGTATCACTTACCTGGTCATTTCCACAATTGGCATCTCCCCAGATATGTCTTAAGTTCAGATAGTGACCTACCTCATGTGTTGCAGTTCTTCCCAGGTTGAAAGGAGAAGAAGCTCCTGTCTTTCCAAAATATGGAGCGGCAATTACAACACCATCATTCCATAAACCTGCAGATTCAGGGAAAGTCGCGTATCCAAGAATAGTACGGCCCTGGCTGGTCATTTTGCCTACTACCCATAAGTTTAAATAATTGGTAGGATTAGTAGCATCAATTCCTCCTTTGGAGGCTTTTTTCATATCATCATTAGTTGCCCAGCTTGTTTTTGAAGTGGATTTTCTAACGGTATTTACCAATCTGAATTTTACTTTTGTATCACCTGAACTTACGGTTTGGAATTCAGTCGGGATTTTATTGGCATCACTGTTGGTGCCTGAATAATCTGCATTCAATACCGCAATCTGCTCTGCAATTCTTGCATCAGAAACGTTTTCAGCTGTAGTTTTGTAAATGACGTTTACGATAACAGGGATTTCTACAGTGCCATCGGCTAGAACTTTTCCGAATTTCACATCATTGGCGAATTTTTCTGTATTGCTTTCTAAAGCCGCGAATCTTTGTTGAAGTTCAGGGCTTTTTTTCAATGCTTCCTGTCTGATTTCCTCAGAAGCACAGCCTCTTTGAGCTAAGCCAGCAGAAATTGCAGCTTCGTCAGTTGTGTTTTCATTTTGATTGGTAATGCTGTCATTGTTACATGCAGCCATTACTGTGAGCATAAAAGCTCCAAATAATAGTTTTTTCATATCAAAATCATTTAGGTTGAGGATGTGAAATTATATTATTTAAAATTAATATGCAAATGATTTTCGTATTTGTTTACGATTGTGTTAAATATTTCCGAATGTTGTTGGTTTTAATTTAATGATTTTAGAAATGCGTTGAATTTTAATTAATTTTAATTAATCTGCTAATGTGATCTTAGTTTTTAATTATTTTCTGTGAATACTTTTCGTTTAAATTTTAATTTTAAAGAATTTTTTCATGGTGAAAATCTAATTTGCGAAACCATTTTTAATGGCAAAAACTGCAAGTCCTACACGCGTTTTAAGATCCAGTTTTTCACATAGCTGGTCACGATAGCTTTCTACTGTTCTGGGGCTGCAGCACATTCTGTCTGCAATTTCCTTATAGCTGAGTTCCGTTACCGTGTATTTCAGAAATTCTTTTTCTCTGTCGGAAATTCTTATGGCAATTTCAGTTTCTGTCTCTTTATTCAGGTTGGAAAATATGATTTTGGAAGCCCAATCCGGATAAAAAAAGCCGTCCGTATTGAGGCGTGTAAGTGCTGTTTCCAGATCTCTAGGGTGGGTGTTTTTCAGAAGATAACCTTTGGCTCCGCTCCTGATCATTTTAATAACACTGTTGTCATCTCCCTGCATACTGAGGGCCATGATTTTAATATCGGGATGGTTTTTGGTAAGCCAGGCTGCGGTTTCAAAACCATCCATAATCGGCATACTGATATCTAAAAGAATAATATCAGGAATGGGATGGCCTTCTTCAAATTTCTGGATGAGATCTTTCCCGTTTTCACTTACATAGATTACTTCAAACTCGCTGAAGTTACCGATAATTCCTTCAAGAGCTTTTGCTATAAGTATATGGTCGTCAACAATGACAATCGTTTTTTTCATGACTGTTTTTTTAAGATAATATTGATTTGTGTTCCCATATTTTCCTTACTTTCCATACGAAAATTCGCTCCTATAATTTGAGCCCTGTTTTTCATATTCGTGAGCCCTATTCCGTTGGATTTGATCTGTGAAGTATCAAACCCGATTCCATCATCACGGATATCAAGCTCCCAAAGAGTGTCTTCTGAAGTGTTCAGACTTATAAAAATATTTTTACAATGGGAATGTTTTATACTGTTCTGAATAAACTCCTGAGTAATTCTCAGAAGAACATTTTTATGAACAAAGCCTAAATCAAGTTGTTTAAAATTGTGTTCAAAACTTACATGACATTTTTTGAAGGAATTGGTATTATCCACTTCTTCCTGTATCAAAGTTACAATTTCCTTCTGGTTGATATTGTCATCTGTCAATGTTTTGGACAAGCTTCTAAGATCCTGCAGGGACTGGTTGATAATCTGTGAAACCTGATCAATTCTTTCATTTGCTTCCGGTACCTTATTCTCATAAAGCATCTGCTGTACATAAAGACTTACGAGGGTAAGTTTCTGACCAATATTGTCGTGCAGCTCCCGGCCGATCTGCTGCATGGTAGCCTGCTGGATTTCCAGCTGGGTAGACAGAAGTTCTCTTTGATGAAGTTCGGTTTTCATCTCAATCTCATTTAAATATTCTCTTTTCCTCTGTCTGTAATTCCGGATGTAT
This sequence comes from Chryseobacterium sp. WLY505, assembly GCF_030846215.1. Taxonomy (NCBI): domain Bacteria; kingdom Pseudomonadati; phylum Bacteroidota; class Flavobacteriia; order Flavobacteriales; family Weeksellaceae; genus Chryseobacterium; species Chryseobacterium sp. WLY505. The sequence goes on along the minus strand of NZ_JAVCWI010000013.1, from coordinate 72,711 downwards.
ATAAATACGGCTATCACAAACATCAAAAAAAAGATATTGAATGAGATAATGGTGATTAAGAGTTCTGTTTTCCCCATATAAATGAACTTGCAAATAAAATATACATCACTGCTCCTGAAACCTGAAAATAGATAAAATAAATGTCCCAGATGTCTATATATTTCCAGAGGAGAGAGTTAAATGTCATAAATGGCTGATTGGCAATATAAAAAAGCGTAATTCCAAGATTAATATAAAACATTCTGTTTTTACTGAAATTAAGAATCTCGGATGAATTAACCTGTTTATAATACTCCATAATCACGAGACCCATTAAAAGTAAACAGCCAACATTGTAATTGAAAGAAAAAATGACTTTCTTTTCGGGGAAAAAAAGCCCCCTGAGGATATAGGTTAAAATATATATACCCGTCAGAATGTAAAAAAGTTTTACCTTTTTCAGAGACTCTTTTGCATACAGCCAATAAAAAAATATAAACTGCAATGGAATTACGAAGTAGTTGTAAAAATTTATTCTGTCTATTTTAAGTGGTTTCTCGCCCCATTTTACAGCTGACTCACACAGGAAAATAATAATGAGATAAATGGCAAGATACTTCCAGGGTTGTTTTTTTACACGGTTATAATAAATCAGAGAGATTAAAGCAGCAAAGGCTTCTCCCCAATACATAAATGATGAAAAAATTTTCTGAATTTCAGTCATACAGCGTTTAAGAATGGTAATTAATAGGAAGTGCCCATAGGGGGAGCCGGAGGAATAAGCGTTCCGCTGTTTTCTCCCACTGTTCCGTCGTCATCATGTTTGTAAGCTGCACTTTTACTTTTTGCTGTGCTTAGTCCAAATGCTTTGCCTTCCCCGTGTGCTTGAAGAGTATTAAAATCAGAATCATAGGCTACTCCGGTTTCATTTGTCTTTTTCATGGTAGGAATTAAAACCAATGTGTGCTTTTCGGCATATTCCTGAGGTACCGGATGAGATGCCATGATATCCCAGTTTTCAGTTTTAGGATAAGAAGCATAATAAAATCGGATTCCCAGATCTTCCGCAGAGGTAGCAGGATCTACTTTTGCCGCTTCTTCTTCGATTTTTGCAATGAAATTTTTTAATTTCGGAAGGTCAAACCAAATAGAATGCGCATCTTGTATTCCTAAAGTAGTGTTGATTGCGCTTAAGTGGTTTTGACGATAATTGTCGATCAGAGCCTGGATAAGACTGTTTGACATAGTCCCGGGCTGCAATGGATTGTTTGATTCTGTATTCATAGCTTAGTGTTTTGCGGTAAAACTCAATTAATATGCAAATCTCGTAAAAAATATTCTAGAAAATCTATTCCTTAATTGGGAATTCCACTGTTATTTTTACCGTGTTTTTACGGATTGCATGAAAAAAAATAACAATTCAGAGCTGATAAGGCTTTGGTTCATTCAATAAAAAAACGGAGAAATTCTGCTTCTCCGTTTTTCTTTAAATACATGGATACTTTCTCCAGTCCCTGCAGATGTATCCTGATGTACAGCATAAATTGGCAGGGCAATTCATGTTTTCATCACACATAATGATGGGAGCGATAAGACCGCCATCGATTTTTTTCAAATCGTCTCTTTTTAGTTTTTTCATGCTGATTCTGTTTTAGTTATTAGTATAGTAAATATAAGTTTATTTCACTTAAATAAGAAAAATAGTTTAAAAAATAAGTGCTGCAGATTATTCTACAGCACTTATTCACAAAAATAATGTATATGAAAAAAACTATTTTATTGTTCGGTAGGTCGGAAAACTAATCCTGTTTCCACAAAGTAATCCAAAGTGATTCTGTCTCCGTCATTTACATTCCCTGCAAGAATTTCTTTAGACAACTTGTTGAGAACTTCCTGTTGGATCACTCTTTTCAATGGTCTTGCTCCGAAGGCAGGATCATATCCTTTATCCATCAGATAATCTACCGCATCCTGAGTGAAAGTCATAATGATGTTTCGTTTAGATAACATTTCATTAAATCCTCTCAATTGGTACTGAACGATTTTTCCGATCTCTTTTTTTCTTAAAGGCTGGAAGAGTACAATTTCATCAATTCTGTTCAGGAATTCCGGACGCAGCGTCTGTTTTAAAAGATCAAAAACTTCATCTTTTGTTTTATCCACAATTTCATCCTGATTTTCCTCAGTAAGATTCTCAAAATTCTCCTGAATCAGATGTGATCCTAAATTCGAAGTCATGATGATGATAGAATTTTTAAAATTCACCACTCGTCCCTTATTATCTGTCAGACGTCCATCATCCAGAACCTGAAGTAACGTGTTGAAAACATCAGGGTGTGCTTTTTCAATCTCATCGAGAAGCACTACGGAATAAGGTCTTCTTCTAACCGCTTCAGTCAGTTGTCCCCCTTCATCATATCCTACATAGCCTGGAGGCGCTCCCACCAATCTTGAAACACTGTGACGTTCCTGATATTCACTCATATCAATTCTTGTCATATTGTTTTCATCATCGAATAAGAATTCCGCCAATGCCTTTGCCAACTCGGTTTTACCGACTCCGGTTGTCCCCAGGAATAAGAAAGATCCGATTGGCTTTTTATCATCACTTAAACCGGCTCTGTTTCTTCTGATCGCATCTGCAACTGCCTGAATCGCTTCATCCTGCCCAACCACTCTGTGATGGAGTTCAGATTCAAGATTCAATAGCTTGTCTCTTTCTGATTGCAGCAATTTGGTAACAGGAATACCGGTCCATTTCGCAATCACTTCAGAAATATTTTCTGCAGTAACCTCTTCTTTGATCAGTTCATTCTGATGATTCTGCATTTCCAGCTCTACTTTGGCTAGTTCTTCTTCTTTTTCACGAAGTTTTCCGTATTGGATTTCCGCTACTTTTGCATAATCTCCGGCTCTGGAAGCTCTTTCTGCCTCGTGTTTCAGGGATTCTATATCTTTTTTGATCTGGGTAAGATCTTCACTTTTCTGTTTTTCTTTCAGCCATTTCGCATTGATCTCATTTCTCTGTTCAGAAATTTTAGCAATATCTTCTTTAAGGTGATCAATTTTGGTCTGATTGCCTTCCCTTGAGATGGCTGCCAGTTCAATTTCCAGCTGCATCAGTCTTCTGTCCAGAACGTCCAGCTCTTCCGGCTTGGAATTGATTTCCATTCTCAGTTTTGCAGAAGCTTCATCAATAAGGTCAATCGCTTTATCCGGTAAGAAACGGTCTGAAATATATCTTTGAGACATTTCCACCGCGGCAATAATTGCCTCATCTTTGATTCTTACCTTGTGGTGCGCTTCATATTTATCTTTAATACCACGAAGGATAGAAATTGCAGATTCTGTATCCGGTTCTTCCACCATTACTTTCTGGAAACGTCTTTCCAGCGCTTTATCTTTTTCAAAATACTTTTGGTATTCATTCAATGTAGTGGCACCAATCGCTCTTAATTCTCCTCTTGCTAAAGCAGGCTTTAAGATATTGGCAGCATCCATTGCTCCTTCACCGCCTCCGGCTCCTACCAAAGTGTGGATCTCGTCGATGAAAAGGATGATCTGTCCATCAGACTTGATCACCTCATTCACAACGGATTTCAGACGCTCTTCAAATTCACCTTTATATTTTGCTCCGGCGATCAAAGCGCCCATATCCAATGAGAATAACGTTTTATCCATCAGGTTTTCAGGAACGTCGCCACTGATAATTCTGTGAGCAATTCCCTCAGCAATAGCTGTTTTACCTACACCAGGTTCTCCAATAAGGATTGGATTGTTTTTAGTTCTTCTGGAAAGGATCTGTAAAACCCTTCTGATCTCTTCATCACGCCCGATTACCGGATCCAGTTTTCCTTCAGCTGCTAACTCGTTGAAATTTTTAGCATATTTATTTAAAGACTGATACGTTTCCTCTGAGCTTGCAGAAGTTGCTTTACTCCCTTTTCTTAATTCTTTTATAGCGCCTTCCAACAGGTTTTTGGTTACGCCCATATCTTTCAGCATTTTGGATACTTCAGAAGTAGTTTCCAAAAGAGATAGCCATAAATGTTCAATCGTTACATATTCGTCACCCATCTTCTTGGCAATGTTGGGTGCATCCAGCAATACTTTGTTGGCAGATTGTGAAAGATAGATATTTCCTCCCTGTACTTTTGGAAGTTTTTCTAAATTCTCACGGTTGCGCTCTCTTACTAAATTAGCATCTGCTTCAGATTTTTTTAATAAGAAAGGCGATATATTTTCATCCACCTGAAAGATTCCTTCAAGGAGATGTTGAGGTTCGATACTTTGATTGCCCAGTTCCATAGCAACCTGTTGTGCTGCCTGGATGGCTTCCTGTGATTTTACAGTATATTGGTTTAAGTTCATATTTTTATATATTTTTGGTAATGGTTTGTTTAAAGTTTAGTTTTTAAAAAACATCAAGAAACCAAATTCTGAGGCTTAGTTTCTTAATGCCATCAATTATTTAATCATTTATTCGATGACTGTATCGCAAAAACTGTTCAATTATTAAATTTACAAAAAAATAGGACAAATTTTCCGGATATTGTATTTTTAACGGAAATTTAACTTGACAAAATTTCCGATTTCGTAATTATTTCTTGGAAATCATGAACAAAAAGTCATAACAAGGCCAATTAACAGAATATCTAAACTACGGTTCGCAGGTCTTTTTTCTTTTTATGTTCAAAAAATGAACAGTTTAATTCAGAATAATTACTTTTGCATTTTACCAGATGGAACTAAAAGAAAAACAGAAAAAAATATTAGACGTAGCCGTAGAACTTTTCAAAGAGAAAGGGTATATGGGGAGCTCAGTAAGAGACCTGGCAACGAAACTGAATATCAAGGCAGCATCGCTGTATGCACACATCCGTTCAAAGGAAGAAATTCTGGAATGGATTTGTTTTGGCATTGCTCAGGAGTTTTTCGATGAGCTTCAGGAGGTGAAAAATACAGCTATTGCTCCAAAAGCAAAGCTGAATCTATTATTGGATAAACATCTTTCTGTTGTTCTTAAAAACCGTGATGTTACCCATATTTATTCCAATGAATGGAAACACCTTGAAGAAAGACTTCCCGAATTTGTAGAATTAAGAAAAAACTATCAGCAGGAAGTTGAGAAACTGATTTCCGAGATTTACAAAGCCGAAAAATGGGAACTGAAATCACCATCATTCACCACAAGATTTATCCTTCATACCTTAAATAATTCCTATTTCTGGTTCAAAAGAAGTAGTGATTCTACGGATGAAATTACCGATGAGATCAGAGAAAAGATTCTTTTTGGCCTGCTTGGAAATCAGAAAAAATAACCACTTCGCTTGTCATTGACTACGTCGAATCTTCGATTTCGGACGAAGGAAGAATCTCGTGACAGACTGTTAGATTTTTAAAAGATTCTTCACTACACATTCGTTCCGTTCAGAGTGACATTGGGCATAATTTTAATAATTTTTCTTATTTAGAATCATTCAAAATATGACAAAAGTCATAAAAATTTTGCCAGCTAGCAAAATCTTTTTAAATTTACACCTAACAAATGTTAGTTAGTTTTATGGATTTTTCAGTTGAATATCTGGAGCTGGGTCAGTTGAGACAGCTTCAATCCGACCGGTTGATCAGCCTGATCAGCTATTTGGGAGAGAAGTCGGAATTTTATAAAAAGAAATTTGATGAATTACAAATATCTCCGCAGGGTATAAGGTCGATTGAAGATATCGCTAAACTTCCTATTACTTACAAACAGGATTTAAGAGATAACTATCCTTTCGGATTATTTTCTGTTCCTAAAAATGAGCTTCAGCGTATTCACTGCTCAAGCGGAACAACAGGGAAGCCGACTGTGGTAGGATATACTAAAGAAGATGTGGACCTTTTCAGTGAAGTGGTGGCAAGATCTTTACATGCTGCAGGAGCAAGACCTGGAATGCAGTTGCACAACGCTTATGGTTACGGAATTTTTACAGGAGGTTTAGGCCTTCATTACGGAGCTGAAATGTTGGGGATGAGTGTTCTTCCTATTTCCGGAGGAATGACGTCAAGACAGGTAGATCTGATTGTAGATTTCAAACCTGAAGTGATCTGTTGTTCACCGTCATATGCTTTAACGATTGCGGATGAATTTGCCAGAAGAGGAATTACTGCAGAAGAGATCAGTCTTAAATATGCTGTTTTAGGCTCAGAGCCGTGGACGGAAATTATCAGAGGTCATATTGAAGAAAAATTAGGCGTTCATGCAACCAATATCTATGGATTAAGTGAAATTATCGGTCCGGGAGTTTCCATGGAGGATTTTGAAGAGAAAGGAGGAGCTTATATCTGGGAAGATCATTTTTATCCTGAGATTTTAGATCCGGTTACCAAACAGCCGGTTCCTTTCGGGGAAGAAGGCGTTTTGGTGATCACTACTTTAACCAAAAAAGCAATGCCTCTTTTACGCTACTGGACGAATGATATTACAAGTCTTTACTACGATGAAAATGCCAGAAGAACCATGGTGAAAATGAAACCTATCGTTGGAAGAGCCGATGACATGCTGATCGTAAGAGGAGTCAATGTTTATCCAAGTCAGATTGAAGATGCTTTTTCTTATGTAAAAGGAGTGGTTCCAAACTACTATCTTACGCCTGTAGAGAAAGAACATATGTGTATTGCTTTGGATATTGATGTTGAAATCGATGATGAATTGGTAAAATCTCAAAAAATAGAAGCCAATACCGATGATTATTTTAATTTTGTCGGCAACTTTGGGAAAAACATAGAAAACGAAATAAAAAAGAGGGTAGGAATCACTACGAAAGTAAAAGTTCATGCTCAGGACAGCCTGCCGAAGTGCGAAGGTGGAAAAATTAATAGAATACTTAAAAAATAATGAATTCATTTTATAAACTTAAAACAGTTAAAGTTCAGAAAGATACTTCCGAAGCAGTGAATGTGGCGGTAGAAATCCCTGAAGAACTGAAAGATAAGTTCAGGTTCAAGCAGGGACAGTATCTGAATTTCCGAATGACAATCAACGGAAATGAAGAAAGACGTTCTTACTCTATCTGTAATGCTCCAAGTGAAAAGGGCAATACGCTGGAAGTATTGGTGAAGTTGCTTGAAGGCGGAAAAGTATCAGGCTATTTCAATGAACACCTTCATATGGATGAAGTGCTGGAAGTAATGCCTCCGATGGGTGGCTTCAATACTTCTTATCACCCGACAAACGTAAAAACTTATGTTGGTCTGGCTGCAGGAAGCGGAATTACTCCTGTATTATCCAATATTAAAGAAAGTCTTTATCAGGAACCGAATTCAAATGCCTATTTGTTCTACAGCAACAGAAGCATGAATCATGTTTTAAGAAAGGCAGAGATTGATAAACTTGTAGAGCATTTCAACGGAAGACTGAAAGTGATTTACCTGGTAAGCCGTGAGAAACACGAAGATCCTGTTTTTGAAGGAAGAATTTCGTCAGAAAAATTAGAGCAGCTGTTTGAAAGATATACAGATATTGATGTAAAAGAAGCTACTTATTTTATTTGCGGACCTTCAGAAATGATTAAGGGGATTGCAGACTATCTGAAAAAAGACAAAAAAGTACCTGCTATTCAGGTTTTATTTGAATATTTCACCGCTCCGGATGAAGAAAATACGGAGGAAATGAGTGATGAATTCAAGGCCATTGCCAATATTGAAAGTATGGTAACGGTAATCATTGATGATGATGAATATTCGTTCCACCTTAATTCTAAAAAAGAGAGTATCTTAGATAAAGCATTGAAAGATCAGCTTCCGGTTCCTTTCGCATGTAAAGGAGGCGTTTGCTGTACGTGTAAAGCACAGGTTCTGGAAGGAGAAGTTTTCATGGAGAAGAACTATGCGCTTACCGAAGAAGAAGTAGCCAGAGGCTTCGTTCTTACCTGCCAATGTCACCCTACAACCAATGTGGTGATGCTTAATTATGATGTTTAAGACAATTTGAAAATGAGAAAATGGGCTAATTTGAAGATGCTATTATCATATTTAAATTTCCCAATCGCCTAATTCTCAAATTTTCAAATTATTTAATTTTCAAATTCAAAAAAAGATGGACTTAGAAAAATTTGTTCAATACGTTCACGAAGAAAATAAAGTAGAACCAAAAGATGTAATGCCAGATGATTACAGAAAATTATTGGTTCGTCAGATTTCACAGCACGCGCATTCTGAAATTGTAGGAATGTTGCCGGAAGCCAACTGGATTTCCAGAGCGCCTTCATTGAGAAGAAAAATGGCTCTTTTAGCTAAAGTTCAGGATGAGGCAGGCCACGGCTTATATCTTTATTCTGCCACTGAAACGTTAGGTGACGGAAGTATCAGAGCAGACAGAGATGCTACTTATGATGATATGCTGGAAGGAAAAGCAAAATATTCAAGTATTTTCAACTATCCTACCTTAAGCTGGGCAGATATCGGTGCCATCGGTTGGTTAGTAGACGGTGCTGCGATTATGAACCAGGTAATGCTGATGGGGAATTCTTACGGTCCTTATTCAAGAGCGATGGTGAAAATCTGTAAGGAAGAATCATTCCACCAAAGACAAGGATACGAAATTCTTATGGCATTGTGCCGTGGTACAAAACAACAGAAAGAAATGGCTCAGGCTTCATTAAACCGTTTCTGGTGGCCAGCTTTGATGATGTTCGGACCTAATGATGACAGTTCACCCAACTCCAAAATCTCTATGAATTACAGAGTAAAAAGAGAAAGTAACGACAGTCTTCGTCAGAGATTTATCGATGTTACTGTTTCTCAGGCTGAGTTCCTGGGATTAACCATTCCTGATAAAGATCTAAAATGGAATGAGGAAAGACAGCATTATGATTTCGGAGAACTTCCGTGGGATGAATTCATGGAAATCTTAAAAGGAAACGGACCTTGCAACAAAAAGCGTATCGAAACGAAGAGAAAAGCGCAAAGAGAGAATGCTTGGGTAAAAGAAGCTGCGGCGGCTTTTGCAGAAAAACAGAACGAAAAAGTAAACTAGAAAATCAGTGAAAACCTTACTTCAGATATTTTTATTATTGGCTGTTTCTTTTTTTAAAGGTCAAAGTGTTGATATACTTGCAAACATACCTTTAAAACTTGACAGAGAAAATGAAGTAAGAATTTACGTTGGTAATGGAATTACAAACAGTGGAAAAGTTTTTAGAATTTATCTTAACGAAAAGAAAAAATGGAATGTCGAATTAGTACAATGGTTTTTTCCAAAAAAGATAAGTGAAGATGAATTTCAATCAATTCCTCCTATTGTAACAAAGCCAAAATCAAAAATTCCATTAAAAGAAGTCTTTTTAAATCTTGAAGCATTAAATATTGGAGATCTTCCGAAAGAAACATTTTTTAATTATAAAAAATCAAAACGAAAAGTTATTTTTGATGAAGATGAAAAAGATTATGTTTTAATGTCGCAGGAGATGAGTGTCTTAGATGGTGCAGATTTCTTAGTGAAATATAAGTCTTATAATAGACAGAATGAGTTTCATTATCTTAATCCCCAAGTCTATTTAGATAAGTACCCAGGGATTGATGAATATGAAAGTTTCATGAAAATTTTAAAATATGTTGAAGATAACTTCAATATCAAATTAAATTAAAAAATAAAAATAGATAATGAGTCAATTAGATATGTGGGAAGTGTTTATTCAGACTAAACCGGGATTATCTCACAAACACGTTGGAATTGTACAGGCACCAACAGCAGAAATGGCTTTGCAGAACGCAAGAGACGTTTATACAAGAAGAAAAGAAGGAACTTCTGTTTGGGTTGTTCCAAGTAAATATATTGTGACTTCAGAAGGTGTGGATAAAGAAGCATTCTTTGATCCGGCTGATGACAAACTTTACCGTCACCCAACCTTCTACGAGATTCCAAACGACGTAAAAAATATGTAATAAGACTTTTGAGATAATAGACAGATAGATAAAAGACCTTAAGGTTTACTTGTCTATTTTCTATCCATCTATCATCTATCCGTCTTTAAATTGATTAAACAATGAACCCATTATATAATTATTTATTAAAACTAGCAGACGACAGTTTCATTATGGGGCAGCGTTTGTCTGCGTGGTGCGGTGAAGGTCCTTACTTAGAGGAAGATATTGCATTGACGAATATTGCGTTGGATGAACTAGGTCAGGCGAATAACTTTTACGTTTACGCTTCAAGAGTGATTGACAACGGAAAAAGTGAAGATGATATCGCATTTTTAAGATACGAGCACGAATATGTGAATGCCCATTGGGTAGAACTTCCTAATGAAGATTATGCACAGACTATTCTTAAAGTATATGTATTGTCTGTCTATCAGAAACTGATGTATGAGGCATTATCAAACTCTGCTAATGAAGAATTGGCTGCCATTGCTCAAAAATCATTGAAAGAAGTAAGATATCACTACACTCATGCGTCTTCATGGATGAAGATCTTTGCTCAGGGAACGGAAGAAAGCCGTGGACGTTTGGTAAAAGCCATTGAAAATATCTGGGAATATACGAAAGGTCTTTTTGCTAAAACTGAAGGTGAAGATGACCTGGTTGTTTTAAATATTGCTCCCAATTCAGATGCTCTTTACGAAGAATTCCTTGCTGTTACCAAGAAAGATTTTGCAGACTTCGGTTTAGAATATCCTGAAAATGCTTTTATGCAGCCAAAATCAAGAACAGGATATCACACAGAATATTTCGGATTTATTCTTTGTGAGCTTCAGTATATGCAGAGAGCGTATCCTGGCTGTACCTGGTAATAAATTATGAAGAAGTTGCTTCTTGGGATATTGGCTTTTTTTCTTTCAGCCTATGTGATACTATGTGTTGGGATTTATTTCTATCAGGAGAAAATTATTTTTTATCCTGAAAAATTACCGGAAAATTACAAGTTTACATTTGATGGTGATTTTGAAGAAGTACCCATCAAAACGCAAGATGGAAAACATTTGAGTTCTGTTTTATTCAAAGCTCAAAATCCAAAAGGAGTCATCTTTTATCTTCATGGAAACGGAGGATCAATAAAAAGCTGGGGAGAAGTCGCTCAGCTCTATCGAAGTATGAATTATGATACTTTGATACTTGATTACCGTGGTTACGGAAAAAGTGAAGATAAAATTAATAGTAAAGACCAGCTTTTTTCGGATGTTGAAAATGCTTATAAAGAACTTTTAAAAAGATATCCGGAAAACAGAATTATTATTTTAGGATATTCCGTAGGAACGGGATTAGCCGCAAAATTAGCATCCATGCATAATGCAGGATTATTGATTTTACAGGCGCCGTATTACAGTATAGAAGATGAAATGAGTCAGAAATTCTCATTCCTTCCAAAGTTTTTACTGAAATATAATTTTGAGACTGGTGAATATTTAAAAACCGTTCAATCGCCCGTCGTTATTTTTCATGGTGATAAAGATGAGGTTATTAACTATAAAGCCTCTTTAAAGCTTAAAAATAACTTTAAAAAAGGTGATCGTCTGATTATATTAAAAGATCAGTATCACAACGGAATAACAGATAATTTGGATTATCAGAATGCAATGAAAGCCATTCTTGATTCTGATAAAAAATAAAATATGAATCAGCTTTTAGATTTATTAAAAACCATTCCTGATCCGGAAATTCCGGTCATTGATATTGTGGAATTAGGAATTGTAAGAGATGCACAGATTACAGGTGAAAATACCTGTGAGGTGATCATTACACCTACCTATTCCGCTTGTCCTGCCATGTTTACCATTGAGGAGGATATTATCAAAATGATGAAAGAAAACGGATGGGATGCGAAAGTGGTAACCAAGATGTTTCCGATCTGGACAACAGACTGGATTACTGATGAAGCGAGAGAAAAACTCCGTGTTTACGGAATTACACCTCCGGAAAAAGGAGCAGACGAACACCACATCGGGAAACCGAAAAAATGTCCGCGTTGCGGTTCCGAGCATACCAAGCAGATCAGCAGATTTGGTTCTACTTTGTGTAAGGCATCTTACCAGTGTTTGGACTGCCTGGAACCTTTTGATTATTTTAAATGTCATTGATGAGTTATTCATCAATCCACCACAAACTTTACGGCTATGCAAAGCATAACGAAGGAATTGTTAGAATGTTAAATTATTAGACGGTTACATTAATTTATATTGTTAAATTAGTGCGTTGTTAAATAATAAATTAATAAAAACTATGTATACACAACTTGATATTGAAACGCATTTTGACGGAAAGCTGAAAATCGCATATCTTAATCAACCAGACACGATGAACGCCCTTACTAAGCCGGCTTTATCAGATCTCAGAGACTTTGTTAAAGAGTGCAGCGAAGACGAAACGGTAAGATGTGTTGCTATTTCCGGAAGAGGAAGAGCATTCTGCTCAGGTCAGAATCTGGACGAAGCTTTTGTAGTAGGCAAAGAACACCATGATCATGACATCATCAGAAAAATTGTGGTAGACTATTACAATCCATTGGTAATGGAAGTTACCCGTTGCAAAAAACCGGTTATTGCTTTAGTAAACGGTCCTGCAGTAGGGGCTGGAGCAATGTTGGCGTTAATCTCTGACTTCGTTCTAGCGAATGAGAAAGCATATTTTGCTCAGGCATTTTCAAATATCGGTTTGATTCCTGATACAGGAGGAACTTACTTCTTACCGAAACTTCTAGGTAGACAATTGGCCAATTATTTAGCATTTACAGGTAAAAAATTATCTGCAGAAGAATCCAAAGCGCATGGCCTTGTAGCAGAAGTGTTCACTGAAGAAGAATTTGTTCCGAAATCTATGGAAATCCTTGAAAGAATGGCAAACATGCCGACAGCAGCCATCAAGCTTACGAAAAAAGCATTTGCCAATTCTTATACCAACACATTGAAAGAACAGCTTGAACTGGAAGGTGATCTTCAGCAGGAAGCTGCAGAAACAGAAGATTTCATTGAAGGAGTAAACGCCTTTTTACAGAAAAGAAAACCTAATTATAAAGGAAGATAAATCATAGATATTAGATTTTAGAAGTTAGATGTTAGTCAATAATCTAACTTCTAATTTCTAGCTTCTAACATCTAAAAAAATGAAAAATATTGGAATTATCGGTGCCGGAACCATGGGAATCGGCATTGCACAAGTAGCCGCAACGAACGGATGCAAAGTTTGGGTTTACGACGCCAACGCAAAACAAGTAGAAACGGCAACGGTAGGTTTGGAAAAAACCTTGACCAAATTGGTTGATAAACAAAAAATTTCAGGAGAGAAAATGACTGAAATTTTAGCTAATATTTCCATTGCTACGGAATTGAAAGATTTCAAAGATTGTGAGCTGATTATAGAAGCCATTATCGAAAACAAAGAGATCAAAACCAAAGTGTTTACAGAGCTTGAAAACTATGTTTCTGAAAATTGTGTTCTCAGTTCCAATACCTCATCTATTTCTATCACCTCTCTGGGTGCAGAACTCAAGAAGCCGGAGCGCTTCATCGGAATTCACTTCTTCAATCCTGCTCCGTTAATGCCTTTAGTGGAAGTTATTCCATCTTTATTAACAGAAAAAACATTAGCAGAAAAAATCTACAACCTCATGAAAGAATGGGGAAAGACTCCTGTTATTGCCAAAGATATTCCAGGATTCATCGTCAACAGAATCGCCAGACCTTATTATGGAGAAGGCCTGAGAATTGTTGAAGAAAACATCGCCACACCGGAACAGGTAGATGATGCTATGAAAACATTGGGGAACTTCAAAATGGGACCTTTCGAACTGATGGATCTTATTGGAGTGGATGTCAACTTTGCAGTAACAACCACCGTTTACAAAGATTATTTCTACGATCCGAAATACAAACCGTCTTTATTACAGCAAAGAATGTCTGAAGCCAAACTTCACGGCAGAAAAACAGGAAAAGGGTTCTACGATTACAGCGAAGGAGCAGAAAAACCTGTAGCTCAGAAAGACGATGCTTTATATCAGCAGATCTTTTTAAGAATCATTTCAATGCTGATCAATGAAGCTGTTGAAGCCAAAAGATTAGGAGTTGCCAATGATGAAGATATCGAGCTGGCAATGCAGAAAGGCGTCAACTATCCAAAAGGTTTATTAAGCTGGGGGAAAGAAATCGGGTATTCAAAAATCTCCGAAACCCTTCAGAACCTTTACGAAGAATATCAGGAAGAAAGATACAGACAAAGCCCTTTACTGAGAAAACTATAAAGATTAACAGCATATTTATTATGAGTAGGTCAAGGAGGAAAACTCCCATAACAGGAGTTACAACTGCAGTGACAGAAAAGGAAAATAAAAGAGATGCCAATCGAAAATTAAGAAGGTTGAACAAAATCAAAATCCATAAAAGAGATTATGATTTATTTCAATTAAGAGAGATCTCAAATGTATGGGGGTTCGATAAAGATGGTAAATATTATGTCAAAAATCCCAGCAAAAGATCTTTAATGAAGTAAATGGAAAAAGAGATAAATTTTCATGAATATAGATGAATTCAGGGCAGAGCTGGAGATCAGACTTTTAATTGAGAAACAGTATTTAACTCAGGAAGCCTCTTCGGTTGATGAGCAGGAAAGACTTGAGCTTTTAGGAAAGTTTAATGAAAAATATAAAGAGCTGATCAAAAGATTAGCCAGCGAAAATGGAATTGATTTAAACGAATCTTATCCCTCTGAAGATTCATCAGACTCAGAAAACCTTTCATACGGGCAGATTATTCTTGGGAAAACCATGAGTGTTTACGACAGATTATCTGATGAACTGTATGAAGAAATAATAAACATATAATTAACAGAAATGAATCCAAGACAAGTAGCAGATTATATGTTCAATCAGGATTATTTTTCCCAGTGGATGAATATCAAGATGATTGAAGTAAAAGAAAATTACTGTTTAATAGAAATGCCAATTAAGAAGGACATGCTGAACGGATTGAAAACAGTTCATGGCGGAGTTACCTTTGCATTTGCAGACTCTGCGCTGGCATTTTCTTCCAACAATACCGGAGATGCTGCCGTAGCATTGAACTGTATCATCAATTTTACCAAAGCAGGAAAGGAAGGCGATGTTTTCAGAGCAGAAAGTGTTTTGGTGAATGATACGAGAAAAACAGCTGTTTATGACATTCAGATTACCAATCAAAACAAAGAACTGATTGCAAAATTTGTAGGAACAGTGTATAAAATCGGAAAAAAAGTAACAGAATTATAATAAGCAGTAAGCTTGAAGCAATAGGCTGTAAGCTTTTTTGAAGCTGATAGAGCCTACTGCATATAGCTTAAAGCCTAAAGCAAATAAAAATGAACAACGTATACATCATAGACTATGTCAGAACTCCCATCTCAAAACTACAGGGAGGATTATCAGAAGTAAGAGCCGATGATCTTGCTGCTATTGTTATTAAAGAAGTAGTAGCTAGGAATCCTGAAGTTCCTGTTGAGGAAATTGAGGATGTTATTTTCGGATGTGCCAATCAGGCGGGTGAGGATAACAGAAATGTTGCCAGAATGGGACTTTTATTAGCTGGTCTTCCTTACAAAATTGGTGGAGAGACTGTCAACAGACTATGTGCTTCAGGAATGTCTGCGGTAGCCAATGCATTTCGTTCCATTGCTGCAGGAGAAGGAGAAATTTATATTGCAGGAGGAGTAGAGCATATGACGCGTTCTCCTTATGTAATGTCAAAACCTAGCGCAGCTTTCGGAAGAGACAGTCAAATGTTTGATACTACTTTCGGTTGGCGTTTCATCAACCCAAAAATGAAAGAAATGTATGGGGTTGACGGAATGGGGGAAACTGCTGAAAACTTAGCAGATATCCACAAGATCAACAGAGAAGATCAGGATAAATTTGCCCTTTGGTCTCAGCAGAAAGCGACAAAAGCTCAGGAAAGCGGAAGACTGGCAGAAGAAATTGTAAAAGTTGAAATTCCTCAGAGAAAAGGAGATCCAATCATTTTTGAAAAAGATGAATTTATTAAGCCTGCTTCATCTATGGAAGGTTTGGCAAAACTTCGTCCGGCTTTCAGAAAAGAAGGAACAGTAACGGCTGGAAATGCGTCAGGAATGAATGACGGAGCTGCTGCTTTGATTTTAGCAAGCGAAGAAGCTGTTAAAAAATATGGGTTGAAACCCAAAGCAAAAATCCTGGGATCTTCCGTAGCTGGTGTAGAGCCAAGAATCATGGGAATCGGACCTGTAGAAGCTACCCAAAAGCTATTGAAAAGATTAAACCTTTCCCTGGAAGATATGGATATCATCGAATTAAACGAAGCATTTGCAGCACAGGCACTGGCTGTAACAAGAAGCTTAGGGTTGAAAGATGATGATGCAAGAATAAATCCGAACGGAGGTGCTATTGCCATCGGTCACCCACTGGGAGTTTCCGGAGCGAGAATCGTAGGTTCTGCGGCAATGGAACTTCAGAAGCAGGATAAAAAATATGCATTGTGTACCCTTTGTATCGGTGTCGGACAAGGATATGCAATGGTCATCGAAAAAGTATAATGAATTTGAAAGTGAGATAATTTGAGAATTTGAAAATGTTTAAAGACATTATTAATTTTCTAATTATCCCATTCTCAGATTTTCAAATTAAAAAATATGAACATCTACTCATACCACGGGATTCGTCCCATTATAAAGCCCTCTGCCTACATTCATCCGCAGGCAGTTATTATCGGGAATGTAGAAATAGGTGAAGAAGTATATATTGGTCCCAATGCAGTAATTCGCGGTGACTGGGGGAAAATTATCATTAAAGACGGAGCCAATGTACAGGAAAACTGTACCCTTCACGTTTTCCCGAATATAGAAACGATCCTTGAAGAATCAGCACACATCGGACATGGCGCGATTATTCATTCCGGACACATCGGAAAAAACTGTCTGATCGGAATGAACTCCGTGGTAATGGACAAAGCCTATATAGGTGATGAAAGTATCGTCGGAGCATTAGCTTTTGTACCCGCCAATTTCAGATGTGAACCAAGAAAACTGGTGGTAGGAAGCCCAGCAAAAATTATCCGTGATGTTTCTGACGAAATGATTCACTGGAAAACAGAAGGAACAAAATTATATCAGGAGCTGGCAAGAGAAGGAAAAGAAGCTATTCTGCCTTGCGAACCGTTTACAGAATATGTTCAGCAGATTCCAACCAAAATTGTGGATTACAGTATTTGGGATGATATAAAATAAAAGTATAACTTATCTTGAATATTTAGAGATAATCAAACCCAACGGGTTTTTAAAACCCGTTGGGTTTAAATCAAATGTCAGATTTAAAAAGAATGATTAATACAGAAAATTTTGAATTTGAAGGTACCTATCACATTTTCTCTCATGTAAATGGGACTGAAGTGATTTTTCGTGAACCCTCAAATTATCAATTTTTTCTGGAAAAGATAGAAAAATATATTCTTCAGGTCGCTGATATTTATGCTTATTGTCTGTTACCTAATCATTTTCATTTGTTGTTAAGATTTAAGAATTTTGATGATGTGAATAGTGAAAATGAACATCAGTTTTTAATGAAGCATTTTGGTAATTTATTGAATGCTTATGCTAAAGCTTACAACAAAAAATATAATAGAAAAGGAGCTCTTTTTCTGAATGTGGTAAAACGAAAGAAAATATCTGATGAGAAATATTTATTGAAGGTTCTCCATTATATCCATAATAATCCGGTTAATCACGGATTTGTAAATAAAATTGATCAATGGAAGCATTCTTCGTATAATTCATATTTGAATCCTGAAAAAGAAAGTAAATTGAATAGAAAGGAGATCATGCAGTATTTTGATTCGGTAGAAGTTTTTAGAAATTATCATCAGTCTACTGTTGAATATGACTTTTTAAATTTTGAATAATTGCTAATAATCAAACCTAACGGGTTTTTAAAACCCGTTAGGTTTAACAAAAATAAATATGATTAAAAAAATTGCGCTTGCATGCAGCATAATGTTGGCGGTGGGCTGTACGTTATCAGCACAGACTGTTGCTACAAAACCGCTTACAATAGGAGAAGTGAGGACCATTAAGTCCAAAACATTAAATGAAGACAGAACGCTGAATATTTATCTTCCGCAGGGATATGATAAAACAAAATCATACCCGGTGATCTATTTATTGGATGGAAGTATGAATGAGGATTTTATTCACGTGACGGGATTAGTACAATTCTTTAATCAGATGTATTCTATGCCGGAAACTATTGTGGTGGGAGTTGCTAATGTAGACAGAAAAAGAGATTTTACTTTTCATACGGACTTAAAAGACTTGCAGAAAGACTATCCCACAACAGGACATTCTGATAAGTTTATTGAATTCGTTGAAAAAGAACTAAAACCTTATGTGGAAAGTCAGTTTAAAACCACAGATAAATACCTTTTCGGTCAGTCTTTGGGCGGGCTTTTGGCAGCGGAAATCCTTTTGAAAAAACCGGAAATGTTCAATAACTATTTTATCATCAGCCCAAGTTTGTGGTGGGATGACGAAAGTCTTTTAAAACAGGCTCCACAACTGCTTTCAAAATCTGCGGATACTAAAAAATTCGTTTATGTTTCTGTAGGGAAAGGAGAACATCCGGTGATGGTAAAAGACGCAGAAGCTTTCTATGATGTTTTGAAAAAAGCAGGAAAGAAAAACTGGACGTTGGAATATAAAATGATGGAAACAGACAATCATGCAACCATTCTTCACAGAAGCTTATATGAAGGATTGGTGAAAATGTTTCCTTATCAGGAACCAAAATAATTTGTAACTGAAATAATAATACGGATTCAAACCTTATAGGTCTCGAAGACCTATAAGGTTTAGATGAAATTATTAAAAAGATTAATCAAAGCAAAAAGTAAAAAACTATATGGAAAAGTTAAAAAACTATATCTACGGACAATGGGTAGAAGGTACCGGAAGCGGAGTTCCCTTGTACAATGCCGTTACAGGAGAACAGGTAGCTGTTTCCGATACAGAAGGGCTTAATTTTGAACAGGCTCTTGACTACGGAAGAACCGTAGGATATAAAAACCTGTCTTCAATGACTTTCTACGATCGTGGAGAAATGCTGAAAAAAGTAGCTCTTTATCTGTTAGAAAGAAAGAAAAAATACTACGACTTATCATACAAAACAGGAGCTACACACGTAGATTCTTGGGTGGATATTGAAGGTGGTTTCGGAACTTTCTTTACCTATTCCGGATTGGCAAAAAGAATGCTTCCGAATACTTCATTTTGGGTAGATGGAGATACCCAGAAGATTTCTGCTAACGGAACTTTCTTAGGAACGCATATCTTAACACCAAGTGAAGGCGTTTCTGTACAAATCAATGCTTATAACTTTCCGGTGTGGGGTATGTTGGAAAAATTATCCACTTCCTTGCTGGCAGGTGTCCCTTCTATTGTAAAACCATCTCCTTTTGGATCTTACCTTACCAATGCTGTATTCCAGGATATGATTGAAAGTGGAGTCTTGCCTGAAGGAGCTGTGCAGTTAGTGTGCGGAGAACCAGGAAATATCTTAGATTATGTACAGGATGGAGATTCTGTATTGTTCACAGGTTCAGCCAATACAGGAAGAAAATTAAAATCACTGCCATCTATTGCAGGAAATGCGGTTCGTTTCAACATGGAAGCAGATTCATTAAACTGTTCAATTCTTGGATTGGAAGCAAAGCCCGGAACTCCGGAATTCGATCTATTCATCAAAGAAGTTCGTAACGAAATGACAACAAAAGCAGGGCAGAAGTGTACTGCAATCAGAAGAATCATTGTTCCTGAGCACTTAATCGGTGACGTTCAGAATGCTTTGTCTAAAGCTTTGGATCAAACAAAAATCGGAAACCCATTAAGCAGAGAAACCAAAATGGGATCTTTGGTAGGAAGACAGCAGTATGAAGAAGTTTTAAGAAAAGTAAATCTATTAAAATCAGAAACAGAACTTGTTTATGACGGAAAACACGAGCTTGTAGATGCCAACTATGAAAATGGAGCATTTATGAGCCCGAAATTATTCCTGAACGACAAGCCTTTCGAAAAAAATATCTCGCACGATGTAGAAGCTTTCGGGCCGGTATCTACATTAATGCCATACAAAGATGCTGAAGAAGCAGCTGCATTGGCAAAAAGAGGAAAAGGAAGTTTGGTAGGATCTATTATTTCTCATGACGAGAATTTTATCGCAGAAACATCCTGGAAAATGGCTTCCCAACACGGAAGAATCTTTGTATTGAATAGAGATAACGCCAAAGAAAGCACTGGTCACGGTTCACCGCTTCCGACATTAATGCATGGAGGTCCTGGTAGAGCTGGTGGAGGAGAGGAAATGGGCGGACTGAGCGGTCTTCATTTCTTCCTACAGAAAACAGCAATTCAGGGATCACCGGATGTGTTGAAAGCAATTACTAAGATCTACCAGCAGGGAGCAGAGAAAAAATTTTCAGATAAACATCCTTTCCAGAAGTATTTTGAGGAAGTAGAAGTAGGAGATTCTTTAGAAACTGCAGGAAGAACAGTTACCGATGCAGATATTGTCAACTTCTCCAATGTTTCATGGGATCATTTCTATGCGCATACAGATGCTACAAGTTTAACAGGTACCATCTTTGATAAAACTGTTGCTCACGGATATTTCATTCTTTCAGCAGCAGCAGGATTATTTGTTTCAGGTAAAAAAGGACCTGTTATTGCCAATTACGGATTGGAAGAATGTAGTTTCTTCAAGCCTGTATACGCCGGAGATACTATCACGGTTTATTTAACAGCAAAAGAAAAAATCAACAGAGGAGTAAAAGGAAGAAACATTCCTTCCGGTGTTGTAAAATGGTTGGTTGAAGTAGTGAATCAAAGAGATGAGGTAGTTTGCGTAGCAACAATTTTAACATTGGTGGCAAAACAATCTCCTTTCATTGATCTGAATGTGAAAAACGTTCAGAAAATAGTAAACGGATTAACAGAAACAACACCTTCTCTTTGGGGGAAAATGTCTCCACAGCAGATGATCGAGCATTTAGAGCAAGCGGTATTGGTGAGCTTTGGTGAGCCCGAAGCAGAAAAATGTTTTACTCCGGAGGAAAATCTTGAAAAATGGCAGGATTCTCTTTATAACCACAGAGCAATGCCAAAAGAATTTACAGCTCCATTCCTTCCACAGGATGGCTCACTTCCTGAACTAAAACACAAAAACCTGGAAGCTGCAAAATTATCATTCATGGATAACCTGAAAAAGTTTGTGATCTATTATAAAGAAAATCCACAGGCAGAACACATGAATTATGTTTTCGGAAAACTGAATAAAGAAATGTGGGAACTGATGCACAAAAAGCATTTTACACACCATTTCCAGCAGTTTGGATTGATTTAATTAATGAAAATATAAGTTTGAAATCCCTTTCAGTAATTGAAAGGGATTTTTTAATGGACGATTACCCTTGTCAAGGTTTTAAACCTTGACAAGGGTAATATTATTTTATATTTTCAAAGTTTAAAAACACAAAGTGAAATGGCAGATATTAGAACAGCTCCAATTGAAGCAGATTGTTTTTACCACATTTATAATCGTGGTATTAATGGTGAAGCTATATTTAAATCAGATAGGAATTATTTGTACTTTCTCAATAAAGTGAGCGAATTTCTTATTCCTGTATGTGATGTATATGCCTATTGTCTGATGCCTAATCATTTTCATCTTTTGATTAAGATAAAGTCCGATTTAGAACTGAGTAGCTTTATTGTAGATCAAAATTTTGGAGAGGCTTTAAAAAATGGTCTTCATTCTCCTCAGAATATTTTCTCAAAACAATTTGCCCTGATTTTCAATTCTTATTCCCAGGCTTTTAATAAAGAAAATAAAAGACATGGAGCTCTTATTGAATCTCCTTTTATAAAGTTGATTACATCAGATAAATATTTAATTAATAGTATAATTTATATTCATCAAAATCCACAAAATCATTCAATCAGGCAGTTTACAAAATATAAATTTTCCTCCTATCAAACCATTCTAAGTAAATCAAAAACTTTATTGAAAAGAGATGAGATTATTGAATTATTTGATAATAAAGAAAATTTTGTATTGTCACATCAAAGAGACATTGATTTTGATGGCGAATTTTAGTTTAAAAGTCCAGCTTATCCTTGTCAAGGTTTTAAACCTTGATAAGGATGTTGGTTGGTTGTAATGTATTTTATTTCAGTTAGTTATTTTGTTTTTGTTTAAAATTACTAACTTTAATAGGCGAAATCCGAAAAGCATATAGAGTAGGAGAGAACATCAAAACAAACCACTATGAAAAACTTAAAAAAACTTTCAAGACATGAGTTGAGATTTCTTAAAGGTTCCGGACCAAACTGGTCTTGTGCCCTTAATCCTTGTCCTCCCGGAAGCTGTTGTCTTCCTGGAAGATGGCCTGATATTGCCAGAGCATGTTATATATGTGCTGATTCTTAGATTTTTTAAACTTAAAACATACATAAAACTGCAATTCCTTTTGATTTGCAGTTTTATTTTTATGATCTATTCCTAATTTTAAAATATCCATATATTAAAACTGGTAAAGCCAATATCTGAAACAAAAAGATAAGCAGCGAAGGAATTCCTTCCAGATGGTTTATATTGGCTTTCATGAAGATCTGCTGGCCTAACGGACCGTTTGAAAATACAATAATATTAAACAAATTCCAGCCCAGATGGAGACCTATTGGAAGATATAGAGATTGAGTTTTAGCAAAAGATATAGCCAGCATCCACCCAAAGATGGCGGTCATCCCAAAAATAATTCCCATTTGAAAAGGATTCCCGAATGCATTATAAGAAAACCAATGATAGATTCCGAAGCAGGCAGCAGATAAAAGACAGGCTTTTGTCATTCCCCATTTTTCTATAGCAAGATAAAGCAAAGCTCCTCTGAAAAGTAATTCTTCAAACAGTACAGATTTCAGAACCCACCATATACCCGTTAATGCAGCAGATAATGTAAGTTGTTTATTCAGAATCCAGCCATTATTAATGAATGCAGTTGTCATGATATGATAAAGGCTGCAAATGGCAGCAGCCAAAAGAAAACCAGTACTCCAATGAACCAGCCTGGTTGGGTTAGGCTTGAATCCTAAAACAGAAAGATCTTGTTTTGCTATAAACTTAAGGAGAAGCCATGAAATGATAAGCTCAATGATAATTCCGATCATAGGTTAAAAGTTTTAGTTGGCTGAAGTTGCTATTTCATTGAAAACGAATTTAATAAAAAAATAATATAAATTAAAACCTGGAAATGGGATGATAAAATATGATGATTTAATTTCTTTTTGATCAGCAATTTATTGAAGTGAATAATTAAGTTGTAAGAGATTCTTAGTTTCAACTTCTTCTTTCTCTTGCAAAAAAGTACTAATTTTAAGATTCAATCATAAAATCGAGAGCAATGAACGAAAACTGGATGCAAAAATGGGAAGAAGTAAAGGATATTCTGGTTTGTCCTACAGATCTGGAAACTTATTTTACTTCTGATGAAATTATGGGGAAGAAAATGGAGACCATGAAAATTGGAAATGTTTCTCTTCCCTCCGGAAAAGTGGTGGTAAGAGATCCATTGGTATCTCTGAATGCCAATCAATCGCCTTATTTTATTCAGGCTCCGAAAGGCAATTTTCCTGTAACTATTGCTGTAGTAAAATCTGAAGATTGGGGAGATAGATATGCTGTAGTAAAAGTTGAATTTACCAAAGAAAAACCTGTTATTTATAGAGAAGCATTGGTTGGAATTGAAGAACTGGAAGGAGTGACTGATGAAGATTTTTTTGGCTTTGAGGTAGATGCCGGTTTAGGTTGTATTGCAGATAAAGAAGTGCTTCCTTTTGTAGATCAATTTGTTGATGAAATAAATGTCGACAATGTTTATGACGATTATTTTGCAGGGCTTTTCTCACAAAGTTATAAAGATTATCCCAACAATCAGAGAGAAGCGGGAGACTGGATCAACTGGACGGTTCCAGGTACCAGCTATCAAATTCCGATGTTTGCCAGCGGCTTTGGTGATGGCAGCTATCCTGTTTATTTTGCTTATGATGACAATGGAGAGCTGTGTGGTTTATATATTCAATTTATCGATATTGAATTGGCTTTAAGTGACGATGATGAAGAGGATGACGATGAAAACGATCAGCCTGAAAATTTTATTTTTTCTAAAAACTAAATATGAATACAACTTTTGCAGACCATGTTATTACGTTCAATAAAAACCTGAACTATACAGGTAATTTACCTGAAGGTTTTGATGTTCTGAATCCGTATCTGGAAAATCCTGAAACATTAATGGTAATGCAGAAGTTTTATCATAAATATTATAATGATTCGTCCCGGAGAAAATTTATCATTGGAATCAATCCAAGCCGTCATGGGGCTGGAGTAACCGGAGTTCCGTTTACCGATACCAAAAGATTGGAAAGTGTCTGCGGAATCAAAATGGAATCTGCCCGTACTCATGAAATTTCTTCCGTATTTATGTACGATATGATCGAAGGCTATGGTGGAGCTGATCTTTTTTATGAAGATATTTATATCAATTCCCCATTTCCGCTTGCGATCGTAAGGAAAACAAAAAACGGATGGCTTAATGCTAATTACTATGATGATAAAAAACTTTTCGAAGCTGTAAAAGACTTTATGGTCGAATCTCTGAAAAAGCATATCAGCCTTAATCTCGATACATCAGAGGTTTTTATATTGGGTAAGAAGAATGCTGATTTTATTTCAAAATTAAATAAAGAAGCAAAATTGTTCGATAAAATGACGGTGTTGGAACATCCAAGATATATCCAGCAGTACAAATTGAAAGAAAAACAGCTTTATATAGACAAGTACATTTTAGCCTTAAAAAAATGACAAAATCCCTTCGTCGAAAGGGATTTGTCATTCATGAATTAGAATCTTTGTGGGAATATGGAACTTGTGAAATTTCTTACAATTAGTTTTTAATAATCTTGGTAGATTCTGTAGCTGTTTTAATAATATAAACTCCTTTTGGAAGCTCTGAAATATTGATTTCATTATTTCCCTTTTGAGTTGGTATAGTTTTCAGCATTTTACCATCCATGTTGTAGATTTTGGCTTCACTGGCTTTTTCTGTAGTAATAGAAATAGGTCCGTTGGTTGGATTAGGATAAACAGTCAGGTCTTTTTTTATGCTTTTAGTTTCCGAAGTACCCAATACAAGATTACTGTCTTTTACCCAGGTGAAAGCATCAAAACCTACATATCGGAAAGCTCCGTTTGCAGTGATTTGTAACTCATCAATCACAATGTTTGAGTAATTCTGACCATTTAAGTTGGTAAGATCAATTAAGGTGTATCCATTGGTGCTGCCTAAGCTGGTTGCAAATCCGGTAGTTTTTGTTTGCGTAAATTTTGTTACTCCGCTTAATTTTCCGGTTACAGTAAGTGTTCCTGCTACGTTAAGATCTAGGTTCAATGCAGAAAGATACATCCAGAATCGGTTTACTTTAAATAAATTGGAAGTAGTCTTTATACTGAATGAAGGTGGAGATTGAGTATCATTGGAGTTATCAATGTATCGGTTATCATTTGATGTTCCACTCCAGCCGGTTCCCGGGAAATTCCCCTGAATGTCAAAAACACTTACATGTGAAATGATATTGAAAATGACTCCGTTATCGGTGAAGCTTGTACTCCCGTTCGATTCTGTCTCAAATTGTTCTGTACTGGTCTGCCCGAATGAGAAAATTGAAATGAGCAGACTACAGATGGTTAAAAAAGTAGTGCTTTTCATGATATTTGTTTTAAATGTTAGGTTATTGTATAGATATTAATCTCTTGGAGGGTAAATACCTTCAACACAAATGATATAATTTAAACCCAGGTATGGTGGCATGTTATTCACAGGCAGATTTTGTCCTATGAAGGCAATACTTTGATTATTAATAATCGTATCAGGGTTAGCATCATTCACGAAACTAGGTACTGCATTGAAATCTCTTCCCACTTGTGTTCCTGAGATAGCTATTGTTGAAGTGGCCATGGGAGTAGATGAATTGGCATTTTTATTGGCTACCTTAAGCTGAAATCCTGCTCCTACACTTGGAAGATTGGATGCTAAAAGTGTATTTTGTGTAGTTCCGGACACTACTCCCAAAGGATAAAACTGGTTGGCATTTACATTTCCTGCTCCTAAAGCCATTCGTCCTTTTAAGTTAGGGAGAGCGAAAGTAGTAATACCGTCTCCGCCATAAGTTGTTCCTAAAATAGAGAATAAGGCAGAATTTCTTGAAATGCTTATCAGACTTCCGTCGCAAAACATCCAGCCTCTAGGTGCGAAATTTCCTGCAAATAATTTTACAATTCCAATGTACTCGTCCATGATAATATGTTTTAGTTTTTAAATTTCTTACTCTCTTGCAGGCTTTTCAGAATCCGCCTTTTGATTATTTATGCTCAGTTCAAAGGAACGATTAATAACAGGGTGGTGCTAGAGTAGAAAATACCAAATTAAAAACTCCGTATTTCTACGTAATAAATGTGAGGGAATATGCAGGTTGCAAAAGAAAATTTATCCTTTAAGTTTCTCTGAACGAGCTGTATTTCGTATTTTTGTAAGAATCCAATAAAAAGAAAAATGAGCGAATTTGTAGCATCAGAAATTAAAAATAATATTGCCGAAATCAGTTTCGGAACACCCAAAAGCAACTCTCTTCCTGGAGCAATTTTAGAAAAACTTGCAGAAACCATCCTTGAAGAAGGAGCAAAAGATGAGGTGAAAGCTATTTTAGTAAAAAGTGCAGGTGAGAAAGCGTTTTGTGCAGGAGCAAGTTTTGACGAGCTTTTAGCCATTGAGGAACTTGAAGCTTCTACGAAATTTTTCGGAGGTTTCGCTAAAGTTTTAAATGCAATGAGAAACTGCGGTAAAATCGTAGTGGTAAGAGTTCAGGGGAAAACTACCGGGGGAGGAGTTGGAATTGCCTGCGGAGCAGATTATTGTTTTGCTACTAAAGATTCAGCGCTGGCACTTACTGAAATCAATCTTGGAATCGGACCTTTTGTAATTGGGCCTTATGTGGAAAGAAAAATAGGGAAGTCACAATTCTCGGCAATGGCAATAGACGCAGACTTCAGATCTGCAGAATGGGCTGAGCAGCATAATGTTTATCATTCCGTTTCAGATACTATTGCGGAAATGGATGAAAAGTTAGAAAAGTTTTTACAGACTTTAGCATCTAGAAGCAGCGATGCTCTAGCACTAATTAAAAAAGTTTCATGGGAAGGAACTGACCACTTCAATGAGCTGATGCCGGCAAGAATTCATATGAGTGCCAGTCTTATTCTTGAAGATTCTGCAAAGAAAAATATTGAGTCCATTAAAGAAAGACTACGGGCAAAGTAATTTGTTTTTTAATGGCTGGAAGATAACTGGATTCTGATCCGGATGTGATCCGTAGAATAATTGTTTTCTACGGTTTTTTTATGCCTTATTGTCTTTTTATAGAGCTTGTTTGATTTTTTTTTAAAATAGAAATGATAGTATATTTTACTCGCGTTTAGGAATTGAATTATTATTAGTTTATTGTATGTTTTTAATGTTTTAGTATAAATAAATATTGATTTTAATATATTATCGACAGTGTTTTAACTTGTTTTAAATAATTGTTTAATTTTTATTAAACTTGTTTAATTGAATTTTAACTTATTTTTTTAATTGATAATTAATAATTTATTAAAATTATTAATCAATTGTTTTGAATTCAATTAAAGTTCTTTTTTATTGGTTTTTTATCATTTTTTATTACATATATTTGCGTTCATACTGTTAAAATGTGTTAAATATGAAAATGAAATTAATATTAAGTACTGCTGTGCTGTTCTTTGTAGGAGGTCACATGGTAGAAGCCCAAAAGGCTAAGCGTGACACCATACCTCAGGATACTAAGATTGATGAAATTGTGGTGGTTGCTTATGGAAGCCAGAAAAGAGAAACAATGGTTGGCTCCAATACAGAAGTTAAAGCAAAACAATTTGCTGACCGTCCGATAACAAGTATCGGGCAGGCGCTGGACGGTGCCAGTGCCGGTGTTAAAGTAAGTACGGGTACAGGGCAGCCGGGAAGCTCGCCAAGTATTCAGATCCGTGGAATAGGTTCTTACGGAATTACAACAAATCCTTTATACGTAGTAGACGGGACTATATATACCGGATCTCTTGCGGCAATTAATCCCAATGATATCGCATCATTCAATATCCTTAAAGATGCTGCTTCTACCTCTCTGTATGGTTCTGCAGCTGCTAATGGTGTGGTTCTCATTACTACAAAATCCGGGAAAAAAGGAAAAGATTCTTTTAATTTCAGCATGAGTACCGGAGCGGTAGGAAGATCGATCCCGGAATATGACAGAGTGAATGTTTACCAATATTATCCGCTTATTTGGGAGTCACTAAGAAATGGAAGATTTGCATCTAACCCCTCATTAGGGCTCGCTGCTGCTAATAATTATGCTTCTATAGTTTTGGTTACTGGAAATACTGCATTCGGACCAGGGGTTCTAAAAACGAATGTATTTGACGTTGATCCTCACCAGTTAGTTATTGATGGAGTATTAAACCCAAACGCTAAATTGAAATATACAGATTTAGACTGGCAGAAACCTTTGATGAATACAGGATTCAGACAGAACTACGAATTGAATTACAGTGGAGGAAGTAATACTACAACATATTTTTCTTCCGTAGGATATACCAACGAAACCGGATATCTTATCAAATCTGATTTTGAAAGATTTACAGCGAGATTAAAAGTAGATTCGCAGGTTAAAAGCTGGCTGAAATTAGGAACAAGTATCAGTGGAGTCTCTTCCAATGGAAACAATTCGGTAGAAGGGGTGGATAACAATTCTGCTTATATCAACCCATACAGATGGACAAGAACGATGGGGCCGATCTATAGCCCCTATGCTCATGATCCTAATACATTTGCTACCCTTTATGATGCGGCAGGGAATATTGTGTATGATGCAGGAAGTGCCAGAGGCGCTGATGCAGCGGCTGGAAGAAATGTAATTCAGGAAACACTATTAAACAAAGATCTCTCTAAAAATTATTATATTATTTCCAGAGCCTATGCAGAAATCAAAGTAGATCCTTATCTTACTTTGTCTACCAACGCAGGGTATGATATCAGAAACAACAGAAGAAGTACCTACGGAAATAAAATTATTGGTGACGCTGCTCCCGGAGGTTCGGCAGAAAAGTATAGCTTTACAGAGCAAACCTTTACCTGGAACCAGCTCCTGAATTATAAAAGAAAATTCGGCGACCATAATTTTGAATTCCTTTTAGGGCATGAAAATTATAAATTCATGTACGAGTACCTGTATGGATATAAAAAAGGCCAGATCGTAGATGATAATGACGAACTGGTTAACTTTGTTACTCCGTCAACGCTTACTTCACGTACAGACAATTACAGAAAAGAAGGTGTCTTTTCAAGATTAAACTATGACTACAAATCAAAATACCTGCTTTCAGGATCTATCCGTTGGGATGGTTCATCCAGATTTGCCAAAGATGTAAGATGGGATTCATTCTGGTCAATCGGTGCGGGATGGAGACTGAAAGGAGAAGAGTTCTTAAGTAATTCTAATCTTATCAGTGAATTAAAGTTGAGAGGTTCTTATGGTGAAGTAGGAAATGACAGAACAGACAGTTATTATATGTATAAAAGTACTTATACTTTAGGATATAATAATGCTCAGGAACCCGGAATTTTATTTGGGTTTCTGGCAGATCCTTCGATTACCTGGGAGGCTAACAAGCAAACCGATGTAGGGGTTGATTTCGGATTTTTGAATAATAGAATTACAGGATCTGTAGAATATTATAACAGAGTGACTGAAGATCTTATTTTCCCGGTTCCTCTTCCGGTTTCTGCCGGAGTTCCTGATAATACGATCAGTAGAAATGTGGGGACAATGTATAATCGTGGGTTTGAATTCAGTATTAATGCAGATGTTATTAAAACGCAAAATTTTGTTTGGAATATCAATGCCAATGCATCAACACTTAAAAACCAGATTACAGAACTTTCCAACGGGATAACGGAAATTATTAACGGAACTAAAAAGATTTCTGTAGGGCACTCAGTATATGATTATTGGTTAAGACAATGGTACGGTGTAGATCCGGCTGATGGTTCTCCATTATTCCTGGTAGCTGATGCCTATGCGAATACAACAGCTGCTGATATCAGAACCGTGAACGGTGAAAAGGTTACTACCAATTTCAATAAAGCGAAATATGACTATTCCGGAACAGCAATTCCTGATTTGTTTGGAAGTTTCGGAACAACAATTTCCTATAAACAATGGTCATTATCTGCAATGTTTACCTATCAGTTAGGAGGAAAAACGTACGATTCCAACTATGCTGCTCTGATGTCCAGCTACTCACAGGGTGGAGCTTTAAGTACGGATATTCTCGACAGATGGACAACGCCCGGGCAGATCACTGATGTCCCTGCTTTGAGTACATCAACATATACCAGTTCAAATGCAGCTTCGTCAAGATGGCTGGTAAGCTCAGATTTTCTTACATTCAGACAAGCAACTTTAAGCTATAGCTTTACTCCGGAAACTTTATCTCAGCTTGGGGTTTCAGGATTAAGGATTCTTGTGTCCGGTGAAAATTTGTGGAGTAAAACAGCAAGAAAAGGATTGGAACCTGCTCAGGCATTCAACGGTACTGCATCAAACAGATATACTCCGGCCAGAGTGGTAACAATTGGATTTAATGTATCTTTTTAAAAAATTAATTATGAAAAATATCGCGAAACAATATATAAAATGGGCTGTTATGCTTTCAGTCTTTACAGGAATGGTCTCATGTGAAAGTGATTATCTGGAAACAGATCCTACTACTGCGGCTTCTGAAGAAGCAGCGTATTCAAGTTCAGCTAACCTTATGGCCATAATAAATGGAATGCATAGAGATATGTATTACAGACAAAGTGATCAGGGACAGAATGGTCAGGGTGGAATTATGATTATAATGGATGCTCTGGGAGATGACCTTGTCTTTCCGTCTACAGGAAATGGCTGGTATGTCTCAGCAGTAAGATGGCAGGATCAGGTAAATGATAATGCCTCCAATGATCTTTATCCTTACCAGTTTTATTATGCATTGATCAGAAATGCAAATATGGTTATTGCTAACGGTCCTTCTGTTCCTGCACCTACTGCAGCTGATGCCGCTACTATCAAAACAGCAATTGGTGAAGCATATGCATTCAGGGCTTTCTGTTATTATATGCTGGTTCAGATTTATGGTAAAAGGTACGTGCCTGGTACTAATAATACTCAACTTGGTGTTCCTATCAGATTAGTAGCGAACGAAATTCCTTTAGCCAGAAATACAGTAGAAGAAGTGTATACCCAGATCAATAAGGATCTTGATGAGGCGGCAAGCAGATTGGCTGGGGTTTCCAGAGCTACAAAATCACATTTTAATGATAAAGTTATTTTTGGATTAAAGGCTCGAATTGCATTGACGCAAGGGAATTATCCCGCAGCGGTAACTGCCGCTCAATCGGCTCGTGCTGGATTTCCATTGATGGATAATGCTACCTATAATGCCGGCTTTAATAATTTGGCAGGCAACGGAGAGTGGATGTGGGGAGCAACCATTGTCGCAGATCAGGGAGATACATTTTCAAATTTTGGAGCATATATGTCAAGGAACTTTAACTCTACGAATATTCGTCAGGCTCCAAAAGCGATCAACAGTAAATTATTACTTTCATTTCCATCTAGTGATGTAAGAACCAAGAATTTTGATCCGTCAGGTGCGCACACGGCACTTGCTTTACCTTCAACATATTCGAAATTCCCTTATACAAGCCAGAAATTTCTTGCAGCAAGTCAGGCAGACAGTAGAGTAGATGTCCCTTACATGAGATCTGCAGAAATGTATCTTATTGAAGCGGAAGCTTTAGCAAGATCCGGAAATGAAGCCGGTTCTAAAGCCGTTTTCAATGTATTTGCGAAAAACAGAAATCCATCTTATGCAGGTGCTGCTACAACAGGTGCTGCTTATATTACAGAAATTCTTGACAGCAGAAGACTGGAATTCTGGGGCGAAGGTTTCAGATTCCTGGATCTTAAGAGACTAAATCAAGGTTTAGATAGAACAGGTGCCAACCATTCTTCTGTGGTAACCAATAACTTAATGACAGTAGCTAATACAGATTTACGTTGGGAATTCCTGATTCCAAGAGCTGAGATCAATGCCAACCCATTGATTGTTCAGAATCCATTGTAACACGTACAGATTTTAATATATGATTGAGAATCCTGCTTTAGTAGGGTTCTCTTTTTTTTAGTAAACGATGAGGTTTTCTGTAAAAAATATTATCAAAATTTAAAATAAAGAGTTGCTACATTCAAAATAAATTATAACTTTGTAATTCAAAGTTCTTTTTATGGATTCAAAAAACTATCACGAAGACTTATCCCATATCCGTTCTATGATGGAACGGTCCTCCAGATTTATTTCGCTAAGTGGTTTATCCGGAGTTGTTGCAGGTTTAACGGCTATTATTGGAGCTGTATATGTGTATTTTGTTTTTCAGAGAGAAGGAATCAGTTATTTTGATGGGGACAGAAATATTCTGGGGCCTGCCTTGGTTAAAGAACTTGTTCTGATTGGGATTGCAATTTTGGTTGTAGCTGTACTTAGTGGTTATATTTTTACCGCCCATAAAAGCAAAAAGAAAGGTTTGAAAATCTGGGATGCCACGACAAAGCGACTTTTGATTACCTTTGCAGTGCCTTTGGTAGCAGGAGGAATCTTTTGTCTCGCGCTTCTTTATCATCATCTTTTTGTTTTCATTGCTCCGGCTACGCTTATTTTTTATGGATTGGCTCTGGTAGCAGCAGAACGGTATACATTAACAGATGTAAAGTATTTAGGATATCTTGAGATTATTTTGGGACTTGTTTCTTTGTTCTTTTTAGGATGGGGATTGCTGTTCTGGGCTATTGGTTTTGGTGTCCTGCATATTGTGTATGGATTGATCATGCATAAGAAGTATAAGTAATGGGAATTGGTTTCGTCATAGTCATACACCTTTTTATGATTGCTGTTCTCAGTTTTATCTTTGCGGTGGTAAGTGGTACTTTTACTTATTTTATCAGCAAAAAAGAAAATAGAAGACGGAAAATAATATTAGCATTAATTGCTCCTTTTGCAGCTTTGTACACGTTTTATATTGTTGGAATTATTGGTTTGTCCATGGTGTCTAATAATAAGAAAGTTGATGTTGGAATTGGTGATGCCTGGTATGTTCCTTTGAAAAATGCTCATCAGCTGTTATTTATTGATTTGCCTGAACAAGCGAGCATTAATACCGGAAGTGGGCTGACATTGGTTTCGCAAGTGACTAAAATAGAAGAATTGGGTAATTACGTTTTTGGAAAAACATTTGAAAACGAATATTTTTTCGTGGATTTACAAACAAATGAGGTAAAAACTTTTCAAACAGAGAAAGAGCTAAGTGCCTTACATGTAAATAAAAAACTCAATCTGGTAGACGCAACTGAGTTTTATTCAGAAAAGAAAAATGCTATTATGGGCTATTGGCCTTTGTTGATAATGTTGTTATCTCTTATTATCAGTATTGGAGCGGTGTACATATGGAAGTTAATATTAATTTTTTAGGTATAAAATTACATCAGGCCGAATTGATAGAGAAGTAAAGAAAATAAAAGATAGTCAGATTTTGACTGTTCCAGAATAGATAAGATAAAGTAAAATGATCAAAATAAATCAGCTCAATAAAGAATTCGAAAGCCGTGTAAGACTGGGTATTATGTCCGTTCTTATGGTTAACGACTGGGTTGATTTTTCCGAAATGAAAAACCTGCTCGAAATAACCGATGGAAATCTGGCAAGCCACAGCAATGCATTGGAGAAAGCTGGTTATATAGAAGTGAAAAAAGAATTTGTAGGCAAAAAGCCTAAAACCTCTTACCGCGTTACCCAAAGTGGAAGACAGGCTTTTACGGAACATTTGAATGCACTGGAAAAATTATTGGGGCGATAGTCCTATATTTTTTTGAAAATTAACTTTGAATCACAAAGTGCTTTTTAAATTTAAATTAAATAAAATGATAACACAAAAACAAAAAACACTCGCAATTTATGCCCTTCCACTGGCTTTACTCAGTATCCCATGGGTTGGAAATCTAGTGTCTAAAGAAGTAAACTGGTCAGGATCCGATTTTCTGATTGCAGCAGCTTTGCTTTTTACAACCGCTTTTCTCATCAATCTGGTCAGAAACAGAATTATAAAACAAAGTCAGAAAGTGATGATATGTATTTTCATTTTGTTGGCTATAGCATTGATATGGCTTGAGTTGGCAGTAGGGATTTTCGGAAGTCCGTTTGCCGGAAGCTAAAATTTGGTTTGTGATTAATCCTAAATACTTATGAAAGATTCAGAAATAATAAACCTGGGTAAGGCAGTATTCGGAATATTTTTTTCAATTGGAACTCTTTGTCTTTTAGGAGCTCTTATTACAAAAGATAACTGGTTTGCCGGAGCAGGGTATTTGCTAATCGTTTTTGGAGTGCCAGTCAATTTATTATGCATATTGGGGTTTTTGACCTATGGTGTTATAAATACATCAAAATTTAAAGAATGTATGATAGCCATACTGATTTTGACAGCCAATATTCCCATTGCATTTACTTATGCTGTTATAGGCTTGGGGTATTTCAATTAATATCCATAAATATATCAATACTATTATGAAAAAAATACGCGTTCGATTCCTGCTTTTTGTATACGATAAAACTCAAAAATTATACAGAAAATATTTCAAAAAGAAAAAAAGACAGTGGCAGTTCAATGAAAAACAGCTATTGGAGTTTCAGGAAGATTCCTTGGGCCGAAAACTGGGAGAATTTTACAGGAAACACGGCTTCTCCATGATCCCAAAGATGGAAAACCATGATGTTCACCACCTGATTACCGGCTGTGGAACCAACTTCGAAGATGAAATTGCCATGCAGTATCTGCTTCTGGGAAACGGTAAACTCAATGCGCATCTTCTGGCAGCTGTCATATTAGGAACAATTATTCTCCCTGAATATGTGAAAATTTATATCAAAGCTTATAAAAAGGGGCAAAATATGAGAACCTTTCATCATTGGGACTTTGAAGAATTGCTATGGCAGAATTATGAACATGTGAAAGACTTTATTCAACAGAAAGAAACAGTAGTTCTTCATTAAAAACCAAAGATAATGGGAAAAATAAAATTCAGTGCGCTGGGAGAAAGAACATTTTTAATTTCCTTTTTGCTGGGTACCTCTTTGCTGCTTTTATTTTGGATCACAAGAGCTGAATTTCTGATCATATTCGGGTTTTATTACGTTGTGATTGCTGCTGTAACGAACCTGTTGATCACTTTATATGAGTTGATGGAATACCTGAGTGATGTTTCCGAAAAGAAAAGAAACGGAAATTCTGTTCTTCTATTGCTGCTTAATATTCCTATTACTTTTCTCTACCTCACCCTATTCTTAATTTTTGATAATCTCAATACCTGGCCACATTAAATCTTTCAATTCTTTAAATTTTCAATCTTCAAATAATTAACCTCATGAAAACACATCATTATATATTTCTTACAGCCCTTCTCTTTGTCATAGTCTTTTATAATCAGGATGTTGGGCTGAATCTTGGAATTCTTGGAATTGTCTATGCCGTATTAACACTGTTTAGAACACCGGAAAAAAATAAAACAAGAACATTGTATGCACTTTTTGGAACAAGTATCCTGTCCAGTATTGCATTTGCCTGGTTCGGAGATTTTCCATCCTTTATTGCGGTGGTAAGCTCGCTGCTTTTGCTGGGATATAAATCGAAGAACAAGAGGTTGAAGATTCTCTTTTTAATTCCGGTTTTTATCGTAAACTGCTGTACTTCATTCTGCCGTTTTTTCAGCTTTGATGAATGGCTGCCTAAGAAGAATATTCCAGGATTATGGCAAAAGACATTCGCTTTCATCTTGATCCCGCTGGTGCTGGTTTCTGTTTTCTTTGGAATTTACTCTGCAGGAAGTGATCATTTTGCTGCTCTTTTTACAGATTATGAGCTGGATCTTAATATCTGGTAGGTATTCTGTCTCTCGGTTTTAGGGTTTTTTATCGCCTTTAATTACTGGAACTATGCGGTGGAAAAGCTCATCTACAAAAACAATCATGTCCTGGATAATGAGTTTAGTAAAGATTCCAGAATTCCCAAGGCTACTTATTCTTTTCTTGATCTTGATACAGAAAGAATGAGTGGAGTAATCTCTTTTGTCTTATTGAATGTCTTATTGGTGTTCTTTATTATTACCTATAATTATGAACAATTTTATGAAGCCTTAAAAACACCGGTTCAGCTTTCCGAAGAAACCCATGAAAGGGTGAATGCTGTAATCATGTCTATTATAATGGCAATTCTGGTGATCATGTTCTACTTTAAATCCGGATTTAATTTTGATCCAAAAGCAGGTTCACTGAAATTATTAGCCAAAATATGGATTTTCCTCAATGCTGTTCTTGTGGTTTCCGCTGCCCTTAAAAACTATGAGTATATTATTAGTTATGGATTTACCTATAAAAGACTTGGTGTATTTGGTTTCCTGCTGTTATCATTAGTTGGTCTGGCGTTGACTTTTATTAAAATTCAAAAGCAAAAAAGAAATATTTTCCTTGTTAATACAATGATCTGGTATTTTTATGGAACTGTCCTTGTGTGCAGTTACTTCAACTGGGGTGGTTTTATTACTTCTCAGAATATGAAACGAAAGGATTTTGCGGTCAACTATCATGTAACGTCTATCAACTTCAGTGAAAAAGCACTGCTGAAATATGCGGATGAAAAAAATGACCAGAAACTTAAAAAGACCGTACAGGATAAAGTGAAAAACGAAACATTCAAAACATTCCTTTCCAGGATCTTATATTATCAGACCATCAAATAAAATATCATGAAAAATGTAATGGAATCCTCAAGATTTAAAATTAATGTATTGTTAATACTGATGACCCTATTCTGTTTCAGCCTTTCAGCTTTCAGATATTATATCAGCGATACAAAAGTGTTTTTGTTTCTCAACTGGAATCTTTTTCTGGCATGGATTCCTTTATTACTAAGTTCTTTTATTCTTGCCTTTAGTATCAAAAGCAAAACTTCACTGATCTTTATTATAATAGTCTGGATATTGTTCTTTCCCAATTCTCCCTACATTCTTACAGATCTTTTTCACCTCAGAGTAAGGAATGAGATACCGATCTGGTATGACCTCATTGTGATTCTTTCCTATGCCTGGACAGGGCTGATCAGTGGTTTTATAAGTCTTAATGATATTGAAAAAAGACTTTCTGATTATATGAGTAGAACTATCATCAGCGGGGTCGTTGTCCTCTTTCTTTTCATGAGCAGCTTCGGAGTCTATCTCGGCCGGTTTTTGAGATGGAATAGCTGGGATGTTCTCAATAATCCCTTTGGTCTGTTCTCGGATATTGTGGTGAGATTTATCTATCCCATGGAATATACCAAAACATGGGGTGTTACTCTTTTGATGGGAATAATGCTCAACTTGATGTACTTTACATTTAATGGGCAGGAACAAATGATGAAAAAGAATTACAACCGGAAAATAAAACATTCAACGGATTGGAACAATTTTAGCATTTCAATGAGCGCAGCATCATACATGTTGATCCATTCTTAAAATTAATTATTATGAAAAAAAGCTTATTGTTAATTCCTTTGATTATTGTTGCCTGTAAAAAAGAACCTGCTGTGACAAACGTTCCGGAGAAGGACTCTACAGTGGTAACAGAAATGCCGGACTCTGTGGTAAAAAAAGATTCTGTAGCATTAAGGAAAAAAGATTCAATTATTAACAATGCTCCGGCCACTAAAGAAGTATTGCGCAAAGGCGTAATGAGAGATGAAAAAGACGGCCAGATTATAAGAACTGCAGACGCCAATCAGTTACCTTTTACCATTGGAGAAGAATTTACAAAAGACGATCAGGATTTGATTTTAAAACTGACCCGGTACGACCGTCCCAATATCAAAGCGAAAATATCAACAAAAGAGAAAGATTTCAATATCCGTTTCAATCAAATCAGACTTCCCAACGGGAACTATGACGGACCTTTTGGAAGAGAAATTACTTATGATACACCCGGAAATGGCGAAGTATGGTTAATTATCGGAAAAAGTAACATGGCTTCGGGAAATACCAAAGGAAGTTTCACAGTAACCGTGGAATAATACCGAATCAATTTGGTACAATTTCTGCAAACTAAATCTTTAAGTTTAAAATTTAAAATTATGAAAAATATAGTTCTAACAGCAATGGCCGCCTCAGCTGTACTCGTAAGTTGCGGAACCGTACAGTCGCTGGTTCAGAATACATTTCCCTACACAACAAATGTTTTGGTGTCTACGGGAGTTCCTGCAGACAAAGAAGTTTCTTCCACTGCAACAGCTACCAATGTACAGACATGGTTCGGAGGAAATAACAATGCGAAGATTAAAGATGTAAGAATTTCAGATGCAAAAATCTCCGTGGCGTCTCCTTCAGGGGGAAATCTGAGCGCATTCAAAACCGTAAAAATATACGTTTCATCCAACGGAACGGGGGAGAGATTGATTGCTTCACGCTCTAATATCTCGACCAATTCTTCCAGTTTAAATCTGGATCTTAATGATACCGGATTCCTGGATGAAATTGTAAAAAGCTCAGGATTAACGGTAAGAACCGTTTATGAATTGAAGAATCAGACTTCTTCAGATATGAATATCAAGGTAGCGCTTAATTTCAGCAGCGTTCCTGCAAAATAAAATCAATATAATTTGATAGCAAAAACCCTCTTTCAGTTTACTGAAAGAGGGTTTGAAGTAAAATGTATAAAAAATCTTGTATTTAGAGTTTGGTTAATTTTTCAACAACTCTTCTCTGGCCCTCATAAATATTGATGATGTACTGCCCTGTTGGAAGTTGTGAAATATCAATTTTTTCATTGGGTACAACAGAATTTTTAAGCACCGTACGCCCCTGAAGATTAATAATCTCTACATCCAGCTTTTTATTTTCACTGCTTGTAATGGCAATGAAACTGCTTGATGGATTGGGATAAATTTTAACTTCCAATGAAGGTAAAGTCTTAACAGGTGCTGCAAAATTACTTTCTAACTGAAGGATAGCATTCTTCACATTAGGAAGAGGACCAATCTTTTGGCCAGTCACAGTTCCTCCCTGAGGAATCCCCGTTGAAATTAATAGGTTTTTCATTGCTGAAGGTGTTAAATACTGACCTGTAGTCTGACGATAGAAAGACTGGATCAAAATAGCTGCAGATGAAACCACCGGTGTTGCAGAACTTGTACCGCTGAAATAATTATAAGTTCTGTTGTTATCATTGTCATATTTCGCATAAGATCCATACCCTGCTGCCATCACACTGCTTCCCCAACCCTGAACATCCACTCTGTTTCCAAAAGTACTGAAGCTTAATTTTGAATGGGTAGTGTTAGGAGATCCGGCCCCTACAATAATAGCTCCACTGTTTCCTCTTGCAAGGTAGGTCGCATAAAACGGGTCATCAAGATTCTGATTTCCATTACCGGCCGCTGCAATGATAATAATTCCTGAATCAGTAGCAGCTTTTGTAAGATCCCAGATTACTTTATCATATTCCGCAGGACAATACTGACCGTCTTTTCCACCAGTCTGCATTTCGTATAATATAATATCTCCGGCCTGAGATGCATTGATAGATCTGCTCACCGCAGAAGCTCGGTTGTATCCCACCGTCGTCCATTCCATATATCCTTTTATTTCAGAAGCACTGTAAGCAGCTCCTGTAAGCCCTATATTGTCTTTTATAGAACCTAAAATACTTACTACAGCAGTTCCATGGTCGCGGTAATTGTTATTAGCCAATCCAGCATTCGGAGAATAGCCGGGTTCAAGTTGTATAGAGTTTTGGTTAGACAGCATTTCATGAGTTTTATAGAAACCATATTCTACATCACGCACACGGATATTTTGTCCTGTGATTCCTCTTGACCATGCATATTTGGCGTTGATTCCCGGATTGTCATTCAGATAGGTCTGCAGGCTTTCCAGATCAGGAGTGGCTACAAAAGCATTTACCAAAGGTGGTTCGATAGGCTCGGCACTCATTACAGATACATATTCTATCTCAGGAAATTTTTCAAGAGTGTGGATGATTTTTTCTGAAGCTTCTTTGTTTTGAAGGGGAATGTCAGCCTTATAAATTCTTTTCAGCTTTTCCACAGACTCCCCGGAATTACCGATGGCTTTGCTGCTTCTGGTCATCTCATCGAGTTTGCTGTCCGTAAAATCCAGATCATACTTAAATGAAATGTGGTTTTCTCTTGAAAATCTTTCCAGGTCAGCATTTCTGCTGAAAGCCGTTTTTTCAGAATTGATGCCTTTTGAAAAGCAGACGTAAATAATTGAATTGTGATCGTTAGCCATTTTGGGCTGGCTGTTCTGTCCGAAAGACAATGTAGAACAGAACGC
This sequence comes from Chryseobacterium sp. WLY505, assembly GCF_030846215.1. Lineage (NCBI taxonomy): Bacteria > Pseudomonadati > Bacteroidota > Flavobacteriia > Flavobacteriales > Weeksellaceae > Chryseobacterium > Chryseobacterium sp. WLY505. The sequence continues at coordinate 32,112 of NZ_JAVCWI010000013.1, read as the reverse complement.
AAAAAATGCGAAAAGATTGATTTTTGTTTTCATATAATTTTGTTAAATGGTTGTGAATCAGTTTTGATTTACATCAAAAATAACAATAAAATAAAAACAAATCACATTTTTGTGAATTTAATTTTAAAATTTTCATTCTTTCCTTTTGTGTAAAGGATTTCTTTACTTACGAAAATAAACGTGACAGGTTTTCAAATCCTGTCACGTTTAAAAAAGATTATTTAATACCCGTATATCAAAAAAAATACGCTTCATAAATTGAAGCGTACCGAGTGTATTTTACACATTTGTTTTTCTCTGCTTAGCTTTTGGTGATAGAATCCATCACAATGGTAACCGGTCCGTCATTGACCAGGGAAACTTTCATATCTGCTCCGAAAATTCCGCTTTCTGTTTTTAATCCCGATTTGGCTATTTCTTCTTTAAAATAATCAAAAAGCGGTATAGCTTTATCCGGTTTTGCTGCCTTTATGAAAGAAGGCCTGTTGCCTTTTTTATAATCTGCAATCAATGTAAACTGACTGATGCAAAGGATTTCTCCTGAAATATCTTTTACAGAAAGATTTAACTTGTCATCTTCATCTCCAAAGATTCTCAGGTTTAAAACCTTCTGTACAAGCCAGTCCGCATCCGTCTTTTCATCATTTTCATCGATACCTGTCAGCAGCATAAGTCCTTTCCCGATTTCTCCAACAATTTTTCCGTCCACTTTTACACTGGCTTCGGAGACTCTTTGTATAACGATCTTCATTTTGTGTTTTTAATAATAAACATTTAAAATTTTACTTGCAGCGTCGTAATTGTAAGGATAAGTTTTAGGCGGCAGGGAAGTTTTTGCGCCTGATTCCGGCTGCCCCGTACTTAAAATCCATCTGGTATTATCTTCAGGACATACAATGGCAATATTATCTTTTACCTCAAGAGTTGTATTGTTACCAGGACATATATGCGGGGCATTTCTGTCGTACACTTTAAATCCGTTGGCTGTTCGTACAATAATCAATCCTCTGGTTCCCGACTGCTGCTCGTTCACATAAATCCAGCCGTTGATATTGTTCAAAACATAGTAAGCAGGAAGGTTTAAATTAAGCGATACATTGATGGGAACATTGGGGAAACAGTTCACCGTATCTTCTCTGCTTCCACAAGAGTTTATGGTTAAATTACTGAAAATCAATAGAATGAAAATGGATAAGATTGAAAAAGTTTTTTTCATTTCAATTTAAATTTTTATATATTTGTAAAAATTAAACGATTACAACACGAAAACATTGTCCGGCAAATGTCGGATTATTTTTTTATACTAAAACTAAATTTTGAAAATTATGGCAAGCTATGTTACTAAGGAGGGCCTAGAGAAAATGAAAGCTGAGCTGGAACAGTTGGAAACTGTGGAGAGACCAAAAATTACTCAGCAGATCGCAGAAGCAAGAGATAAAGGAGATTTATCGGAAAATGCAGAATACGATGCGGCTAAAGAGGCTCAGGGGATGCTTGAAATGAGAATTTCCAAGCTGAAAGATGTAATCTCTACCTCTAAAATTATAGACGAAAGCCAATTAGATACTTCAAAAGTTTCAATCTTAACAACAGTGAAACTTAAAAATAATGCTACCAAGCAGGAACAGGTATTTACATTGGTACCGGATAACGAAAGCGACCTGAAGACAGGAAAGATTTCTGTGAACACTCCTATCGCAAAAGGTTTGTTAGGAAAAGCTATTGGCGAAATTGCTGAAATTACTTTACCCAACGGAAACAAACTGTCTTTTGAAGTATTAGACATCTCTTTATAGTCTGATATTCCTTTCTATTTCTGAACTTCTAAATATCTAACCCAAACTTCCGATAAAATGAGCACTATATTCACAAAAATCATTAATGGCGAAATTCCCTCTTATAAGATTGCAGAAAATGAAAACTTTATTGCATTCTTAGACGCAATGCCTTTGGTGAAGGGACATACTTTAGTAGTACCCAAAAAAGAAGTGGATTTGATTTTTGATCTTGAAAGTGAAGAATACAAAAACCTTTGGGGATTTGCCCAAGAGGTAGCCAAGAAGATCAAAACTGCAGTTCCATGTGTAAGAGTAGGAGTAGCAGTGGTAGGACTTGAAGTTCCTCATGCACACATCCATCTGATTCCTTTAAATAAGATGGAAGACATGAATTTCAGAAATGAAAGATTAAAATTAACGAACGAAGAATATACAGAGATTCAACACTCAATTATTAATTCTTAACAACCAGAAAATCGTAAAAAAGTAATTTTTTACGATTTTCTTTAACATATACATATATATTATATCATATGAATTCCAACCAATGTTCTTTCTGTGGCAGAAAAAGAAATGAAGTACAGATGCTGATTTCTGGCCAGAATGGTTTTATTTGTGAAAATTGTATAGAGCAGGCGCATGCTATCGTAAAAGATGGTGCATCAAAAACAGGATATTCACCTGCTGATAGTATGGAAGAGCTTAAAAAGCCCAAAGAGATCAAAGAATTCCTTGATCAGTATGTGATCGGACAGGATCAGGCAAAAAAGCAGCTTTCCATTGCTGTGTATAACCATTATAAAAGATTGCTTCACGCTCAGGACGAAAACAGAGAAGTAGAGCTTGAAAAGTCAAACATTATCATGATCGGGGAAACCGGAACTGGTAAAACCCTTTTGGCAAAAACAATAGCCAGAGAACTGAATGTTCCTTTCTGTATCGTGGATGCTACTATTTTAACTGAGGCAGGATATGTAGGAGAAGACGTTGAAAGCATTCTTTCTAGACTTCTGATGGTGGCAGATTACGATGTGGAAAAGGCTGAAAAAGGAATTGTTTTTATTGATGAAATCGACAAGATTGCCAGAAAATCAGATAATCCAAGTATTACAAGAGACGTTTCAGGAGAAGGTGTACAGCAGGGATTATTAAAGCTGCTGGAAGGAAGTATTGTGAATGTTCCGCCACAAGGAGGAAGAAAACACCCGGATCAGAAATATATCCAGGTCAACACTCAAAACATTTTATTTATTGCGGGAGGAGCTTTTGATGGGATCAAAGAAATCATCGAAAGAAGAATGAACAAGCAGGCAATCGGCTTCAGCTCCGAAAAAATAAATAAAACAGACGAAGACGAATATATATTAACAAATATTAATGCAATTGATCTTCGTACTTTCGGTTTAATTCCGGAACTTTTAGGAAGATTTCCAATCATCACTTACCTCGATAAACTCACAAAAGAAACGCTGGTAAGAATCATGAAGGAACCTAAAAACTCTATCGTGAATCAATTTGTGGAACTTTTTAAAATGGATGGCACAAATTTGGTTATTACAGACGGAGCTATTGAAAAAATAGTAGAGGAAACTATCGAAAAAGGACTCGGTGCAAGAGGCCTTAGAGGGACTACCGAAAAAGTTCTAGAAGACTATATGTTTTCAATAGGAGAGGAGAAAGATATCATCTTAACTGAAGATAATGTTTTGATTAATAGATAAAAAATTTTTTTTTTAAGAAAAATAATAATACCTTTGCGGGTGAAGATTGTATTAACACACAAATAATTTATACAATGAGAAAAAGTTTATTTGCTATAGGTCTTTTAGCAATTAGTTACTCTGTTCAGGCGCAGATACTATGTCATGTTGACACTAATGCTAATATGTATGTGAGCGAAGGCACCCTAGTTTATAGCGGTGGAGGTGTACAAACAAAGGGTAATGGCCTTTTGGACGTGCATGGAAATATCATGGTTGTAGGATCTGGTACGGATCTCTTAAAAACAATTGATGCCAGCGGTGCTGATAAGACGGATGGCGGAAATATCATCTTAAGACTTAATACCCCTGCTTCTTTTGCTACTTCCACGTATGGCCAGCTGTACATCGATGGACTATCCCAGTCCAACATTACAGGTATTGTAACCAAAGAATACCGAACTACAAGTAATGGAAGTGGTAATTATTTCCAGCAAGTCGCTTTACCTTTCTCTGGTAAGGCTTTAAGTTCTTTATCTACTGAAGTTGGTAAGACTTTCAATACTGGAAGATACAGCAATCCAATTCTAAAGTGGGATAATGCCAATGCAGTTTCTGCACATTTTACAAATTTAGCATCTACTACTACTGACGGTCCGGGATATTATATGCTGAAAGTGTCCAACAATGACTGGAATCCAAGCACACCTGCAACAGGAACGGTTTTCAATATTAATGGAAAACCATATGCTCCGTTAGCTGGAGCTGTATCATTACAGAATGCCGGGAAATCTAACGTGGGACCTTCTAATGTTGTATTCGGAGCTGGAGGTAATGCTGTGAATTCTTACAATGAAAAGTATAACACTTATCTTGATGATTCCTTTGAATTTACTACAACGCCATGGTCCGGAACATTCGGCCAAAACTTCTATCAATTCGGTAATCCTTTCCTTACCAACTTAGATTTATCTAATATCGGATATACTGAAAGTGTTACAGGATCAGACGGAAATGCAGTAAAAAATATCTGGGGTATTGAATATAATCCGGGTACTGTTGTTACACTTCCTGGAGGTTCTACTTATGCTACAGGAGCACAGGTTGTTACTTATGTGGCTACAGGTGACGGAGTAGCTCCGGCAGTTGGAGATGTGAACTTAGATAAAATGGTTATCAAACCTATGCAGTCGTTTAAAATAAAGTTAAGAGACAATACAGCTCAGACTTTAGACTTTAATACACTGAGAAGATTCAAATCAACCGCAAGAACAGCAGGTACTCCAAATGGTGTAAATGCAGCTAAAATGGCTGGTAAGGGTACAAACAGTACAGTGAAACAGCTTGGGGTAATTGGTCTTGATGCTAATGGTAATGAGATTTCCAGAACATATTATGTGGTTTCTCCATCATTTACAACAGGACACCAGGTTTCTACAGCTACAACAGTTCAAAGTTCAGCGGGTACTAGAATCATTGGTACTTACGAAGAAGCACTGAATGGTGGGTATGATAATAATTATACTAACTATTGGTTATATATTAACGAAGCTAATGAGAATAACTTCCAAGGTAAAAATGTTAAGTTAGTTAACTATAAACTTGACCAGGTTAAATCTTATAAGTTTGAGATCAGAGAAAATGCAGAACTTATTCCTGCTGGTACACACCAGTTATCTTCAGGAATTGGTTTCTACTATCAGGCAGAAAATGGAAATTTGGTACAGGCTAAACAGGGAGATGTTGTAGCGGTAACAAATGAAGAAGCTAACTTGTACTATGGTGAACCAAGTAATATTACTTTAGGTGTGGATAAAACAGCTCCTGGTGTTTCAAGAACACTTGTTGTTTATGATCCGTCTATTACAAATTACATTGTTAGATTCGATCCAAAATGGAAAAAAGCGGACATTCAAGTTTATGATATGAGCGGTAAACTGGTAATCTCTAAGAAAGCGGTTGAAACATCCAGAGATTTTGTAATCGAGCTAGATGGCTCAGTTAAAAATTCATATGTTGTAAAAATCGTTTCTGATAAGGGAGAAACTGTTAACACTAAAATCTTAAAATAAACCACATGAAAACTATTAATAAACTAGTCTTGGCATTTTTCCTGTTTGCTATATCTCTGGCAAATGCCGCTCCACCACAACCAGCAATCCCGGGAGGAGGAGGTAACGGAGGAAACGGTACTGGGTCACCTGCCTCACCAATTGATATGTATGTATATGTACTGGGTATCGTAGCAATAGGATTTATTGTTTACTTTACAAAAAAGTACAAGAGCGTAAAAGCATAAAATTTTATTAAAATAATATTAAACTCTCTGATTAGTCGGGGAGTTTTTTTATTTTTACTTTATGAAAAAGATTTATACGCTATCAGCGGTTTTGGCTGCATTGGCTTTGCAGGCTCAATTTACTGTTACAATTCAGACTCCGGCAGACTTTAAAGATAAGGATGCTATTCTATATACCTTAAACGGATCAAAAGATATTATTGTTACTAAAGAACAAAGTAAGAATAGTATATGGACTTTTAAATATCCAAGCCATTATATGGGGATGATGAAAGTTTATTTTCCGGGTTCTAATAATACCGTAAGCTTTATTTCTGAAAATAAAGATGTCAACTTTAAACTGGATATTCAGAACAATAAAGTAAAGGATGTTGCTTATCTGGATGAAGCCAATAATCTGATGAGTAAACAACAGGAAGGCTCACAAAAAAAAGAACTTATTTTGCCCGCTTTGGCACAGATCAAAGAATATTACAAAGACAATACGGATTTTGGAAAAGCTCTGAAAGCAGAAATTGACAGACTTTCTGGTACTTCAAGTTCTATTGATGCTACACAACACCCGTTTATTACTTATTATAATACGAATTACAGCAAGTTTCTTTCCAACTCACCCGATTCCGTGAAAAAAGTAGATCAGGAAGAAATAATCAACTTTCTGGACAAATCAAATGATATGCTGGAAAGCTCATCATTATTGAGACCTGTATTGGTAGCTTATCTGAATTCAGGAGGGAATACCAATGTTACGGCTTCTGTGGATAAGTTGTTAGACCGTCTAAAAGTAGAAACGCCAAGAGGGCAGACTGTTTTGTCTGAATTGATTGATATTTTTGATGTCTATCAGATGGATGAATACAAGAGCAAATATCTGTCTCTTGCCAAAAATCTTAAATGTACCATCACTGACAGGCTTGCTTCTACATTAAAATCGAACGCCAACATTGAAATGGGAGCAGTTTTCCCTAATTATAAGTTCCAGTCACCTGTTAATACCACTGCAAAATCATTACACGATATTAAAGCAGATAAAAAGGTTGTTGTCTTCTGGTCATCCACATGTTCACACTGTGAAAGTGAACTTCCGAAACTTTTGGAAAAATACAATGATCTGAAATCAAAAAATATTCAGATTGTAGGGCTGTCTTTAGATGTAGATAAGAATTCATATACCCAAAAAATTGCTGCATTTCCTTGGGTGAATGATTCAGAATTGAGAGGATGGAACAGTACTTACACAGATTTGTACAATATTCATGCAACTCCGACGTATTTTATTTTGGATGCTAACAATAAGATAATCAGCAAACCAGATCATGTTGGAGATGTTTTAGAATATTTTAAGGTAAAATAATTTTGGAGGTAAAGAAATATTTTCTATATTTGCACCACCAAAACGGCGAGGTAGCTCAGTTGGTTAGAGCGCAGGATTCATAACCCTGAGGTCACGGGTTCAATTCCCGTCTTCGCTACAATAAACCGCAATCATTGATTTAATGATTGCGGTTTTTACTTTTAAAAGAGTTGTTCCTTTATCTTTTAATTCTTTCACATGAATTTTACTTTTTCACGATTTCATTCTTCTGATGGAATATTAAGGGAATAATCATACTTTTTCTGCTTCATTATAATGTTCGTTTAATTTTCATGATCAACTAATGCTATGATTGTCCTCATATTCGTCGTTTTCTTGCCTTTTTTTGAATGATCATATTTTTTGCAACAAAACCCTTTACTTAGGTAGTTTGTGGCTGTAACAGGCAATTTAAACGAATGAGATTGATTGAACTTCTGCAAAACATTATCAGATGACTCGGAATTTTAAAAATAAATAATAAAAACCCCGTTTTACAATTTGTAAAACGGGGTTAATTTTTAATAAAGCTTATTAAACCTGATATCCAAGCAGCTTTCTGATCTGATAGAAGAATCTTTCAATCAAACGCAGATCCTGTGTTACAATTTCTGCGCTGCCTCTAAGCTCTTTATCGAATGTAAGCGTTTTGTTGTAGCTTGTTTTTAATCCTTTTGGTAAAATTACATCTACATAATAATTTCCTTTATCATCAGGAATCAGAGAGATGTTCTGTACCTTTCCTTCGATGATACCGTATTCCTGGAATCGGTAGTTATCTAATTTAATCAATACTTTCTCGCCTGGTGTTATTTTTCCTGAATTCGTTGTAGGAACAGACATTCTGCCCACTAATTGTTCTTTATTTCTAGGAAGAATAGAAAGGATGGGTTCACCTACCTTTACAAACTGGTTCTCGCCAAAGAACTGCTGGAAACTGGCAACACCATCAGTGGATGAGATCACAAGATAGTTCAGTTCCCACTGTTTTAGAGATTTTCGCAGCTGTTCAAGAAGTTGTAGAGTTTGTGAAGAGTATGTAATTCTGTCTTTTTCTGTATTAATGGCAGTTCCGCTTTTGGTCTTATTCAGATTGGAAATTCCTTCATCCATTTGGGATATGGAGATTTTAATATTCTCAAGGTTTTGCTGCGCCTGAAGATATTTGATCTTTTCGTTTTCAAGTTCCATGGCTGAAATAACCCCCTGGTTGAATAATTCCTGAGATCTGTTGAAGTTTTTCTTTGTCAGATCATATTTTATAGATTCCAGGTTTTTCTGCTGTTTCAAAGTAGCAATTCTTATTTTATATTCTGAAATGCTTTGATTGGCAGCCAGGTTTTCAGGAGCATAAGGCTGCAGTCTTGTGAAAAGCGCTTCATCCTGAAATGCTTTTGCGAAACTGTTATATTCACCCTGCAATTCACCCAGCTTAAATCTTGAAGCCTCAGCAATAGGGAAGGTATACAATTTATCAGGGGTGATAGAGTCTACCAGTTTTTTAAGCTCTAAAATATCTTTATAGTTAGCTGCAGATTGCATCACCATCAGAACATCATTCTTTTTAACTTCCTGATGGTCTTTTATGAATATTTTTTCAATTTTGGAGCTGGTTCGTGCTTCTATTTTCTCAGGAGGGTTCTGAGAAGTTACAATAATAGGAGCCGGTACAAATTCCGGATATTTTATAATGTAGCTCATAAAGAGGATCAACAGGAGGATCACAAATATCACAGTATTTCCCCATCGGATCATCCAGTGGGGTGGCTGGGTCAGAATATCCTGTACGCTCTCTGAGCGAAGTTCAATATTGTCTAAAACGTCTTCTTTCATTGTTCTAAGGTAAAATTTCTCCAATATTTCAGGGAGAATATAATTTAAATAAATGGAAAGTTTCCATCATACCCATTCCGGTGCTGAAGTATTTGCATCAGGTAGGTATTTTAGATTTTTCATTATTAATATTAGTCTTTAATTTAAGCTTTTCGAATTCTACTAAATACCATTAGCTGCCTAATTCAAGCTGATTTCTTACAAGTCTGTAATATTCCCCTCTTAAATCTACCAGGTCGGCATGGCTTCCTTCTTCAACTACTTTTCCCTGATCCAGTACAATGATTTTATCAGCATGTCTTACCGTTGAAAGTCTGTGGGCAATCACCACTGCTGTTTTACCTTTAAAGAACTGTTCAAGATTTTCCATAATCACTTTCTCATTATTGGCATCCAGTGCAGAGGTAGCTTCATCAAATAAAATATATTCAGGAGATTTGTAAACAGCTCTTGCAATGAAAAGTCTCTGTTTCTGACCACCGCTGACACCAACTCCTTCATTTCCGATCTTAGTATTATAACTTAAAGGAAGGCTTTCAATAAAATCTTTGATGTTGGCTATTTCTACAGCACGTCTCAGTTTTTGTTTATCTATATGATCTTCACCTACCGCAATATTATTGGCGATGGTATCATTGAATACATATCCTTCCTGCATTACAACTCCACAATGATCTCTCCAGTATCTCGGAGAAATATTTTTCATATTGGTATTTCCGATTCTGATTTCACCCTGGTCCGGATCATAGAATTTCATCAACAGTTTCAATAAAGTGGTTTTTCCGCTTCCGCTGGCTCCTACAATAGCTGTGGTCTGCTGATAAGGAATCGTAAGGTTCAGGTTTTCAAAAACCGGAACGTCAGAACCGATATACCTGAATGACATATCTTTGATTTCGATATCTTGCTTCGGAACATCTGTGACATACTGTTCATTTTTATCTTCTTCATCATCTTTATCATGGATTTCTCCTAATCTTTCAAGCGAAATCTTAGCATCCTGAGTCTGCTTGATAAAGTCGATAAGCTGAAGAAGCGGGCTGTTTAGCTGCCCAATAATGTACTGAACAGAAAGCATCATCCCCAAAGTAAGATTTCCACTTAAAACAAGTTTTGCAGAAAGGAAACTCACCAGAATATCTTTCATCTGATTGATGAAGTTTCCTCCAACAGACTGCCATTGTTCCAATGAAAGAGATTTTATTCTGATCTTAAACAGTTTTACCTGAAGAAATTCCCAGTCCCATCGTTTTTGCTTCTCGGCATTATGCATTTTGATTTCCTGCATACCGTTGATAAGCTCAATGACTTTACTCTGTTCCTGAGATACCTGAGAGAATCTTTTATAATCAAGCTCTTTTCTCTTTTTTAAGAAAAAACTGATCCAGCCAATATATAATACGGCTCCTACAAGATAGACGATGAAAAGCCTGTAGTCATAAAATAATAATACAATACTGAAAATAATAAGGTTGACCAATGAGAATAATGTATTCAGTGAAGAGCTTGTAAGAAGCTGCTCAATTCTGTGGTGGTCATTAATTCTTTGCATGATATCTCCTGTCATTCTGGTATCAAAGAAACTTATCGGAAGTTTCATCAATTTGATAAAGAAATCGGAGATGATCGAAATGTTGATTCTTGCAGAAAGGTGAAGAAGGATCCAGCTTCGGATGGTCTCAATTCCCATTCTTCCCAGAAATAGCATGATCTGAGCAAGTAAAACTACATAGATAAAATTAATATCCTGATTCTGAATCCCGACGTCTACGATACTTTGGGTAAGAAAAGGGAATATCAGGGAAAGTAAACTTCCTCCCAATAACCCGATGGCTAATTGTATCACAAGTGTTTTATACTTGAGAAGATATTTGGATAAGAAGGTAAAGCTTGCCTTACTCTCTTCAGCGTCAAACTCTGTCTGGAAGAATGCCGGCGTTGTTTCAAGAATCAGAACAATTCCTTCTTCTGTATTTTCGTTGGCATTTTCTCCAATCCAGGACTTGATGAATTCTTCTTTGGTATAAGTAATCAGTCCATAGCTGGGATCTGAAATATAAACTTTGTTGTTTTTGTCGATTTTGTATACAACAACAAAATGGTTTTTATTCCAGTGTGCTACACATGGAAAAGGAACTTCTTCCTTGAGGGTATTAAAATCAATCTGGACTCCCATTGAGCGGAACCCAAGATTTTCGGCGGCATCGCTCAGGCCAAGAAGGCTGCTTCCTTCACGTGTTGTTTCGGAAAGGTTACGAATCTGCTGCAGGGATATACTTTTACCATAATACTTACTGACAATTCTGAGGCATGTAGGCCCACAGTCTTTGGTATCTGGTTGCTTGTAAAAAGGAAACTTTTTTTTCAAAACTACTACTCATTATAAAATGCCGTCAATAAATGACGACATTTTTGCTTTAATTCAATTATAATTCAATGAAATGGTAAACAGGAAATAGTCCCATTAATCACCGTTTTTCTACTCTTTTACATCTTTTCAGATGGTTATTTTGTTTTTCCTAAGATAGTGAAATTTTTAAATGAATGAGATTTATTTACTAGATCTCATCATCTTCTATTAATTCATCAATAAAGAATAAAATATCTTCACGATCGTACTTGTCAGGAAACTGATATCCATTGATGATGAAGATAGGAGTAAAGCTTAATCCTGCGTTACTATTTTCTATGGACATCTCTACCAATGGATTCAGATTTTCTGAATTTACGTTTCCTCCGGATAGTGCATTGATTTTGCTTTCATCTTTCGTTTCAAACCATTCTTCTACAGCATGTAAAAATTCTTTTTCGGGTTTGTTATGATAGATATGAGTTAAATCTGAGATAAGCTGAGTGTAATTTTCAGGAGCTCTGTCCGGGCTGTAATTGAATCTCATCTGTAATGAAATATGCTCAGGATATTTTTCCAGAAGACCTTCAACAAGCTTATGTGCATCTTTACAGAAACCACAGTATGGATTGGAAACGATAGAAATACGAAGCTTGGCATCTCTTTTTCCAACAGCAAAAGTTTCAGTATCCTGGAATTCTATTTTTGGATTTTGCTCCATCTGATTTTTGAAAAGCTCATAATTTCTTTTGAAGCGAAGATTTTTCGCATTTGATTTTTGAAGTGTTTCTTTTTGCTCAAGTAGCGTGTTGAAATAAATAACTGCAGAAAATACCAGAGCCCAAAGAATGACAGTCAGTAAAAGTGCACCAACGCTGAAAGAAAGATTCTCAAAAAATAAGCTGCTTATTACAATTTGTCCTACAAGAATTGAAATAATCAAAAGACATACTCTACAAAATGTTTTTTCTACAAATGCCTGGATGTACAGAGAATATCCGATGGCGAGTACAGAAACGAATGTAAAACCTTTTACAATATAAGCTGTAGCTGGTAAGAACAATCCTAATATAGCAAGTCCAGCAAAATAAATCAGAGAGAAGTCTGCAAATTTTAATCCCAGAATACTGGTTTTGTCCTGTTTGATAATCTTATCACATGAGTTGGCAGTCTGACTTGCTGCAGTGCCTCCGCCTCCACATATACTTCCGATAACAGTAGAGGTATTCCCGAATTTCTGGTTGAAAATTTCCAGGGAAATATAAACTCCTGCTAATGAAAGAATATTGAATATAGCTTCGTAAATAGATTGACTAAGAAAAGAATAAGCTATAACAGCCGCAAAAATGATATAAAGAACCGGTTTGAAATTGAAGGCCAGTTTGTTTTCTGCATTTTCCGTTTTCTCGAACAGCAATACGAAATCTGTTGATTTATTATAAAGTTCTTCCTTACCGAAAGTCTTAGCTTTTTCTGAATATACTGAATAATTGCTTCCTGACTTTTTCACCAATGAAAATGAGTTTTCCACAATAGCAATAAACTCTTCCGGAAGTTCATCCCAATATTCTTTGTCAAGTTCATAAGCATCATTTTTTACCCCCATAAAGTTAAGAGTATCACTGAATGCCAGTGCAGATGGGTAATTGGGATGGGAATTGAACTGGAAAATAAATTCCTGTTTATCGAGTTTTAGGTGGTTAATTAGTTTGTCAAAAATCATATTAATATTTTTATCTAAAATACACAGATGTTTTAAATATACAAAAAAAATTTTCCTTTATTAGTGAGATATAAATGGGTGTTGGTAGATTTTATTTGATCCTCAGTATTTTATTTTGTGGAATTAAGAGTCTGTAAGAAGATCCTACCCTGGAGTGCTATAGTATAAATGATAAATTCTATCTCCTGTTCAACGCAATTTATTTATGTTGTTTCCTGATCTGACTAAAGTTTTAACACCAATATAGAGGTTATACAATCTGAAAGAAGGCCGTTTCCCACAGGCGGGCATTATAAAGTTCTCATGGTTAAGTTTTACATTAAATTTACCTGTGGGAGTAACAGACGCCTTGCTTTAAAAAAGTATATTTCGTGTTTTTACCTGAAGCAAAGATGCATCTGTAGCTTTTATGACACAAGAAAAGGATGCCGGAATTGACCAATTTTGGATTATTTGTGATCCGCTACTCGCAATTTTTTTTGTATAATGTTTTGATTATCTGATATCTATGTTTTATTTGATGGAAAAGCTGGAAAAGTAACAGAGTGTAACTTATGCTTTTGGAAAAACGCGTACATAAGGCCTGGGAGGTGCTTTTATTGATTGTTAAGGAGAAATTAGATTAAATTGGCTGGCACAGTTTGAGCAGAATTCCGCTTTTTACGCAACACAAGAATTTAATTCGGATCGGGATTTTTTTTCAAAATAAATGATGTAAAAAGCTTTTGAAGATAAAATGGTATAATAACAACTGTATAAAATCCTATTTTGAGACAATAAATCGTTCGGATTTTAAAAATACGTTCTTTTTTGCTTATCATCTCCTGATGTTTTTGAAGTTGAATTTTTAGAAATATCATATAAAATACGGATGATAACTCCATTTTTTAAAATTGGAAAAAAGAGTGTAAAAGCGATATTTTTTATTTAAACAAATGTTTTGTTTTGTAGTTTTTTTATAGCTTGCACTGCGTTTTAACCTTGTTTTGTTTATTGAATGTCGCAATTTTATGTAATTTGTAACAAACTGAAATGAACTCAAAAAAACTTAAAAAATCATAAAGTTTTCATAAAGTTTTAAAAAAGGATAGAAATGTTTTTGTATTTATAAAATATGTTGTACTTTTACATCGCCTTGAATGAGGGAACAAGTCAAGGTAATAAATTTTTTTTCATCATTTGTGTTTTTAGAATCGTATCGCCTGATACGATTCTTTTTTTATTTATGATTCATAATTTAAGAGCAGATCAATAAAGTAAGAGTAGGTAACAGAGCCTTCTTGCTGATTACTTTTCAGAAACAGATTATTGGTAAATCCAAAGAAGTCATCCAGCCATCCCTGATGCTGAAAAACAAAGCTTTTTTCATAAGCACGGTCTCTTTTCATGGCAGGCGAATACTGAAGAAGAACATTCTTTACAAACTGGGGGTCTTCCTCCACAATAAATCTTAAAAGGCTTTTTAAAGTGAAAAACTCAGTACTGTATCTCAATTCCTGATTACCGGAATGAATGCCTATTAAATACCCTACAAAATTAGCTTCCTGCTCTCTGGCAAAACCCAGCTGATGAGAACTTTCATGAGCCGTTGTAAAGGGGATGAATGTATGGGGTAATTCACTGTTATATTGAGCTTCGGCTGTAAAAGGATTATAATATCCAAGAATTCCAGTAAAACTCATAACACTTTTGAATAAACTGGGCTTGATATCCAGAATTTGAGGTGCTTTTTTATCCGAAATATAAGAGGGCAATTTTGTCTGCCGATCCAGAATTTCCTTTTGTATAGAGGTAAGGTTGGTGATGACAAATACGCCGTTTCTGTCTTCGTGTACAGACTGTCTTGTTGCCTTGCATTTTTCAAGATAAACGAGGGCTAATTTTTTTGCCTTATTTATATTGGGTTCCTTCTGGCTGGAAAGTTTTTTAATAATCGGAGTCTGGAAATACAGCATTCCCCAGAAGATTTGATAAATAAAATAAAAAACATTTACAATAATAAGAATCCTTATCAGTGAATCATTTCTTCGCTGTTTACTGAATGAAGTAATCAAATAGTATAAAAGGAATATTCCCAATAGAATATACATCAAATCTCCAACAGAAAACGGAATCCAGCTGAACAGTGTCTGATGAGTCCCTTTCTGAAATTCAAAAAAACTTTCAAAAAAAGAAATCATCACTTTGGATTTTGAGAATCCATAAAACAAAAGAAATTGGGCAAGTAATACACCTGCCCAAAATCTCTTTTTCTTATATATGTTTGTTGTAGTATTAATGACCATTACCTTTAGATACTTTATCCAGATCAATACCCTGAGCTTTCAGAATACCACTCACACGGATCGCATAGAACGCAAGATAAGCAAAACAAATTACCCCTACGATATAACTGAAATGAATATTGGTAATATCCGCAATATACCCCTGTATAAAGCTCACAATACCTCCACCCATAATCATCATTATAAGGTATCCTGAACCTTGGTTAGTGTGCTTTCCAAGTCCGTTGATTGCCAATGCGAAAATACAAGGCCATAAAGTAGAGCAGAAAAGACCCACACTGGTAAATGCATACACAGATACCATTCCTGTAGTGAACATTCCTATAAGTAAAGCGGTGATCCCTGCCAGAGAGAAGATTAAAAGCATTCTTGCCGGGTTTCCTTTACTTAAAATATCACAGATAATCATCGCAATGATGATGAATCCATATACATAGAAAGGAGAAAGGTCATGCTTGGCCAATGCATTCACGAATAAAAACACACCAAATGCAAGATAAGGAGCTAAGAATCTTAAGATCTTTTTAAATCCGGCATTCACGTCAAATGCTTCTACAGCACCTGTCCAACGGCCAATCATTAATGATGCCCAGTATAAAGAGATGTAAGGAGCTACATCTTTTGTTTCAAATCCTAGATTTTTTTCCATATAAGCAGGAAGGTTACTTGCAGTAGAAACTTCCACTCCTACATACACGAATATGGCGATCATTCCCATTACCAATTGAGGATACTGGAAAGCCGAAGTTCTGTGTTCTCCCGGAGTTACATCATCTGTATTCTCAGTATTCGTTGGCGTTACAGCAGGAAGGGAAGAGAATTTAAGCATTAAAGCTACCAAAGCAAAAGCTGCTCCTAATATAAGGTAAGGTACTTTTACACTTTCTATACTCGCTTCCGTATTGGCTGCGCTTGCAGAACCAAAAATAGCAAATGCAACGATAAGCGGTCCGATAGTCGTTCCCAAATTGTTGATCCCTCCAGCCATTGTTAATCTCTGAGATCCTGTTTCCGTAGGACCTACTTCAATAGCTAACGGATTGGCAACAATCTGTTGAAGGGAAAATCCTAAACCTACAATAAATAATCCGGAGATCATTAAAGGGAAAGAATGCATATTGGCAGCAGGGTAGAACAACAGGGTTCCCAGTGCGGAAATCAAAAGTCCTACTATAAGGCCGTTTTTGTACCCGATTTTGTTGATCAAATCCTGTTTCAGGCTCTTTGACACAAGCATATAAATTAAAGAACCTACAGTATATGCTACATAGAAACATATCTGTACCAGCATACTCTCAGTTTGAGACAGATTGAAGGCTTTTTGAAAAACTGGGATCAGAATATCATTACTGGCTGCTACAAATCCCCAAAAGAAGAATACAGTAACCAATGGAATGAATTGAGCCCAATTGGTTTGTTTAGAATAATTTGACATATTTATTATAGATTTCACAAACAAATATAACTATTTCCTTTCAACGGAATACCTGATTAAGGTTTTTTTTATTTTCTCATAAGCCTCTGCCTTTAAGTCTTTTGGCGAATCTGTAGGCTCAATGATTCCATTAAAATATACCTTTACTCTTCCGGGGAAGCCTTTTGAGTTTTCAAAAGGGAACATTTCCTTGAGTCCCACAAAGGTATAAACAGCTATAGGAGAATGATGTTTTGAAGACAGCATAAAAGCTCCGTCCTTAAAATCATCCAGAATAACAGACGTGTCGTCCGGCACACCGCCTTCAGGAAAAATCGCAATACTGTTACCTTCCTCCATCTTCTCGGCACATCTTCGGTAAACGTCGGCACGGCTTCTTGCACTTGCTCTGTCTACCATTACACATATTCTTTTATATATAGTTCCGAAAATCGGAATTTTTACCAGTTCTTTTTTTCCTACAAAACATATCGGGTGATCAGGGAACAGAATGCAGACAAGCATAATGTCCATAATGGAAGTATGGTTGGAAATAAAAACATAAGGTATATTTTTGTCTTTTTCCTGTGTGGAAAGCTTAATCAGATCATATCTGAAGCCCATTCCGTAAAACATGCCGAAACACCAGATTCTGACAAGTTTGTAACCGTATTTGTAATGCTTTTTATTAAAAGATAAAATGTAAACCGGGATTCCGATACTGACTGTCAGAAAAAATGCCAACAGAAGCAACCAGAATCTCCAGAGATAATTTAAAATTTTTGCCACAGCTTAACCGTTAAAAATTACTTTCTTCTTTATCGAATAATTCAGAATGGAAACCAGCAATATTGCTGCAATTTTGCTGATCATTTCCGGGCTCAAGGTATAAAAAAATAAATTGATATTATCTTTAAATATGAAACTGTAGAATATCTGGAAAAAACCTAAGCTGAGTAATGTTGAAAAAAAGGAAACCACCATAAAATAAGCAAACTCTTTTCTCTTTGAATGTTTTCCTCTTTCAAACACAAACCAGATGCTCAGAAAATAATTGGTAATAATCCCGCAGCTCGTGGAAAAAATGTTACTTAAAGGGTAGTGTACTCCATAGAAGTTGGTTTCTTTTACAAAGAAGTGCGGAAGATAGGTACTGAAAATCTTAAAGCTTCCTATTTCTACAATGGCACTCAGTCCTCCTGCAATGATGAAGAACAAAACCTGTTTCTGGCGTAAGAGTATTTCTTTCATGTAATGAGTATAATGGTTGTACATATCGGATAGCACAATGAGCGGATTGATATCTCAGCAGGTAAACACTTTAGCGGATCCCTTCTGTTATTAGCCGTTTTAAAATCCCAATAATTATATGGCTTCACAATATGAATATGCAAATTTATAACTATATGTTAAACACTGAAAAAAGTTGTTAAAATATTTTTTTTAATAAAAATTATTTCTAATTTTAATATTCAGAATGATGTAATTAAGACCTGATAATAAATTCATTTTCAACTCCTTGTGTTGATGGTTTTTTCTATCTTGTAGTGCCTGGTTAAGCGCATATACTCCAACATTTTATGACCCAATTTTTAATAATATTTGTATGAAACGTCAAAACAAATACAGAAAATTCCAGCTTCAACAGAAAAATATTGAGGCTCTTGAGAAAGAAAATTCCCGCTTCAAAAGAGTGTATTCAGAGTATGAAAATATGTCAGACGAATTGTGGAATCTTGAAAACTCCAGCGGAGAACCCGTACCGGATGATTTTATCAATGCAATGGTATTACAGACTTCCTATCTGGAAGATGAAATAGAAGATTGGCTTATACAATTCAACGAAAAAAAAACACAAATCAAACATTAATGATTTTAGACAGCTTCCAAGTTGTTTTTAAACGCTAATTGAAGATAAATTCATAATTTAGCACCCTTAAATTAAAATCTAAAATATGGTTGCTATTGTAGATAGTGGTTCTACTAAATCGGATTGGGTAATACTTGATGACTTTAAGAAAGTTTTTCTGAAAACAGAAACCATCGGTTTTAATCCGAATTTTATCAACAGAGAACTTATCGCTCCTGAAATTCAGAAGAATAGCAATCTGATATCGGTTAAAAATTCAATTACCAAAGTCTTTTTTTATGGTTCCGGATGCGGTGTGAAAAAAAACTGCGAGACCATAGAAGAAGAGTTGAAGAAGGTTTTTGGAAAAGCAGAGATTATTGTGAAGGAAGACCTGATGGCTGCGGCTTATGCGGCATACAGTGGGAAGCCTGCTATCGTGTGCATTCTGGGTACAGGATCAAACTCCTGTTTTTTTGACGGTAAAAATGTAAAGATAGAACTGCCTTCACTAGGATTCCTGATTGGGGATGAAGGAAGCGGAAGTGCTATCGGAAAGCAATTGGTGCGCAGATATTTTATGAAAAAACTGCCTGCAGATCTTCATAAAGAATTTGAAGCAGATTACCAGCTTACCATAGAAGATGCATTGAAAAACATGTATCATACGCCGAGACCAAACGCCTATCTGGCAAATTTTACCAAATTTGTAATCGAAAGAAAAGATCATCCTTATTTCAAAGACATGGTTTTTGAAGAAATGAAAAGTTTCTTCGAATATCAGGTTCTTCCTTATGAGGAAGCGAATGACGCTGAAATCAATTTTATCGGTTCCATCGCTTATTATTATGAAAATACACTACGTTCTGTAGCTGCAGAACTTAATTTAAATGTGGGACATGTTGTGCAGAAACCAATTGAAAGCTTAGTAGATTACCACATTAAATACATACTTTAACAAAAAACAAAATTTTATGTCAAGTAACAACAATCGTGACGAAAAGAACTTTAGCCAGGCAGCGCTAGATTATCATAAAGCAGAACCCAAAGGAAAAATTGAAGTGATCCCATCAAAGCCACACTCTTCCCAAAGAGATTTGTCATTGGCTTACTCTCCGGGAGTAGCAGTTCCTTGTATGGAAATTCATGATAAGCCGGAAACTGTATATGATTATACAGGAAAAGGAAACCTGGTAGCAGTAATTTCTAACGGTACTGCCGTACTTGGACTGGGAGACATCGGTGCTGAGGCTTCAAAACCGGTAATGGAAGGGAAAGGACTTTTATTCAAGATCTTTGCAGATATCAACGTTTTTGATATTGAGATCGACGAAAAAGATCCGGATAAATTTATTGAAATTGTAAAAGGAATTGCTCCTACTTTCGGAGGGATCAACCTGGAAGATATTAAAGCACCTGAAGCTTTTTATATAGAACAAAGACTGAAAGAGGAATTGAATATTCCTTTGATGCACGATGACCAGCACGGAACAGCCATTATCTCCGCAGCTGCATTGATCAACTCTCTGCAGATTGCCAATAAAGATATTGATAAAGTGAAAATGGTGGTGAACGGAGCGGGTGCTGCAGCCATTGCATGTACCAAGCTTTATATTTCATTAGGACTGAAAAAAGAAAACGTCCTGATGTGTGACAGTAAAGGCGTAATCAATCATAAAAGAGAAAACCTTACTCCTGAAAAATTAGATTTCATCGCTCATACAGATATTGAGACATTAGAAGATGCTGTAAAAGGATCTGATGTTTTTGTAGGATTGTCAAAAGGAAACGTAATGACTCCTGAGATGTTACAGAGCATGAATGAAAACCCTATCGTATTTGCTCTTGCCAACCCTGATCCGGAAATTGCTTATGATCTTGCTCTTGAGACTCGTAAAGATGTGATCATGGCAACAGGAAGAAGTGATTATCCTAACCAGGTAAACAACGTATTGGGATTCCCTTATATCTTCCGTGGAGCATTGGATGTGCAGGCTACAGGAATTAATGAAGCCATGAAACTGGCAGCGGTACACGCTATTGCTGATCTTGCAAAAGAACCGGTACCGGAAGCTGTAATTTTGGCATACAATGTTCAGAATCTTCAGTTCGGAAGAGAATACTTCATTCCAAAGCCATTTGATAACAGACTGATCACAAAAGTATCAAGCGCTGTTGCTAAAGCAGCTATTGAAAGTGGTGTTGCGAGAAAAACCATTACGGATTTTGACGAATACGAGCACCAGCTTTTAGACAGAATGGGTAGAGATGAAAGATTGGTAAGAATGATGCAGAGCCGTGCGAAATCCAATCCGAAAAGAATTACCCTTGGAAATGCTGAAGAATACAATGTATTGAAAGCGGCTCAGATTCTTTATGAAGAAGGAATTGCTTACCCAAGTCTTTTAGGAGATAAAAAATACATCAAGGAGCAGATGGAGCGTTACGGAATTACTCTGGATGTTCCGATCATTGATCCAAGTGATGACGATCAGAAAGAAAACAGAAAAAAATACAGAGAAACACTTTGGAAACTTCGTCAGAGAAAAGGAATGAACGAGTACAAAGCGAAAAGATATGTACGTCAGAGAGACTATTTCGGACCTTTGATGCTGAAGCATGGTGATACGGATGGACTTATTGTAGGATTCTCTAAAAACTATACTTCCGTTTTACGTCCTGTTTTAGAAGTGATCGAAAAAGATAAAGGAGTAGACAAAGTAGCGGCAATGATGATGATTCTGTCTGAAAAGAAACCTATTTTCTTCGCAGATACTTCTATCAATCAAAACCCTACAGCAGAAGATCTTGTGAATATTGCTAAAATGGCAGAATTTACAGTAAAATCTTTTGCGATTGAACCAAGAATTGCAATGCTTGGATTTGAAAACTTTGCTGCCATCTCTGAAACTTCTAAAAAAGTGGCAAAAGCAGTAAGTATCCTTCATGAGAAATTCCCTAAAATGGTTGTGGATGGTGAAATCCAGCCGGATTTTGCAATGAATGCAGATCACCTGAGCGATTACCCATTCTCAAAATTAGGAACTACACCTGCCAACACATTCATCTTCCCGAATCTGGAAAGTGCAAACCTTTCTTACAAAATCCTGAGAGGAATGAAAGTAGCCCAGGTAATCGGACCGATCTTAATGGGATTAAAGCAGCCGGTACACGTACTTCAGATGCGTTCAAGCGTTGATGAGATTGTAAACCTTGCTACCATTGCTGTACTTGATGCTCAAAGAAGAGAGAAGAAATAACTCAGAATGAATGGCATCACTGGAAATCAGTAATCCGTTCCTCTTATTTAAAAAATGACACTGTAAACAGTGTTTCAGATAGTAAAAAGACTCCATATTTTGGAGTCTTTTGTTTTTCTGTTAATTCCTTGAATTCTTATTTAAAATTTAAGTTAAAAATCATTCCTACATCAAATGAAAACATTAATTAGTTTAAATTGCTATATTTGGGAGTTTTAAAAATTAATAATGATATTTTCTTTACAAGGCACTGTTCAAGAACTTACACCTACCTACGCTGTCATCAATGTTCAAGGAGTTGGTTACTATGTGGGAATCAGTTTGATGACCTCACAGACGCTGGTTTTGAATCAGCAGACCTTTCTATTTATTCAGCAGATCATTCGTGAAGATGCTCATCTTCTCTTTGGATTTAACACACGTTCAGAAAAAGAAATGTTCAATCTGTTAATAAGCGTTAATGGAGTGGGAGCTGTTTCAGCACTGATACTGCTGTCAACATTGAGTCTTGATGAGATTGCTTCTGCCATACTTTCCGGAAACAGTGCACTGATCCAAAAAGCAAAAGGAATCGGTGCAAAAACTGCCGAAAGAATTATTGTAGATCTTAAAGATAAAGTACAGAAATACAGCGATCCAAACGCGAACATTTCTGTGATGGTGGATAATAAAATCAAGGAAGAATCGTTATCTGCATTAGAAGTTTTAGGCATTCCTAAACGAACGAGCGAGAAAATTGCGGATAAAATTATAAAACAAAATCCAAGCATCTCGGTAGAAGAATTGGTTAAACAAATCTTAAAAAACATTTAACATTTGGTGGCGAATATTAAGCATCTTAACATATTTTTGTTCCTGTCGTTCCTGTGTATGTCTGTCAGTGCTTTTGCACAGGTACAGAAAGATACAGCGATCATAAGAAAACAATATGAAGTGGCTGACCCTACGAGGTATGAAGCCTATTACGACATAAAAACCGGGATGTACTATGTGTATCCCAAAATCGGAAATACCATTACAGGTCCGCCTACAGCCATGTCTCCGGAAGAGTATAAAGAATATATGCTTGCCAGCCAGACCAGAGCTTACTATAAGGACAAATCTGATAAGTACAATCTTCTTTTCAGAAAAGATAAATCAGATGCCAGGAGAAAAGGGCTTATCCCTTCTGTAATGATCAATAACAAGCTTTTCGAAACCATTTTCGGAGGTAACAAAATTGAAATCATCCCTTCAGGATATGCATCTCTGGATTTTGCAGGACTTTATCAGAAAATAGATAACCCAATGATCCTGCCTCAAAACAGGACCAGTTTTACCTTTGATATCGATCAGAGAATTCAGCTGGGATTATTAGGAAAAGTAGGGGAAAACCTTCAGTTGAAGGCCAATTATGACACTCAGAGTGGTTTTGCTTTTGAAAACAGAATGAACCTTGTCTGGCAGGCAAAAGGAAGCTGGAAAGATCTTCAGAGTAAAGGTCTTGGAAATGTAGATAAACCCAACGAAGGAGGAGAAGATAAAATCATCAAAAGAGTTGAATTTGGTAACGTAAACATGCCGCTTTCAACCAGTCTTATCCGAGGTTCCCAATCACTATTCGGGGTGAAAACCGAATTCCAGTTAGGAAAAACATTTGGAACCGTAGTCCTTTCCCAGCAGCAGGGAGAGGCTCGTAATATTGTCGTACAGGGTGGTGGTGTGATGAACAATTTTAAAGTCAATGCCATTGACTATGAAGAGAACCAGCACTTCTTTTTAGGACATTATTTCCTGAACAAATATGATGATGCCTTACTTAATTATCCGCAGATCAACTCAACCATCAATATTACAAGAATGGAAGTCTGGGTATTGGATCAGGGGAACAGCAACCTGGCGTATCAGAAAAGTATTATCGGGATCAGAGACCTTGGTGAAGGTCCAGGAGGAATTACGTTACCTGATAACTCTCTGAACGGTCTTTATGATGCTGTTTCATCGGTAGCAGGAACCAGAGAAGCAGGAAAGAATTATGGGACTATTTTCCAGGGACAAGTGCTTCCTGGTGATCCCACTCCTTATGATAACGGAGAGCAGTTCATTTACAATACAAAGGCAAGAAAGCTGAATGCTAACGAATTTACCTATCAGCCGCAACTGGGATATATTTCATTAAATCAGAAACTTAATGATCAGCAGCTATTAGCCGTTTCCTACTCCTATACAGTTAACGGAAGTAATAAAGTATACAAAGTTGGGGAATTTTCTGAAGAAAGCCCGGTACTGATTACCAAAGTGTTGAGAGTAAACAATAAGGTGAACACGCAGTCTCCCATGTGGGATCTGATGATGAAGAATATCTATTCTATCGATGCAGGACAGGTAGCTCCCGATGGCTTTATCCTTAATGTATATTACAGAGATCCAAAAACAGGGGGTAAAGTAAATTATCTTCCTGATACTCCTGTAAAAGATCAGAACTTATTGAAATTATTTAACTGGGACCGCCTCAATATGAACGGCGATATCCAGAATAATAAAGATGGAAGTAAAGGAGATGGTATTTTCGACTTTGTGAACGGGATTACCATCAGGCCTGAAACAGGAAGAGTCATCTTTACCAAAGTGCAGCCTTTCGGTAAATATCTGGAATCAAAATTGGGTACAAGTGATCCTCAATACGTTTTTCAGGATCTTTATACCAAACAAAAACAACAGGCGATCTCCAGTAACCTTTCACAAAGGTATACCATGGAAGGCCGTTATAAAGGTGTTCAGGGACAAGGTATTTCTTTAGGAGCTGTAAACGTTCCTCAGGGATCAGTAAAAGTGGCAGCAAACGGAGTACAGCTTACAGAAGGTGTAGACTATACCGTAGATTATATGCTGGGTACGGTTACGATCATTAATGAAAATGTAAAACAGTCCGGACAGGCCATCAATATTTCACTGGAAAACCAGTTGACCTTTAATACCCAAAGAAAAAGATTCTTAGGATTAAACTTAGAAAGAAGATTCAGTGAAAACTTTATCTTAGGAGGAACAGTAATCAATTACTCAGAATCTCCTCTGACTCAGAAAGTAAACTTCGGACAGGAAGCGGTAAACAATACCATGGCAGGGATCAACCTGATGTACAATAATCAGGCTCCTTATCTTACAAGATTGACCAATAAACTTCCTATGGTAAAAACCGAAGCTCCATCCAACTTAAACTTTAAGATGGAAGCAGCCTACTTATTGCCTGGATTGAATAAAGGAACAAATAATCAGTCTTATATTGACGACTTTGAACAAACAACTTCTAAAATATCATTAAAAGAACCGGCAGCATGGAGCCTTGCTTCAAAACCGGAAAAAAATACATTGCCGCCGTTTAATACAGTACCGGCAAATGATGATATTACAAGCGGATATGGAAGAGGATTATTAACATGGTATAACATCGACCCTAGATTCTGGAACGTTGGAGGAAAAGCTCCTTCAGGAATTACACCACAGTCTGTATCCAACCACGCTTCCAGAAGAGTACAATATTCAGAGATCTACAACAACCGGGATTTCGTAGCAGGAGAACAAACCTTTACGAATACTTTCGATATCTCTTATTTCCCTAAGGAAAAAGGACCTTACAACGTAAACCCATTGGCAGAACAACCACAAAGCAGATGGGCAGGGATTATGAGATCAATCAGTGTTCCGAACTTTGTTACTTCAAATATTGAATACGTTGAATTCTGGATGATGGACCCATATGCCGATGGTAAAACACTGGGTACCGATCCAAAACTTTTACTTCACTTAGGGAACGTTTCTGAAGATGTTCTGAAAGATGGAAAAATGCAGTATGAAAACGGACTTCCAACTCCAGGTAATCCTTCTTCTACAACGAATTCAAATTGGGGAACACAACCAAAGCAACCACCAATTTTATATGCATTCTCTACAGAAGGAGATGAAAGAAAAACACAGGATGCCGGATATGATGGTCTTACTTCTGACCAGGAAGCAATGAGATTCGGAAATACATTTGTAAACCCGGTAACCAATATTGCTGACCCTGCAGTGGATGACTTCGTATTCTATCTTTCTGATAAATTTACAGGAAGCCAGGCTGCTTCTGTTGTGGAACGATACAAATATTTCAGAAACCCTGAAGGAAACTCAGAAGCAAACTCTCTGAATGTAGCTTCTCAAACTCCGGATGCGGAAGATATCAATAAAGATTACAACCTTGATCAGACTGAAAACTATAACCAATATGTTATAAAGCTTGACCAGCCAAGTTTGTCACTTGGGTCAAACAATATTGTAGATGTTAAAACAGTAAAAGC
Source organism: Chryseobacterium sp. WLY505 (assembly GCF_030846215.1). Classification (NCBI taxonomy): domain Bacteria; kingdom Pseudomonadati; phylum Bacteroidota; class Flavobacteriia; order Flavobacteriales; family Weeksellaceae; genus Chryseobacterium; species Chryseobacterium sp. WLY505. Next base: position 5,951 of record NZ_JAVCWI010000013.1, on the reverse strand, counting down.
AACTTTCCAGAACGGGCAGACTTCAGATGTTAAATGGTACTTGTTCAGAATTCCTGTAGCGAATTATGATCCAGCTGAAGGAACACACGAAGATGCAGTATTGAACAACGTAAGATTTGCAAGATTAATGCTGGCAGGATTTGACCAAACGTCTACCTTAAGATTCGGAACAATGGATCTTGTAAGATCAGACTGGAGAAAATATACCAGTAAAATTGCCAGTGTAAATGTTCCTAATTCCGACGAAGGAACCGGAACTGTGACAGATCCAAACTTTGAAATAGGAAGTGTAAATATTGAAGAAAATGCTTTGAACCAACCTCCATATGTATTGCCTCCGGGAATTGACAGACAGGTATTGAGTGGAAATGCAGGAGCGCAAAGACAGAATGAAGCATCACTTTACATGAAAGTGAAAGACCTTAAAACTGAGGCTAGAGGAGTATTCAAAAATACAACATTGGATATGAGAAGATACAAAAAGCTGAAGCTGTTTGTACACGCTCATGATCCATTGAACAGAGTGATTGGATTGGATGAGAATACCAAATTCTTTATCCGTTTCGGAAGCGATGCCACTGATAACTATTACGAGTATGAATCATCTTTAAGAATGACTCCTACTACAGCCACTGCTCCTATGGAGATCTGGCCAATGGAAAACGAGGTCGATTTTGATGTTCAGAACTTTGTAGATGCTAAAATCAGAAGAGACAAATCTGGTGTTGCTATTACAAATAGAACCGTTGACACAGGATATCAGGAACCTTATAAAAATATTTATATCAAAGGTAGACCTAGTTTAGGAAATATTACCACCATTATGATTGGGGTACGAAATGCAGATCCAAGAACAAACTCTACCATAACAAGAGTTCTTTGGGTTAACGAAATCCGTCTTTCTGAAATTGAGAATGATGGCGGATATGCAGGAAATGCCAGCTTAAACTTTAATATGGGAGACCTGGCAACAGTGAATGCCAATGCCTCGTATACATCGGTTGGTTTCGGAAATATCGATTCAAAACCGGCAGAAAGAACACAGTCTACCCAGTCCGCATTCAGCATCAATACTGCGATCAATGTAGATAAATTCCTTCCGGAAAAAACAGGGGTGAAAATTCCTTTAAACTATTCTTACTCGCAGACTATTGAAGATCCAAAGTACAATCCTCTGGATACCGACGTAGAATTCAATAAGGCACCAAACAAAGAGCAATTGAAAAAAGTAGCGAGAACCTATACTCAACAGAGAAGTATAGGAGTCGTTAACATGCATAAGGAAAGAGTAAATCCCAATAAAAAGCCTAAGTTTTATGATATTGAAAACGTATCAGTAACTGCTGTTTATAACGATGACTATTTCAGAGACATCTATACCAAAAGAAACTACAGACAGTATCTGAGAGGGTATATAGATTATAATTACACCTTTAAACCGTGGGTACTGAAACCTTTCAACAAGATGATCAGTGATACGGCAAAATCTACGAAGTATCTGAGATGGGTAAAGGAATTCAATATTAATCCAATTCCTACAAGAATCTCTTTCAGAACTGAAATCGACAGAAACTACAATGAGCTTGAGTTCAGAAATGTGGAAGCGATCCTTAATGGTGATATGAATAGTAATTTCGATGCTATCAGAAACAGAAACTTCTTCTTTGGATGGCAGTATGGATTAGGATTCAATTTCACAAAATCATTGAAACTGGAAATCAACTCCGCAACCAGAACGTTGAATGACAATCTGGATGTAAATTCGATGGACAGCAAATCGATCTTCGGAAATGTATTCAGAGCAGGGCGACCGGTATTGTATAATCACAGAGCACAGCTGAATTATAAACTGCCATTCCAGTATCTGCCTTATCTGGATTTCATTGATGCTGAAGTGGGATACGGATTTACCTATAACTGGGCGGCGAGATCTACATCATTGCTTGGATTTACTGACCCTAATACAAATCAGACCGCAAGTTTAGGATCTGTGGGACAGAATACCAATGTGATTCAGGCAACAGCTTCTGCGGATCTTCCGAAGTTCTTTGGACAGTTTAACTATTTCAAAAATATTAATGCCAAACTTCAGAAGCGAAGACAGGAGATGGACTCTCTGAATAATGTGTATTCAAAACAATGGGAGAAAAACAGATACCGATATAAGAAATATAAATTTAAGAATAAACTTACGCCACTTCAAAGTGCTGCATTCTTCTTAACTTCTTTCAAACAGCTAAACGTAAGTTATAACGAAACGAATGGAACAGTACTTCCGGGATTAATATCCGCGCCAAACTGGTATGGATACGGACAGACATTGGGAGGTCCTACACTTGGGTTCCTTTTAGGATCGCAGGCAGATATCAGAAGAACAGTAATGGAAAACGGATGGGTAAGTGAATCCAATTATATGACAGATCCGTATGTTAGAATGTCGACCAAAGAGCTGAGAGCAGATCTACAGGTGATGCCTATGAATGACCTGAGAGTCGATCTTAATGTGCTGCATACCTTCAACAGTAACTTCTCGCATACAGGATTTAATTATACCAATGGTGGAGTTCCTGATCCGGATTTTACATTCGCCAGCGAAATGATAACGTATTCCAATACAACAACACTTCTCAGTACATCATTTAAAGATGGGCAGGCCGTTTACCAGGCGATCAGAGAAAACGCAAGAGCTCTTTCTCAACAACTTGGAGGTCCGGGAGCAGTATTGGATAACAATGGATTTGCTCAGCACTATAGCATTGGAAATGCCTATGTATTGATCCCTGCCTTTAGAGCAGCAATGGAAGGGAAATCTGTAACCCCGATGTCTAATCCTAAAAAAGCAGGATTCCCGTTGCCAAACTGGAGAATTACCTATTCAGGATTAAAAAATATCCCGATGATCAGCGGACAGTTCTCAAAGTTTGATATCTTACATGCTTATACCGCTACCTATACAGCAACTGGTATTCAAAGCAATGTAGATTATCATGGAAACCCGAAAGGATACTATCAGACGGTAGATAATGCAGGTAATGTGATCAAGGATGGAGGTGATAAGATCAACCCGTATACATTCGCACAGGTTGGATATGTAGAATCTTTCTCACCACTTATCGGAGTAGACGTTACCATGAGAAACAATATGCAGTTCGGAATACAGTACAACAGAACCAGAATGATGGTACTGGGATTAGTCAACCAGACGCTTACCGAAGATGCCAATACAGAATATGTAGTAAGACTGGGGTATATTGTACGAAACTTCAGACTGGGAACAGCCAATATCCGCGGAAGAGGAACAAGAGGAAAAGGAAGCGACCTTAATATCAGAGGAGATATTTCATTAAGAGACAGTAAAACATCCATTATGAATATCCTGTTGAATGATGCTCAGGTTACCGGAGGACAAAGATTGATGAACATCAAACTTTCAGCAGACTACAATGTCTCCGAGAATCTGAACCTGAGAGTATTCTACGAACAGATGACCTCAAAGTATAAGATCTCCACAGCATTCCCGCTGTCTACAATCAGAGCAGGTATCTCAGCCACATTTACATTCGGAGATTCCGGAGGTGGATTCTAAAAATAATACAAACATAAAAGTCCTTCAGTTTTGAGGGACTTTTTTTATATCCAATATTTGAAACTACTATATTTTTGAATACATTTGTACAAAATAAAAATTTAAAAATGAACACACCATCAGAATTAAAGTACACGAAAGATCACGAATGGATCAAGATCGAAGGTAACGTTGCTACAATCGGTATTACAGACTTCGCACAAGGAGAACTTGGAGACATCGTTTACGTTGATGTAGATACTGTAGATGATGATCTTAATGGAGGAGACGTTTTCGGAAGTGTAGAAGCTGTAAAAACTGTTTCAGATCTATTCTTACCTATCTCAGGAAAAGTTATCGAGTTTAATTCAGAATTAGAAGATCAGCCTGAACTGTTAAATACAGATCCTTATGGAGACGGATGGATCATCAAATTGGAAATTGCTGATGGAGCAGATCAGTCAGAGTTACTTTCTGCAGATGATTACAAAGCAATCATTGGATAAGATTTCAAAAATATTTAGTAAGATACTGCCCATTTATTGGGCATTTCTTACTTATATGCTTCTCAAGCCGGGAGAAGAAAATCATGAATATTGGTTCATGTTCAGCGGTATCGACAAGGTATTGCATATTAGCATATTTGCAGCTTTGGGTTTCTCTTTCATTGCCGCATTTCCCAAAATAAAATTCTCATACTTTTTTCAGATTATCCTTCTCTATGCTTTCCTCACCGAAATTCTACAGGAAGAAATGGGACTGGGCAGATCTATGGAAACTTTAGATATCGTAGCAGATACCATTGGATGTCTCTTAGGATATTATACCTATAAGCTATTAATCAAACGTTTCTTTTAACCCATCGTTGAAAAAACAACCATCGTATTTCAAGCCTTTCCTATATATTTATATTATATAAGGACTTAAATACTCACCACCCCAAACTCTATTACTCACCAACTCTCAAACTCTCAAACTCTCCAACTCTCACACTCTCCAACCCAATAATCAGGAGCTTTATCCTGCTATCCATTCATACTCCTCGCGCCACCGCGCTCCCACGCTGTCACCCTGAGCGAAGCCGAAGGGTCTTCTGAACCCACCCACTCTCCAACCCAAGCTGCGGGGTAACCATTACTATCAGGGCTAGGGGAGGGGGAGTTATAAATTATAAATTATAAATTATAAATTGTGAATGATGAATGATGAATGATGAATGATGAACGATGAGGTTCTCGGGTTATTGAGTTTCGGGTTTCGGGTTTCGGGTTTCGGGTTGCGGGGTAGAGCAGTAAAATTAGTATTGCGTTTTCAATATTTCTGATTTCTATAGAAAGTGGTTAGTATACGAACATACCTCCATTTCCCTTGTGTCATTCCGGAGGAATCCCAACTTCTTTACAAGAGTCTTAAAGGAATTAAAATAACAGTATAATGTCTAAGACCTTTTAGCCGTTAGTATTAGCAATGTCATGCTGAGCTGAGTCGAAGCATTGTAATTAATTATCGTATACGAGTTAAATCTTATCACTCTATATTATATATAAATATATTCTTTAGCATTTCCCATCCTTCCCATTCTATATATAATATAAAAGCAAACATCTTCTCTGTGTCAATCTGCGAGATCTGTGGGCAATCATCACCCCAAAACCCGCATCCCGCACCCCGAATCATCCCTTTTCACCCTCTCCAACACAGAAACTCTCCAACCCTTATCGTTCCATATAGTATAAATGTATATAATAAGAAGATCTTCTCTGTGTCAATCTGCGAGATCTGTGGGCAATCATCACCCCAAACCCCGCATCCCGCATCCCGAATCATCCCTTTTCACCCTCTCCAACGCTCCAACTCTCCAACCCTCCCACGCTCTCACCCCATCCTCCAAACAAATGTTTAAAATTTTTCACCCTGCCTTCCAGTTGATTAGGATAAAATCCGCTCCGAATATGAAATTTATGTTAAATAAACTTGCGTAGAGTATATGAAGTTTCTATCTTTGCCCCACTGAAAAACGAAAGACATTCAGTAGCGCAGAAGAGCCTTTAGATAGGCAGAAACAATATAACTTCAAAAAGAAACGGACGAAAAAAACTTTAAAACTTTTTGTAAAAAAAGTTGCCGGTTTAAAAAGAGTTTGTATCTTTGCAGTCCCAATTAGAGGGAGCGCAGGAGTATAGAGATTGAGGGTTTAGGAGGAATTAAGGTTACTTAAAAAACTTTAAAATTTTCTTCAAAAACATTTGGTCATTAAAAAATAAAGTTTTACTTTTGCACTCGCAAATACGGAGCGACACTGACAGAAAGATTGCTTCGTTACAAAGCGGAAGATATAAAGATCATTGACATACAATATAACAACCAAGTAAGGAAAAACTAAAGC
>NZ_JAVCWI010000012.1:0-131494 GCF_030846215.1 Chryseobacterium sp. WLY505 | reverse complement strand
GCTGATAGGCTTTCATCTGATATTGCCAGCCTTGATCAGAGTGGATAATGAGGTTTTCAGTATTTTTAATTTTTCTGAATCCTTTTTTTAGCATATTCACAACCTGCGCAAAGGCAGGCCTTTCTGAGAGATCGTAACTGATAATCTCGCCATTGTAAAGGTCAATTATCGGCGAAAGATACAATTTACTGCCCGAAACGTTAAATTCTGTCACATCAGTGGCCCATTTTCTGTTTGGCTGATCTGCCTTAAAGTTCCTTTCCAGAATATTTGGTGCTATCCTGCCTTGCTCTCTCCGGTAGGATCTATATTTTTTAACCCTAACTATACTTTTCAATCCCAGAGTCTTCATCAGTCTTAATACCGTTTTATGATTAATTACAATTTCTTGTTGTTTCATAATCAGAGTAATACGACGGTATCCAAACCGACCTTTATGTCTATGATAAATTTGTTTTATCAAAGTTTTTATTTCTCCATATTTATCCTTTTTGTCAAGAGCTTTCTGATGGTAATAAAAACTGCTTCTGGCCATGCCTGTACAATCCAACAGGAGTGACAGATCATATTTTCGCCTTAATCCTTCGATGGCCTCTGCTTGTTCTTTTTGAGAGTTAAGGCGTCTAACTTTTTTAGAAAATCAATTTCAGCTCGAAGCCTTTCGTTTTCCAATAAAAGTTCTTCTTCTCTGGTCAATGACTTATCAGACTTTCTTTTTTTACGTTTGTAATCACTCATAATGCCGGGTCTTCCTTTGGGGTTGTTCTTTAACCCTAAAATACCACTTTTTTCGTAATTCCTTTGCCAATTCAACACGGTAGACTGAGCTGCAATATTAAATCGGATACATGCTTCCCTTTGTGAGATATGTTCTGTTTCGATGGTTTGTAGAACTTTAACCTTGAAATTCAGGGAATAGCTCATGTTTTTTCGCGGGTATAGTCCCGAGATTCCGTACTTGCTATAAAAACCAATCCACTTGCGCAGATTGCTTTCATTAAATCCTTTCTCTGTTGCTATAGATTTAATTGAACGATGAGAATTTTTGTGAAGATTAATACATTCTAATTTGAAAGCAACGCTAAATTTTTCTTTTCTATACATAAAAAAATGCCCCTAAAAAGTGTCTAACTTTTTGGGGGCAGTCCAGTTTTCTGCGGATTTTTTTATAATATATCGTATGAAACCACTCCGTCAAAAATTCTTTGAATTTTCGCCACCCCTCCAAAGGATGGGAATTTCAGTTTTCCGAACTAATATTTGGCGAGACGACAAAATGTATGGATAAATTCAGCGTTCTGTTTGCCATTCCGTAGGAATCCAAATCCATAAATAATAAAATCCTGTTATTAAATACTGCATTACGAAGTATAAATTCTTTTCTCATCCCATCAAAACTCAGAAAAACATTTTGTAAATCTTTTGTAAAACAAATACAAAATATTGAAAATACAACAGTTATAATTTTACCAGCACAATACATTTCATTTACAATCTTTACAAGAACTTCCCTTCTAATTTTACTTCATCAAAAAAATTAATCTTATGAAAAAGTTCATCTTACTCGCTGCTGCAGCAAGCACTTTCATTATGTGTAAAAAAGCGGAAGCTACACAGGATAAAATACATGAAGCCATCCATTCAGCCGACAGTGCGGCTACAGTTGCTACAGAAACCGTTGAAAATGCCAGTAAAACAGTAGACCAGGTTATGGATTCTGCAAGCATTAAAATAAAAGACTTTGAGAATACAAAAAATGACATCCAGGAAAAGATAGAACACACCTCCAAAATGGTAGATTCTTTATCGGATAAAATTGCCAATACAAAACTGGAATCAAAAATTGAGAAAAAAGATTCTATAGCAAAGAAATCTGAAAAAATCGCAGCAAAAACTCCTGCTCCGAAGGTTATTAAAGAAACCAAAATCATTTATAAAGAAAAGCCTAAGAATGACAGTTACGAACTGAATATGCCTAAAGATAAAATGGTAAAATCAGGATATCTTTCTATAACCGCAGAGAATGTGGAAACGGTAAAGGAAATTATCCGGGAAGAAGCAAACAGAAATAACGGGTATATCAAAAGTGAAAATCTTTCTTATGTAGAATCAGCCAGCCCTCATGGAGAGGATCAAAAAATATACAGTCTGGATATCAAAGTTCCTATGCAGCATTTTGATGGGTTAATGGATGCCATCAACAGCAATGTTGGAGATATTGATACAAAAGATATTCAGGTTTCGGGGCGTAACTATACGGACAATGCGATCTGTACGATCAATGTAAATATCAGTGAGAACACCAAAGCAGAAACAGAGCCTAAAACTTTTGGTGGAAAATCACTGGCAGCCATTGAATCCGGCTGGGATGTGATCACTTCCATATTCCTGTTTATTCTTCCATTATGGCCTTTATTCCTGATTGCCGGTATTGGATATTATTTCTATAAAAAGAGAAACAAAAACATTCCAAATAACGATTCTCACTAGGTTTCAATCTTTCCTCAGCGCAGATTTTTAATATTTTTTTAATGAGGTTTAGAATTGAAGTTCGATACTAATGTTTAATTTTATCAAACGTTAAAAAAGTGCTTGCTTATTAGAAAAATAACTCTTAACTTTAAGTATAAGCAAAATGTAAAGAATCTTCGTTGTGAAACAAGGTTCAAAAGTAAATTAGGAAATTTTATTTCATATATTAATATTTTGTGATTTGGTGTAAAATAAGGCCCTCAAATTGAGAGCCTTATTTGTTTTATTTCATATTCACTACTTTATCTACAATGAACTTTGTGTTTCCTCTCCAGGGAAGTGCACCATTGTACTCTTTGTAATGCAGGTCAAAAGTTTTACCGCTGTTGGTTTCCAGTTGTTTGAAAACTTCGGGGTCATCTACAGAAAATTCAAACTCATAGCTTGTAATAGTTCCTGTTTTTCCTCTTCCAAAGCCTTCCTGAATCAGCTTGCCTTCATAAGTTTTGAAGACATAACCTTTTTTCATAGCATAGTTCAGGTATCCTGATTTTACTCCTTCTCCGAAAACAAAATAGTACTTATACCAGACAAATACGCCCAGTAACAGCAATACAACCCCAAGGGTGATCCACAAAGATTTTTTCATAGGTAGTGTGTTTTATAAAATGTTATTTTGCGATGCTTCTGGAGATCACGATTTTCTGAATTTCAGAAGTTCCTTCATAGATCTGAGTGATTTTTGCATCTCTCATTAATCTTTCTACGTGATATTCTTTCACATATCCGTATCCACCGTGGATCTGCACTGCTTCAATAGTAGTATCCATTGCTACCTGAGAAGAGTATAGTTTTGCCATAGCTCCACTTTCAGAAATATCTTTTCCTGCATCTTTTTCACAAGCCGCTTTGAAACACAGCATTCTTGCAGCAGTAATCTGAGTAGCCATATCCGCCAGTTTGAATGCAATCGCCTGGTGGTTGATGATTTCAGTTTTGAAAGCTTTTCTTGTTTTAGCATATTTCAATGCCAGTTCGTAAGCACCTGAAGCAATACCTAAAGCCTGAGAAGCAATACCGATTCTTCCTCCGTTCAATACTGCCATTGCAAAGTTGAACCCGAATCCGTCAGCACCGATTCTGTTTTCCTTCGGAACTTTTACGTTATTAAAGATCAAAGAGTGAGTATCACTTCCTCTGATTCCTAATTTGTCCTCTTTTAATCCGATTTCAAATCCTTCCCATCCTCTTTCAACGATGAAAGCATTGATTCCTTTGTGCTTTTTCTCAGGATCTGTCTGTGCAATTACGATATAATAAGTAGCTGTTCCACCATTGGTGATCCAGTTTTTGATACCATTTAAAAGGTAGTAATCTCCTTTGTCTTCGGCAGTAGTTTTCTGAGAAGTTGCATCAGAACCTGCTTCCGGCTCAGATAATGCAAATGCTCCAATTACCTGTCCGCTTGCCAGTGGAGTAAGATATTTTACTTTTTGCTCTTCAGAAGCGAATTTTTCAAGACCGGCACAAACCAATGAGTTGTTTACAGACATCACAACAGCTGCAGAAGCGTCCACTTTTGCAATTTCTTCCATAGCAAGTACGTAAGAAACGCTATCCATACCTGCACCGCCGTATTTTGGATCTACCATCATTCCTAAAAGTCCCATTTCTCCCATTTTCTTCACCTGTTCTGCAGGGAATTTCTGGTCACGGTCTCTTTCAATCACTCCAGGTAAAAGTTCGTTCTGTGCAAAGTCTCTTGCTGCCTGCTGAATCATCAGCTGTTCTTCCGATAAATTAAAGTCCATAAAAAAAATAATTAGATAGCCGTAAATTTACACTTTTTAAGCAAATCTGAAAAAATAAATTAAAAGCGGAAAAAAGGGAGGTTTGGGGAGGTTTTATGATAATGGATACGCGTTTGGGGATCCGGGATAATGGGTTGAGAAGGCAATATAAAAAACCTGGAGAAAAATAAACCATTATAAAAGAATCATTGAAAATATAAAATCCCTGCTTCAGGGCTTCCGGCCTTCTTTTTGATTCAAACTGTTATGGCAAGCATTTAACTAATTTCTAATTCTTACCTTCGGATGGTTTCAATTAAAAAAAATGCTTATATTTAAATTTCTTTATAAATTACGTAAAAAATCATGACGATCAAGAGATTATTCGATATTCCACACTATGCTTTAGAAAAATATCCTAAAACGGATATGTTTGTAACCAAATATCATGGGGAGTGGAAAAAAACTTCTACACAGGAGTTTATTAATGAGGGAAATAAGATATCCAGAGGATTATTGAAACTTGGTATAAAACCGGGTGATAAAATTGCTTTGATTACAACCAATTCGCGCACAGAATGGGCTATCATGGATTTTGGACTTTCTCAGATCGGCGTTGTTTCGGTACCGGTTTATCCGAGTATTTCTCCTGAAGATTATGAATTCATCTTCAATAATGCTGAAATTCAGTATTGTTTTGTTTCCGATAAAGAGCTGTTGAATAAAGTAATGAAAGTAAAACACAATATCCCGAGTTTACAGGGTATTTTTACTTTTGACAATATCAGTGGAGCGGCCAACTGGAGAGAAATCCTGGATCTGGGTAAGGATGAATCTACCCAAATTGAAGTAGATGACCTTTCTAATGCGATTAACACAGAAGATCTTGCCACAATTATTTACACTTCCGGAACTACAGGAAGACCGAAAGGAGTAATGTTGACGCATAATAATATTGTTTCAAACGTATTGGGAGCTATCCCAAGAATCCCCAAGAAAAGAAGTCTGGATTATAAGGAAACAAGGGCATTAAGCTTCCTTCCCATCTGTCATATTTTTGAAAGAATGCTATTCTATCTTTATCAGTACAACGGTTTTTCCCTTTATTTTGCTGAAAGCATCGAGAAAATGGGTGAAAACGTAAAAGAAGTGAAGCCTCATTATATGACTGTAGTACCAAGACTGGTAGAAAAAGTATATGACAAAATCTACAATACAGGATCTTCAGCCGGAGGATTAAAATCTAAAATTTTCTTCTGGGCACTGAATCTGATCACCAAAAAGAAAACCATCTCAAAACCATCCGGACTTCAGGAAATCATTGCCGACAAGCTTGTATTTTCTAAATGGAGAGAAGGTTTAGGCGGTGAAATCGTAACGTTGGTTTCAGGGTCTGCAGCATTATCCACAAGGCTCAACCTGATGTTCCAGAATGCTGGTATTCCGATTCTTGAAGGCTATGGTTTAACAGAGACATCACCTGTAATCTCTGTGAACAGTTTTGATAAGATGAAAGTGGGAACTGTAGGAATTCCATTGGATAATTTAAAGGTTAAAATTCAGGAAGATGGTGAAATTACGGTAAAAGGTCCGTCCGTATTTAAAGGATATTTCCAGAATGAGGAAATGACAAAAGAAGCATTTACAGAGGATGGATTCTTCAAAACCGGAGATATAGGACATATCGACAGTGACGGATTTTTACAGATCACTGACCGTAAAAAAGAGATGTTCAAAACTTCCGGAGGAAAATATATTGCCCCTCAGACGATTGAAAACTTAGCGAAAGCTTCAAAATTCATAGAGCAGATCATGGTGGTAGGTGATGGTGAAAAAATGCCATGTGCCCTGGTACAGCCTGATTTTGAATTTGCAAAAAGCTGGGCGATGAGAAATAACCTGAACATCGGCACTACACCGGAAGAGATTGCAAAAAGCCCTGAATTGAAGCAAAGGATTGAAAAAGAAATCGAAGGTATCAATGAACACCTTGGAAACTGGGAGAAAATCAAAAAAATTGAGCTCACTCCTGAAGTATGGAGCATCGAAAGCGGTCTGCTTACTCCAACGCTAAAACTGAAAAGAAAAGCCGTAAAAGAAAAGTTTATGGCTTTATACAACAGGATGTATGATCATCATGAATAAAAACAGAAACCGCTTCTACAATGAAGCGGTTTTTTTATCTGCACAAATTATTTTCCATTCTCGTTTATAATTTTTTCAGACTGAAATGGCGGGCCTCAGAAACACCGGCAGGTGCCTGTGACTGCACTGTTCCTGTAGCAGAGTCAAAAGCCCCTCTATACATCGTTAAATGAATAACATCACCTGCTATTAAATTTACCAGGCAATGGAATGAAACGGGTGTATTTCCAGCACCAGCAACAGCCTGTCCAATATTTGCACGGGTACCGGCAATAACGTTCGCTGCACCTATTCCATTTTTTGTAATACCCAGATTAACGCCAATGTAACTGCTGGTGCCTGTAGTACCTCCAGCTCCGAAATAGGATAAAGCATCCAGTTCATAGATACCTGTTTCATTAATGACAAAACGGTTGTTTGCAGCATCCCATGAAGCAGTTGAGCCTTGATTAACCTGTACTTCGCCGGCAGTAAAAGGCAGTACTTGTGGAATACCGGAATTAAAATTAGCAGTCGAGGGTAAATTATAAGTAGAGTTTGTTGACATACTGATAATAGTATTGATAGAAGTGGTCGGATTTATAACTATGGCTTCCCAGGTGACTACACCTCCTGCGGCTCCGTTACTTATTAGTATGACAAACCATCCCTGTCCTAAACCAATGGATGATACGGGAAGACCTGTCTGATTATCGATCAGCTCACTTCCATTGGCTGTTATGGTAACATTGAAACTGCCTGTGTTTTTAATATAATATGTCCGTCCTTTAATATGGCCTTGTGCGGGATAAGCCACCGTAGCTGCCGGCAGCGTTATGGTACCCGTCGAGCCTCCGTTAAAGGCAACATAATAATCTGTAATACTCATATTGTAATCCGCAGATATCAGACGGTATTGCGCCGAAAGACTTCCGTTGATTTCCAATGTACTTCCGGGATTGACTGTATTAATACCAACATTCCCTAACTGCCCCAGAAGGCAATAACTTAAAAGAGATAAAAACCCCATTAATAATTTTTTCATGATATATAATTTTTTGGTTGTGTATAATTTGAATATCAGAATGCACAAATGATATTATTTTATACAAAATCATTTTTGATTATATGAATGAAACTATAATTAATAGTATTTACTCTTGTGATGATCTATAAAACTGAGTTGCCTGTTTATCTCCTACTGAAGCTCGTCTATTTATTCTAAAATACACAAAACTTCACATACTCCATTAAAACAAATATACAAATAAATACAATATGTTAAAAATGTTTCAAAGACCACCTGCTATACTTTAAAAAAATACAGACACTACGATTAAAAACAAATATGATTTCACCCTGTGTCCAAAAACCACCGAGACACACGACACAAAAAGCGTACTGCTTACTTCAACTCTAAAACTGAAAAGAAAACCCGTAAAAGAAAATTTATTGGTTTGTACAATAAATATGTATGATCATCAGGAATAAAAGCAGAAACCGCTTCAAAATGAAGCGGTTTTTTATTTACAGAAAATATTTTTCCTTCATCTGCTTATAATTTTTTGAGGGTAAAATGACGGGATTCAGATACCCCCGAAGGAGCCTGTGACTGCACTGTTCCCGTAGCAGTATCAAAAGATGCTCTATACATCGTTAAATAAATAACATCACCAGCAGCTAGATTGACCAGACAATGGAATGAAATAGGTGTATTTCCGGCTCCGGCAATAAGCTGCCCTATATTTGCCCGGGTACCGGCAACAACATTGGATGCAGCCGTTCCATTCTTTGTAATACTAAGATTAACTCCGATGTAACTACTTACTCCCACAGTACCTCCCGCTCCGAAATAAGACAGAGCATCAAGCTCATAAATTCCCGTTTCATTAATGGCAAAGCGGTTGTTTGCAGCATCCCAGGAAGCAGTTGAGCCTTGATTAATCTGTACTTCACCGGCAGTAAAAGGCAGTACCTGCGGAATACCGGAATTAAAGTTAGCCGTAGAAGGTAAATTATAAATCGAACTTGATGACATGCCGACAATCGTATTAATAGCATTATTTGGATTGATCACTATGGCTTCCCAGGTAATTACAGCCCCTATGTTACCATTATTAATCAGTATTGCCGACCATCCCTGCCCCAATCCTATGGATGATACGGCAGTACCTGGCTGGTTGTCTATCAATTCACTCCCGTTGGCTGTTATGGTAACATTAAAACTTCCTGTATTCTTAATATAATACACACGTCCTTTGATATGGCCTTGTGCAGGGTAAGCCACCGTAGCTGCCGGCAGTGTTATAGTACCAGTAGAGCCTCCGTTATACGCTACATAATAATCTGTAATACTCATATTGTAATCTGCAGATATCAAACGGTATTGCGCTGAAAGACTTCCGTTGATTTCCAATGTACTTCCGGGAGTAGCTGTATTAATACCAACATTCCCTACCTGCCCTAAAAGACAACAACTCAAAAGAGATAAAAATCCCATCAATAATTTTTTCATTACATATAATTTTTTTGGGTTCTACATACATTAATATCAGAATATCCAAATGATATTATTTATAAAAAAATCATTTTTGATGATGTAAATGAAACTATAATGAATAGATATTTTACTTTTGTGATAATCTATAAAACTGAGTTGCGTATTTGTCTTCTGCTGAAGATTGCATTATTAAAAAAAACACAATACTTCCATATTTTTTATTACAACAAATATACAAATAAATACAATAAATTGTTTATAATTTAACATTTTAACAATTAATTGAAATAATTAATAACAAAAAGAACAAATAAGTATTATTTTAACTTTTACGGCTAATTTTCAAAACAAAATTCCATATAACGCAAAAAAAAGCTGTTTCATTTCTGAAACAGCTTTCGTATAAGTCAAAATCAATAATTAGAATTTAATTACAGATTTCATTTTTTCGTTTTCTTCCATTACCAATTCATCATCAACAAGGATTTTTCCAGAGTGCTCATCAATAATGATTTTCTTTCTCTGAGCGATTTCCATTTGCTTTTGAGGAGGGATAGTGAAGAAAGATCCTTTCGGAGCTCCTCTTTCTAATCCTACTACAGCAAGACCGTTGATAGAGTTGGTTCTGATTCTGTTGTAAGAAGCCAATAATCTCTCATCAATTTTCCCTGCGAATTCTTTAGACTGCTCTAAAAGATATTCTTCTTCTTTCTGAGTTTCAGAGATCAGACCATCTAATTCTTCTTTCTTGAATTTCAAGTGGCTTTTCAAATCATCGATCTTAGAGTTCAGTTCGCTTAAAGTTTCGTTTTTGTGAGCAATTTTAGCTCCGAACTCTTTAATTCTTTTTTCAGCAAGCTGAATTTCCAGATCCTGGAATTCCATTTCCTTCCCTAATGCTTCAAACTCTTTATTGTTTCTTACATTATCCTGCTGAGATTTGTATTTCTCAATTAAAGTTTTAGCATGGTTAATCACTTCATGCTTTGTTTTGATCTGATCGTCCTGATCTTTGATATCAGCATGAAATTTTTCAGCTCTTTTTTCAAGACCTTCAATCTCAATTTCAAGATCTTCAACTTCAATTGGCAATTCTCCTCTAGTATTTCGGATTTCATCCAATCTTGAATCAATGATCTGTAAATCGTATAAAGCTCTTAATTTTTCTTCAACTGAAATATCGTTGGTTTTTGCCATATTTAAATGAAATAATTTACTGGGTTTGTTTTTTCAATAGATTTTGAAATTGCAAATGTACTAAATTTTTGTGATAAAATTTCAAATAATTGTTGAGTAACAAATTGCTCTGATTCATAATGTCCTATATCACAGATCAGCATTTTAGACTCAGCCAGAAAATAGTCGTGATATTTAAGATCTCCGGTAAGGTAAGCGTCACATTTCCTGGCAGCTGCAGATCTTATTCCGCTTGCCCCTGAACCTCCCAGAACGCCTACTCTTTTGATTTTTTTATTGTTAAAAGAGGAATGTTTTATCACTTCCAGACCAAATTTTTCTTTTACCCATCCAAGGAAATCTTTTTCATCCATTTCCTCTTCCAGATCCCCGTACATTCCCAATCCGGCATGATGATTTTTATTATCCAGATGATACACCTGATACGCTACTTCTTCATACGGGTGTGCTGTCTTCATTGCTCCTACAATCTGCCCTTGTTTAAAATCTTCAAAAATGACAGAGATCATATCTTCATCTGCATTTTCGCGTACTCCCTGCTGTCCTGAAAACGGATTTGAACCCTCTACAGGTCTGAATGTTCCGTTACCATTTACTGTAAAACTGCATTCATCATAAAATCCGATATTTCCTGCTCCGGCCGAGAACATGGCTTCTTTTACTTTTTCTGAATAGTCTTTAGGAACAAAAACCGTTAATTGTTTTAAATTATTTTCCTTAGGCTGAAGAATCTTCATATTCTTTAGTCCCAACTGAGTGCATATCCCGTGGTTCACCCCAAAGAAATCATTATCAAATGCGGTATGAACGGCATAAATGGCCACTTTATTTTCAATAGCTTTTAAAACAGCTCTCTCTACATAGTTCTTCCCTGTTAAAGATTTTAATCCGGAAAATATAATAGGATGAAAGCATACTATCAGATTACAATTCCTCTCGATCGCCTCATCTACTACGTTTTCCAGTGCATCATGGCAAACCAGAATTCCCGATACATCACGATCATAAACCCCACAGAGCAATCCTACATTATCAAAATCTTCGGCCTGTCTGATGCTGATTTCTTCTTCAATCTTTGCAATTACAGTTTTTAGCTTCATTAATTCATATTTTACAGTTACAGCGAAGATATTAATTTTACCAAAAATCCGGAAAAAATTTAAACAGCAAAAAAACCGGCTTTCGTAAACCGGTTTCATTTGACACTAAAAAAGGAATTAGATTAGACTGTTAATCTTTGAAAAGCGATACTCTTGTAAAGGAATCTACTACCACACCACAGTTGATATCGGATTCCATAAAAAGCTGATAACCTCGTCCCGGATCAAGACTTGCAGGGTCCGCAATGGTATAGAAATAAAAGGTAAGAATGTTACCTGTTCCACTGGAGCCGCTTGGAACCAGCTGGATAGAGTTAATTTCAAAACCGGAATCGGGATTTTTAAAAGTAGCTTTTATGGATCCTGAAGAGTTGGAACCTGGAGTAATTGTAGCAATTACTCTCCAAAAATGAACCTGCCCGTTAATTTCATTTTCTCTCCATTTACCGCTAGCTGCAATATAGATATTGCTCGTAACTCCCGGAAATGGAACAGTAGTTTCCGGCCAGCTTGTAGTAGGACTTGCTGCAAAAACCAGCGGTGTGGCATAAAGCACCTGCTGTCTTGGGCCATAGCCGCTTCCTGAAGCACTTAAACTGAATGAGGGTTTTACATTTGCGTTTCCAGAATTTACTTTAACGACACCGTCGTTACCAGCCTGAGAAGATGTGGGAACAAAAAGCTGTCTCCAGAGGGTACCATCCCAATACTGGAAGTTATTCGTTGTCGTATTAAAAATAAGGGTTCCTGCGGTAAGGTTTGCGTTTACTACACCTGCAGGAGGTACTGTGGAAACGTCATTATCAGCCAGGTTGGTATCCCGGTCAGTATCAGTAAGGCGAGGAATGAGAATTCCTTTCTGGTTGGAAACTATATCCAGTACTGAAGCACTATTTGGTGTAACAGTATTAATCCCAACCTGAGCATACGAAATACTGTTTATTAAAAACAGTAGTAAGAAGGTTAAAATTTTTCTCATGATATAAAGCTTTTGTAGAATAAAATTACAAAGTTGAATCATAAAAATGTTAAAAAATTAATTTTTATATGTCATATTTTATTCGTATTTTACTAATTATAACATATTGTAAATCATTAAATTAATACCAAATAATTCACTTTTACATGATACTTTTTCCATTAACATTTGCAGGATTCTTTTAACAATCATATATTTACTGTATACTTTATGGAAATTATTAACTTCGCTGTGAAATAACCTATATAAATGGAAAGAGAACATAATCTGATTCCCGAGGACACGCTTTGGAAAAGATTCCTTTACCGGATAATTTATCGCTCCGATACGAAGCTTGGAAAACTCTTCGATATTATATTATTGTCTTTAATTCTTGCCAGTACTGCAATTATTATGATGGAAAGTGTACCTAAGCTTGATAAAAGATTCCATTATACCTTTCTGATTCTTGAATGGATTATCTCTATTTTTTTTACCGTGGAATATTCGATGCGGATTGCTGTGGTAAAAAATAAACGGAATTATATATTCAGTTTTTTCGGAATTATTGATTTTCTGGCTCTTGTTCCTTTCTTCCTTAGTTTTTTCTTTCCCATTACCAAGTATTTTCTGATTTTCAGGATGCTGAGAATGCTGAGAATTTTCAGGATTTTCAATTTACTGGATTTTATGAACGATGGATATTTAATTGTAAGGGCTTTAAAAAACAGTTCAAGAAAAATTTACATCTTCCTGTTGTTTCTGATTATTTTTTCGGTTATCGTAGGCTCGCTGATGTTTATGGTGGAAGGCGGAAGACAAGGCTTTGAAACCATACCACAATCAATATACTGGGCGGTTGTTACCGTAACCACAGTGGGCTATGGTGATGTGTCGCCTATTACACCTTTAGGGAAGTTTTTCGCTGTTGTTCTGATGCTTGCCGGTTACTCCATAATCGCAGTTCCTACCGGTATTGTAACAGCAGAAATGAGAAACAAAAGACAAAACCTTGAACTGGTATGTGAACGCTGCGGAAACGATGATATTGACGATGATGCAAGGTACTGTAAGAAATGTGGCAAGAAATTAGCTTAATATTTGGTATAAATAAAATTTATTCACCAAATACCACAAAATCATGGAACCAAAAAAGAAAAACAGACCGAATAGCTTAGTGATTATTCTTTTTGCGCTTATAGTGCTGATGATCATCATCTACTTTATATTAGCAATGTTCTTCCCCACTGTTTTTGACCTTATGAATAAAGGAGAAATACAGCCTGTACCCAATAAATGATAAGTAATGAGGTAAGTATGGAAAATAATTTCTGATCAACAAGAACAATACGAAAAAATAAAAAGATGAGTGAAGTATTTCACTCATCTTTTTTAAAAATTTTTCAAATCAGATTCTATTGATATGGATGAAAAAAGACGGATCATCAATGACCCGTCTCCCTTTTTTATTTAAATGAATGAATTATTTTTTAATGGCTTTGATGGTCTGCTTAGATCCATCTTTCATTTCAAGTGTTACTAAATACACTCCCTGCATTAAATCTCTTAAATGGATCGTGGCTTCAGGGTTGGCGATTGTTTTTACTAATCTTCCTGTAGCATCTGTCACAGATACATTTTTTACATTTTTCACATCAGAGATATTCAATACATCCGTAAATGGATTAGGATACACCTGAATATTATTTTTTGCTACAGTCACTTCAGAGGTTGCCAGGTTAGCATTGTTAATGCTGATATCGTCAATATACAGATTATACTGGTCCGGATCTGAATACGCATTAAATCCAAAGAAATACACTCCGGTTGCAGGAACTGTAAATGTTACAGATTCTGTATGAGCCATTTCATCATTGATTGAAGGGTAATCTGCGATAGAACCCGTCATTGCAGATGCTTCGGGTGAAGTTCCAAACGCAACTTTCAATTTTTCAACATAGGTTGACGAGTTGTTACCATATTTATAACTAATGGTATACTGTACTCCCGCTGTCAAATTCAGCCCTTGGGTAAAGAACCATGCATTACCGGAATTGGAAGAATTATACTGGTATTTCAGCACATTGGTAGTGAATCCCTGGCTATCGGAAGGAGGATCCGTTGTTTTCCAATCATTTCCTGTTCCTGCATTCACATTCACTGTACAGCCAGGCAGATCCGGAACAGTAACGTTTTCAAAATCTATGGTGTAAGGAAGATTCGCACTTGAACATAATGTTGTAAAGGCAGCATGATCACTCCACGGGCTTTTACTTGTTGCACTACATGCAGATCTCACCCATACATAATACATCGTAGAAGGAGCTAAACCAGGAATATTATAAGTAGTTGCAGTAATTCCTGTAAAATTAGGTGTACTTGTTGCTGTAGGTGCTGTATTGGTTGTACTGTAATAAATATCATATCCGTTGGCAGGAACCGGAGTAGCTGCAGCCCAGGAAACGGTAGCCCCTGCAGCTGTTATATTGGAGACAGCCAGTGCATTAGGTTCGCTACAAGCCGGAGCGACATCTATATTGATATCATCAACATATAATTGATTCATATTAGCATCAGAATAGGCCTGGAATCCAAAATAATAAATACCTGTAGTGGTTGGTGTGAAGTTCACAAAGGCACTTGTTGCTGTGCTGACAACAATACTCGAATGGTCAGCTAATGTATTGGTCATTCCCGCACTTGTAGCTGAAGTTCCATAGGCAACTTTCAGCTTTTCTTCGTATACTGTTCCTTCTGCGTTTGCATATTTATATTTAATTCTGTAGGTTACCCCTGCTGTAAGATTAATACCGTTGGTGAAAAACCATGTATCAGCATTATCAGCATAATCATAAGAATACTGAAGAACATTTCCTGTGAATCCCTGAGCATCCAGATCACCTGTTTCCCACATATTTCCTGCCCCATCATTAACTACCGAAGTACAAGTTGGCATGTCAGGCGGGGTTATGCTTTCGAAATCCAATGCATACGGCACTCCCACAGCAACACATGATGTCATAAATGTTGCCATTTGAGACCATGCACTCTTATCTGAAGAACTGCATACAGAACGCACCCACACATAGTAAGTGGTAGCTGGCACCAGTGAAGGCAGATTGGCAGTTAATGCATTGCTTGTCCCGGATACCACTGTGGTAGCAGTAGGATATGTACTGGAAGTGGAGTAATAATATTCATAGCCGCTTCCCGGTGCAGAAGAAGGTGCCGTCCATCCAACCTGAGCAGAATTGGCAGTAACAGCAGATACCGTTAAAGCAGATGGTGCAAAACATGTTGGAACAGCCCCAATTACTACCGTATAATCATGAGCTTCTCCATACCCATCTGTATTACATGGAATAGGATCCCCGGAAAAC
This sequence comes from Chryseobacterium sp. WLY505, assembly GCF_030846215.1. Lineage (NCBI taxonomy): Bacteria > Pseudomonadati > Bacteroidota > Flavobacteriia > Flavobacteriales > Weeksellaceae > Chryseobacterium > Chryseobacterium sp. WLY505. The sequence goes on along the minus strand of NZ_JAVCWI010000012.1, from coordinate 115,973 downwards.
CTGTCTCCCACTCTCATTCTGTAAGTACCAGGAGTAACGGTAGAAGGAATTGTTATAAGTCCTGAGGTAATATTGTCAGCCCCTACGGGAGTGCTGCTTGCAGAAGCTACCAGCTCCGGAGCTGCATCATCAAAAGTTCCATCGTTATTAAAATCTATCCAGATGCGAACATTCTGATCACTGTAATCATGCTTGACACTGAAATCATAATTTAAACCTGCACTTAGGTTGATCGTCATAGAAGTATAATCTCCATATGCATTAGCGGAACAACCTGTATTGGAATGATCAAATCCGGCACCCGGAATTGCAAAAGTATCTATCATATCCCCTCCGCTACAGCCACTAGCAAATGCAGGTGTACAGTAGGTCTGCGCAGAGGATAAAAAGCCGGTTATCAAGAAACCAACGAGTAAAAAATTTTTCATATAAATCAATATTAGTTACTCAAATCTAATGAAAATCAGCAACAAAAAAAATATTTTTTTCATCATATGACAATAAATTCAAATTTTCTTTCAACAAAAGACAATTTCACTTTAAAAAAAAGAGACCGCCCAAATTGAGCAGTCTCTTTCTTCTGTTTTTTTTAAAAAACTATTTATTTCTTAATTGCTTTAACGGTTTGTTTAGATCCGTCTTTCATATTCAGGATTACTAAATACAATCCTTCTTTCAGATCTCTCAATTGAAGCTCAGAAGAAGGTTTTTCGATGGTCTTAATCAATCTTCCGGAAACATCAACAATTGAAACAGATTGTACTTTCGATACATCAGAGATTGTTAGCTTGTCAGTAAACGGATTAGGATATACATTAATCTTATTCTCTTTTATTGCAGTTTCAGCAGTTGCCAGGTTAGGATTTTGTTTTACTTCAACATTATCTAAAAGAACATCATCATAGAAGTATCCGTTACCACTCACGTTTTTATCTACTGTAAACCTCACCTGAATAGTTGCTCCGATATAAGAAGCTGCTAAAGGAACAGCAACTGTTCTCCATTGATTTAAGTTGGTATTATCACTAAAGATAACTATCCATCCATTTCCATCGTTTACCTCTACAGTAAGCTTATTATTATCATAAGTAGAAGGTGAAACTGTGGTACTCGTTGACATAGAATGGTTTTTAAACCAATCAAAAGAAACGATAGGCGCAGTTAAGCCTGTTAAATTTACGGAAGGAGTAACCAATTGTACAGTATTTGAACCCGCACCTGAATACGGTGAACTTGCATCTACCCACGCATATGTACCTGCCGCTTTTTGGTTATTAGCCGGGCTTGCACCATAATCTGCACTTCCTGTAAATTTCCAGAAAAGGGTTGCATCAGTAGTAGTTGCCGAAGGATTTATATTATTCCAGCAGTTTGGTGCTGCTCCGCTGTCAAAGTTTTGAACAAAAGGTGCCATAACTGTTCCACAAAGTGTATTGAAAACAGCAACGGTAGAACTCCATGCACTCTTATCAGAAGAACTGCAAACCGATCTCACCCATAAATAATAGGTAGTAGAAGGAGAAAGTCCGGATAGAGGAGCTGAAGTTGTAGTACTGGTTCCCAAAGCTGTTGTAGAAGCGGTAGGAGCTGTACTGCTTGTAGAATAGTAATACTCATATCCACTTCCAGGTGCTGTGGCTGGAGCTGTCCATGAAACACTTGCGCTATTAGTGGTAATCGCTGAAACTGTAACAGCTGATGGCTCTGAACAGGTAGGAGTAACATCTATATTAATATCATCTACATAGATTTGATTCATATCTGCAAGAGAATATGCCTGGAATCCGATATAATAAACTCCTGTTGCGCTTGGCGTAAAGTCTGTAAAAGTATTTGTAACAGTTCCACCGGTAATATTACCATGATCTGCTATGGTATTCGTCATTGCCGAACTTGCGGGAGAAGATCCGTACGCTACTTTTACTTTTTCAGGATATTGTGTTGTACCGGTTGCGTTTGCATATTTATATTTAATTCTATAGCTAACGCCCGCTGTAAGGTTTAAACCTTGGGTAAAGAACCATGTATTGGCAGCATTACTACTGTTGTATGAATAATTAAGCACTTTCCCTGTAAATCCTGTTGGAGCAGTTGCTGTTTTCCATAAATTCCCGGAACCGCTATTAATAACTGTTGTACAAGTCGGTAAAGCCGGAGTAGTAACACTTTCAAAATCTAAAGTATATGGTAAGCCAGTTGAGCTACACACGGTCTGGAATGACCTTACTGTACATGCTGTCGCAGGACCTGCAATATTGGCAGTATATGCAGTAACAGAATAATAATATGTAGTAACAAAGTTGAGAGGTGTAGTGATCGCATAAGAATTATTAGCTCCACCCGCGATATCTATATCTAGAACATCATTTCCTCCTGAAGTGGTTCCGACTTTTAGTTTGTATCCTGCGGCTCCGTTTATGGCATTCCATGTAATGGTAGGAGTTACACTTACTCCTGTAGCGCTGGAAGCCGGAGCTGTTACTGTAGGACAAAGACCTAATGTTGTAAAGTTAGCCGAGCTTGACCATACCCCTTTATCTGTTCCGTTACAGTTTCCTCTCACCCAATAGTAATACTGAGTTGAAGGAGTCAAACCTGATAAGTTAGCTGTTGTTACCCCTGCACCTACAGAACCCGAAGGAGTAACTGTTGAAATCGGAGCAGTTGAATTGGTAGAATAATAATATTCATATCCATTACCCGGAGGCGTTGTTGAAGCCGTCCAGCTTATCGTTGCAGATTCAGGAGTCAGAGCAGCAGAAGAAAGGCCGGTTACTGTACTTGCGCAGTTCGGTGTAGTTGAAAAAGATCCTGCAGACGCATATCCGCTTCCGGATCCGGCTGCATTTGGAATATGAGAATACACGGATTGTACCGCACCATTTAAAGCCTGTACCTGAACCTGGTAGGCCGTATTCTGAGTAAGACCTGTAATTGTAGCAGAAGAAGAAGAAACAGGATTACCCACAAGATCCGTCCAATCGCAGCTTCCAACTGCTCTATACTGAACATTATAGCCGGTTGCCCCGGTTGGAGCGGTCCAGTTTACAGTTGCAGCACTATTGGTGATTCCGGTTGCAGCAGCAAAAGTTCTTACAGGTGCCTGCGTACCAGGAGTCCATTTATATTGTAAACCTGCCGGAATTTTAACGTTTGCATTGGTTGCACTGGAGAAAAGCATAGTACTGTTATTAGCACTACCAGTAACTGCTTTAGACCAATCACAGGTAGTTCCGTTCGGTACATTTCCAATCATCAGAGAATTTACATTGGATGCGTAAGTAGTACTGTTTCCTCTTATTCCTACCTGAGGAGTACTATTTGAGGTACTGGTTCCCGGGTCTGTACAGTTTCCATAAATAATTTTGATTTCACCTGTAGCATACACCAGACGGATCTGAAAGTTCAATCTTTCGGTAGACCGGTTACTATAATTAGCATGATCCTGCCACTGCACAACAAATTCAGTCCCCAGATCCTCATATCTTACTTCATGATTTCCAGGCGGCTGTGTTGCATCCGATGATGAGAAACCTCCATCCTGTCCAAAAGCAGAAATTGCTCCTGTTGTAGATCCCAAAGATGACATTGGAGTGTAGTTTGTACCTGACGGCGCTGCTCCAAAAGTTATAAATCCATTGGCACTTATATAACATGTAGTCATAGAAACGCCGCCGAAATTAAAAGGAGAAGACAGAGGAATTGCCGCGGACACTTCATTGTCATAAGTAGTATTGGTTCCGGTAGGAAATAATTTTGTACCTCCTGTAATCGAGGTGTAAGCTACCCCAGTACTTTTTGAAAAAGTATAGTTGGCAACATTGGTTTGTGCATAGACTCCCATACTCAGGGATGCTAAACACGAAAGTAGTAATTTCTTCATAAAATAGTAATAATAATAGTTTGGGCGGTAAATGTATAAATATTAATTTAAATTTTAAATGAAATATTGAAAAATATCATAAAATATTAAATAAAAACAATTAAAAACCCTCTTAAAATACAACAAATTCAAACGTTTATTTAATTTTAACAATTATATCACAATTCGTTGTAAAATTACAAACTAATGATTAACAGGCAATTAAGTTAGTATATAATTAAAATAGACTTTAGAAAATTTTTCTATTTAACATAAAAAACCATTTAAAATTTTTCTTTAATATTGAACATATATAAACAAAAAAAAGAGTGGCTCGAGCCACTCTTTAGTTTATAATATAGTTTTCTAATTTAAATAAAACTCATATTTATTGAGAAGTTGAATTTCTTTAATCAGATCTCCGTTGAGATCTACTGAATGCTTCATAGACTGCACTTCAATATGGGAGTCATCCTCCAGGTTTTTGATAAAGAATTTCAATTTTTGATTTCCTTTGTTTCTATCGAGAACCGTTCTGAAAAAGTCAAGATCTTCAGGTCTTACATCCATCACATCCATTACTAAAGATATGCTTTTTGCAAACCGTTCAAATGCTTCCTGAAGTTCAATAACATCATTTACATTCACGAAGACTCTTCCATCTTTTACCTGAGCAAATTTTATTTTAAAAATAACAAACCTCTGCACTTCCAGTTTCTCTTTCAGCCTCATATAATCCCTGTCTCCCAATCTGAATGAGTATGACCCGGAATAATCTTCCAACGTAACAAAAGCTACTTTCTCTCCACTTCTGAAACCATCCTGAACTCTATATTCAGTAATAAGACCAGCTACCGTATATTCTTTTCCGCCTCCGCCATTTTCTCTTTCTTTCTGAAGCGTTTTCCAGTCTTTCTTTTTTTCTTCAAATAACTCTTCCTGTTTATTGGAGAAAGCCTGCTCTTTGTACGCATCTACCTCATCCAGATTCAGGAATAGGAAATTTCCTTTTGGCTCTGCTTTTTTAGTCACCTCTTCCACTACTTCCTCTTCACCTGCCACTACATCATCTGAGACAATTTCCGTAAGATCTACAGCATCGTCCTGAGCATCCTGTTCCAAAACAGGTGCTTCATCTGTAACCACTTTAGCTTCATCATTTTTCTCAAGAACAGATTTCTTAGAAAGCTGTCCCTGCATAAACTGGAACTGGTATTTAAATTCATCCAGAGGATGCGCAGAAAGATAGAAACCAATGATCTCTTTTTCTTTATTAAGCTTGTGCATATTGGGCCATTCCGGACAAGGTGCCAATTTCGGCTGTTCAATCTGTACTTCTTCTGCAAAATCTGCAAATAAAGAATGTTCCATCTCATTTTTGCTTTCCTGGAAACTTTGCCCATACCTGATTAACCTTTCCAGGTTTGTCTTTCCCGCCATATCAATATCAAAATACTGACCTCTATGGAAAGTATCCAGTTCATCAAAAGCACCGGCAAGCACTAAACTTTCTGCTACCCTTTTGTTCATCTGAGAAGGCATTATTCTTTCAAAGAAATCATAAATGTTTTTAAATCTTCCGTTTTCTCTTTCTCTGGTAATCCCTTCACTCGGTCCTTCCCCAATTCCCTTGATTGCTCCCAATCCGAAACGGATCTGTCCCTTTTCATTTACAGAGAATTTGTATTGAGATTCATTAACATCCGGTCCTAATACATCAACCCCCATACTTTTACAATCTTCCATGAACATGGTAATCGAATCCGTATTGTTAATGTTATTACTCATTACACTCGCCATATATTCTGCCGGGTAATTGGCTTTTAAAAAGGCAGTCTGATAAGCAATGAATGCATAACACGTTGAGTGAGATTTGTTAAAAGCATATTCCGCAAAGGCTTTCCAGTCATTCCAGATTTTCTCTAACCTCTCTTCATTCAGGTTATTTTTTCTACCTCCTTCAATGAATTTCGGATACATTTTATTCAGAACATCGATCTGCTTTTTACCCATCGCTTTTCTCAAAGTATCGGCTTCACCTTTGGTAAAATTGGCCAGTTTCTGGGACAAAAGCATTACCTGCTCCTGATAAACGGTAATCCCGTATGTTTCCTTTAAATATTCTTCTGTTTCCGGTAAGTCGTAGACAATTTCCTCAATTCCATGCTTTCTGTTGATGAAGTTTGGAATGTATTTAATGGGACCCGGACGGTACAATGCGTTCATGGCAATAAGATCGGCAAAAACCGTTGGTTTAAGCTCCCTCATGTATTTTTGCATTCCGGGACTTTCATACTGGAAAATCCCCACCGTTCTTCCTTCTTTAAACAGCTGATAGGTTTTAGCATCATCAAGCGGAATGAGATCCGGATCGATATCTACATTATACCTTGCTTTCACCAGCTTTAATGCATCCTTAATGATGGTAAGCGTTCTCAGGCCAAGGAAGTCCATTTTCAGAAGTCCTGCACTTTCCGCAACGGAGTTATCAAACTGTGACACCAGGATATCAGCATCTTTTGCTGCAATGGTTACCGGAACCAGATTACTCACATCTTCCGGTGTGATGATAACCCCACAGGCATGAATTCCGGTATTTCTGATACAGCCTTCCATCTTTTTCGCACTAGCCAGCACTCCATGTCGTGCATCATCAGGACTGTCGAGAACATATCTCATTTCATCAACGAGCATCTGTTCTTCCGGTTTTAATTTATCATATTTTGCTAAAGCTTTTGCGATATTCATTCCCGGACTTGGAGGAATCAGCTTAGCAATATTGTTCGTATCAGGAATCGGAACATCAAGAACCCTTCCGGCATCTTTAATAGCAGATTTTCCACCCAACACCGAGTAAGTAATAATCTGTGCTACCTGAGTTTTACCGTATTTTTCAACGACCCATTTGATAATCTTATCTCTTCCTTCATCATCAAAGTCAATATCAATATCGGGCATGGAAATCCTTTCCGGATTCAGGAATCTCTCAAAAAGGAGATCATATTTAATCGGGTCTACATTGGTAATTCCGATACAATAAGCAACAGCAGATCCTGCGGCCGAGCCCCTTCCCGGGCCTACCCAAACTCCCATATTACGGGCTTCGTTACAGAAATCCTGTACAATAAGGAAGTAACCCGGATAACCGGTATTGGCAATTACTTCAAGCTCAAAGTCAAGACGTTCTTTAATATCATCCGTTATCCCTGTTTCTGCATATCTTTTCTTAGCTCCTTCATAAGTAAGATAGGTAAGATAAGCCATCTCCCCTCTTTTTCCTCCGTCTACCTCATCTTCAGCATGAATAAACTCTTCCGGAATATCAAACTTGGGAAGGAGTACGTCTCTTTTTAAGGTATAAGGTTTAAATTTAGCCGTAAATTCTTCATAGGCATCAAAAGCATCAGGATAGGCTAAAAAGGCTTCTTTTATTTCATCAGAATTTTTGATATAATATTCACCTGTAGCCAACCCTCTTCTTTTACCAAAACCTTTTCCAACAGGTGTTGTCAGCTTTTCACCATCTTTGATACAGCTTACAATATCCTGAATATTAGAATCATCCTTATTGGTGTAAAAAGTCTCATTCTGAGCCAGAATTTTAACATCATATTTATCAGCCAGATACAATAGAACTTCATTCAAATGCTCTTCTTCAGGCAGTTTATGATTCTGAATCTGCACATAAAAATCATCTTCAAAGGTATCTTTCCACCATTTGAAAAGCTCTTCCCCTTTCTGTTCACCGGTATTCAAGATCGCATCAGGTATATCTCCCATAATTCCGGAAGTCAAAGCAATGACCCCTTCTTTATACTGGGCGATCAATTCTCTGCTCACCCTTGGAACTCCAAAATAGAATCCTTTCAGAAATCCGATACTGGAGAGTTTTGCCAGATTTTTATATCCATTAAAGTCTTTCGCCAAAAGTACTACCTGCGTTCTCCTGTCAGGATCATCTTTTGTAAACTGCTTTTGTTCATAACGTTCTGAAATATAAAATTCGCAGCCGACCACTGGGATAAGCGGTTCGGAAACAGGCTCAGCTTCAGTAAATTCTGTTCCGTTTTCTTCTGCCTCCTGTTTTTTTGCCAGGTATTCTTTGTGCTTTTTTGCTCTGTCACCATTAGCACCCTCCACTGCTGAAACGAACTTGAAAGCTCCCATCATATTCCCGAGATCCACCATACCGACAGCCGGGAAGTTTTCATCGGAAGCTTTTTTAATCAAGTCATTGATGCTTGAAGTAGCGGTAAGTGTAGAGAAAACACTGTGATTGTCAAAATTGAAATATTTACCTAAATCAATTTCATCTATGCTTCCGAAATCCTGCTGCTTTTTCTTATTATGAAAATCAGCAACCTGCCTTCTGATAACAATATTGAAAGGCTTAATGGGATCCGGATAAAGACTTCTGAAATAAGCGAGCTGATCTTCCGAAATCTTTAAGGTATCTGCGGGTACTACTCCAATTCTTACCATTTCAAAGAAAGCTCTGGCAGTAGCATTTACATCGGCAGCGGCATTATGGGCTTCATCAAATTTATTCCCATAAAGTTTTTCATAAAGTTCTTCAAGTTTCGGAGGTTTGAATCTTCCTCCACGTCCTCCTCCAAGCTGGCAGAAATCCGTTCCCAAAATCATGGTATCTGCTTTGGGCTTTTCCTGAAGGTTATCCTTCATATTTTTTCTGTAAAATTCTGCTCCAACAATATTATAGTCGAATTCTACATTATGTCCGGAAACCACTCTTACCCTTTCCAGAACTTTAGAAAACTCTTCAAGAATCTCCTGCAGATCCCGTCCTTCTTCATTGGCAATTTTGGTTGTAATTCCGTGAATACGTGCTGCATTAAAGGGAATATCATACCCTTCAGGTTTTATGATATAATCCTGATTTTCAATCAGGTTCCCATCATCATCGTGCACCTGCCATGCAATCTGAACCATTCTTGGCCAGTTATCCGAGTCTGAAAGCGGGGCGTTGAAATTTTTTGGTAAACCGGTTGTTTCTGTGTCAAAAATTAAATACATATAATGTTCTAACTTTTTTATAAAAAGAGAATGTAAAGTTACTTCATTTTTTTCTAATCAGCACTCTTGTTTTACTATATAAATATCCGGCTTTTTTTAATTATAAGGTCTTCATTTCATTTACTGCACCAGGATTTTCCTTTTCTAATCAAACACTCTTCCAAGAAAAAATTAAAACTTTGATGGGACAGGTGGCTGGGTCGAGATTTTTTTCAGCTATTTTTTCACAAAATAGTGACATTCCACCTGTAAATGACATAAAATAAAAACTACAACCATAAACAGGAGTATCAAATTATTCATAAAGCAAGACAAAAAAATTAAAAACATTAATAAAAAAGCAATTTCAATGACTATAATTAAAAATAAAAGCATTTTGTTTATATATTTATTAACACAAAACCTAAAAAAACATCACAATGAAAAAAATCTTTATTTCGATCAGCATGCTGACAACTATTGTCATAAATGCTCAAAACAGTAATGAAATTTTAAAAAGAAATTTAGAACGTCAAAGAATAGAAAACAACAAAAAATTTGATCTTTATCTCTCAAAATACCTGGCGGCTGGTAAAAACCCCGAGTCTCTTAACGAACTTGAGGAACAGCGAAAAAACCTGGCAGGATTTGATCCGGATGGAAAACCGTATTTCTATCAATCTCATGATCTGGATCAGATAAAAAACTCCAATGCAGACTTTTTACAGGATGGCAACATCACAGGACTAACAGGTTCATTTAACGGCGAAAATATTAAATACACCATCTTCGACGGCGGAAGAGCATTTGAAGGACATATGTTATTCAATAATGCCCCTGGCAGGATAAACAATAAAGAAGCCAGCACCATGAACTACAGTTCGCACTCCACCGGTGTTACCGGATTTATAGGAGCCAAAGACTATCCTTACACTTATACCTTTTCCAATGGCACAACCCGGGTTACGAATTTCAGAGGAATAGCACAAAATTCAACTTTTGACAATTACGCATTTGCCACTACAACATTAGCCGGAGCTTCTGCTCCCAGTACATTGTTCGAAAAAATAGTTCTGGCACAGCCCAAAATATCCAATCATTCATATGGCACTAACCTCGGTTGGGATATGTCAGGATTTTCTTGGATATGGAAAGGGCAATTTACAAGTCCCGGAACCAGCATGGATCTACAGGGAACCTATCTTACCAGTGATCAGACTTACGACAATATCGTGTATAATAATCCTACCTATGTTATCGTTAAATCAGCCGGAAATTCATATGGAATGGGACCCGCGGGAAGCATCTTTCCTAAGTATTATATAAGCAGTGCGGGAAGCTATGTACAATTTGCCAGTACAGACACAGTACCACAAAACAATTGTGCTTTAGGATATGACTGTATCAGCACTGGCTCTTTGGCAAAAAATATTATCGTAGTGGGTGCTTCTGATATTCTGACTGCCAGTGATAAAAGATACTCTTCCCCTTCTGATGTGATAAGATCAAGCTACAGCAGCGCCGGCCCAAGAGATGATGGTGCCATAAAACCGGATATCATCACTACAGGAACGAATGTAGTATATGCATCCACAGCCGAAAATACAACAGGCAGCAGTTTACCCGCCTCAGGCAGTGGAACCTCTTTTTCAGCACCTATTGTTACAGGAATCATAGGAGTATGGATGCAGATTTATAAGCAGCTTTATCCTGCTCTTGAACTTAACGCGGCATCTGCCAAAACATTAATGGTCCATTCCGCATCTGAAGCAGGAACTGTTGGCCCGGATCCATGGAACGGCTGGGGATACATCAATGCAAAAAAAGGAGCTGAACTTCTTGTAGGAAAATCCAATAATACCGTACTATTTAATGATGAAACCTTAAATAACGGGTCAGTTAATACCCAAACAGTAAAAGCATCCGGATCTGAGCCCTTAAAAGTAACCCTATCCTGGATTGACCCGGAATATGTGGTCCCTGCCAGCATAACATGGACAGAAGCCTATAATAACAGAACTTCCAGATTGATAAACGATTTAGATGTACGAATTATAGATACCGGGACCGGCATCATTTATCAGCCCTGGAAATTAAATGCACTAGATCCAATGAGTCCTGCTACAAAAGGAGACAACACCGTAGACAATGTAGAACAGGTAGTTATTGATAACCCGACACCAGGAGCTGTTTATAGAATTGAAATTTCTCATAAAGGAACATTAAAAAATAACGCTTCTCCGAGTGTTACTTCTCCTCAAAACTACTCCGTGCTCGTAACAGGATTTACTGAAGTACTGGGTGTTAAAGGAACAGGATCTGCAGCGGATGCTGTAACCGTAGCTCCAACTGTTGTAAAAGACTTTACCAATATACTAAAAGCGCCTAGAAAGTCTACCTTTACGATCTATGATCTTTCCGGTAAAAAATTACAGACCGGAATCATTAACAATGACAAAGAACCAATAGATTTATCCACTTACACCAAGGGAATTTACATCATTGAAATAAAAACAGACAAAGATGTTATTTCTAAAAAAGTGATCAAGGAATAACCTATATACAGAAAGATTCTTCACAAAATACTAACAGTTGTTAGTATTTTGTTTTTTTGTGTATATTTGCTTCCTATGGAAAATGCACTTCACGAAAAAGTTTCTCAGGATATATTACTCAAAGCGTATAATCATATGATGCTGGCCAAAGCCATGGCTGACATTTACGAAGAAAACAGAAATGTATGCAAATACGTTCACAGTACTTCCAGAGGTCACGAAGCTATTCAGCTTGCAACAGCCTATCAGCTAAAGAAGGAAGACTGGGTTTCTCCTTATTACAGAGACGAAAGTATTCTTTTAGGAATAGGTTTTGAACCGTACCAATTGATGCTTCAATTACTGGCTAAAGCTGATGATCCTTTTTCAGGCGGAAGATCTTATTACTCACACCCTTCAAGCAGGGATGAAAACAAACCCAAAATTGTTCACCAGAGTTCTGCGACAGGAATGCAGACTATTCCTACGACAGGAGTGGCACAGGGAATAAAATACATTCAGGATTTCAACCTTCAGCAATTTGAAAACAACCCTGTTGTGGTTTGTAGCCTTGGAGATAATTCTGTTACTGAAGGTGAAGTGAGTGAAGCTTTACAGTTTGCTGCTTTACACCAGCTTCCTATTATTTTCCTGGTTCAGGATAACGAATGGGGAATTTCTGTAACAAAAGACGAAGCAAGAACCTGTGACGCTTATGATTTCGTAGCCGGATTTACCGGGTTGAGCAGAATGAGAGTAGACGGAACTGATTTCGTGGAAAGCTTTGAAGCCATGAAAAAAGCCGTAGACTTTGTAAGAACAGAAAGAAAACCGTTGGTTGTATGTGCAAAAACGGTATTAATTGGACATCACACTTCAGGAGTAAGAAGAGAGTTCTATAGAGATGAAGAAGATTTAACAAAACACAGAGCTAAAGATCCGGGAGAAATCCTTAGAAAATATTTACTGGAAACAGGTGTAGACGAAGATCTTTTAAAGCAAATCACTAAAAAGGCACGTCTTGAAGCAGAAGAAGCTTTCGAAAAGGCTAAAAATGCAGAAGATCCAAAGCCCGAAACCGTAATGCAGCACGTTTTCGCTCCTACTCCCATTACAGAGGAAACAGGAACACGTGAACCTGCCAACGGAGAAAAAATTGTAATGGTAGATGCTGCCATCCACGCAATACAGGAATTGATGTGGAAACATCCGGAAGCTCTTCTTTACGGACAGGATGTAGGAGAAAGAATTGGTGGAGTTTTCCGTGAAACGGTAACATTAGGAAAAAAATTCGGAAGTAAAAGAGTTTTCAATACCGCAATCCAGGAGGCTTATATCATTGGGTCTACAGCGGGAATGAGTGCTGTTGGACTAAAACCAATTGTTGAGGTTCAGTTTGCAGATTATATTTATCCGGGAATCAACCAGTTAATTACGGAAATTTCAAAATCCAGTTATTTAAGCGGGGGAAAATTCCCTGTAAGCAACATCATTCGTGTTCCTATCGGAGCCTATGGAGGTGGTGGTCCTTACCACAGCGGAAGTGTTGAAAGCATCTTAGCCAATATCAAAGGAATCAAAATAGCATATCCAAGTAACGCTGCCGATTTTAAAGGGTTATTAAAAGCAGCTTACTATGATCCAAACCCAGTTGTAATGCTGGAGCATAAAGGATTATACTGGAGTAAAGTTCCGGGAACTGAAGATGCTAAAACGATAGAACCTGCTGAAGACTATGTTCTTCCATTCGGAAAAGGTAAAGTAATCATTGAAGCGGATCAGGATGAAACTGAAAAAGGCAGAACTTTATTAGTGGTTACTTACGGTATGGGAGTTTACTGGGCTAAAGAAGCAGCCAAGAATTTCAATGGAAGAGTTGAAGTAATTGATTTAAGAACGCTTATTCCTCTGGATGAAGAACTTGTTTTTGAAAGAGTAAAAGCGCATGGAAAGTGTATCGTTCTTACAGAAGAGCAACTCAACAATTCTTTTGCAGAAGCATTTGCGCATCGTATTTCTAAAAACTGCTTCAAGTATCTTGATGCTCCGGTAGAAACGATGGGATCACTGGATGTACCTGCTGTTCCGATCAATCTGGTTCTGGAAAAAGAAATGCTTCCCAATGCTGAGAAGCTCAGCAATAAGATCGAAGAAATGCTGAAATATTAATTTCATATAAACTTAAAACCTCTAAAAATATTTAGAGGTTTTTTTATGCATTTTTTTCACTACTTTTATTTAAGATTATCAATCTCAATTCTAGTCGATTATCAACCAACAAAACACAATTATCCATTATCTGAGAGGTACTACGAAATACTATTAATCCCAGTTTGGTATTTATTTTGTCTCTATACGTAAAACACATCCATCTTTATGATCACAACCAAATACGTCAATTATAAACAGGTTCTCAATCTTGCCGGTGTACATCTTATCCTTATCTCTATCTGGTGTACATTGATTGCTGTTTTATTTTATTTCTTTAACTGGCATTGGATGACCATTCCATGGGTTCCTGTTGCATTAATTGGTACAGCAGAAGCATTCCTTGTGGGTTTTAAAAACAACCAGGCCTATGACAGACTTTGGGAAGCCAGAAAAATATGGGGTGGAATTGTGAATTCCAGCCGTTCCTTTGCTTCTATGGTGTATGCTTTCGATACTAAAAATGAAGAAATTGGAGTTTTTGATCTTGAAGACCGAAAGAGAAGAATCGTTTACCGTCATATTGCATGGCTATATACTTTCCGTGAGCAACTTCTGGTACCTACAGAATGGGAGCACATCAGCACAGAAAATAACAAATTCGGGAATATCAACCTGAGAAGAAACAGATTGATCAAGGCAGGTTTTCCGGATTATGGAAGAGCTCCTATTTTCCTTCACAAATATCTTTCTGAAGAAGAATATGAGCTTAAAAACGATTATAAAAACTTTGCTACCTATCTGGTTGCCCAACAGGCAAAAGATATCAATGAGCTGAAAAACATGAACGCCATTACAGAATTCAACCAGACCCAGCTTCAAAACAGCCTGAATGAATTCTACAATTTTCAGGGACAGGCAGAAAGAATCAAAAAGTTTCCTTCTCCAAGACAGTTTGCCAGCACAGCCTTTGTTTTCAATATTCTCTTTATTATGCTGCTCCCATTGGGATTAGTGAATGAGTTTGCAAAGCTTGGCGATTGGGGAATCTGGACTTCCATTCCTTTCTGCATCATCATCGGGTGGATTTATATCATTATGGAACTGGTAGGAGATTATTCTGAAAATCCTTTTGCAGGATTAATGTTTGACGTTCCGATGCTTTCGATCTGTAGAACGATTGAAATAGATCTTCTTCAGATGAGCGGAGAAACAGAGCTTCCTGATCCTATCTCTTCCAAAAACGGAGTTTTGGTTTAATTTCTTAGTTACTTTAAAGGCTTAAACTTTATCAAAATCATTGCAAAAACTTTAAAACGTATTCAAAAAGTTCATTGTTTTTCTTAATTTAGAGGCATTGAAAGCATAAGCTATATTGATTCCCCCGAATTGATTTGGCTTTTACTTTTTTCGTCAACTAATAATTTTATCCTTCCTTTTGTAAACAATGAAATCCAGGCAACTTCTGCAGGCTATCACAATACTATGTCTTACCCTATTCTGCCCTAAAGTGAAGTCCCAGGCGGCCTACCACCAGGAACTGCCTAAAGAATTTGCAGACTCATTCACCAAAGAAATTAATGACAGCATTCCTTCCCTGGGATCTTTCATTGTTTCACAAAACAATAAGGTAATTTATGAGCAGTACTTCCATGGAGCCAATAAAGAGACTATTTTCAGTATAAAATCTGTTACCAAAAGTATCGTATCTGTGCTGGCAGGCATTGCACAGGATAAAAATATACTTCCTAACCTCAACACTCCGGTTTTAAAAATTCTTCCGGAATACAATATATCAAGAAGCAGTTTCAAAAACATTTCCAATATTGAAGGAAAGGTAGCTCATGATTCTATCAGAAATACATTAACATTAAAAAATCTGCTGACCATGCAGGGTGGTTTTGACTGGGTTGAAAATTCAAAAATTTCAACAGCTATGTTGTTTTCCGGTGATCCCGTAAAATTTGTACTGGATCTTCCTTTTGAAGAATATCCGGGGACAGTCTTCAATTATAACAGTGGTGAAACCCATCTTTTCGGCGCAGCATTAGCCAAAATCGTAAAGACTAATCTGAAACAGTTCGCCACAGAAAATCTTTTCAGGCCATTAAAGATGAATACTCCACGATGGGATACAGATTCCATGAACAGGAATATCGCAGGTTCGGAAATGTTTATGAAGCCTGAAGACATGCTGAAATTCGGTACTATGATCCTCAACAACGGAAAATTTAGTGGCAAACAGATCGTCTCTTCAAAATGGATTCAGGAATCTACTTCTGAACAGGTAAAACTGGATACCTGGGATGTCATGCCGGATGCCAACGGATACGGCTATTACTGGTGGCGAAGAAAAACCAACGGGCATCAGGCTTTCGTAGCAACCGGTTATGGCGGCCAGCTCATATGCGTCATTCCTGATTTAAAAATGGTCATTGTAACCACGTGCTTTCTGAATGATAAAAATAAAGGCAGAGCAGAAATTAAAAGACTTCATTATTTCATTGATAAAATAACCAAAGCAGATCAATAACTGACTGGGAAATTTATCTATAATATGATTGCCGTCGTATTTTTCACTTCGGAAATCATAAAAGAACTGTGCGTACTTGCGATGTGTTGAAGCGTTGTAAGTTTCGTCAGCATAAAACTGCGGTAGTCTTCAATATCTTTCACGCCAATTTTAAGGATATAATCATAGTCTCCGCTTACGTGGAAGCATTCTGTCACTTCCTGAAGATCCATCACCTCCTTTTCAAACTGTAGTACAAATTCCTTTTTATGCTGACTTAGCTTCACATGACATAAAACGATAAAATTTTTCTTAACTTTACTCTTGTCCAGTAAGGCTACATATTTTGAAATAACCCCAGCATTTTCAAGCTTTTTTACACGCTCATAAATTGCTGTAACCGACAATCCAAGCTTACCGGACAGCTCTTTGGTGGTTTGCTTACAATCTTCCTGTAAAAAAAGTAACAGTTTCTTATCCGTTTCGTCAAGTTCCATAGATATTTTTTTGGTAAAAATTTAATAATACCGAAGATACTAAATATTTTTTCTAAATAAGCAATATTTTACAGTTTTATATTCTATAAATTCAATTTTATATTGTAATTATTAGGAAATTAATGCAAATTGGAACTATAAAATAAAAACAATATTTATGGAAAACTTTAACGCAGCCAATGAGATCCAGGATCTTCAGTATTTTGGTGAATTCGGAGGAGTGAATCCTTCTATCTCTGATAGCTCTACCTATACATTCCTTTCTGCAAAGACCATGTTTGATACTTTCGAAGGAAATGCGGAAGGATGTTATCTGTATTCCAGACACTCATCACCGATGAATCTGTATCTGGCCCAGGCTCTTGCCAAGATGGAAAACACAGAATCTGCCAACGTTACAGCATCCGGAATGGGAGCTATTACTTCCGTTTTGATGCAGGTGTGCAAAAGTGGAGACCATATTATTTCCAGCCAAACCATCTACGGAGGAACTTATGCTTTTCTTAAAAACTTTTTCCCTCAATTCAATGTAGCGACTACTTTTGTTGACATCAATAATTTTGAATCTATAGAAAAAGCAATCACTCCCAATACTAAAGTTATTTATTGTGAGAGTGTGAGCAATCCGCTTCTTGAAGTAGCAGATCTTAGAAAACTTTCCGAAATCTGTAAAAAACACAACCTGAAGCTGATTGTAGACAATACCTTCTCTCCTCTTTCAATCTCTCCAACATTATTTGGGGCGGATGTAGTGATTCACAGTTTAACAAAGTTCATCAACGGAAGCAGTGATACGGTAGGAGGAGTATATTGTGCAACTCAGGCATTTATTGATGACACCAAAAATGTAAATTCCGGTGCCTGTATGCTTCTTGGTCCAACGATGGACAGTTTAAGGTCTTCAAGTATCTTAAAAAATCTGAGAACATTACATATCAGAATCAAGCAACACAGCCACAATGCTATGTATCTGGCTGAGAGATTCGAAAAAGATGGTTTAAAAGTATCTTATCCCGGCTTACCATCTCATAAAAACCATGAATTAATGAAAAGTATGATTCATGAAGAATACGGATACGGAGGATTACTAACTCTGGATGCCGGAACAACAGAAAAAGCAAACGAACTGATGGAGCTGATGCAGACAGAAAATCTGGGGTATCTTGCCGTGAGTTTAGGATTCTATAAAACCTTATTCTCTTGCTCAGGAAAATCTACCTCATCTGAAATCCCGGAAGGAGAAAGAGCTTCCATAGGGATTTCTGACGGACTGATCAGATTCTCCATTGGTCTGGACCACGATATCAAAAGAACTTATCATAAAATGAAGGAATGTATGCTGAAAGTAGGAGTTCTTAACCACCATGAAAACATTTCAACCATCTAATTTTATTGTAAAAAGGCTGTTTCGTTTGAAACAGCCTTTTTTATCTATCTGTCTAGATATTGAATTACAAACGTTTCGTATAATCTTTTATAGGCTTGGGCTAAAGCCATTGGAAGATTTTATTTATTTGATAAATGGGCTAAAGCCCATTCCTATTGAATTTTCTTTTGCGGACAACGATTTTGTTATTTCTTATAATAATGATGCGGAAAAGCATCCTCAGGCTTCATTCTGAAAACATTCAGTAGAATCCAGGATTTCAGGAAACCATATCCATAGGAAAACATCTGAATATAGGTGGAAATAACCGCCATACCGGCAATGCTGATATTTTTAGTCAACAATAAAGCGTGAAACAGCACCAAAAAGGTATACAATCCGTAGAAAGCAAGGATGACTCCTCTTCCCATTATAAAATACTCCAGAAAGCCCATCAGGTATCCTAGCATAAATAAGGTAGGAAATGCAAAGGAAATCTTCACATAATTGGGGTGTCTCTGATTAAGAATCGGTCTTGCACAGCCAAATTGGTAGACCTGCTTGGAGAATTTCCCAAAATCAACCCTACGTTTATGATATACAGCAATATCATCAAAAAAAGCAGTGGTAAAACCATTTTCCCAAAGCGTCATGGAAAGATCCGGATCCTCACCTATCCTCATCTCTGAAAATCCGCCTACTTTTTCAAAAACAGCCTTTTTCACCCCCATATTAAAACTTCTGGGTTGAAATTTCGAAACAGCTTTCTTGCTCCCTCTGATTCCCCCGGTTGTAAAAACAGAAGTCATAGAATACGAAATAGCCTTCTGCATCAGATTAAATCCTTTATGCGCTTTATCTGCCCCTCCAAATGCATCACAAGGAATGGTAAGGATATCATTTTTAATATGTTCGATATAATCTTTTTCAACGATGACATCACTGTCTACAAATACCAGCCATTCATTGGCTGCTCTTGCTGCTCCATAATTTCTTGTCAGTCCGGGACCTGAATTATCCTTTCTGAAATATTTAATATCCAGGATTCCATGAAAATTTTCAATGGTAGGTTTCAGATCGATCAAAGAACCATCATCCACAATAATGATCTCAAACTCCTTATCTGTCTGCTGAGTAAGAGAGGTCAACAACTCAAAAAGTTCATCTTTTCGGTTGTAAATGGCAACGACAATAGAAATAGTAGGCTTCAAATTGAAAATTTTTCAAAATTACTTATTCGCAGAACAACCTACAAACAGTTTAACAGCTTATTCAGATAAATTAACGATCGGGAATTTTACCTGCCTTACTACATGGAGATTACAAATGAAATTCTGAGCCAAGTCATTTGACATTTTAAACAAAATAAACACGAAAAATCCATCCTAATTTTGCTATAGAAATTTAAACCAATAAAACATGGAAACAACAATCAGCACATTGCAACAACCTATTCAATCAGGTTTTGATGCATCTTCAACAGCTCAGGAAGTTATTAAAGGAATAGATCTTACCGGAAAAACAGTCATCATTACCGGTGGTTATGCAGGAATTGGACTTGAAACCACAAAAGTTCTTGTTTCAGCCGGAGCGCATGTTATTATTCCCGCAAGAGATATCGAAAAAGCAAGGGAAAACCTTACCGGAATTGAAAATTTTGAACTTGAAAAAATGGATCTGATGGATCCGGCATCTATTGACGCTTTTGCAGAAAGATTTATTGCATCTGGTAAAAGTCTGGATCTTTTGATTAATAACGCAGGAATAATGTGGGTTCCCCTTCGTAGAGACAGCAGAGGCTTTGAATCTCAACTGGCAACGAACTACCTTGGACAGTTTCATCTTACCTCAAAATTATGGCCCGCTCTGAAAAAAGCAAATGGTGCAAGAGTTATCAATGTTTCTTCATATGGCCACCAAATGGCACCTTTTGATTTTGAAGATCCCAATTTTGAAAAAAGAGATTACGATACCCTTTCCGGATACGGACAATCCAAAACAGCCTGTAATCTGTTTGCCGTAGAACTTGACAAGAGAGGAAAAGAATTCAATATCAGAGCGTATTCCCTTCACCCTGGTTCTGTCTATGGAACAGATCTGGGTAGAGAAGAACCTATTGAACTTTTTAAACAGTTGGGAACCCACGATGAAAACGGAAATATAAAACCTGAAGTGGAAGCCCGATTAAAAACCATTCCACAAGGAGCTGCCACAACAATCTGGTGCGCTGTAAGCCCTCAACTTAACGAAATAGGAGGAGTTTATTGCGAAAACTGTGATATTGCTGAAATAGACAAAGGACAAATTGAACATAGATTTGATGAACCGGCAACCATTCGGGGAGTACAATCCTACTCTGTTGATAAAAACAATGCTGAACGTTTATGGAAATTAAGCGAAGAAATGCTGGGATTTGAGTTTAAAACCCAATAACTGTTTTTAGGCAATTATATCCCATTTTACAATTCCTGCTTTCTTATTATTATGACGCTGTCATTCTGAATGCAACGCAGTGAAATGAAGAATCTAAGCTTTATATGAGATTCTTCCTTCGTCAGAATGACAAAGCGTAAAATTATATATAGTCACCGTTTTTAAATACATTTGTAATGAAAAACTTTTGACAATGGAATTCCAGATACAGTACCTCACGCCGGATATCAAAATTTCCAGTTATGACGACAAGCTCTTCAAAACGGAAACGGTTTTTGAATATCATATGCTGGTATGGTTCATATCAGGAGAAACGAAAATTATTCAGGCAGATAAAACCTATCTGTTCAAAGCAGGAGATATTTTTCTGATTCCGAGAAATCATCTTGCCACAATTATCAATTACCCCAAAGACGGACTTCCACATAAAGCCGTAGCAATGCATCTTACCACAGAACGGCTGAAGAATTTTTACAGCTCCATTAATTATAAAAGGAAAGACGGACAGAGAGAGTCTACCATTCACAGTTTTAGCAGCCATCCGCTCCTGAACAGCTGCCTGGCTTCTCTCATTCCTTATTTTGATATAGAAGGTCCGTTTCCTGAAAACATCGCCCATCTGAAAATCACTGAAGCCATCAGTATTTTAAGAGAGATTGATCCGGATATTGATACTTTACTTGCAGATTTTGATGAGCCGGGAAAAGTAGATCTGATCAATTTTATGGAGAAGAATTATATGTTCAATATGCCATTGGAACGATTCGGATATCTGACAGGAAGGAGTTTATCTACTTTCAACAGAGATTTCAGAAAGATTTTTCAAACGACTCCGCAACGATGGCTTACGCAAAAGCGTCTTGAACTGGCCTATTATCATTTATCAGAAAAGAACAAAAAGCCTTCTGATGTTTTTCTGGAAGTAGGTTTTGAAGACCTCTCCCATTTTTCACACGCCTTTAAAAAACAGTATGGTTTTGCGCCGTCCATGGCACGATAAACAAAACAGGTTGTACACTCGTTGGTACAACCTATTTTTTTATGATCTTAATAACTCCTGAAGTTATTTTTTCTTTAAAGTATCTAAATCTTTTGGTTCCTTCTTTTGAGATATTATATTATGATTTAAAGCTTTTCTTTCAGGTTTTGAAGGTGCTTTTGAACGTGACGATTTTGATTCAGAAGCCAACAGACCGAATAAATCAAAAACTACATCAAATATGTCAAAAAAATTCCAGGACATTTCTAATCTCAGAGGCTATTATTTATTATCTCCCAATTTATAAATTTTCTTCGTTCCTTCACACTATTTTGTCCTATTATATAAAAAATCCCGATCTAAAGTAGATATATAATACTGCCGAAACAAAAAAAGCGATTACGGAACAACTGAAAAGAAGTAGCTTGAACAGCGTTTTAAAATAATAAAGTTCCAAAACGTGCAAAATAAAAAACACTATAAGTGAAATACCAGTTCCTATTAAAGAAGCTACCACTAAAGTTTGTGCATAATTTTGTACAGGTAAAGGATCTTTAAAAACAATAAAAAAAGAAAATGTTGCCAATACCAAAGCTAAGGCACTTACTTTCTCTGTGAAGTATTTTGATCTCTTAGATTCTTTCTTTTGAGGTTTTTCATCATAATTCAGGCTCTTTCGATCGGAGCTTAAACGTGATGATGTTGAACCACTCTGAAACAGCCCGGATACACTAAATAGAGTATCTAACAGATCAAAAAAATTCCAGGACATCAGTTTATTATTTTAATCCTACTTATTCTCCTCCAGTTTATGTATTTTCTTCGTTCCTTCATACATTTCATACTGTAAAAATCTTGTTTCCAGCTTTCCGTTGAAAAGTTTGATCTTTCTTGAAGGACGTAAACCGATTTTCTTCACAGCTTCAAGATCAGAAGAGATTAGCCATGCTAATGTATTCGGGTAATGCGTTTTAAAGGTATCTCCTATTTTCTTGTAAAAATCATCGTCATTGATGGAAATTCTCTCGTCGTATGGAGGATTGAATACCATTAATAAAGGGAAAAGCTCTTTTTTGGAATCAAAGAAGTTCTGTTTTTTAATTTCAATAACATCTTCCATTTCTGCTGCTTCTACATTCATTCTGGCAGCGTTCAGCATTCTTGCATCAATGTCATATCCAACAATTTTTCCATCAAATTGTCTCACTCTGTTAATTCTGAATTCTTTGATTTTTGCAAATAAATCTGCATCATAGTTATTCCAGTTCTGGAACCCGAATCTCTTTCTGAAAATCTGAGCCGGAAGATCCATCGCAATCATTGCGGCTTCAATCAGTAATGTTCCGGAACCGCACATCGGATCAAGGAAATTTCCTTTTCCGTCCCAGCCTGCCAGCTGAAGCATTCCACTTGCCAGTACTTCATTGATAGGTGCCTCCCCCTGTTCTCTTCTGTACCCTCTTTTAAACAAAGGATCTCCTGAAGAATCCATTGAAATCATTACCAATTCTCTGTCTATGTGAAGATGGAATTTGATATCCGGGTTTCTCGTTTCTACATTCGGCCGTCTTTTGAATTTTTCCTGGAAATAATCCACAATCGCATCCTTCATTTTTAAAGTCACAAACTGAGAATGCTTGAACGTTTCAGAATTGACCGTAGCATCAATAGAAAAAGACTGATCAACGTCCATAAAGTTCTCCCATTCAAATTTGAACAATCTGTCATAGAACTGGTGCTGATTGAAAGCTTTGAACTCATGAATCGGTACCAGGATTTTCAATGCTGTTCTCGCAGAGTAATTGATTTTATAAAGAAAACCAAGATCCCCTTCACAGTTAACTGCTCTGTTTTTAATTTCAACATTCCTTCCGCCCAACTTTTTGATTTCTTCTGCCAGAATCTGCTCCAATCCGAAGAATGTCTTTATCTGTATTTTAATATTTTCTGTATCCATAAGTTTGAATTAAAAGATTTAAAGCTTTAAAAATTAAAAGATTAACCATCCAACTTCTTGTCCAATTGAATTTTTCAATCTCTTAATGTTGTAAAATACTTTGCTTTTAACCGCACAAATTTAGTTATTTTTGCATTATGGAATGGTTTGAATCTTGGTTTGATACCCCTTATTATCATTTGCTTTATAGCAACAGAGACTATACAGAAGCAGAAAACTTCATTACAAAGCTCACAGCGGACCTTCAGCTTCCGCCTCAGTCGAAAATCATAGATCTTGCCTGTGGTAAAGGAAGACACTCTGTTTTTCTTAACAAATTAGGATATGATGTTCTGGGACTTGATCTTTCAAGACAAAGTATTGAATCGGACAAACAGTACGAAAATCAAACGCTGCTTTTTGAAGTTCATGATATGAGAAACCCTATTGATGCCGATCCGATGGATGCTGTATTCAATTTATTTACAAGTTTTGGGTATTTTGACAATGAAAGTGATGATAAGAAAGTATTCCAATCGGTTTACAATGCTTTAAAACCAGGAGGATATTTTGTTCTGGACTATCTGAATGAAGAATTTGTAAGAAATACCTTAGTTCCTGAAACCACAATAACCCGAGGCGATATTGAGTTCAGAATTTTAAAGAAAATTGAGGGCAGACATGTCATCAAAGATATCCGTTTTGAGGCTGACGGTAAGCCGTTTCATTTCTTTGAAAAAGTAAAACTTCATACCTTGGAAGCCATTCATGCCTATGCTTCGGAATGTGGATTTGAAAGAATAAAAATCTGGGGAGATTATCAGCTGAATGCATTTAAGAAAGAAAATTCCCCGCGATGCATCAATTTATTTAAGAAAAAATAATGACAACAGTACTTTTACTGATTTTAAGTGTCGTAACAGGAGTATTCCTGGGAAAACACTTTGGTAAAAAAGAAAAACTGGCTAAAAATTTACTGATATTAAGTGCCGGTTTTTTGATTACAATCTGTCTCAACGAAGTCTTCCCTCAGGTCTATACCTCTGCAGGAAGCAATAGTCTAGGGATATTTGTAATTGCAGGAGTTCTTCTCCAGATGATTCTGGAAGCGCTTACCAAAGGTTTTGAGCATGGACACTTCCATCATCATAGTGAACATAATATTCTTCCCGTTGCTTTAATGGTAGGACTATTCATTCATGCTTTTATTGAAGGGATTCCTTTGGCTAATGAGCAGCACGAAATGTCACCCTACCTTTGGGGAATTGTGTTTCACAATCTTCCGATCTCATTTATTCTGGGAGCATTTTTATTTAACAGAAAGGGGGAATCAAAAAGTTCTTCATCTTATCCTTCTATTCTCATTGTAGCCCTATTCGCACTGGCTTCTCCCATGGGAATGTTATTAGGAAATTATTTCAATCCGGACCTTCAGCCTTATTTCCTGGCTATTGTAGGAGGAATTTTCCTTCATATCTCATCCGTGATCATTTTTGAAAGCAATAAAAATCACAATATTGATTGGGTAAAAATCGGATTGGTTGTTTTAGGAGTTTCGCTTGCATTGATGATGCATCTTTTCCATCAACATCCCACTGCTCATTCTCATTAATCATAACAAAGCTCCGGATTTCGGAGCTTTTTCATTTTTAGCCGGTATTAATAATTCATTTTTTTCCCATCATACCCGTTGATCTTTACCCCATAGCATTTTAGATAAATAAGTTAAAATTTGTTTTTTAAAAAATATTTTACGTGAAAAATTAAATAGAAATTAAATATTTACATATTAAATTAAATAAAAATACATTGTTTAACATTTTTTAACATACACGTAACATTAATACATTGTTTTTTGTACATTAGCGACATTACCATCATCTAAAAATTGTATGAAAAAACAAAAAAACTTAACGACATCAGTCTGTTTTTTTTTAATGACAGGTTTTATAGCAGCCCAGACCACAAAGAAAACAGATTCTTTAGAAGAAAAAAAAATTGATGACATTGTAATTATTGGCTACAAAGCACAGAAAAAATCCAGTCTTACAGCCGCTGTCTCTGTTATTTCCGACAAAAAACTTCAGGATTCCAACACTCCAAGCGTATCCGGCCTTCTGCAGGGAAAAGCTGCCGGAGTTCAGGTTATGCCCAATAGCGGGGCTGCCGGTTCCTCAGCCACTGTAAAGATCAGGGGGAATTCTACTATTAATGGTCCCAGTTCTGCCCTTTGGGTAGTGGATGGTGTAGTAATGCCCTATGCGCCCAATCTGGATCCCAATCAGATTGAAAGTATTAATATCTTAAAAGATGCAGCTTCAACAGCCTTATATGGTTCTAAAGCTGCCAATGGTATTGTACAGGTATTTACCAAATCAGGGAATTCAGGAAAAGGGACATTAAGTGCATCTCTTAATAATTCGTTTAATGTATTTAACAATGGACGTTTCAAACTTATGAACGGAACGCAGCTGTATGACTATTTCACCTCATTAAAAGGGGCACCTGAAATCCCTAAAACTCTTAGAAACGATGGCTACAACTGGCTGAAAGGCGGTACACAAACAGGAGTTGTACAAAGTTATACTATTGATTTCAAAGGTGGGTCAGACCATTCAAAAACTTATATTTCAGGAAATTATTATAATGAAACCGGAACAATAAAAGGAGATGAATACAACAGGCTTTCATTCAGAATTAATCATGAACAAACCATAAAGCCCTGGTTGATACTGAAACCCAAAGTCAGCTTATCATATACCACGGGAAAAGATACTCAGGCTTCCCTCTATCAGATGTACCTTAATATGCCATGGGACAATCCCAGAGATGCTAATGGAAATCTGATCCGGGTGGATGAGGATTACACAGATTGGTATGGAAGGGATAAAAGCAACTATCTTTATGACCTACAATGGAACTATAGCAAAAGTAATCAGCTTGATCTCATAGGAAATATGGATGCTGAAATCCGGTTTACCGATTATCTGAAATTCATCACCACCAACAACATCACCTACAGGAACTTTGACAAAACTGAATATGTGGATCCCAGATCTATAGCAGGGACAAGCAATAAAGGTGAACTTACAGAGTCTTACCAGAAAACCATCAACAAATTTTTCAACCAGATGCTGAGGTTTGACAAAGATTTTGGAAATCATAACATCAATGCCTTAGCAGCATATGAATATACAGATAAATACTATAAAGAATCAAAGGCAGGGGTTTATGGAGTGGTACCGGATACAGATATTTTTAATACCGGTGCAACCACAGGACAAAAGCCATCAGGAAGAAAAATTGACCGTGCCTATAATGCCTTCCTGTTTAACGCAGAGTATGTATATGACAAAAAATATTTTGTCCAGGGATCCTTAAGAAGCGAATCATCCTCTGCATTCGGCGGCATCAAGAGAAATGGCTTATTCTATGCCTACAGCGTAGGATGGAATATTCATAAAGAAAAGTTTTTCAACGTAAAACCTGTTAACGAATGGAAACTTAGAGCCAGCCGTGGACTAGTGGGAAATACACCATATCCCGACTACGGATGGCAGGACTTATATGCATTAACACAGAAATATAATGGACAGATAGGAGCAACATGGTACCAGCTTGGAAACCCCGGACTCACTTGGGAATCTATCTATCAGAATAATATCGGTACAGACATCAGGGCATTTAATAACAGACTGACTTTAAATATTGATTATTTTAATAATAAAACGAAAGACTTACTGATGCTGGTCCTTCTGCCATCACTGACAGGTGTTGAAAGACAGTATCTGAATATTGGTGATGTCAAAAACAAAGGCTGGGAGTTCAATGTAAATTATTCCATTATACGATCAAAAGATATCAGCTGGGATCTTGGATTCAATATCAGTACTTATAAAAACAGTATCCTTTCAACGCGAAATAATGGTACACAGGTATTAGATAATTACCATGCTGCCATACCAGGATATGACGTCACTTCTTTCTATATGAGAAAGTGGCTGGGGGTAAATCCGGACAATGGTGAAGCACAATGGGAGGTCATTAATCCGGACGGCAGCAAAAGTGCAACCTCAAAATACAACCTGGCTACCGTTCAGATAGTAGGAGCTGCCACGCCAGATTATTATGGCTCTGTAAGCACTAATCTGACAATCAAAAATTTCTATCTTGCCGCAAATCTTTATTTTTCGCAGGGTGGACAAGTGTATAACTCGTACAGGGAATATTTTGATTCGGACGGTGCCTATCCGTATTACAACCAGATGGTCTTGAAAGATGGATGGACGAGATGGGAAAAGCCGGGAGATATCGCAACCCATCCGGCTGCTGTATACAACAATAATTCATTAACAAATAAGCCTTCTTCACGTTATCTTGAAGATGCCAGCTTTATCAAATTAAGATCCCTGAGAATAGGATATAATTTACCAGCATCCCTAACGGAAAAGATGAAAATAAAATCGGCGAATATTTATATTATGGGTGAAAATCTATTCACCATTACCAAATTCTCCGGAGTTGATCCGGAAATAGGTCTCAGAGATGATAATCAAACCGTATATTCTGGCAATGCAGGAGCTATCTATCCTATTCCAAGAAGATTTTCTTTAGGCTTAAACTTTTCTTTTTAAAAAATTAATTATGAAAAAAATACTTATTCCCATTCTCATACTGTCATTAACGGCATGTAATATAGACCGCTCACCCTATGATTCAAAGGAGTCTGATGTTGTCCTGACAGATGCAACAGGGCTGCAGACTATTACCTTAGGAAATTATGCATTGCTTAAAGGTGATGCTGACGGCGGCGGCTTTTATAACAACCTGTACAGAATCAGTGAATACGGTGGTGATAATGTTGATATCAGCGGAACGACCACCGATTCATTCTTTTATTATTATAATTATAAAAGTATTAAAAACAATACCCGCACCAATATTATCTGGAATTCCGGATATAAAGCTATTATTGGTTGCAACAGAGTTATATCAAAGATTAATGAAGGAAAAGACACAGAAACAGATCAGCTGATCGGTGAAAATTATTTCCTGAGAGCTTATGTATACTTTTCTCTGGTTAATGTATTTGGACGACCGTATAGTCAAGGGGCAGGCAATCCTGGTGTACCTTTAAAGCTATCTGACGATGTCAACGATTTGCCTGCAAGAGCCACGGTAGGAGAAATATACAATCAGGTGCTAAGTGATCTTTTAAAGGCTGAAAAACTGATGACAATGGGTAAAGATAATATATATGCATCCAGAGAAGCAGCACAGGCTTTACTTTCCAGAGTCTATTTATACATGGAAAACAATGATAAAGCGATAGAATATGCAGATAAAGTCATCAATTCCGGAAAATATACGCTTCTGTCCAAAGCAGAGCTACCTGCTTATGCCACCAAAACTCCGGAAACCAATAAAGAAACCATTTTTGCATTTAAATATAATAAAGATGGAGACTATAGTGATGGCTGGTATACGATAGGCTCTATGTATGCCACCATACAGAATGTGGGCTGGGGTGAAATGTATGCTTCTTCCTCTTATCTGGATCTCATCAACCAGAATCCTCAGGATGCAAGGATTAAGTTTATTTCTCCAAAATATAGCAGTCCGGCGGTTCCGGTAGCTTATTGGGTACAAAAAGGGACCAACTCATCCGGTGCCGCCACCTACAGTTATCAATTCCAAAAGACTTTCCAGCAGAATGGAAATACTTATTTCACCATGAATAATATCAATTATCAGGTACAATCTGAGGCAGCACCCAATAAAACAAACTATTATTTTATCAACGCAACCGGTGGGAAAACTTATGTATACCTGGATAATGACATGGATAAAAGAAACGGATATCCTAAATTTTATGTTTTAAAATGTTCATTACAGGAAGGTGTTCCGCAATTATGGTCTCCGGTTATTATAAGACTGGCAGAAATATATCTGAACAGAGCTGAAGCTTCTGCAAAAACAGGAAATACTGCTTCAGCACTGGCAGACGTAAATACTATCAGAACAAGAGCCGGAATACCTGTATACAATTCAGTTCCTGCAGGACAAACTGCTCTGGATGTTGTTCTACAGGAAAGAAGGTTGGAAATGGCTTTTGAAGGGCATAGAAGATATGATGTTTTCAGAAACAAACTGGATCTCGACAGGCAATATCCCGGCACCCATTTAAGTGGAAGTAACGTCTTTTACACAGTACCTTATACCCATAACAGAGTAGTAGAATATATTCCGGAACAGCAGATACAGATACAGCCTAATCTGGTACAGAATCCGGATTAAAAAATGGATATTGTATACTTTCCATTGTATATAAATGGGAGACAAAAATCAATAAAAAAGAGGCTGCCCGAATTTTTCGGGCAGCCTTTGTATATTTTGATATTTCTTAAAGCATCAGATTAGAATTTCCATCCTAAAGTAAGGAAGAAATTATTTCTATTGTTCTTCACATCACTCACAGCATAAGCATCGCTTTCGAAAGTATTTTTAGCAGAATAATAGGACGAATCAAAATTATCACCCATATATCCTCTCATGAAAGGATTGGTATACTTAGACGAAATATTCTGATAAGACGCATCGATATAGAATGATTTGAAATCATATCCAATACCGAAAGAAAGTGTATTTCTATCACTTAGCATCAAGTTGCTGTAAGACTGGTCTCCAACGCTTCCTGCATCATTAAATCTACTGATTGTAAGTGCATCAAAAGGACTTGACTGGTAAGAGTATCCTCCTCTCAATCTGAACTGCTGTACTCTGTACTCAGCTCCCACTCTTACTTCTGAAAGATTCTTGTAGTTGTCTTTGAAGAAATCATTCAACTCTCTTTCTGCACCTCCATATACTTTATAATCAGGTTTTGTAAGTCCAAGAGTATAGTCTACGTTCAACGAGAAGTTTTTACTCGCTACAAAGGCAGCACTTACTGTTGCTTTAAGCGGTGAAGTAAACTTTCTGTTTTCAGCTCCCATATCATCTCCGTAAACGGGATCATTATAGAAGTAATAATTTCTGTCTATCGTCCAGAATGTAGGTGTTTCAAGAGATGCTCCCAATCTGAAATTAGGACTTAGCTTCCCGATTACCCCCAATGAAGCAGAAAAACCTGAAGATCTTTCTGAATACGGAGTATCCTGCTTACTGAATGCTTCTGTAGAGCCATTGGCAATGTTCCGGTAAAATAAAGTATCATACTGATCCAATGAAGCATTGAAAAAATTGAAACCTGCTCCTAAATATAAATTATGATTATAGTTGGCACCTACCCCGAAACTCATCTTTGACAAGTTACCGTATCTTTCATACATATGACCTGCTAATGCCGCATCTTTGGTAATATCATCCTTATCAAAAGCATAAACCACATTATTATTTCCCGGAGATTGAATTACATTATCAAGAGTCTGATTAGAAAAATTAATACCAATATTGATAAACTTCCATCCGGTTTCTGTCATCAAAGGAAAAGCAATTATTCCCCCCGCATTCCCAAGATCTCCTTTGGTTTTGCTGTAATCTATTGTAGATCCTCCTAAAGAAGTGCTGTTTTTATTTCCTAAAATAGATAAAGTTCCTGAAACCTCTCCTGAAATAGCCACTCCCAAACCTGCAGGGTTCGTAAGCAAAGAGTTTGCATCACCACCCAGCGCTCCATTAGCTCCAGCCATCGCATTAAACTTAGCCGATCCCACCATAGGAGTACTTGAATAAACCTCTACTGTATTTCTTATGACAGAAACATCCTGAGCCTGTGCATAAAATGCAGCAGAAATACTCATTAATACTAAAGATTTTTTTAACATTATTTTTTAATAGTTTATTAATTTGAAAAATTATCTGAAGCCTCCTCTGCCTCCGCCGCCGGATCTCATTCCGCCACCGCCTCCTGAAGAACCGCCTCTGAAGCCTCCTCCTCCGGAGTTGAAGCCACCACTCGATCTGAAACCTCCTGAATCATTAGATCTGAAGCCTCCATTATTGTTGTTATATCTTGGCTGTGGTTGCTGATAATTGTAATTAGGTCTTGTTTGTGGCGCAGAGTTACGGAATCCACCATTAGATTGAGTATTTCTGAAGCCTCCGGAATTACCGTTTCTAAAACCTCCGGAATTGCCATCTCTGAAACCGCCATTGCTATTTCTGAAACCTCCGTTTGAATTAGTATCTCTGAAACCACCATTATTATTCGTGTTTCTGAAACCCGAATTGTTTGTATTCGTTCTGTACACTGCGTTGGCTACCCCTGTATTCTGGAATCCACCTCCACTGATACCACTTCTTCTGTAAACAGGTCTGTTGTAGTAGCCGCCACCCCAGTAGCCTCCTCCGTAACCCCAGTAAGGATTTCCGTAGTATCCGCCCCAGAATGGATCATAATATCCGCCATAGCCGTATCCCCAGTATGGACTTCCCCATCCGAAAGAGCCTCCCCAGCCCCATCCGAACGATCCGCCCCAGCCCCAGGACATACTTGCACCCCAGCCCCAGCCGCGGTTCATACCCCAGCCCCAATATGGGCTGTAACCACCATACCATCCCCAAGGAGATCCCCATCCCCATGAGTTGTCATAATAGTTGGTCTGAGAACCTGCATAAAGTCCCCAATCCGAGTCTGTAGCGTTGGAATTCCAGTTGGTATTGGTACCACTCCAGTCATTATATCTGTTTTGCTGCTCTCTGGAATTCGCCTGTGCATTCTGAATTACATTGGAATCCTGATAATAGTCATAATATTCTCCTACTCTGTTTCCGCTATCATTAATGATAACTCCTTCAGGTAGC
Organism: Chryseobacterium sp. WLY505; assembly: GCF_030846215.1. NCBI lineage: Bacteria > Pseudomonadati > Bacteroidota > Flavobacteriia > Flavobacteriales > Weeksellaceae > Chryseobacterium > Chryseobacterium sp. WLY505. Next base: position 83,888 of record NZ_JAVCWI010000012.1, on the reverse strand, counting down.
GTATCCTTATTGGGGTCGTAATACACCCCATCTGTCTCGCTATACCCTCCCATCTGAGCACCACAAGACACAAGTAATAATCCGCCCGATATAGCTAATATCCCTTTGGATCTTAGCAGACCAAGCAAATTTTTATGTATATTTCTTTTCATGATAACGTAAAAATTTTTAATTTAAATTATATTTGCAATCTGTACCAAAAATGTACCAAAATACTGGTAAAAAAATCTATCAAAAATAGATTTTTATTTTTAGATAACAATAATGTACAAAAGTTAAAAAAATTTTAAAAAATAATGGCAAAATTAACCTCAAGAAGCGAAGATTACAGCAAATGGTATAATGAGCTGGTTGTAAAAGCTGATTTAGCTGAAAACTCGGGCGTGCGTGGATGTATGGTGATCAAACCGTATGGCTATGCGATCTGGGAAAAAATGCGTGATGAAATGGATAAAAAATTCAAAGAAACAGGTCACGTTAACGCATACTTCCCGCTTTTTGTGCCCAAGAGCTTGTTTGAGGCTGAGGAAAAAAATGCAGAAGGTTTTGCAAAAGAATGCGCTGTTGTTACTCACTACAGGTTAAAAACCGATCCGGATAATCCATCCAAGCTGATTGTAGACCCGGATGCGAAACTGGAAGAAGAACTTATTGTTCGTCCTACTTCAGAAGCAATTATCTGGAATACCTACAAAAACTGGATTCAGTCTTACAGAGACTTACCGATACTGATCAACCAATGGGCGAATGTTGTTCGTTGGGAAATGAGAACACGTCTTTTCCTGAGAACAGCAGAATTCTTATGGCAGGAAGGTCACACCGCTCACGCTACAAAAGATGAAGCTGTAGAAGAAGCAGAAAAAATGAATAAAGTATATGCAGATTTTGCTGAAAACTTTATGGCTATTCCTGTAATTCAAGGATTAAAAACTCCTTCTGAAAGATTTGCAGGAGCTGATGAAACATATTGTATTGAAGCATTGATGCAGGACGGAAAAGCTTTGCAAGCCGGAACATCTCACTTCTTAGGTCAGAATTTTGCAAAAGCATTTGATGTTAAATTCACCAACAAAGAAGGGAAAATTGAACATGCATGGGCAACATCATGGGGAACTTCTACCCGTCTCATGGGTGCTTTAATTATGACCCACTCTGATGATTTCGGGTTGGTATTGCCTCCTACCCTTGCACCAATTCAGGTGGTGATTGTTCCTATCTTTAAAGGAGAAGAGCAACTGGAACAAATCAGTGAAGTGGCTTTAGATATTCAGGCTAAATTGAGAGCAAAAGGAATTTCTGTGAAATTTGACAATGATACCCAGAACAAACCAGGATGGAAATTTGCGGAATATGAATTGAAAGGAGTTCCTGTAAGAATCGCTATGGGACCAAGAGACCTTGAAAATAAATCTGTAGAAATTGCGAGAAGAGATAATCTGACTAAAGAAGTTCGTTCTATTGAAGGACTTGATTCTTATATCGAAGATCTATTGAAAACGATTCAGCAGGACATTTATAACAAAGCATTTGAGTTCAGAAAAAATAATATCACAAAAGTGGATACTTATGAAGAATTCAAAAAAGTTCTGGAAGAGAAAGGTGGATTTATCTATGCACACTGGGATGGAACAGCTGAAGAAGAGGAACAAATCAAGGATGAAACGAAAGCTACGATCAGATGTATTCCTTTGGATAATGACGTGGAAGAAGGAATTTCTTTAATTTCAGGAAAACCATCTAAGAGACGTGTATTATTTGCAAAAGCTTATTAAAAATTTTAATGATTTAGAAAAAAATCATTAAATTTTAAAGAAATATTCAAAAAAAAGTGACATTTGGACGGATTTTTGTTTAAATTTATCTCAACATTAATCAAAAAAATTTATTATTATGTCTTTAAATGTCATTGATTTAATTAAAGGACAATTAGGTCCCGCATTGGTTTCACAGGCTGCATCACAGTTTGGAGAAAGTGAATCCGGTATTTCTAAAGCAATTGGCGGATTATTACCTGCTGTAGTAGGTGGATTAGCCAATAATGCAGATAAGCCTGGCGTTGTGGATGCTATTACACAAGCCTCTTCAAGTGGAATTTTAGGAAACTTATTGGGTGGTTCGTCCAGCAGTCCTATTATTTCAAACTTGTTGTCTTCTATTTTTGGAGATAAAGTAAGTGCATTAGTAAATTCGATTGCCAGTTTTTCAGGAGTCAGCAATACCTCTGCAGGTTCTTTGTTAAACCTGGTGACTGGAGCTACAGTAGGCACTATTGGAAAATATGCAGCAGACAATAACTTGGGTGCTTCAGGTATTTCCAGCTTACTGCATGATCAGAAAGGCATTATTTCTTCTTTACTGCCGGCAGGTCTTTCTTTGGCTTCCTTTGGATTAGGAGCTGAAAATTGGTTTGGCCAGGCAAAAGAAACAGTTTCTTCCGTAACTTCTACTGCAAAAGATAACATCGCCGAAGGTGTTGCTACAGCAAGAGAAAATGTTTCAGAAGGAGCAAGAGAAGTAAGAGAAAGATTTGAAAATAATAACAATAATAATCAAGGCGGAGGTTCAATCTGGAAATGGTTGCTTCCGCTTTTATTATTGATCGCTGCGGCTTATTTCTTATGGAAGCAGTGTGAGAAAAAACAAACCACCACAACCACTACCACAACATCTGATTCTACAGCAACCAGCACAACTACGGATACTGCTGCTACAACAGTAACACCTGCTCCTGCAACAGCTAAAACAGATGAAGATATTGATCTTAATGGAGTGATGTTAAAAGGTTACAAAGGAGGAATGGAAGATCAGATGATTACATTCCTGAAATCCGGAAACTACAAAAATGCGGCTGATGATGCAGCATTGAAAGACAAGTGGTATGATTTCGATCACGTAAATTTCAAAATGGGAAGTGCTACTGAACTAGAAGCCGGTTCACAAGGTCAATTGGATAACTTAGTGGCGATCCTTAAGGCTTTCCCTGATGCGAAAATCAAAATCGGAGGCTATACGGATAAAACCGGAAATGAAGCTAACAACGTAAAATTGTCAAAAGCGAGAGCTGAATTCATCAAGGCTGCTTTAGTAAAAGCAGGAGTTGGTGCTCAGGTTTTAGAAGCTGAGGGCTATGGAAGTAAATTTGCGAAAGTTGATGCTACAGCTTCTGATGCTGAAAGAGCTGCAGACAGAAAAATGGCTGTAAGATTTGCAAAATAATCTTTAGATTCAATAAAAATTAGATCCCGGAAAGCAATTTCCGGGATTTTTTTATGCGTTCATTTTTCTGTTTACATTTATTTAATTAAATTTGTTAGTCATTTCTAACATTTATGAATTTCAATATAAAAAGCGCCTGGCGAAAAGATAAAACCAATCATTCCTTATCAGAGGTTTATTCATCAATCAAAGTCCCTAAAAATGCAACTTTCTGGAGGAAGTATCTTGCGTTTGCAGGACCAGGACTGATGATTGCCGTAGGGTATATGGATCCAGGAAACTGGGCTACAGATATTGCCGGGGGAGCCCAATTCGGTTATACACTCCTTTCGGTTATCCTTATTTCCAATATTTTTGCAATGGTTTTACAGCACTTGTCTGTAAAACTTGGTGTTGTTGCAGAAAGAGATCTTGCTCAGGCTTGCAGAGACCACTTCAGTCCTACCACTAATTTTATGCTCTGGGTATTCTGTGAAATAGCCATTGCCGCATGTGACCTCGCTGAAGTCATTGGTTCGGCCATTGCACTAAACCTGTTATTCCATATCCCGCTGACCTGGGGAATTGTCATCACAACAGTAGATGTTTTAATCATCCTTTTACTTCAGGCAAAAGGCTTCCGTTGGATTGAAAGTATTGTTGGAGGACTTATCTTCATTATTCTGGCGTGTTTCGTGTATGAAATTATCATTTCGCAACCTGCTTTTAATGAGATTCTGGGAGGTTTGGTTCCACAAAAGGAAATCATTCAGAATCCTGCTATGCTTTATATTGCCATCGGGATTTTAGGAGCTACCGTAATGCCACACAATCTGTATCTGCACAGCAGTATTGTACAGACCCGGGATTATACCCGCGATACCGAAGGAAAAAAAGAAGCCATAAAGTTTGCCACCATAGACAGTACCGTTTCATTAATGCTGGCATTTTTCATCAATGCGGCAATCCTTATTCTGGCTGCTGCTACATTCCATACTACAGGCAACGAACATGTGGCGGATATTCATGATGCCTATAAAATGTTGACTCCTATTCTGGGAGCTTCTATGGCCAGTATTGCATTTGCTATAGCTTTATTGGCATCCGGACAAAACTCGACATTAACAGGAACTCTTGCCGGACAGATCGTCATGGAAGGCTTCCTGAACATCAGATTAAAACCATGGCTGAGAAGATTGATCACCAGACTTATTGCGGTAATTCCGGCACTTATTGTTGCTATTCTTTATGGAGAACAGGGAACCACTGAATTATTGGTTTTAAGCCAGGTTATTCTTTCCATGCAGCTAAGTTTTGCCGTTGTTCCTCTGGTAATGTTTACGAATGATAAAGCCAAAATGGGTGAATTTGTCAATAAACCATTCCTGAAAGTCTGTGTATGGATTATTTCCATCATCATCATTGTTCTAAATCTGTATCTTTTGTACCAGACGTTTACAGGAGAATAGAAAATATAACTATAGTTTTAAAATTGACTATTGGACATTCTTTAGTGAATGGTCAAGAGTCAATTTTTGTTTCACAAAGTCAATTATTCATCCGTTCCTACAACAAATTCACAAGCGGAGCGGATTGACGTATTCACGATTCACCATTACTGCTTTTTCTGCCTTAATGTCCAGATTTTAGATTTGGCAGGCTCTTTGTCAAACAATCAGTAAATAAATATTGAATTATGGAAAACCAGGATATTAACGAAGAAAGCATCAATAATCAGGAAGAAAACAATGTTCAGAATGACGCAACGTCTCAGGACAATGTGGCAGTTACACCTTCTCCGGAGGAACTTTTGGCAGAAGAAAAAGACCGTTACATCAGATTGTATGCTGAATTCGAAAATTATAAAAAGAGAACGAGCAAAGAGAAGATGGAATTCTTCCAGTATGCCAATCAGGAAATGATGGTTTCAATGTTAGGAGTTTTAGATGATTTTGAAAGAGCTTTAAAAGAAATCGCTAAAAACGGAAATCCGGCTGATCTGCAAGGTGTAGAGCTTATCTATCAGAAATTCAAGAATAAACTTACCGAAAAAGGACTAAAAACAATGGAAGTAAAGGCTGGTGACAGCTTTGATGTTGATTTCCATGAAGCGATTACTCAGATCCCAGCTCCATCGGAAGATTTGAAAGGAAAAATCGTAGACGTTATTGAAACAGGATATACTTTAAATGATAAAGTGATCCGTTTTGCAAAAGTAGTAACAGGAAATTAAAATTCATAAATGATAAATGGTGAGTGATAATTGAATGTTTCACTTATTAGCTTTAGAATATCTTTTATCATTTATCAACAATCAATTATAAAATTGTCATGTCAAAAAGAGATTATTACGAGGTTCTTGAGATCAGCAAATCTGCATCTGCCGACGAAATAAAGAAAGCATACCGTAAAATGGCCATCAAGTTTCACCCGGATAAAAATCCAGGGGATAAAGAGGCTGAAGAAAAATTTAAAGAAGCTGCTGAAGCTTACGAAGTTCTGAGCGACGATCAGAAACGTGCGAGATACGACCAGTTCGGACATGCCGGAATGGGTGGAAATGGTGGTTTCGGAGGCGGAGGCTTCGGAGGCGGAATGAACATGGAAGATATTTTCAGCCAGTTTGGAGATATTTTCGGTGGTGGTTTCGGAGGATTCGGTGGTGGCGGCGGAGGCCGTCAGCAGGTGAAAGGTTCTAATTTAAGAATCAGAATCAAGCTGAACCTTGAAGAAATGGTAAACGGTACTCAGAAAACCATTAAAGTAAAGAAAATGAAGATGGCAGAAGGTGCCACTTCAAAAACATGTCCTACCTGTAATGGTTCCGGTGTTCAGTTAAAAGTAATGAATACCATGTTTGGTCAAATGCAGACTCAGACAACTTGTAGTACTTGTCAGGGAATTGGGAAAGTTGCCGACAAAATTCCTGCAGGAGCCAATGCGCAGGGTCTTATCAAAGATGAAGAGGAAATCACGATCAATATTCCGGCAGGAGCAAGAGACGGTATTCAGCTTAATGTAAGAGGAAAAGGAAATGACGCTCCATTTGGAGGTGTTCCGGGAGATCTATTGGTGATTATCGAAGAGGAAGTAGATCAAACGATCAAGAGAGAAGGCGATAATCTTCACCAGGAATTATATGTTTCATTTGCTGAAGCTGCTTTAGGAACGAAGAAAGAAATTCCTACCGTAGGCGGAAAAGTAAAAATTACCGTTGATCCGGGAACACAATCCGGAAAGATCCTGAGATTAGCTGGAAAAGGACTTCCTAGCATCGACAGTTATGGTAAAGGAGACATGTTTATCCACATCAATGTATGGACTCCACAGAAGCTTACGAAAGACCAGAAAGAATTCTTTGAAAAGCAGATGTCCAGCGGAGAAATGGTTGCAGAACCATCCGGAAAGGAAAAAACTTTTTTTGATAAAGTAAAAGATTTATTCAATTAATATAGAAAAAGAGACTTTTTACAGGTCTCTTTTTTTGTTTAACGTTCAAAGTTTTATATTCAATGTTTAACCTAATCATAAAAAATCCTGCACTCTCTCGAGCACAGGATTTTTGGTTATTTAATTCTAATTCTGTTTTATTTTTTTGTTGCAAGGGAATAGATTCCTTTTCCTAAAGTGAAGACAGCAACCGCTGCCAATCCGCCAGTAACTCCAAGCGTAAGCTCTTTCAAAACATCCGGCCAGGTTGGAAGTATACCATGAAGAAATTCTACTCTGTGCAGAAAAATTCCACCGGCAACCATTATTAAAGCAATTGTTCCTACCACTCCTAATATTTTAATAACAATAGGTAAAGCCTTCACTAATAGATGTCCAAGCCCCCCGAAAAAGCCTTTATCCTTACTTTTCTTTATTAATTTAAACCCAGCATCATCCATTCTTACGATCAAAGCTACAATTCCGTAAACTCCAACAGTAGCGATAAATGCAACCAGGCTCGTTACTAAAATCTGCGTAATGAAAGGATGACTTTCTTCCAATACGGTTCCCAAAGCAATAATAACGATCTCGATGGATAAAATAAAATCAGTTGTAATTGCCGATTTTACTTTCTCTTTTTCAATTTCTTCAGAACTTTTTTCATCTTCTTCAATTTGTTCTATGACTTCATGACCCTTTTTGTCACGGTGAAAAAGAAACTCTATTACTTTTTCAACGCCTTCAAAAGCCAGATAGAATCCTCCAAGGATCAACACATAATTAATAGCCGGAGCATACAACCAATTAAGTAAAAAAACGATAGGAAGAATAATCAGTTTATTGATAAATGATCCTTTGGTAATTGCCCATAAAACGGGAATTTCTCTTGAGGAAAGAAAGCCAGTGGCTTTTTCTGCATTTACAGCCAGGTCGTCTCCTAAAATTCCGGCTGTCTTTTGGGTAGCAACCTTACTGGTAACCGCTACATCATCCATCAATGCTGCAATATCATCCAAAATTGCAAAAAAGCCTGATGCCATATTTTAATAATTTTTTAATCTTTGTTAAGTTCAGCAAAAATAATTATTTAATTCCGTTTTTGGATTCATAATGTAACAATAATTTTGAAAATTATAAGAATCTTTCAACAATCCTTCACTTTCAATATTTTATATCTTTGTTTAAAATCTATTGAATGGATAAAAACTGGGAAAACCAATTACAAAATATATGGCTGAAACTTGGAACCATAAGCAGTGAAGAGTTTATTGAGCAAATTAAAAATCATGTAGAATTACTTACAGAAACGGATTCCCAGGCTATTGCCGATTTTGAAAGAGCCTGCGCTTTCGACTCTACTGGACATGAGCAGGAAGCAGAACCACTGTACAGATCAGCATTAGAAAAAGGATTAACTGGCTTACGAAGAAGAAGAGCAAGAATTCAGCTGGCAAGCACCTTAAGAAATAATGGAAAAATAGAAGAAAGCATTCATATTTTAAGGGAAGAAAAAGCCCATTATTCTGATGAACTGAATGATGCTGTAGATTCTTTTTTAGCGTTGTCCCTTTCTTCAGCAGGGGAATACAAAGAAGCGCTATCTTTAGCATTGAAAGCCCTTTCCAAACATTTGCCCAGATACAATATTTCTTTGAGCCGCTACGCTGAAAACCTTTAATTTTAACCGTTTTTAAAATCTGATACCTATGCAACGTCAATTTCATATTTTAGCTTTAGGATGTTTGTTTGTTTTCGTCGGCACATTCTGCTCTGCTTTAAAAGCTCAGACAGAAAATCATCTCAGTACGATTAACAAGGATAAGAAGAAAGAAGAAATAGACCGCATTATAAAAGCATTTGCAGCAATTAATAAATTTAATGGAACTGCTTTGATCCATTATCAGAACAAAAACATTTTTGAAAGGTCATACGGCTGGCAGGATGCAGAAAAAAAGATTCCCAATCAGGACAAAAGTGTATATCAGATTGCTTCTTTAACCAAATCTTTCACAGCCCTGGTCATTGTAAAGCTAAGTGAAGAAGGAAAACTTTCTTTTAAAGATCCCGTCTCAAAGTTTATTCCTGATTATCCCAGAGGAAATGAAATTACGGTCGAACATCTCCTTACCCACACTTCCGGAATTTATGAAGTATTGCGCAATAAAGAGTTCTTCAGCATGCTTCCCACGGGAAAATCTATAACCAAAGATCAGGAACTTTCGTTTTTTAAAAATGAACCACTGGATTTTGAACCCGGAGCTCAGTTTTCTTATACCAATTCAGGGTATATTTTATTGGGAGTTATCATTGAAAAAATAACAGGACTTTCTTATGAAGATGCTGTAAGAAAATTCATCCTAAATCCTCTGAAGATGACTCACACCGGCTTTAACTACCTAGCTCTGAAAAGCCCTTACAAAACAGTTCCCTATTCTTATATTTCAAACACAAAACAGGAAAAAACACAGGTTTGGAATTCTACATTAACCGGCCCTGCAGGACAAATCTACAGTACTGTTGAAGATCTGTACAATTACTATATCGGATTGAGAGATTATAAAATTGTTTCCAAAGAAGCATTTAAAAAAGCAACCACTCCTTTTTTGAGCGGCTACGGTTATGGCTGGTTCATTGATGATCTTTATGGAAAAAAACTCATTAACCATGGTGGAAATATAGAGGGTTCCACAAGTTATTTTGCGATGCTTCCGGAGGATGATCTCTGTATTATCCTTCTGAACAATATCACGAGTAAAAAACTGGAGAAAGCAGGAAATACTATTTTAGCAGCCCTCTTAGAACAGCCATACACACTCCCAGAACCCAAGAAAGAAGCAGTATTGAGTGCAGATGTACTAAAAAAATATGTGGGAGATTATCAGCTTCCCGATGATAGTATTATTCATATTCTGTACGAAAACGGACAGCTTTTTATGCAGAACAATAAAGATCCTAAGGTCAGAATTTTAGCTGAAAAAGAAGATGCATTTTTCCTACAGGATGATGACACTGAGATTTCTTTCATTTTCAAAGAAGGTGAAAAAGGTGTCATTACTATTAAAAAAGGACTGTCATCAAAAACGGCGGAAAGGCTTTAATTAAACCTTTTTTTGCTTCATACTCAATAGAATTTTTCGTAAATTTAAGTAATGAAAAAGCTCATTCTCCGGTATCATTTTTTCGTCATGGGATGCATTGGTTTCCTTCTGCAGTCCTGTAATACGAAATTCAGAGTTTGGGTTGGTCCCGGAGGACAACAGAAGATTTACAATCTGAAATATGGAGAACATAAAAGACAGAAAATGGATGTCTTTCTTCCCAAAGATTACGCTGAAGATTCTCCTGTAGTACTTATCGTTCATGGCGGAGCGTGGACTCTAGGTAAAAAAGAACATATGATTCAGGTTCAGAAAATGCTTTTTGAAAACAGAATCCCAAGTATCAATATGAACTATAGATTGGTTTCTGCCAAGGATAAAATCACCTATAAACAACAGCTTGATGATATTGCACTTGCCATCGAAAAATTCAATTCTTTAGTGGACAAAGCAGAACTTCAACCTAACAATTATATTCTTCTGGGAGAAAGTGCCGGTGGGCATCTTGCCTTACTTTACGGATATCAGCATCCTGAGCAGATCAAAAAAATCATTTCTTTAAGCGGACCTACAGATTTTTACAGCTCTCAATATCTTAAATCTTTTTATTCTAAATACACTTCTCCTACTTTTCAAAAAGTAGTTGGAACTAAGTTTGACCGGAAAAATATCTCTGATGCCTTTAAGGAAGCCAGCCCTATTGCGAATATTACCAATGTTCCTACTCTTCTGTTTCAGGGAAATAATGACGTATTGGTCAATCAGCATCAGGGAATTGCAATGGACTCAGCACTTACAAAAATGGACGTTCCACACAAATTCATCTTTATGAAAGGAGCCGGACATGCACCCAGATTTTTCAGTAAAAGAAAAAGAGACAGTATTATTTATCCTAATATCCTGGAATGGATTAAAGAATAGTTACCTATTTAATTCGACATATAATTAAACTCCTATTTTAAACAATCCGTTCATAGAATTTTTTTTAATATCCAGCATAAAAAATAATTTTTGTCTGGTGGATATATTTAAAACGCTATGTCCGCAAAGAAATTGCAGGGCTTATATTCTCTCGGTCTCAAAGGCACTTCGTTCAGCGAGGTAAGTTACTTAGCTAAGTGAAACGCCCCTGCGAACGAAAAGTAACAGATCATAATAATAAACCTTGCGAGCTTTGCGTGGTAAAAATACTTATATACACAAAAAAGCCATCTCACAATTGAGACGGCTCTATATCTTTGATTGAATTTCTTATTTATTCAAAGTCTGATCTTCATATTTTTTTGAAAGGTCTTCTTTTTTCCCGAAAACAAATTTAATGATTACAGGAAGTGTTGTTACCAATACGATTACAATAATGATGTATTCCAGTTTTTCTTTCAGGTTAAAAGTAAAGATGTCTAACAGATTTTTTTGATTATTAAACGCAAAGGATAAATAATTACAACGCTTTATTGTAAGAAAGCAAAGAAGTCGTGACTTTGTCACTGATGAAGTTTACGAATATATATCCATACGCTTAGAAAGAATCAATTTCATTGATTCCTACCTTTGCTCTCTCAAAATAATACTCAATACAAATTAATCTTTGCGTTTAAAAAATTTATTGATAAGCAATAAAAAAGCCATCTCACAATTGAGACGGCTCTATATCTTTGATTGAATCTTTTATCTATTCAAAGTCCTGATCTTCATATTTGGAAAGGTCTTCTTTTTTCCCGAAAACAAATTTGATGATCACCGGAAGTGTAGTTACCAATACGATTACGATAATGATGTATTCCAGTTTTTCTTTCAGGTTGATTCCAAACTGCTCCATGAAAAGTTTATCCAGATAGTGGCCTGCAAAGATCAAAATGAATGACCATAATACAGCTCCAATAATATTATCTCTTAAAAACTCCTTTTTATCCATCTTTACAATACCTGCTACAATAGGCGTAAAAGTTCTTACAACCGGTAAGAATCTTGCCATAATAACAGCTAATGCTCCATGTTTTTCAAAGAAATCGTGTGCCTGATAAAGGTATTTCTTCTTGAAAAGCATTGAATCTGGTCTTTTATATAAAGCTGGACCTGCTTTTCTCCCGAAATAATATCCAACTTCATTTCCTATGATAGCAGCAAGAGCCACTCCGGAAGCTAAAAGTGTAGTATCTAAGAAATCGCTCCCTGTAGAGCCAAAAGTCTCTTTGATGATTTCAACAGCATAAATTCCCGAAACGAACAGTAGTGAGTCCCCAGGTAGAAAAAATCCTACAAAAAGACCTGTTTCAGCAAAAACAATAAACAAAATCAGCCAAAACCCTCCCATTTTAATGTAAAACTCCGGGTTTAATAAATCCTTCCAGCTATTGAAATCTTCCATAAATATCGATGAACAACAAAAATAAGTCTAAAATGTCTGAAACAAAAATTAATTATAAGATTTTAACTAAAAATTCAAATATGATTTTTATAAGTCCATGTCATCATCGGAAACAGCCGTTCCATCTGCCATTAAGAATGCTTTCAGGAATGGAGTGATATTTCCGTTCATTACGGCATCTACATCTGAAGTTTCATGACCGGAACGTACATCTTTTACCAGCTTGTAAGGATGCATGACGTAGTTTCTGATCTGGCTTCCCCACTCGATCTTCATTTTGTTGGCTTCAATCTCATTTCTTGCCTTCATACGTTCTTCCAGTTCCATTTCGTAAAGTCTCGAACGAAGGAGCTGCATTGCCTTTTCTTTATTCTGAAGCTGAGAACGGGATTCTGAGTTTTCAATGATAATTCCTGTTGGTGCGTGACGAAGACGTACAGCCGTTTCTACCTTGTTTACGTTCTGTCCCCCAGCTCCGGAAGCTCTCATGGTCTCAAAGCTGATATCGGCAGGATTGATATTGATTTCAATCGTATCATCTACTAATGGATAAACATATACGGAAACAAAACTTGTATGACGTTTTGCATTACTATCAAAAGGAGAGATCCTTACCAAACGGTGTACTCCGTTTTCGCCTCGTAAATATCCAAAAGCGAATTCACCTTCAATTTCAAGGGTGACAGTCTTCACACCTGCTACATCACCTTCCTGGAAGTTCAGTTCACGGATTTTATAGCCTTGTTTTTCTGCCCACATCGTATACATTCTCATCAGCATAGCTGCCCAGTCGCAACTTTCTGTTCCACCTGCTCCTGCTGTAATCTGCAGCACTGCGGAAAGCTCATCCCCTTCGTTGGAAAGCATATTTTTGAATTCCAGGTCTTCAATTTTTTCCACCAATTGCGGGAAAGTCTCATCCAGTTCTTTTTCAGAATCCGGATCTTCTTTAGCGAAATCAGCCAAAACCTGTAAATCTTCAAACTGTGTCTGAATTTCGTCATAGCTTTCTACCCATTTTTTCTTGGAACGAAGCTGTTTTAGAAATGCTTCAGCCGTTTTTGGATTGTCCCAAAATTCTGGTGCCGCAGTTTTTTCATCATCATTGGCAATTTCAATCTTCTTTTTTTCAATCTGAAGGTATCTGTGTAAGTCTTCAATTCTGGATTGAACTTCTTTTATCTGGTCGTTGTTAATCACGAATGTTTCTTTTTGCAAAAATAAGGAATTCTTTTAGAGTGGAGAGGTGCGGGTTGTTAGTTTTCGGGGTTCGGGATTCGAGTTTTTGGGATATTGGATTTTTTTGGAAATTTAACAGAGACTCAAAATCTGCTTTAGGAGAAACTATTCCTTTACTATTTCGGCATCAAAGCTTCTTCTAAGATATTCTTTTGCTCGTTTACTTTCCGATTTGAACCCCATTATAGTTAAAGCGTAGACAAACAGAAGCATACCCAGAGGAAGAAAAAGTTCTACCGATATTTCTTTTTCTCTTATAGCTCTTATGGAAACACCTATGAAGAAAATCATGGCAAATGAACACCAGACTATTAAGAAAAAGAAGACAAATGCATGTAGCGACATGGTCACCTGTATTTGGGTTCCATTATTTTCATTTTGAATTTTACCGTTGATCTGAGGAAGAAATGAGTTTCTGTACTGAATCACTCTGCTTATTTCAAAGCTATTATTATTCACAGTTCCTTCATATTCTTTTATATAATTTTTCCCCAAACCAAATTTTTTGGGTTCTACAAAACCAGAAAGTCTTGTTAAAACTTCCTTTTCAGACAAATTTGTTTTGTAAGTAATACGTTCAAAGGGTAAGTATTTCATGTTTCTCAACGTTGTAATTATATCATTTCTGCCACCATTTCACCTATCTTCGGAGCCAGGGCCACCCCCATTCCTGAAAGTCTTACCGCGCAAAACTGTCTTTCTGAAAGTTGTTTTACAATGGGCGATTTTTCGTCTCCCATAGCCATTATTCCCGACCAGCGAAGGGCAATTTTAAACTCATCGTTGGGAAGTATAACCTCTTTTAAAAAGTTTTCTAAATGATTCTGCAGAAATTCTGTTGTTTCAAAAGCAGTTGTTTCTTCTGTCTTAAAATCCTGATTTCTTCCGCCACCCAGCAGTATCCGGTTTCCTACATTCCTGAAATAATAGTAGCCTTCATCATAATGAAATGTTCCCTTAAGCTTCAATCCCTCTATAGGTTCTGTCAGGAGAACCTGTCCGCGGGCAGGAATGATATTTTCTTTTTTCAGGAACTTTGAAGTGAATGCATTGGTGCAATAGATGAGTTGGTGTGCTGTTACAGAAAGATCTGTTGAAACATGAACCTCAACGTTGTCTTTTTCTTCAATATGCTGAACTTCCGTACCAAATAAAAATTCGATTTTAAGTTCATGACACTTTTCTAAAAGCTTTTGTAATAATTTTCCTGAATGCAGACTTCCTTCAAAGGGATTTTCAATCAGGAATTCAGATTTTCCGAGTCCGAATTCCTTTATTTTATTCTGTTTTAAAGTATAGGTTTGATCCAAGCCGGTTATTGCTTTCAGCTTTTCATTGACAACATCAATATGGGATAAAGGTTCTTCATGATTTACAATTTCGTAACCTCCATTCAATTCAAAATCGATTTCACTATTTTTAAAATAATGCTGAATTCTCTGAAGCCCGTCAAATCTCATTGTAACCAGATCCAATGTTTTCTCCCAGCCCATTTTCTCAGAATCGGCAATCACTTCGGTAAGACTTCCAAAGCAGGCAAACCCGGCATTTCTTGTGGAAGCACCCAATGGAATTGTATTCCGCTCGATAATGAGAACAGATTTTTCAGGATACTTCTCCTTTATGGATATGGCTGTCCAAAGCCCGGAAAACCCCGCACCAATAATGATGATGTCTCTTTTTCTGTAGAATGTATCCAATTCCCAAATACTGTTCATAAATAATGAGTAATAGGTAATGAGTAATTTTTATAAAACCTTAAACTTTAAACCTTGAACTTTAAACCTTGAACGTTAAACAGTTTATCCTTTATCTCCTTCTTCATTATGCTGAAATCCGATTGCTCTTTGCGGCTCTTCGACAACTCTGTAGGTTTCCAGTTCATTTTTCAGAGCCTGAATCCTAAACCTGAAGTCATCAAAGTTATTGATAATGGCATCTGCAAGAAATCTCGCTACCTGATCCAGATATTCTTCGGTAAGTTTTGACCCGGCATCCCTCAACGCACTCTCTAAGAGTTTCTGATCAATTTTCAGCTTTTCGTTTCTGGTTCTCTGATAAAGGTTTTTAATTCTTTTCTTTAAGCTTTGAGTGAAGTCTATCAGCATTGTGTTACTGAAAGCTTTCATCTTTGAAGAGATTTCATGCCAGAAAGGAACCTTATCGGCTTTGTTATTTTTAAGTATTTTGTAGAGTAAAGAATCTTCTTCCAGCCCTCTGGTCATGGCATAAAGTATAATTTCTGAACGCTCTGAAGCATTGGGTGGAAATATGGGAATCATCACATCAAATCTTCCCGGAGCAAGAATTTCTTCGTCAATTTCTGAAACGGAATTGGCAGAACCTACCATCAGAACGCCTTCTTTTTCAAATTTTCCGATGTAGTGAAGAATCAATTCCTGAGCTTCAAGATTACAGGAAGCAACATCTGTCTCTGCCCTTCTCTGCATCATAATTTCATCGAAATCATCCATGAAAAGCAGCATTTTGTTTTCCTTCATCATACTCAGCAGGAAATCACTGAAATTGATCTCATTTCCGTCAATCAGCGAAGTTCCCAAATAATGTTTTTTAACTTCTTTAAACTGATATCCGATGATTTCAGCAATTTTATTGGCCCAGAATATCTTTCCGCTTCCCGGAGGTCCGTACAGAATAATCCCTGCAGGTTTATTGATACCCCAGTCTTTGATCTGCTGCGGATTCAGGAAGGGTTCTAAAACAGTGGAGGTATAAAAGAAAAGGTCTCTGTATCCAATAAAATCTCTTTGCTGAAGACTGGTTTTATGCCCAAAATAATCGTAGACAAACTGATAATTCCCTCCAAGTTTGTTATCAATTCCATAGCTTGATATGGAAGATTTGAAAAAACCATTATCGAAAATATTGAGATTATTGTCTTTGATCACCTTTTCCACCTTATCTTTTGGCTGCTTAATGACTTCGGCAATCTGCTCGAGTGTTTTATTTTTATCAAGATCTTTTTCATATAGTCTTAAAAAATCTACATTCTCACGGGCAAATTTTTCAAAATCTTCTTTTACGTCAAAATTTGTACTGACACAGTCTACCAGTTCAAGATCAAAATCCTGAATAAACTGTTTGATGGCTTCTGCAGATACATTTAATTCTTCTGCCAGTTCAATTAGCTTCATAACTGTTGATTAATTCTATCAAATTTAATGTATTTGTCCATAAATTAATATTGATTTATGATAATTCTGTAACATTCTCTAATTTATATAGACTACTACTATGTAAAACAAATTACATGGAAAAGATTTTATCAGTAAAAAATTTGACGAAGAAATTCAAGAGAGTTGTGGTGAACAATATTTCTTTTGATGTCGAAAGAGGAAATGTTTATGGCCTTTTAGGTCCGAACGGAAGTGGAAAATCCACTACTTTCGGAATGCTGCTTTCAACGATCAATCCTACCAGCGGAGACTGGTTCTGGTTTGGCAAAAAAGGAACGGATCCGGACACCTTGAAAAAGATCGGGGCGATTATCGAGCAGCCTAACTTTTATCCTTATTTAAGTGCAGAAACCAACCTCAAGATTGTTGCTGAAATTAAGCAAGCACCCTATTCAAGGATTGACGAAGTCCTGAAGACTGTTAATCTGTACGAAAGAAAAAAAGATACTTTCAAAACTTTTTCTTTGGGAATGAAACAGCGTCTTGCTATAGCGTCAGCGATGCTCAACAATCCTGAAGTGATGATTTTAGATGAACCTACCAACGGATTGGATCCTGAAGGAATCATTCAGATCAGAGAAATCATCAGCAATATTGCCAAACAGGGAATCACCATTATCATTGCAAGCCATCTTCTGGATGAAATTGAGAAAATCTGCAGCCATGTGATTGTATTAAAAGAAGGAAATTCCATTTACTGCGGAAGAGTGGATGAAATGACCTCCAACAATGGATATTTTGAATTGAAAGCAGATAATAATACATTGCTGTTAAATGCTCTTAATGAGCTTCAGTGGTTCTCTTCCATCCATCAGGAAGGTGATCTTATCAAAGCCCAGATCCGCGATGATGCTTCCATTTCGGCTTCAGCGATGAATCAGAAACTGGCAGAGAAAGGAATCTATCTGTCCCACTTGACCAGGAAAAAGCTATCTCTTGAATCTCAATTCCTTGAACTTGTAAAAAACACTAATTAATCATGATCAAATTATTAAAACTTGAATATTACAAAAACCTGAACTACCAACCGTTCAGAGTTTTCACGATACTTTATTTCGCCATTCTTATTGCTTTACTTTTCATTGGATTGGTCGACTTTGATGTTTTTGGAGGAACCATTAACTTAAAAGAACAAGGGATTTATAATTTCCCCGAAATCTGGAATTTCACCACATGGATTGTTGCATTGCTGAAAATTTTCCTGGGACTGATCATTGTTTTCTCCATTTCTCAGGAGTTCAGCAACCGGATGTTCAAACAGAATACGATTGATGGATTGAGCAGAAAGGAATTCATCACTTCAAAATTATTGACGATAAGCATTTTTACTATTGTTTCGACAGCCATTGTGTTGGGAATTACTTTGTTTCTGGGATATCAATATTCGAATACAACGGAATCTACCAAGGCTTTTGCTGAGATCTTCTTTATTGGAAATTATTTTGTGAAGCTATTTACCTTCTTTTGCTTCTTAATGTTCCTTTCTATTTTACTGAGAAAATCTGTTTTTGTTTTTCTTGCCCTTTTCGTTTTCTGGATTGGCGAAGGAATTTTAACCGCTCTTGAAACGTATTCAAAAGTAAAAGGAATGCAGGGACCACAAAGAAATGAGGTTCTTCAGAATGACTTTTTTATCTCGCATCTTTTACCACTGGAAAGTATGTCCAGCCTGATTCCTAACCCGATGATGAGATTAAATATGGCTAAAATGATGGGCTTAAAATATGAGTTCCACTACCCTACGGAAAGTCTTATCGCCTGTCTGGTGTGGTGTGCTATTTTCATCTTCGGTTCGTACTGGATTCTGAGAAAAAGAGATTGGTAGATTTTAATTATACTATGAATTCAAAATAAAAAGGCTGCCAGATAGCACAATAATTTGGCTTTTGTCATTCTGACGAAGGAAGAATCTCATTAATCAGTAGACCTGTGAGATTCTTCACTTCATTTCATTTCGTTCAGAATGACATTTTTTAGGCAGCCTTCCTTTCACATTACTTTTTATCTAACAACGGAAGATATTTTCCGTATCCTTTACTTTCCATTTCCGCTTTTGGAATAAATTTCAGAGAAGCACTGTTGATACAGTAACGAAGTCCTCCCTTATCCTGCGGTCCGTCTGTGAAAACGTGACCTAAATGGGCATCACCGGTTTTACTTCTTACTTCTACTCTATCCATACCATGGGAACGATCCAGCTTTTCATCAATCAAACCTTTGGTAATCGGTTTTGAGAAACTTGGCCATCCACACCCGGATTCAAATTTATCTGTAGAGACAAACAACGGTTCTCCTGTGGTAATATCTACATAAATTCCTTCACGGGTTTCGTTCCAGTATTCATTCTGGAAAGGTCTTTCTGTTCCGTTTTCCTGTGTAACATTATATTGTTCTGCGGTCAGTTTTTCTTTTAAAACTTTTTTATCCTGCTTTTGATACGTTGGTTTTGGAAGTGGATTGGCTTTTTTCGCCATTTCAAAAAGTCCCGGTTCAATATGGCAGTAACCGCCCGGATTTTTATCAAGATAATCCTGATGATAATCTTCCGCTTTGTAGAAATTTTTCAGTGGAATAGTTTCTACTAATAAAGGCTTGCTATAGTTTTTTGCCAGTTTCTGAACTTCATCTTTTACCACAGCTTCATCTATTTTATTGGTAAAATAAATTCCTGTTCTGTACTGGTTTCCTCTGTCATTTCCCTGCTGATCTTTGCTTGTAGGATCAATGGTTTTAAAATATAAATCAATCAACAGTTTCAGATCTACCTGTTCCGGATCATATTTTACTTTTACGGTTTCTGCAAAACCTGTTGTATGACTTACCACCTCTTCATAAGTAGGATTTTGAGTATTTCCGTTGGCATAACCCACTTCTGTTCCTACAACACCACGAATTTGTTGAAAAAAATGTTCTGTTCCCCAGAAACATCCACCTGCAAAATAAATCTCTCTAACGTTTTTGTTATCCATAATTTTCTCATTTTCTTTTTTTATTTCCACTACATTAGGCTTATTTTTTTTGAAAAGCCCGGATCCCGCAGCAAAGACTGCTATACCAAGAATGACTCCAAGTACGATTAATATATTTTTCATTTTTACTTTTTTATTCATTACTTATTATTTTGAACGATCATGAATCCAAATCCTAAAAGCATAAGGTCTTTTAAAATAAAGAAATCCGTCACAGGCACTCCGTCCACTATTTTCCATATTCCCGGTGTTGTAAACAAATAGCTTAATGTCACCAGAAAAGTTACGATCATTCCTATCCCTGCATACTTTTTCAATACAGCAAATTTCGCACTAAATATCAGGAGTAAGGCAATGATAATTTCTATCACTCCGATAAGATTTGACACTGCCTGGACGCTTATAATTTTATATACGAAAAAAGTTAAGAAATGGTTTTCTACCAAGGGTTTTATTGCAGCAGCTTCTGTGGGAGTGAATTTGAAGATACCAATCCACAGTAAAATAAGTGCTGCTCCGAAAAGCGAGATATAATACCCGATCCGGGTTAATTGATTTTTAGATTCCTGTACTGTTCCGACCATATTTTTAAGATTTTAAATGAATACTTTATTGTTTTCGAAAGTATAGTCGGTGCTATTTTAAAATCCTGACAGAAATTTTCCTAGAAATTTAATTTATCGATCATTTTGTTTTTAAAGTCCTGAATTTCAGAATCATTAATTTCAGTTTTTTGTTCAGAAAACTTCTTTTTAAAAACTTTATCCAGAAGAGCCAGCTTTTCATTGTACATCCTGCACCATTTGCAGATCATCAGGTGCATGCTCAACATCCTGTTTTCTCTGGAAGAAATGGATTGGGCATTCCTTTTTTCCATCAGTAAAGTAGCTTCACTGCATGGTAAAAATAATTTATGTAGTATTCTTCTTATCATTTCTCTTATGATTTTGAAAACCAGTTAAACTCCAGACATTCTCTGAGCTGCATACGGCTTCTTTGCAAAATCTTCCAAAGATTAGTCGTAGAAACTTCTAATTCCTGACTGACTTCCGGTGCTTTTTTTTCTTCGATATAATACATTTTAAGCAGAATCTTCCATCTGGAGGGCAATTCTTCAATACACTCTTCCAATGTTTTATTAAAATCTGCACTGTCTAAAAGTTCATCGCCTTCACCGGAGACATTCCAGTCATTCAAAACATCATTATTTTTCCATGATCCGGTTTCATCAAAAAAATGATCAAGTCGGATATTGGGTTCAGATTTATACTTTTTACGGTAAAAATCTGCAACTTTCCTGTTCAGAATAGCCATCAGCCATGTAAGCGCATTGCTTTTCCCTTCAAAAGAATCATAAGCTGAGTAAGCAGCAAGAAAAACTTCCTGAACAACATCCTGTGCATCTTCTTTATTTGATAGTACGTACAGTGCGCGCTTCAAAAGCGGCCCTGAATATTGTTCTATCCAGCTTTTCAGTTCTTCATCTTTTGTCATTGGAAGGATTTTTTGTCTTTTTTCAGATCGCAACGAAGGTAGGAAGTTAAATGGAAAATTGCAAAATGAGATCGATTATTATTGATTACAGCCATTACAAACTTGCCATCTCAAACCTTACAGATTTTGAAAACCTGTAAGGTTTACCACACCTCCATTAGCCAAACTCGTTATCATTCAAAACATAGCATAAAATTATTACAAATCGCTTAAAAATCTTAAATTTGCATCTTATCAAAAATTTGATATTTAAAAAAGCAAAAGCAATACTATGACATCACAAGAGATACGTCAAAAATTTTTAGATTATTTTAAAAGTAAGGAGCACTTGATCGTTCCTTCAGCTCCTATTGTGCTGAAAGACGACCCTACCCTTATGTTTTCCAACTCCGGAATGACGCAGTTCAAGGATTTCTTCCTTGGCTACAAAACCCCTACCGCCCCTAGAATTGCCGATACTCAAAAGTGTCTTAGAGTTTCAGGGAAGCACAATGATCTGGATGATGTAGGTAGAGATACTTACCACCACACCATGTTTGAAATGTTAGGAAACTGGTCTTTCGGGGATTACTTCAAAAAAGAGGCTATTGCTTTTGCCTGGGAATTACTGACTGAAGTATACGGAATTCCAAAAGAAAATTTATACGTAACGATTTTTGAAGGGGATGCTTCAGAAAATCTGGACAGAGACCAGGATGCTTATGACTTCTGGAAATCTCACATTTCAGAGGACAGAATCATCAACGGAAATAAAAAAGATAACTTCTGGGAAATGGGTGAAAGCGGACCATGCGGACCGTGTTCGGAAATCCATATTGACCTGAGAACTCCTGAAGAAAAAGCAGCAGTTCCGGGAATTTCCCTTGTGAATCAGGACCACCCGCAGGTTGTGGAAGTCTGGAATCTGGTTTTCATGGAATTCAACAGAAAGGCAGATAAATCTTTAGAGAAACTTCCTGCTCAGCACGTAGATACAGGAATGGGCTTTGAGCGTCTTTGTATGGCACTTCAAGGGAAGTCTTCCAACTATGATACGGATGTTTTCACTCCGCTTATTGCTAAAGTTGAGGAACTTTCAGGTAAAAAATATACCGGAATTTTAGAAGACGAAAAAGATATTGCCATCCGTGTTGTGGTAGACCACATCAGAGCAGTTTCTTTTGCTATTGCAGACGGACAATTGCCATCCAACGGAGGAGCCGGTTATGTGATCAGAAGAATTTTAAGAAGAGGAATTTCTTATTCTTACAGATTCCTGGATATGAAAGAGCCTTTCCTTTACAAACTGGTGGCTGTTCTGCAGGAACAAATGGGAGCTTTCTTTCCAGAACTTGAAAAACAAGGAAAACTGGTTGCTGAAGTGATCAAAAGTGAAGAAGATTCATTCTTAAAAACAATTGAAAACGGTCTGATCAGAGTAGAAAAACTGATCCAGCAGACTATTGCCAATAATCAGGAAGTATTACCAAGTGAAGAAGTTTTTGAACTGTATGATACTTATGGTTTCCCTGATGATTTAACAAGAATTATCGCGGAAGAAAAAGGATTAACGATTGATGAAGCTGGTTTCAAAGCTGAAATGGAGAAACAGAAGCTCCGTTCAAAAGCTGATTCTGCTCAGAAAGTTTATGACTGGGTTACCCTGGAAGAAAGAGATGAAAACTTTGTAGGATACGATCAGATTGAATCCGAAACCTATATCACAAGATACAGAAAGGTAGAAAACAAAGACGGAGAATTTTACCAGGTGGTATTAAGCAGTTCTCCTTTCTATCCTGAAGGTGGTGGACAGGTTGGAGACAAAGGTGTTCTTGAGAATGCTGTTGAAAGCTTCGAAGTACTGGAAACCAAAAAAGAGAACGGATTGATTATTTCATTAATCAACGGACTTCCGAAAGATGCAGGTGCTGTTTTCTATGCTAAAGTAAATGCTTCTGAAAGAAAAAATTCCCAGGCCAACCACTCTGTGACTCACCTTCTGCACGAAGCTTTAAGAGAGGTATTAGGAACTCACGTAGAACAGAAAGGTTCTTATGTAGGCCCTGATTATCTTCGTTTCGACTTCTCTCACTTCAACAAAATGACGGAAGAAGAACTGGCATTAATCGAAGAAAAAGTAAACAAAAAGATCAAGGAAAGTATTGCTTTACAGGAATTCAGAAATATTCCGATTCAGGAAGCTCTGGAGAAAGGAGCAATGGCTTTATTTGGTGAAAAATATGGTGACAGTGTGAGAATGATCCAGTTCGGAAGTTCAAAAGAACTTTGCGGAGGAACTCACGTAAAAAACACCAGCGAAATTGGTCATTTCAAGATCACTTCTGAAGGTTCTGCTGCGGCGGGAATCAGAAGAATTGAGGCGATTTCTGGAGACAAATCCGAAGAATATTTCAACAATCTTGAAAAACAGATCATTGAACTTTCTCAATTATTAAAGTCTAAAGATGTGGTAAGATCGATCGAAAAACTGATCGAAGAAAACACTTCATTGAAGGCTGAAGTAGACGCTCTTAAGAAGGAAAAGGCAAAAGGAGAAATCGGAGAATGGAAGAATGCTTATGAGCAGAAAGGCAACAAACAGCTTTTAGTAAAGAAAACTTCTCTGGATGCAGGTTCTGTAAAGGACATCGTATTCCAGTTAAAAAGAGAAATCCCGACTTCAGTAACGATTATTCTTTCTGACGCAGACGGAAAACCAATGATTACCGTTGGAGTTTCTGATGATCTTGCTGCAGATTACCAGGCTGGAGCTATCGTAAAAGACCTTGCTAAAGAAATTCAAGGTGGCGGTGGTGGAAACCCTGGCTTTGCAACAGCTGGTGGTAAAAACCTTGAAGGTATAGAAAACGCTTACCAAAAAGCATTGAGTATCTAAAATAGAAAACTCTATTATAAATTTTAACTCCGGCTGTCTCAAAATTGAGACAGCCGGAGTTGCTTTTACCCTATCTCTCCTATCATACTCTTAACGCAAAGTTTTTCGTATAGCACGTCGTATGGAAGGGAGCAAAGAAGAAAATCAATTTCATTGATTCTGACTAAGCGTGAGTAATAATTATACATCAGATAAAGCAAATTTCCCATAAACATCTGTGTCATCCGTGAAATCCGTGGGAGATTAAAATAAAATAATTTAGGAAAAGGTTACACAAGCCGGATATATGTTTTATCTAACGCGAAGGATCGCAAAGAAACATTATTTTATCTTAAATATTGGTACTTCTCGCAGATCAAACGGATTACGCAGATTCTTCCACAAGCATCTGCGTAATCTGTGAAATCAGCGGGAGATTATAATAAATTCAGACGGTTATATAAGCCGGATATATGTTTTATTTAACGCGAAGGATCGCAAAGGAACATTTATTTATCTTAAGTATTTTCGTTCGCTAAGGCGTTACACTCAGCTATGAAATGATTGCGTCTTTTGCTGAATGGAATGCCTTTGCGAACGAGAAAAGTAGATGAATAGAAACCTTAGCGTCTCTGCGTTATAACATAACATAACATAACATAACATAACATAACATTCTTTCATTGATTTTTATCAAGCAGATGAAATATTATACCTCTCGCTGATCAAACGAATTACGCAGATTCTTCCGCAAACATCTGCGTAATCTGTGAAATCAGCGGGAGATTAAAATAAATTTAGACGGTTATACAAGCCCGGATATATGTTTTATTTAACGCGAAGGATCGCTAAGAAACATTATTTTATCTTAAGTATTTTCGTTCGCTAAGGCGTTACACTCAGCCATGAAATGATTGCGTTTTTTGTTGAATGGAATGCCTTTGCGATCGAAAAAGCAGATCTAATATTGGTACTTCTCGCAGATCAAACGGATTACGCAGATTCTTCCGCAAACATCTGCATAATCTGTGAAATCAGCGGGAGATTAAAATAAATTTAGACGGTTATACAAGCTGGATATATGTTTTATTTAACGCGAAGGATCGCAAAGGAACATTTATTTTATCTTAAGTATTTTCGTTCGCTAAGGCGTTACACTCAGCGATAAAATGATTGCGTTTTTTGTTGAATGGAATGCCTTTGCGAACGAGAAAAGTAGATGAATAGAAACCTTAGCGTCTCTGCGTTATAACATAACATAACATAACATAACATAACATTCTTTCATTGATTTTTATCAAGCAGATATAATATTATACCTCTCGCTGATCAAACAAATTACGCAGATTCTTCCGCAAACATCTGTGTGATCCGTGAAATCCGTGGGAGATTAAAATAAAATAATTTAGGAAAAGATTACACAAGCCGGATATATATGTTTTATTTAACGCTAAGGATCGCAAGAAACGCTCATGCTATCATCAATATTTTCGTTCGCAAAAGCGTTACACTCAGCTATGAAATGATTGCCTTTTTTGCTGAATGGAATGCCTTTGCGATCGAAAAAAGTAGATGAATAGAAACTTTGCGTACTCTGCGTTATAATATATTATTCTTATTAAGAACATTTTCATCAAAGTCTTTTTTTATTTATATCCGTTCTAATTATTGATCTTGTCTTAACAAACCATTACTTAATATTAAACTATTTGTTTTGTCTTCTTAAAACATAATTAACACTAGACCTTTAGTTTTGCCATAATCGAAATTCAAAAAATGTAATTATGAAAATTAACAAAACTATTGGAGCTCTATTCCTTGCTGCTATTGTTTTTCAAAGCTGTAACGATGACAACAACAGTAACTCTGACACTCCTGTCAATGATAAAATCAAACTTGAAAATTTTTCTAAAGAACCCGTTTTCGTTTATGGAATGCAAGGTTTTGAAAATTTAAATATTACTACTCTTATTTCCAGTTCTGATGTTCTTCCAGGTTCTCCAGATTTCGTTTTCGGAGGTCAGCCAGACGGAATGGGTCTTATGAAAGATCCTAACTCGGATGGCTATCTGATGATCACCAATCATGAAATCAAACAATCGGTATCAAGAGTGTATTTAGACAAAACATTTAAGCCTGTAAAAGGAGAATATATCTTAAATGGAACCGGAGGAATGACAAGATTATGCTCCGCTACATTGGCCACTCCTGAAATTCATGGTTTCAGCGCATTTCTTACTGCTGGGGAATCAGGTGAAGAAAGTATGGTTCACGCTTTGAATCCTTTGGCACCAGCCTCTCAGGCATCAGATAAAACAAGGGTAAAACCAGCTTTAGGAAAGGCTTCCATGGAAAATGCAGTTCCGCTTCCTAAAGATGTTTCTAACGGAAAAACTTATATCATCATTGGTGAAGACCAGTCTTATTCTTCTTCTCATCAGTCCGCAGGACAATTGATCATGTATGTTGCCAATACTCAGGGAGATCTTGATAACGGTAAGTTGTATTCTTTAAAAAGAACCAACAGCAACTATACGGAAACAGATATGACGAAAGGAAGCAGCTATGATGTAGAATTCGTGGAAATTCCGAACGCTAAAAACCTTACCGGAGCTCAGATCAACCAAAAAAACATCGATAATAACGCCATTCGTTTTTCAAGAGTGGAAGATGTAGATTACAGAAAAGGAGCAGGAAAAGGAAGAGAAATCTACTTTACCGCTACAGGTGAATCTTCTGATGGTGTGAACCCAAAAGCAGGATTAACGATGTGGGGAAGAGTTTACAAACTTGTTCTGAACGCCAATAATATGTTGACAGGGAAACTGGAAGTGGTGGCTGAAGGAGATTCTAACCCAGGAAATAACCTTATCAACCCTGATAACTTATGTGTAACTGAAAACTTTGTATACATCCAGGAAGACGGAGATTCTTATTACAAAAACGCCAACCACGATTCTTATATCTGGCAGCTGAATATTGCTACAAAACAATACAAGCCATGGCTGAACATGAGACACAACAGAGGTGACTCTGCATGGCAGACTGCTTACAACCAATCCGGAGACCTTCAGAAATTCGGTTCATGGGAATTCGGGGCAATGGTTGATATTTCAGACATTATCGGAATTCCGAATACCTTCTCAGTGAATATCCATTCTCATACATGGCAGCTGGATAAATTCAAAAATCCTGACGGTTCAGGAATCAACACCAACAAAGAAGGTGGACAGATTGTAATCATCAGAAACGTAGAAAAATAGTTTTAATTCCTTCATATCAAATCAAAGTATCAATAGAATATTTCTGTTGATACTTTTTCATACCTATGAACAAGCTTTCAAAATATCCAATACTCCTTTTCCTGTACTGTGCAGCAGCACTTTTTACTTTATACTACTGTAAAAATGATAAGCAGCAGCCTGTGTATGAAGATCTTGGTTCTGTAAAAAACAGGATTATCAAAACCAATGCTGATTTCGAAAAGCAAATTAACGAACTGAAAAACCTGGTTTCTAAAAATGCTGATGAAAAGCTCCTTCAGGAAAAATTTCAGGATATCCGAAAAACCTACAAAACAATGGAATGGGCTGTAGAATACTTCCTTCCCCACTCCGCAAGGTTTATCAATGGTCCTGCCCTTCCTGAAATAGAAATGGACGAACATACGGAAATAGAACCCGAAGGGCTTCAGGTGTTGGAAGAAATGTTCTATCCATATGATAAAGGAAATAAAGAGGAAGTGATCAGGATGCTCAATAAGCTTATCAATAAAAGCAATACTATAGAAACCAACTTTCAGGTCATTACGATCAGTAAAGATCAGGTTTTTGATGCCTTAAGACAGGAAGCTTTCAGAATTTCCAGCTTGGGAATTTCAGGTTTTGACACTCCTGTTTCGGGAACATTTTTACAGGAAATGCCCTCTTCTCTTCAAGGAATAAAAGAAACTTTGGAACAGATTTCCACTGATCGTTCGAAAAATAAAGCCTTAAAAAGTATCGTGGCAGAGATCGGTTCAACTATTAGCGTACTGAAGAAAAATACAGACAAAAACACATTCGATTACGTCAATTTCATTCCGGATCATTTGAACAAAATCACCGCTTTGATGCTTGATTTTAAAAATCAGGAGAAGATTCCGGATGTTGAAGTAACTACTGCTTTAAACAAAAATGCAGCTACTTTTTTTTCTAAAAATGCTTTTAATCCTAATGCTTTCACTCCTGGAAAAGAATATTCCTATTCGGAAGAAAAGGCGGCTCTCGGACATCAGCTTTTTAATGATAAAATTTTATCCAACAGCAATAACCGTAGCTGTGCAACATGTCATATTCCAGAGAAAGCATTTACAGACGGTCTTGCCAAAGCCATATCCCTTGAAAATTCGGAACTGTCGAGAAATACACCTTCACTCAACTATGCAGGCTATCAGCATGGCCAGTTTTGGGATATGAGAAAGGATGACCTGGAAGGACAGAGCTCGGATGTGATCTCCAATAAAGAAGAAATGCACGGTGATCTGAATGTCATTCTTGCCAAAATCAATCAGGATAAAAACTATCAGGCAGCATTCAAAAAGATTTATCACTCTCAAAAAACAGAGGTTTGGCAGCTGCAGAATGTACTGGCAAGCTATATCCGTTCGCTGGCAAAATTCAATTCAGCTTTTGATGAATATATGAGAGGGAATACATCAGCAATGACAGAAAATCAAAAGCAAGGATTTAATCTTTTTGTTGGAAAAGCTCAGTGTGCCATCTGTCATTTTCTTCCTTTATTCAATGGTACCGTTCCTCCGAATTTCAAAAAAACTGAACAGGAAGTCCTGGGAGCAGCAATGAACGGAGAAAATAAAGCATTTGACACGGATCCGGGACGGGGAAAATTCCATGAAACAGTTCCTTCCCTGCAGCATTCCTTTAAAACACCCACACTTAGAAATATTAGCAAAACAGCTCCTTATATGCACAACGGAGGGTATAAAACATTGAAAAAAGTGATGAATTTTTACAACAAAGGGGGCGGAAAAGCTTTTGGATTTAAAGTAGAAAACCAGACGCTTTCTGATGTTCCAATACAACTTACTGATAAAGAAGTAGATGATATCATTGAATTCATGAAAGCGCTCAATGATCAATAAATACGATTCTAAAACACAAAACAACGAAAAACAATTAAAACTCCTGAATCTTAACTGCTAGGGAGTTTTTTTATTTGAAAAATCCATTAAAATACAGAAAGACTATCTGATCATTTTTTCATTTGGTCTTGTCCTTGCAAAGTCCATGAAAACATTAGATTAAATCAATGTTATACTCTGTTAAAAACTTTTATACAAGAATAAATATCATTATTTTTGACGTAGTTTTTTTACATGAAAAGGGGTTTACTGTTATTATTTTTTATGATCTGCTTTTTGGGGTATTCACAAACAAAAATTAAGGTTGTGGATGACGCCAGTCAAAAACCTGTCTCTAAAGCAAAGGTATCCTGTGACAATACCGTTATTGGATACACCAATGAACAAGGTATTCTGGAATTTAAAACAGGATGTAAAAACATTGATATTGACGCTGATTCTTATCAGAAAGAAACGATCACCGTGGAAAGCAGCATGGAGGTCTCCCTGCTTAAAAAAACATCAAAGACCACCAATATTGAAGCCGTAGTTATTGAAGATAAAAGTGATCCCAGAGCGTTGGAAATTCTTAAGAAAGTCAATAAACTATTTAACGAAAACTCACCCAAAAGCTTAGGATCTTATTCCTACAAATCCTACGAAAAAATTTCTCTGGATATTGATGAAGACAGCCTGTCCCAGTTTAATCAGTATTTTAATGATCTCAATATTTTCAAGAAAAAAAGAGAAAAAGACTCGCTGAATAACATCACTGCAAGAAAGATATTTTCAAAAAGTAAGCTTTTCCTTTGGGAAAGAGCCCAGGAGTTTTTATACTCCAAAAAGTATGGGGAAAAGATCAATATTCTGGACAACAGAATCTCTGGTCTGAAGCAGCCTATCTATGAAATGATCGCTCTTCAGCAAAGTAACAGGGATGTGGTTCCGGAACAGATAAAACCGGAAAACAGAGGATTGTACAGATTCTTCCTTTCAGATACTGTTACTCTGGATGGGAGAAAAAACTTTGTGATCCGTTTTCGTGAGGTGAATTACAAAAAACC
This sequence comes from Chryseobacterium sp. WLY505, assembly GCF_030846215.1. NCBI lineage: Bacteria > Pseudomonadati > Bacteroidota > Flavobacteriia > Flavobacteriales > Weeksellaceae > Chryseobacterium > Chryseobacterium sp. WLY505. Next base: position 53,856 of record NZ_JAVCWI010000012.1, on the reverse strand, counting down.
GGACAGAAAACGAAAGTACAACGGTGCTATTTATATAGATACCGAAACGTACGGACTCAAAAAGATTGAAAATTTCAGTAAAAACAAAAACGACGGAATTATCACCAGTACCTGGGTGTTTTATAATAACAAATGGTTTCTTGCCCACGAAAAGGCCAAGCTTAAAATGGGTAAAATGGCTATGGATGACAAAGTGCATGCTGATGATAAGAAAGACAAAAAAAGCTTTGGAACCTACGCTTTTCTTACCTCAAAATATTTTGATTTCGAGGCTCCTATTGAAGAGAATCCAAAAGATTTCAAAGGCTATACTTTCTCTGTAAAGAATATTGACGGGCATTCTCTGGACCGATACAGAACCGATCCTCTTACCGAAAGGGAACAAAATACCTATAAAACCATCGACAGTTTAGGTAAAAAATATAAAATCGACAGCAAAGCACAGATTTTATCAGGTTTACTGAACGGACAGATCAGAGTCGGTTCTGTAGACTTTGCCGTAGATGAAATTGTAAATTATAACTCATACGAAGGTTTCAGATTAGGTTTAAAAGCCAAGCTGAATGAAAATTTCAACCCTTATTTTTCACCAGACTACTATTTTGCATATGGTATGAAGGACAGAAAATGGAAGTATGGAATGGGTCTTGACATGAAAACCACCCTGGAGAAAAACTCATTTTTCAGATTTGAGGTGTATGATGATGTAACAGCCTCCGGAGAATTCAACCGAAAACTTTGGAATTTCAAGATGAGAATGATGAACTTCGGGAATAATCTGAATAATGACCGGTATTTTCATTTTAAAGGAATGTCATTATCTTATCTGAACGATGTTACCAACGGACTTACCCTGGCCCTTGCTGCAAGAAGAAACACGGAAGAGGCTGAATTCGATTATCAGTTCAGAGACAGAGGAACTTCGTACCGGAATTTTAATACTCTTTTCACCTTAAAATATTCCCCGAATTCTACCAATATTATGACTCCGCAGGGAAAATCTCTGATTGATCAGAAATATCCTGAACTCTATTTTAATTATGAACAGAGTTACAAAATACTGCAGGGAGACTTTAATTATTCCCGTTTTGATGCCTTATTTGTTCATAATTTTAAAACACCGATCGGGACTACAGGTTTCAGATTATATGGAGGTCTGGTTCTGGGTGGAGCGCCTATCTGGAAAAATTTTACGATGAACGGACTTGCGTCTCCGGGCAAAGATTTTAATTTTAACCTTACTTCTTATCTTGGGTTTGCAACACTGGAAGGAGGAAAATACTATAATGACAGATTCGTTGCCTATTACTTTACGCATAAACTTCCGTGGTATCTGAAAAGTTTCGGACACAATATTTCCAGCTTTGATTTTGTCTTAAGAGGAACTATAGGAGATATGAAACATCCGGAATACCACCAGTTTAAATTCAGAAAACTGGATCACCTGTATCAGGAAGTCGGTGTAGAATGGAACAATTTTCTGTCCAGCTATTTCAACCTTGGTGTATTTTACAGAGTGGGTTATTATGCAACACCTCATTTCAAGGAAAACTTCGCTATCCAGTTTAAGCTGAAGTTTCTCGAGTTTTAATATACTTTACCATACAAAATCTTTATTTTTGAATCAGAATTCAGAAATATTCAACGATACTATATAAAAAAGAACATGCAGAAAATCGAAATCAAAGCAGAACAGTTTTTTGAATTATTAAAATTAAAAGACACTCCGATGTGGGAGATTTTCTCACAGATGATTGATGGAAATGAAAAGGAAATTATCTTTTTAGACAATGAAGACAAAATCCTTTTTAATTATATTTTACCTTCTACACAGGAAAAACTGGAAGAAGACAGAAAAGAGTTTTCAAAACAGTTTTCAGAGAAATTGGCTAACTTCAATTAAGCGTTCTTATGAATAGAAATTATATTTTCTCTCTCCTTGGGCTCTTTTTATTTGCCTTTGGAAATGCTCAGAATTATAAGAAACCTCTGGTTTCTGCCATCAAAGAAACTGACCTTCGTACCGATATGTATCAGCTGGCTGCAAACCAGTTCTGGGGACGTGAAGCCGGAACTCTGGATGAACTGAAAGTTTCTATGTGGTTGGCCGACAAAGCCAAAGACGCAGGAATGAAACCCGCCGGAGATAACGGAACTTTTTTCCAGTTTTTTGATATGTACAGACATCAGGTGATTCCACAAAGCAGCCTGAAAATCGGAGATACCAGTTTGAAATTATGGAAAGATTTCCTTGTCGCTGAACCTGTAAACGCTTCATTAGATGCTGACATAGTGTATGCCGGAAACGCAGAGCCTGAAGAGCTTGCGAAACTGAATATCAAAGGAAAAGTTCTTGCTGTAAACGCTTCTGACAAGAACATTTCAAAAGATATGACCCTTTTTGTAAGAAGATATCCCGGATTTGTAAGAAATAAATATTACGATAAAGCTTTCCAGCTGGGAGCAAAAGCTATTATTTTCATCACCGATGATATTTCTGAACAAAGCTGGGTAGAAGTACTGCCTCAAATGACAAGAGGAAGCTACGGAGTGGAAGGATTAAGAGAGAAAGTCACGAATAATATTCCTGTTCTGTGGATCAAAAGAGAAAATGCTGGCTGGGTAAAAAATAATCCTAAAGCTTCTCTGAACCTGATCACTGAAACTTATAAATATCCATCAGTTAATATTATCGGAAAAATAGAAGGTACAGATCCTGTTCTTAAGAATGAATATGTTTTGCTGAGCGGACATCAGGATCATGACGGGATCAGACATCCTGTAAAAAACGATACCATCTACAATGGTGCTGATGATAATGCCAGTACTTGTGTTGCCATGTTAGCAATGGCCAGAGCTTATAAAAAACAGCCGGGAAAAAGAAGTATCCTGTTTGTTTTCCATGGTGCTGAAGAAAGAGGATTGCTGGGTTCAAGATGGCATGCAGCACATCCTGTTGTTCCGAAAGAGAAAATTGTAGTCGTTCTGAATGGTGATATGATTGGAAGAAATGACAATAATGAAGCTGCTCTATTAGGAGGAAATGCTCCTCACAAAAATTCTGAAGAGCTTGTAAAAATGGCCGAAGATGCCAACAATGAAAGTACAAAATTCAAATACCTGAAAGATTGGGATTCTCCAAGCCATGCTGAGTATTTCTATTTCAGAAGTGATCATCTTCCCTATGCTAAAATTGGAATTCCTGCCATATTCTTCACAAGTGTATTACACGATCAGTATCATACTCCACAGGATGAATCAGAAAATATCAATTACAAAAAGCTCTATAAAATGACTGAATGGATGTACAGAACATCCTGGAAAGTAGCTAATGAAGCTGAACGTCCGAAAGTAATTTCTAATTTTTCGCTTGAAAGATAATCTATAAAAAGAATTAAACCATTAAGAAAAATTTAGATAGTAAGGAAAGTTAAGATTCAAATTAATTTGAATGAAGCAGTCTGCTTAATAAATATCGAAAAATATTTCTCCTTAACTCTTCTTAAAAACTTAATCAATCTTAATGGTTTAAAAAAAGATTTTAATTCATCATATTTCTTTTGTCTTGAAACAAAAGAATCAAAAGTTCAAGACTCAGAAACTTCAGCTAAAAATGAAATCTGTTCTCTAAAAACTCTGAACTCGTGCGGAAACGATCTATGTTTAGAATCAAAGCTTCTCCCGCACTCAGACACCAGAGTTTTCTTAACGTTCACAGAATTCATTTTCTTAACGCTTCACTTTCTTATGTCGTTTGAAATTACCAGAAACATAAAAGCTTCACTAAAATTGTGAAGCTTTTTTTCATCATTGTGTTTTTAGAATCTGATTTGTGTACGAAATAATTTAATATTGAATATGATTTTAAACCATTAAGAGGAATTCATTTGAATGAAGCTTGCTTACTCAATATCGAAGATATTTCCTTAACTATTCTTAAAAACTTTATTATTCTTAATGGTTAAAAAAAAAAATTTAATTCATCATATTTCTTTTGTCTTGAAACAAAAGAAACAAAAATTCAAGACTTAGAAACTTCAGCTAAAAATCTGTTCTCTAAAAACTCTAAACTCGTGCGGAAACACTCTATGTTGAGAATCATATGTTGTCCCGCACTCAAACACCAGAGTTTTTTTAACGTTCACAGAATTCAGTTTCTTAACGCTTCAGTTTCTTATGTCGTTTGATAGTACCAAAAACAAAAAAGCTTCACAGAGTGTGAAGCTTTTTTCATCATTGTGTTTTTAGAATCTGATTTGTGTACGAAATAATTTAATATTGAATATGATTTTAAACCATTAAGAGGAATTTAGAGTGTAAGGAAAGTTAAGTTTCAAATAAATTTGAATGAAGCAGCTTACTTAATAAATATCTCAAGATATTCTCCTTCACTATTCTTAAAAACTTTATTATTCTTAATGGTTTAAAAATTTTAAATAAGCAAATTCATCAGCGAAGGATCATTGTTCAGATAGTTGACAAAGAAATCATATTGTTTCATCTTATCGATCAATGGTGTGAAATCTTTGTTTTGCTTCAGGGCAATTCCTACAACTGCAATTCCTTTTTCTTTTGAATTTTTTTGAGTGTATTCAAAATAAGTGATGTCATCATCAGGTCCCAGCACATCCATTACAAAGGTTTTCAATGCTCCGGGACGCTGTGGAAATCTGACCAGGAAATAATGTTTTAACCCTGCATGAAGCAACGCTTTTTCCTTGATCTCTTCCATACGGGTAATGTCATTATTGCTTCCGCTGATAATACACACTACATTTTTACCTTTTATTTCTTCTTTGTACTTTTCCAATACCGCTACCGAAAGTGCTCCTGCCGGTTCTACAACAATAGCATCTTTATTATACAAAGACAATATGGTTTCACAGACAAGTCCTTCATCTACTGTTGCCATATCATACAGGATATCTTTACAGCGTTCAAAAGTAAGATCTCCCACTTGCTGTACGGCTGCACCGTCTACAAAACGGCTTATCTTTTCTAGAAGAACGGGTTCCCCTTTTTCAAGGGCTTTTTTCATGCTTGCTGCTGCGGAGGGTTCTACACCAATAATTTTTGTTTGTGGAGACAGATGCTGAAATACAGTACAGACTCCTGCTGCCAGGCCGCCGCCGCCTATCGGAACAAAAAGATAATCAACCAGACCTTCTGACTGTTCAAGAATTTCCAAAGCCGTTGTAGCCTGTCCTTCAATAATCGCCGGATCATCAAAAGGATGAATAAATACACTGTTATGATCCTTGCAAAACCTCATCGCGGCATCTTTTGCGGCATCAAAAGTATCTCCGAAAAGAATAACGTCTATGTATTCTCCACCAAACATTTTCACCTGTTCAAGCTTTTGTCCGGGAGTTGGCAAAGGCATAAAAATCGTTCCTTTGACCTCCATGGTCTGACATGCAAAAGCAACGCCCTGGGCATGATTTCCGGCACTGGCACAAACAACACCTTTTGAAAGTTCTTCCTCAGACATGGTGGCCATCTTATTATAGGCTCCTCTTATTTTATAGGATCTGACCCTTTGAAGGTCTTCTCTTTTAAAACAAATATTCGACTCATAAATAGCTGACAAATTATTATTCACAGCTAAAGGTGTTTTTACCACTACATCTTTTAATCGTTCCTCCGCTTTATAGACATTCTCTAGAACGGAGGAACTTACTTCCTCTTTCATCATCTGTTTAGTAATTAATTGTTTTCGGGTCTCAGGCTTCGTACCGTCTTACCTGCCTTCCACATTTCGCTTTCTCTCAGTTCTGCAAGTTCGGCTTCCAATTTTTCACGATAATCCGGTTTGCTATTGCTATCAATCGAACGTTGTGCTTCGTTTCCTTTGGCTACGTTGTCATACAGTTCTTCAAACAAAGGCGAAGTAGCATCTCTGAAACGTTTCCACCAATCCAAAGCTCCTCTCTGAGCGGTTGTGCTGCAGTTGGCATACATCCAGTCCATTCCGTTTTCCGCTACCAAAGGCATTAATGACTGAGTCAATTCTTCCACCGTTTCATTAAAAGCTTCGGAAGGACTGTGGCCATTTTTTCTCAATACATCATACTGAGCGGCAAATATTCCCTGTACAGCACCCATCAAAGTTCCACGTTCTCCGGCTAGGTCGCTGTATACTTCTTTTTTAAAGTCGGTTTCAAAAAGATATCCGCTTCCTATGGCAATTCCTAATGCGGTTACTCTTTCTCTGGCTTTTCCTGTAGCATCCTGATAAACGGCAAAACTGCTATTCAGACCTCTGTCCTGTAAAAACATTCTTCTCAATGATGTTCCTGAACCTTTCGGTGCTACCAGAAATACATCTACATCGGCTGGAGGAACAATTCCTGTACGCTCGCTGAATGTAATTCCGAAACCATGAGAAAAGTACAACGCTTTTCCCGGAGTAAGATGCTGTTTTACTTTCGGCCAGTATTCTATCTGTGCGGCATCACTCAGAAGATAGCAGATAACAGTTCCTTTTTCTAATGCTTCTTCGATTTCAAATAAAGTCTCTCCCGGTACAAATCCGTCTGCAACCGCCTTATCCCATGATTTGGAGTTTTTTCTCTGTCCTACAATTACGTTAATTCCGTTATCTTTCTGGTTCAAAGCCTGTCCTGGTCCCTGTACTCCATACCCAATTACTGCCACGACTTCATTTTTTAATACTTCCTGAGCTTTTTCCAATGGAAATTCTTCTCTTGTTACTACGTTCTCCTCTACTCCTCCAAAATTCAATTTTGCCATTTTTTTTGATTTTATTTATTGATGTTTAATTTTTTTTGTGCTTAACTAGCATATTCTACTGCGGTCAGATATGGATTTCTGTGGTAATGTACTTCCAGAACGTCTACCTGTTTTTCCATTTGTCTGCTGATCTTCTGAACAGAATCTTCTGTTTCTCTGATTACAATGACAAACTTTTTTACTTTTTCTATTTCTGAAGGCCCTACATTGAAGGTCACCATAGAAATTCTTCTTCTTGAAAAAATAGCATTGATGCGGCTGATCAATCCTAAATAATCTTCTGTATACGCTGTAATGGTATATTCTTTATGATCTGTTTTCATCTTTTATATTTTTAAACTTTATTATTTAATACAATCTCCGAAACACTTTTTCCCTGGGGAATCATCGGAAATACGTTGTGTTCTTTTCCTGTCATTACTTCAAGGAGGAAAGATCCGTTGTAATCGAGCATTTCACGGAGTGCCCATTTTAAGTCTTCCCTCTCGGATACTTTTTTTCCGGGAATATTGTATCCCTTTGCCACCTGAACAAAATCAGGACTCTGAATATCTACTGAGGAATATCTTTCTTCATGAAACAATTCCTGCCACTGCCTTACCATTCCCAGATAGCAATTGTTAAGAATTAAAATCTTCACTTCCGGATGATACTGCATTATGGTTCCCAGTTCCTGAATATTCATCTGAGCTCCTCCATCACCCATCACGGCAATCACAGGGCGGCCGGTCTCTGCATAAAAGGCTCCAATCGCCGCGGGAAGACAGAATCCCATTGTTCCCAGCCCTCCGCTTGTAACGTTGGTTCGGGAATGCTTGAAATGAGAGTATCGGCATGTCGCCATCTGATGCTGTCCTACATCTGTTACAATAATTGCTTCTCCATCTGTGATCTCATTCAACTCGCGGATAACCTCTCCCATTGTGATCTCACCTTCTTCAGGGTAGAGCTCCGTATGAATCAGATTGATGCTTTCAATTTCATGACATTTTTTAAATCTTTTATGCCAGTGATGATGTTCTCTTTTTACGATCTTTTCTGTAAGAAGAGGAAGCGTATGTTTGCAGTTTCCCAGAACGGGAACATCCACTTTTACATTTTTATTGATCTCTGCGTTATCAATATCCAGATGAATAATCTTTGCCTGTTTTGCGTACTGATCCAATCTTCCGGTCACGCGGTCATCGAACCTCATTCCGACAGCAATTAAGACATCACATTCGTTGGTTAATATATTCGGGCCATAGTTTCCGTGCATTCCTACCATTCCTACCGCTTGTCGATGATGAGTAGGAATAGCACCCATCCCTAATACGGTCCATGCAACGGGAATTCCTGATTTTTCAGCAAACTCTAAGAACTCTTTCTCAGCCTTTCCCAACATAATCCCCTGCCCCGCGATGATATATGGTTTTACTGCATTATTGATCAGATGTGCTGCTTTTTTGATACTGTCAAAACATGGGTCAGGATCGGGTTTATAGCTTCTTAGCGAAGAACATGGCGAGTATCCTTTATAATCAACAGACTGTAACTGGGCATTTTTGGTCACGTCAACCAATACGGGACCGGGACGGCCTGATTTTGCGATATAGAATGCTTTTGCCAATACTTCAGGAAGCTCATTGGCATCAGTCACCTGATAATTCCATTTGGTAACCGGGCTTGTAATGTTCATTACATCTATTTCCTGAAAGGCATCGGTTCCGAGAAGGTGTTCAAAAACCTGTCCGGTAATACAGACCAAAGGAGTATTATCCAATAACGCATCTGCCAAACCTGTTACAAGATTGGTTGCTCCAGGGCCACTTGTAGCTAATACAACACCGACTTCTCCTGAAACTCTTGCTAAGCCCTGCGCTGCATGTACTGCCGCCTGCTCGTGACGTACAAGGATATGTTTCAGGTTCTCTTTATAATCGTAAAGGGCATCATAAATTGGAATAATGGCACCTCCCGGATATCCGAAAACGGTTTTCACTCCTTCCTGAAGAAAGGCTTCAAGAATGATCCGGCTTCCGCTCAGTTGTATTTCTGTTGATAAATTCAGGTTTTCCATATTTTTATTGAGTGATTTCGTCTGTTACACAGCCTTCTGCGGCTGACGATACGGTTAATGCATATTTATAAAGCAATCCTTTCTGTACTTTAAGAGAAGGCTTTTGCCATCCTTTCTTTCTTCTTTCTATTTCTTCTTCTGAAACTTTAAGCTGTATGGTATTGTTGACAGCATCAATTTCAATCAGGTCATCATCATTAACAAAAGCGATCAGACCTCCTTCGTGAGCTTCGGGAGTGATGTGTCCTACTACAAAACCATGAGTTCCTCCGCTGAATCTTCCGTCTGTAATCAAAGCAACACTACTTCCAAGGCCAGCTCCGATCAGTGCACTGGTGGGTTTCAGCATTTCCGGCATTCCGGGAGCTCCCTTCGGACCTTCATGACGGATGACAATGACATCACCATGTTGCACCGTTCCATCCTGAATTCCTCTGATCAGATTTTTTTCGCCATCAAATACACGGGCTTTGCCTACGAAGCGTTCGCCTTCTTTTCCTGTAATTTTGGCTACACTTCCTTTTTCAGCAAGATTTCCGTATAATATTCTCAGATGCCCTGTCTCTTTTACAGGTTCTGAAAGAGGCTTTATGATTTTTTGTGTATTAAAATCCAGATCTGGAACATCTTCTAAATTTTCAGCTAATGTCTTTCCGGTTACCGTTAAGCAGTCACCGTGTAATAATCCCTGGTTCAGAAGGTATTTCATGACTGATGGTATTCCTCCGTGCTCATACAGATCCTGCATCAGGTATTTCCCACTTGGTTTTAAATCTGCCAGCACGGGAGTTTTATCACTCATTTTTTGGAAATCATCCTGAGTAAGCGGTACTCCCACACTTTTTGCCATAGCTATAAAATGTAGAACGGCATTGGTACTTCCTCCAAGAATAACAATCATTCGCAGCGCATTTTCAAAAGCTTTTCTGGTCATGATATCCGAAGGTTTAATATCTTTTTCCAGTAATACTTTCAGATATTTTCCTGCTTCAAGGCATTCTTCCTGTTTTTCTTTGCTTAAAGCGGGATTGGAAGATGAATACGGAAGGCTCATTCCTAGTGCTTCTATGGCAGAAGCCATTGTATTCGCAGTATACATTCCGCCACATGCACCAGCTCCGGGACAGGAATTTTTCACAACCCCATCAAAATCTTCTTCTGTAATTTCTCCTGCAATCTTTTTCCCCAATGCTTCAAAAGCAGAAACAATGTTAAGCTGTTCACCTTTATAGCAGCCGGGAGCAATCGTTCCTCCGTACACCATGATGGATGGTCTGTTCAGCCTTCCCATCGCGATGATGGTTCCCGGCATATTTTTGTCGCAGCCCGGCAATGCGATTAATCCGTCGTAATATTGTGCTCCACAGATGGCTTCGATACTGTCTGCAATTACATCACGGCTTACCAGAGAATAGCGCATTCCATCTGTTCCGTTGCTCATCCCGTCACTTACTCCGATGGTGTTAAAAATCAATCCGACTAATCCGTGGTTCCATGTTCCTTTTTTTACTACCTGAGCCAGATCATTCAAATGCATATTACAAGTGTTCCCGTCATAGCCCATGCTGGCAATTCCGACCTGAGCCTTATGCATATCTTCTTCTGTAAATCCTATCCCGTACAACATGGCTTTGGCTGCGGGTTGTTCGCTATTTTGCGTGAATGTTTTTGAATATTTATTTAACATACTTTTTCTACATTTTCTATTCTTTTTCTCTTCTTCAAATAGAGTTCTTTACTAAATTTTGATCCAAAACTACATTTTGTAATATTCTTTTCATTTTCATTTTTTCTAAAAACTACAATATTCAATTATTAAGAAAACAGAATCATTTAATTGATAATGAGATATTTAAATTCACAATATTTACAATGACAGAACTCTTACTAATTTTAAATATGCCTGTTGTACTCTCCCACTTGCTGTGTTTTCCCAGTCTTTGGTAAAAGGAACATCATCAAGTGAATCCAGGGCAACAATTTCTGCTGCCGTACCACAGAAGAAGCCTGCATCTGCACCCCGCATTTCCTCAGGTTTAAAAAAGGTTTCTTTTACAGGAATGTCAAGCTCGCCACAGATCTCCATCACGGTTTGTCTTGTGATTCCCGGAAGGATACTTCCTTTAGCCGGAGTGTATAAAACGCCGTCTTTTTCATAGAACACGTTAGCTCCCGAACTCTCAGCAACATTTCCGTTTTCATCCAGAACCAGCGCTTCATCATAGCCTTTGTCCTTGGCATCCTGGCAGGCCAATATGGAGTTTACATAATGTCCTCCTACTTTGGCTTCCACCTTGAAAGCCTTAGGATTAGGACGCTGAAAAGGGGAAGTCATAATTTTCATTTTATCTGCCAGATAGCCGTTATTCCATTCCCAGGCAAGCAATGACAGGTAAGATTTTTGTCCTTTTGAGAGTGACATATTGGGTGAACATGTGACCAACGGACGGATATAAGCATCTGTAAACCCATTACGATCCAGAAGTTCATAGGTAAGTTCTGTAAGCTGATTTACGGAATAATCGAAAGGAATATGCATGAGTTCTGCTGATCTTTTCAGTCTTTCGTAGTGTTCTTTTGCTTTAAAAATTTGAGTTCCATGATCTGTGCTGTAGGATTTAATTCCTTCAAAAACAGAGTAACCATAGTGAAGAGATTGTCCATACAGATCTGTTCCGGCATCTTTCGCTTTCATAAATTTTCCGTCAAAATAGATCGTCGTGTCGTCGTTGTAATACATGTTATAGAGGTTTAAAAAATTAACAAATGGAAATAAAAAAAGCCCTCTCACAGTGTGAGAGGGCTCAATATATGTACAGTCATACACCTTCCTTCTCACAGACGCAAGGGAATAATAATGACGATAATGACTAATGATAATAACTGATACATATTCTTATACTATAAAAAATTAAAAACAAAAAAACCGTTTCAAATTATGAAACGGTTTTATATATAATTTAAATTAAAATCTATTTAAAATGCCGTTTCCTTACTGTTGTTAATGACAACAGCAATAATAGAAATGACAATAATATTTTTCTGATTCGTAAAATTCATACTGCAAATGTATAAACTTTTTAATTACTCACAAGTTTTTTTTGCACTTTTTATTTTTTTCGTAAAAAATGGCTCAGTGTTTCCTTTGCTTCAGCCACATCATGAACCCTTAAAATCTTTGCCCCCTGTTCCAACACTTCCCTATGAAGTTTTTGGGTTTCCTCATTGATATCAAGCGGTGATTTTCCAAGAGGTTTGTAGATAAATGACTTTCTGGAAATACCTATTAAAAGAGGAAATTTTCCAAATCCCAGATATTCAACTTCACGGATCATTTTCATCTGATCTTCTACTGTTTTTCCGAAGCCAAAACCAGGATCAAGAATGATATCATTTACTCCTTTTTCTAAAAGTTCTTTTGTTTTTTTTGCAAAATACTGGTTCACTTCCAGTGTAATATCTTCAAACTTTATTTTATGATGCATGGTCTCGTAGGAAGGATTTACATGCATCAGAATGTAAGGCAGCTTCGTTTCAGCAGCGGTATCAAACATTTCTGTATCATACTGACCTCCAGAAATATCATTGATCAGATCAATTCCTTCATTACATCCGAATCTTACTGTTTCTGCATAAAAAGTATCCAGGGAAATCAGAGCTTCCGGAAATTCTTTTTTGATCAGAGAAATGAGATTTCCAATTCTTTTTATTTCTTCTTTCGCACTTAAAAATTCTGCATTGGGACGGGTAGACTGAGGACCAATATCCAGTATTTCTGCTCCTTCCTTCAAAAGTTTTTCGGCGTGGTTCAACGCTGATTTTTCATTATTGAATTTTCCGCCGTCAGAGAAAGAATCCGGTGTCATATTGAGGATTCCCATGATTTTTGGAGTGTCCAGTTGTACTAAACGGCCGTTGCAATTGATTGAGTAGGTTGGAGGGTTTGAGTGTGGGAGCGTTGGAGAGTTGGAGAGCATGAGTTGGATGATGATTGATGAATGATAATTGATGAATAATAATTGATGAATGACTTCTGTAGTGCAAAATTAGTGATTTATGAGTTTTTAATGAGAAGAAATTAGAAATTATAGGCTGGAAGATATTAATTATGAATGATGAATTGTAAGTTATGAGTTTAATTCCTACACTTTCAAACTCTACTACCTCAAATCTCCTTATCTCGAGCCCAAAATGCTCCCACTCTCTCCCCCTAAAACCCTCTTACTCTAAAACTCTAAAACCCAACAACTCGAAACCCCGAAACTCTAAAACTCTCCCTCCCTCAAACCTCAGACCCACAAACTCAGCTCATCAAATTCAAAAATCTAAAACCGAATTCGTATATTTGGAAGATTAAGAAAATTTATGCTAAAAACATCAGTACAGTTCGAGAAAGTTATCAGTCAGTGCCGCGATCTTTTCGGTAAAAAATTACAGGATTATGGTGCAGCGTGGAGGGTTTTAAGACCGAGCTCCATTACGGATCAGATTTATATCAAAGTCAACAGGATCCGTACGCTGCAGATGACTGATAAAAAAATGGTGGATGAGAGTGAAGAAGATGAATTTATCGCCATTGTGAACTATTCTATCATTGGACTTATTCAATTAGAGAAAGGTCTTTCCAATGATTTCAATGAAAACAAAGAAGAAATTTTAGGTCTTTATGACCAATATGCCAATGAAGCAAAGGCTTTGATGGAAAGAAAAAACCATGATTATGGCGAGGCATGGAGAGATATGAGAATCTCTTCGATTACAGATCTTATTTATCAGAAAGTACTGAGAACCAAGCAAATTGAGGATAACCAGGGACAAACTATCGTTTCGGAAGGTCTTGATGCCAATTATTTCGATATGCTGAATTATGCGGTCTTCTGCCTGATCAAATTCTCAGAAAAAGAAAATCAATTCGAACCCAAAAATATTTAATATGCTCAAAGGTTTATTACGCTTTATTATTGCTGTTGTTTTTATCCTTTCAGGCTTTGTGAAAGCCGTGGATCTGGTAGGTTTTTCTTTCAAAATGGAAGAATATTTTGCACCTCCGGTTTTCAACATGCCATTTTTAGAAAAGTTTGCCCTGTTATTCTCCATTATTGTAGTGGTACTGGAGCTTTTCTTAGGATTTATGCTGCTGCTTAAATTAAAGCTTAAATTTACCTTATCCCTATTAATTGCACTTTGTATTTTCTTCGGATTTCTTACTTTTTACTCAGCGTATTTCAATGTGGTAACAGATTGTGGATGCTTTGGAGATGCTATCAAATTCACTCCCTGGCAGAGCTTCTTAAAAGATGTCGTACTGCTGGTAGGATTGATTATCCTGTTTATCCTGTACAGAAAAGATTTCCGTAAAAAAGATGACTATGGAGTCACTCCGAAAGAGTCTTCCAACACATTCAAATATATCCTTTTAACAGTCTTTTCGTTGGGAATGATTTATGTTATGGCTCAAGGAATTATGCATGAACCGATCATCGATTTCCGTGATTATAAAATAGGAACAGACATTAAGGCTGAAAAAGCAAAAATTGATAAAAATCCTTCAGAATATAAAACTTTCTACACGCTGAAAAATCAGAAGACAGGAGCTGTTGTAAAAGTAAATCAGGATGATTATATCAAAAAAACAGAATACTGGGCAGAAGGCTCTCCATGGAAAATTGAAGATGGAAAGAATGAATCTGTCCTTATTAAAGAAGGCTATAAATCTGAAATTGTAAAGTTCAAGATTGAAGATCCTACAGGAATGGAAGTTACGCAGGAAATCATTAACGCGCCTAAAGCCGTTCTTGTTTTCTCATATCATCCAAAAGATGTTCCTGCAGACCTGCTTCAAAAAGTAGAAGCAAAAGTAAATGCACAGAAAGGTGCTCTTATCTACGGAGTTTCTACGGAACCTAATACTTTTAAAACCATCAAAAATGTACTGATGGACGGAACTGCTATCAAAACAATAGCGAGAAGCAACCCATTTGTACTGATTCTTGAAAACGGAAAAATTGTAGACAAACAGCCTGCAAAGGACTACGTTGATTAATTATAAATGATGAATGATGAATGATGAATTATAAATGATATGTGACGACAGATATTTGTATGTAATTATCAATTATCAATTATCAATTATCAATTATCAAATTTAAACACTAAACTTAAACATACAACAACTCATGCAAAAATCAAATAAATCAATCGCCGGTTATCATTTACTCATGATCCTTTCTTCTGTAGACGGAGAATTTGCTCCTGAGGAAGGAATGCTGGTGCAGCAATACATGGCGGATGAATTTCCTTTCAGAATGAATCTTGACAATGAACTTGAAACCCTGGCTCTTTTGCAGCCTGAGGAATGGAAAGATCATTTTGAATTCCATGCAAGATGTTTCCACGAAGATTCTACAGAGGAAGAACGTGTGAAATTTGTTCAGTTTGCAAAATCACTGATCAAAGCTGACAATAAAGTAACGGAAGAGGAACATACGTTCTACGTACTGTTGAAAAATCTTTGGGGACTATAATCTAAGAACAGATCCAAGCCAAAAAATACCATGAAAAAAATTTATCTAGGGCTATTAGTAATGAGTGCATCTACATTTCAGTCTCAGACATTTCCCAATATGAAGACTCCTGTTGCAGAAAAGCAGGAACATATCAGAGAAATCCACGGTGATAAGGTTAATGATCCTTATTACTGGATGATTGATTATTTTAAAAAAGGAAAAGATTCTACCAAAGTTGTTGATTATTTAAAGGCTGAAAACACGTATTGGAAAGGCATGATGAAGGATACTGAACCCTTCAGAGAAAAGCTTTTCCAGGAAATGAAGGCCAGAATCAAGGAGAAGGATGAATCTGTACCTGTTTTTAGAAACGGATATTACTATTACAGCCGCACAGAGACCGGAAAACAGTATTTTAAATACTGCAGAAAGAAAGGCAGTCTTACTGCTCCTGAAGAAGTTCTTCTGGATGTAGATAAAATGGCAGAAGGTCATCCATATTATTCTGCTGCTGGCTTCAGCATAAGTCCAGATAATACCAAAATGATCTACGGAGTAGATGATGTTTCCAGAAGACAGTACAAATTATTTTTAAAAGATCTTTCTACAGGAGAAATCACGGATCTTGGTATTAAAAATACAACAGGTTCTGCAACATGGGCCAATGATAACACCACAATTTTCTATACTTCAAAAAATCCTGAGACTCTTTTAACAGAAAAAATTTTCAGACACACTCTGGGAACAGATTCCGGTAAAGATATTCTGGTATATGAAGAAAGAGATAAAACCAACTATATCAGTGTAGGAAAAACAAAAAACAATAAGTTTATCCTAATCGATTCCCGTGCTACCACTTCGTCTGAAACCAGGTATCTGGATGCCAATGATCCTAACGGAAATTTCAAAATTTTCCAGCCCAGGATCAATAATGTACTTTATGATGTAACTTCACTTGAAGATAAATTTTTGGTAACAACCAATAAAGATGCGCTAAACTTTAAGATTGTAGAAACTCCTTTAGATAAAACGGGAGTTGAAAACTGGAAGGATTTTATTCCGCACAGAAAAGATGTTCTGATGGAGGATGTTACTGCATTTAAAAATTATCTGATATTCAGTGAAAGACAAAACGGACTTTCCCAACTGGTAATTTATGACAGAAAAACAGGGAAAAAGGAGTTTCTAAAATTTGATGAACCTGCTTATACTGTTTATTCACTGGATAACCCTGAATACAACACGGATAATTTCCGTTTTGGGTATACTTCTATGATTACACCAAGTTCTCAGTATGAACAGGATTTAAAAACAGGAAAACGAGTTCTTTTAAAACAACAGGAAGTTCTGGGAGGTTATAATAAAGATAATTATACAACGGAAAGACTTTTTGCCACAGCAAAAGACGGAACAAAAATTCCAATCTCTATTGTTTATAAAAAAGGGTTCAAAAAAGATGGAAACAACCCACTTCTACTCTACGCTTACGGTTCTTACGGAAATTCTATGGATGCCAGTTTCAGCAGTACCAGACTGAGTCTTTTGGACCGGGGTTTTGCATTTGCAATTGCCCATATCCGCGGAGGTCAGGAAATGGGAAGACAGTGGTATGAAGATGGAAAAATGATGAAAAAGAAAAACACATTTACCGATTTCATCGATTGCGGGGAATATCTGGTGAAAGAAAAATATACTTCACCTAAGCATCTTTACGCTCAGGGAGGAAGTGCAGGTGGTTTATTGATGGGTGCTATAGCCAATATGAGTCCTAATCTATGGAATGGGGTTATTTCACAGGTTCCATTTGTAGACGTAGTGAATACGATGTTAGACACTAGTATTCCACTCACGACCAATGAGTATGACGAATGGGGAAATCCCAATAATAAGGAAGCTTATTTTTATATGAAATCTTATTCTCCGTATGAAAATATAGAGAAGAAAAACTATCCGAATCTTTTGGTAACAACAGGATTACATGATTCTCAGGTACAATATTTTGAACCAGCAAAATGGGTTGCCAAACTAAGAGATATGAAAACGGACAAAAATGTACTGTTATTGAAAACAGATATGGACTATGGCCATGGTGGTGCTTCCGGAAGGTTTGATTATCTGAAGGATGTGGCTTTGGTATATGCTTTCATGTTTAAACTGGAAGGGATTACTAAGTAATGAATCTCGCAGATTTTGCAGATAATGCAGATTTCTATTAATGACAGAAAATGAAATTTCATACATCGTTCGTAAATGTGTTTTCAATGTATATAATCAGTTAGGACCTGGTTTACTTGAATCTGTATATCAAAAAATAAATTTTAATACCTCCAATATTCTGGACAATATAAAGAGAGTGGTAAATAACTTATAATAAATAATTAGATTACATTAATCTGCTAAATCAAACAAATCCGCGAGAGCAAAAAAGAGTCTCGCAGATTATCCAAAAAAGAAAAATTAAAAAATAAATAAATCTATATTTAAATCTTATGAGAAGAAAAATAGTTGCAGGAAACTGGAAAATGAACAAAAATGTAATTGATGCACAACAATTAATGATTCAGTTACTAAGCTATAAAAACAACAATGCTACAAACTGTGAGGTTTGGATTGCTCCCCCTGCATTGTATTTGATGATGGCAAAAGACGTTTTTGAAAAGGATGAAATCGGAGTATTTTCTCAGGATATGAGCGAGCATGAAAGTGGCGCCTATACGGGTGAAATTTCTGCAGACATGCTGGAATCTATTGATGCAACCGGATCACTAATCGGGCATTCTGAAAGAAGACAATATCACGGAGAAACAGATTCTCACTGTAACAGAAAAATCAAATTAGCTCTTGATAAAGGGCTTATTCCTGTTTACTGTAATGGAGAAACTCTTGAGCAGAGAAAAGCAGGACAGCACCTTGAGGTAGTAAAAAATCAGACTGAAGTAGCTCTTTTCACACTTTCTGCTGAAGAGATCAAAAAAGTAGTGATTGCTTACGAACCGGTTTGGGCTATCGGAACAGGAGAAACAGCAAGTCCGGAGCAGGCTCAGGAAATCCACGCTCATATCAGAAATATTATCGCTTCAAAATACGGACAGGAAGTTGCTGACGAGGTTTCTATCCTTTACGGAGGTTCTGTAAAACCAGACAATGCTAAAGAAATTTTCTCTCAGCCGGATATCGATGGTGGTCTTATCGGAGGAGCAGCTTTGAAATTAGAGGATTTCTCTAAGATTATTGAAGCTTTTAATTAATATAAAGGATTTATATATCATCCAATAAAAAGCGGCGGAATCTTTGATTCCGCCGCTTTTCCGTTAAAAAAATCTAATTATTGAATATCGACTACATACATTGTTCCTTTGTCTACTTTACCCGTTTTAGGCAAAATTTTAGCTTTTGGATTTCCGCTTCCATCATCCACTACTCCAAAGTCATCATCATTGAAAACAGCCAGTTTATTATTTCCCAAATAAACAATTCCCTCGAATTTATCATGTTCATAGCCCAGTTTTGCTACCAGGTCTACGGCTAATGTTTTGGTAACAGCTTTTATTCCGGCATTGGTAATTTCATCCCATGAACATTGCTCTAAAGCTTTTCCGTTAATTTTCATTCCGTCCACCGCATTAATATCAGTTCCATTCACATCGGAAGCACTGCTCAGATTGATTCTGTATACTTTTTTGATTCCTCCCTGAGATCCGAAATTTCCGTCTCTTTCAATCACCAGGAATTCATTATTGCTAATGGCTGTAATATCACACACCGAATCAGAAGCTCCGCCATCCTGTTTGTATAAAAACTGCCTGGTTTGCCCTGTAATAATGTCAAAAGTGACAATTCTCGTTAAAGTAGTATTGGTAGCCAATGCTTTACTAGGAACAAACATCATGGATTGTATGGTACCTACCAATGTTCTTCCGTCCGGAGTGATACAAAGTCCTTCCATTCCTCTGTTGGCCCTTCTTTTGGCTAAAACAGCAGGCAGTTTTCTTGGTCCTGTATTTACGCCAACAGGGCTTATTCTTTCCATCTCGATTCCATCAGCACTATAATGTACGATATGTGGACCATATTCATCAGAAACCCAGAATGTACCATCAGCAGCAGCAACAATACTTTCGCTGTCAAGACCATATTGATCAGTACCTAAGACATTTCCGGAAGCATCATAAGCAATTTCTCCCGTACTTCCCATTCCTGCAGGATTTGGAAGTCCTGTAATAGGTTGTCCGGATGGATTTTTAAGTTTAATATATTTGATGACCTCTACATTTCCGTCAGCATTGATTTTAAAATGCATAATGGTTGGAGTAAAATTAGGAGCAAGAAACTTTTTCCCATTCTGGAAGTCGGTATTAGGCCCTCTGTCTGTAATGACATAGAATTCGCCTTTTCTGGTAGGATGAGCGGCTGCTCCGGAACCAAAACCTCCGTTGATAACATCCACTCCGTTTATTGTAGCCAGTTTTGTAAAGGGAAACTCCTGAGGGAATTTGGAATAATTAATATCCTGATTAATTATGGTGGTATCATCATCACTTTTACATGAAGCCAATACAGCCAGTATACTCACAGACCATAGTAATTTTTTCATATGCTATTTTATGGCTGCGAAAATAGAACTTGATTGTAAACTGATCTTGAATATAATGATAATTGTTTTTTAACAATAGAACAGACAGAAGCATTGAAAATAAATAAGAAACGAACTTATTTAAAAATAAAAAACCAACAATCCCGCCAAATTATTAATCAAATTGAAAATCAACTTTTTAAAGGTAAATAATTCACAAAACAGACTTATCAATTTATATGATATATTTGCAGCGTTTTAAGGCTGAACAATGTTCATTAATAGGGAATCAAGTGAGAATAATATTCAAATCTTGGGCTGTACCCGCAACTGTAAACTGTTTAAACTTACTGCACGAAAAACCACTGGACGTGAAAATCCGGGAAGGAAGCTGTAAGATGTGAGCCAGGAGACCTGCCGTAAAACACTAGATTCAGAGAAAGAATTATTTCTCCTCTGAAGATAAGTTTCGGGAATAAAACTTTAAATTAATTATATCATGAGGAAAATCTATCTTTTTTTCTTACTGCTTTGCATGCAGCTATTGTCGGCCCAATTCACAGAAAACGACATTAAATTTTGGGTAGGAACAGGTTCTAAAAAAGCGTATTTCATTGCAGACTTTAATGATGACAGCACTCCAAATTCTTATGCATGGGGATATCGTTTTGACGGAAATGGTTTAACCATGGAAGACATGATTACTGCTATTGCCGCTGCAGAACCTAAAATGGAAATTGAAATACCATCCGGATTTCTGTACAGTTTAAATTACAATCATCATACTCCTAGTCTTGACGACTATTGGTCTACCTGGTCAGGAAATACTCCATCAACTATGGCATTCAATAATGGTGTGAACAATGATCTTTTAGTGGACGGAAGATGGTATGGAGCTTCTTATAGTTTTTCCCCTCCTACAATACCTTCCCCACCAGTTGCAGCCTACAGTTCTGCTTGGTTTACTCCTTCTCAGGTTACGAACTGGGTGGGAACAGGAACTAATAAAAGTCTTGTAGTTATTGATTTCGGAACTGATAATACCAACGGAAATGCCAATTCTTTTGTTTTTGGAATTAAATATAACGGAAGTATAACAGCTGAACAGGCGTTACAACTGATCCAATCTCAAGCTTCTTATTTTAACTTCACATCAGCAAATAATCAGATTGCTAATTTAGCATTGAATTCCTTTGCTGGGAATACTTCCGGATCAGACAGCTGGAAATTGTATAAAGGAAAAGATCTATCAAGCTGGCAAGCAAAAGCCAATCTTTCTCAGATTCAACTGAGTAACACTGATTGGTTTGGATTGAGTTTCGGGCAAAGAAGACCATTTACTCCAACCGAAGCACAGCTTACTTTAGGGGTTTCTTCTGTGACAAAGAAAAAATTCAGTGTTTATCCAAACCCGGCAAGTGGTTTTATTCAGATTGAAACGGCTGAGAAACTGAAAGAAGTGAATATTTATTCTGCTACAGGACAGAAAGTAATGACTTCACAGTTTACTAAGATTGATATTCATTCTTTAAACACGGGAGCTTATTTTGTGGAGATTAAAACAGCTGAAAATACGACAATACATAAGATTGTTAAGAAATAGAGAAAGCGTCTTGAGACGCTTTTTTTGTGGGGATATAGGTAAAATAGACTGTTAAAACCACCCCGTCAAAAATTCTTTGAATTTTTGCCACCCCTCCAGCGGAGGGGAATTCTTGCGTCTTCAGTTGAAACTTTAATTGGGATTGTAATTTTTCTCCCACATCTGTTCTTGGATCATTGTGGCTGGATTTCCACGGAATGACAGAATTGAAATGGTTGTCTATCCATACAGTTTGTCATTCTGCAGGAATCTAAACATTTAAAAATATAACCCAACAAAAAAACCGCACCAGATAAGTGCGGTTCTCATGATTTTATCATCAATTATTTTTTCTCTGTAGATCTTTGTAAAACCTCATCTACCATTCCGTAGCCTTTAGCTTCTTCAGAAGTCATCCAGTAATCTCTGTCAGAAGATTTTTCTACCCACTCATACGTTTGTCCTGAATGATGACCGATGATTTCATAAAGCTCCTGCTTCAATTTCAACATCTCTCTCAAGTTGATTTCCATATCAGAAGCAACTCCCTGAGCACCTCCTGAAGGCTGGTGAATCATAACTCTTGAGTGCTTAAGCGCAGAACGTTTTCCTTTTTCTCCTGCAACCAATAATACAGCTCCCATTGAAGCAGCCATACCTGTACAGATTGTTGCTACATCGGGCTTAATGATCTGCATGGTATCATAAATACCTAAACCTGCATATACACTACCACCAGGAGAGTTGATATAGATCTGAATATCTTTCGAAGGATCAGCACTTTCTAAGAATAAAAGCTGAGCCGTAACAATGTTTGCTACCTGATCATCAATACCTGTCCCAAGAAAGATAATTCTGTCCATCATCAGACGGGAGAAAACGTCCATCTGAGCAACGTTTAATCTTCTCTCTTCCATGATGTACGGAGTAAGATTCGTTGGGCCATACATTCCCATATACTGATCGGTAACTAAACCGTTGTTTCCTAAATGTTTTACAGAGAAATCTCTGAATTCTTTTTTAATGTCCATATTTCTATTATGTATTATTTTTAAAATATTCTCGAAGTTTAAATTACAATATTTATTCCTAAAATTTTATAGGACTTTTTGTCACAGAATATAAAAAAACTGACTTAAAAATTATCTTTTTCTACCATAGATTCCTTTGATAGGTGAATATTCGATGATATTACTCAATCGCATGGAAGCCTGTTTCAATAATGTAATTTTCTTGATAAGCTCATAGTACTTTCCTTCATCAGTATCCCTGTACACATCCAGCTCTTTATCTGTTTCTGTAATTAAATAATCAATATATCTGTATTTGTGCAGCAAAACATCTCCCTTGATCTGATCTGCCACTTTATCACCATAATTGGGAGGATAAATGTTTCTGGAAGCCCAGTTTTCAAGCTCATCCAACGGGATCAGTGCGTCTACAACCTTTGTGGTAATTTCTTCGTCCATAAAAGATACAAAAAAGTTTCCACTTCTCAACTCATCTTTTTGAATCCCTTCCCTTACCTGAGTAATAATGATTTCATTGCCTTTAACTAAAAATGCATACTGCTCTTCTTCAAAATGATGAAGAATCTCCTCAATTACAGTAATCTGATATTCTTCTCCCTGTTCATTTCTACGTTTCAAAATAATATCTCCAAATGCCAACATGTGTTCAACAAGTTTATTCTCCATGAACAGTACATCATACAGAAAAGGATCTTCTTTTTTCTGATCCAAAGGCACAACTTCCATTTTCGGAACGGCTGTTTTCTCTTTCTGCTGCTGTTGAACATGATGCGTTTGATTCTGTGTGATCTGCTTCTGAACATCCAGTTCATTGAAAAGACTCTGCTCAGAAAGTCCGAATTTATTGGAAACTTCTTTAAGATAAACCTCTCTTTTCAGGGCATTTTGTACGAAAGAGACAGATTTCACAATATCTCTGATTGCTTCAGCCTTTTTAATCGGATCATTTCCGATATCTCTCAGGAGAATTTCCGCCTTGAAGTCGATGAAGTCCATCGCTTCATTTTCGATGTACTTTTCAACGTAATCCTGCGGGTGTTTTCTGGCAAAGGAATCCGGGTCATCTCCATCCGGGAAAAGCAAGACACGGATGTTCATTCCCTCAGTCAGCAGCATATCAATACTTCGGAAACTGGCTTTGATACCGGCATTATCACCATCAAAAAGAATCGTTACGTTTTCCGTAAGCCTTTTAATAAGTTTGATTTGTTCTGTCGTCAAAGACGTTCCGGAACTTGCCACTACGTTTTCGATTCCGGACATATGAAGGGAAATCACGTCCATATATCCTTCCACCAAAAGAC
This sequence comes from Chryseobacterium sp. WLY505, assembly GCF_030846215.1. Lineage (NCBI taxonomy): Bacteria > Pseudomonadati > Bacteroidota > Flavobacteriia > Flavobacteriales > Weeksellaceae > Chryseobacterium > Chryseobacterium sp. WLY505. The sequence continues at coordinate 30,048 of NZ_JAVCWI010000012.1, read as the reverse complement.
AAGCATTCTTTCTTGAAATAGCCTGCTTACTCTGATTTAATCCGTAAAGAACATTGGATTTATGATAGATCTCCGTTTCCGGGGAATTAAGATATTTTGCAGTTTTAACATTGTTCTTAAGAATCCTTGCTCCAAAACCTAAAACCCTGCCGGAAAAACTGTGAATAGGGAAAATAACCCTTTCTCTGAAACGGTCTACGCCTGCAGGAGTATTTTCAGGAAAAATAGAAAGTCCGGATTTTTCAAGAATCTCTTTAGTATATCCTTTTTCCAGGGCATAAGCCGTGAAAGCATTTTTCTTCTCCGGAGAATATCCAAGCTGGAATTTCTTAATGATATCATCCTTCAATTCCCTTTCTTTGAAATAAGAAAGACCTATACTTCTACCCTCCTGATCATCCCAAAGGATCTCCTGAAAATAAGTATTGGCAACCTCATGGATCTTATACAAGAGATCTTTTTCAGTCTGGGCATTTTTTGCTTCTTCAGAAATTTCACGCTGATCTTCTTCAATTTCAATTCCGTATTTTTTTGCAGCGTGGCGGAGTGCTTCAGGATACGTAAAGTTCTCAATTTCCATAAGGAAAGAGATCGCTGTTCCCCCTTTTCCTGTGGAGAAATCCTTCCAGATCTGCTTACTGGCAGAAACTACAAAGCTGGGAGTTTTTTCGTCATGGAAAGGACTGAGTCCTTTGTAGTTAGACCCTGCTCTTTTCAACTGCACATATTCGCCCACAATCTCTTCAACGCGGATTGTGGAGAATATCTTATCAATGGTCTGTTTGGAAATCATGGTGTAAAATTAAGTATTTTTATGGAAAAGTTGGATGGGTTGGAGAGTTTCAGATACAGGATATGGGGTTCGGGTTTCGAGGTATTGGGTTGGAGGGTTTGAGAGTTAGAGGGTTTTAGGGTGCGAGAGTGTTTGAGGAAAGAGTTTCAAGATTCAATTTATCGAGGGTTGAGAGTTTTAGAGTAAGAGGGTTTTAGGGTTAGAGAGTGGGAACATTTTGGGCTCGGGATAAGGAGATTTTTGGTAGTAGAGTTTGAATGTGTAGGAGTTTAACTCATAACTTATAATTCATCATTCATAATTAATAACTTCCAGCTTCTAGCTTTCAACTGCTAACTTCTAACTTCTAACTTCTAGTTTCTCATTTAAAACTCATAAATCATTATTTTTGCAAAACAAATTAGTATATGCAGTTCACTATCCATACAATCGAAGACTGGCAGGAAGTTGTTGACAACATCATTCCTCAATTACAACATAATATTCTTTTATTAAAAGGAAATCTGGGAGCAGGGAAAACAACATTTACTCAATTTCTGCTTAAAAATATGGGCAGCAATGATGAAGTCAACTCTCCCACGTATTCTATTGTGAATGAATACAATACAGAAAAAGGAAAAGTGTATCATTTTGATCTTTACCGCCTGAAAAACATTGAAGAAGTGTATGATATCGGTATTGAAGAATACCTGGACAACTCTTTTTTATGCATTATCGAGTGGCCGGAAGTGTATGAAGAGGAGCTTTACGGTCTTAACTACCATACAATGAGCATTGTGAATACGGGTGAAAACAGAGAAGTTTCATTCGAGTAAATATTATGTATCTTTGCTCATTAATTGAGTGTAAAAAACAATCTGTAAGACATAATTTAATTTAAGGATGAGTACAAATATTTTTACTCCTTTCACAGAAGAAGAATTAATGCCGAAAGAGGAAAAATTGGAGGTTATAAAGAAAGGAAAACAGTTCAGTATTGGAATTCCTAAAGAAACCTGTCTCAACGAAAGGAGAACCTGCATTACTCCTGACGCCGTACAGGTGTTGGTAGAGCACGGTCATGAGATCATTATTGAAGCAGGGGCCGGAGAAGGTTCATTCTTTACAGATTTACAATATTCGGAATCTGGAGCGAAGATCACCAATGATCCTAAAGAAGCTTTCGGGCAGGATCTTATCCTGAAGGTGAATCCTCCTACGGAAGATGAAATTGAGTACATGAAACCTAATACATATCTGGTTTCGGCACTTCAGATCAACCTTAGAGACAAGGATTATTTCTTAAAGCTTGCAGAGAAAAAAATAAACGCTATCGCTTTTGAATTTATCGTTGATGAATACAAGCAACTGGCTTTGGTAAGATTAGTCGGGGAAATTGCAGGAACCGTTTCTATTTTATACGCCTCTGAATTATTAGCCTTATCAAATGGGTTAATGCTTGGAGGAATTACAGGCGTAAGACCTGCAGAAGTTGTAATTCTTGGCGCTGGAATTGTAGGTGAATTTGCTACAAAGGCAGCTATTGGTTTAGGAGCAAGTGTAAAGGTTTTCGATAATTCTTTATCAAAACTGAGAAGACTTCATACTATCGTTGACAGCCGTGTACCGACTTCTATTATTGATCCTAAAGAACTCAGTAAAAGTTTAAGACGTGCTGATGTAGTAATCGGGGCGCTACCAAGATTAAACATGACCCCTATCGTTACAGAAGATATGGTCATGAAAATGAAAAAAGGCAGTGTCATCATTGATATCACGATAGACAATGGTAAAGTGATTGAAACCTCAGAACTGACCACTATGGAGGATCCTTATATCATTAAACATGGTGTTATCCATTGCGGACTTCCGAACCTTACCTCAAGAATGCCAAGAACTACCACAAAGGCCATCTCGAATTTCTTCCTTTCCTATATTTTAAATTATGACGAAGAGGGCGGCTTTGAAAACATGCTGATCCGCAAAAACGAAATGAAACAGAGCTTATATATGTACAAAGGAAGACATACCAAAAAGATCATCTGCGACCGTTTCGGACTTACGTACCACGATATCAATCTTTTAATTTTCTAATGAAGAAACTGAAATTTTATGCAATAGGCTTCGTTCCGGGGCTTTTGATCGTATTTTTTATTTTAAACAAAAAAGGGGCAAGCTGCAGCGGATATTTACCGAACAGCCGTGTGATTGCTGAAAGCCTTTCCAAAGAATTCAAATATTCTGAGGAAGCTAAAAATGCAATGACGACCTACAAGATTGATGAAAAGTTTGTAAAAGACAGCATCATTACCAACGGAAAAGTAGACTTTGACCGTAGCCATGCACAGAAAAAACCATGTCCGGATTATCTAATCACTTATCCTGAAAAAAATCCGTCTTACGAAATCACTTTTGAAAAGTGTGAAGAAACCGTGACAGTAAACGGTCTTAAGAAACTTAAATAGTTTTCAAAAACGAGCTATGGATGGCAATTACTACATGATTCATGATTATCTGATATTCATCGGAGTTTTTGCCATTTTCCTGTTTCTGACAGTAAGCATTTATCTCTTCAGCCAGAACCAAAAGCTGAAACAGAGAAATACCAAATTATCAGAGACCAACAAGCTTATTGAACAGCGGCTGAATGAAGTTCGTCTGGAACATATCGGCACAAAGCTGAATCCGCATTTGTTTAAAAATATTCTGAATTCGGTACAGTCTCATGCCTATCAGACCTATATGTCACTGGATAAGCTGGCGAATGTGCTGGATTATATTTTATACGAAAGCAACAATAAGTATGTAAGCCCGAAAGAAGAGCTTAGCTTTGCTTTAAGCCTTATTGAGATTAATAAAATAAAGATCAATCCACTTTTTGACTTCAGAATCAAATCAAAGATTAATAAATCGGATGCTTTGTATGAGGAAAAGGTATTTGCCCCGCTGATCTCTGTGGATCTTATTGAAAATGCCTTCAAACATACGGATTTCCTGGCTCAGGATTCTTTTATTTCCATTTATATGGAGCTTGAAGGTGGAATTTTCACGATGAAAGTCAGCAATAAAGCATCTCTGAAAAATATTCTGGAGAAAGAGAAAAGCGGTTTCGGAAGCCAGTCTTTTGATCAAAGGCTTAAAATGATCTACAGTACGTATTACCAGCTGGAAAGAAGTTCAAAAAACGGAATCTTTACTGCAGAATTAAAAATCAATTTAGGAGAATTCTATGATAAAATGCGTTATTCTGGATGATGAATTACTGGCCATCAGTTATTTAAAACTTCTATGCGAGCAGATCGAGAATGTAGAAGTGGTAAAAGCATTCAATGATCCTAAAATCTTTCTGAACGAAATAGACAGCCTCGACTGTAATCTGTGTATTCTGGATATTGAAATGCCTGGAATGACAGGTCTTCAGGTGGCTGAGATTATTTCAGGTTCTAAAAAAATCATCTTTACAACAGCTTATAAAGAATATGCTGCCGAAGCTTTCGATTTGAATGTGGTAGATTATGTAAGGAAACCCATCAAAAAAGAAAGACTGATCCAGGCCTTCGAAAAAGCTAAAGAACTGGTAGAAAATGCGCCTAAAAAGACTTTTATCGAGTGGAATACCAATATTGGAAAAACAGTTATATTCACAGAGCAGATTTCCTATATCAAAACCTCTGAAATTGATAGCAGAGACAAAGATATTATCCTAAGTGACGGAACAACCATCGTCTTAAAAAACCTGAATTTTAAAAACCTTCTGGAAATGCTTCCCGCAAAAGATTTTGCTCAGGTCAACAAAAAAGAGATTATTGCCCTGTCTTCCATTAAAGTATTTTCAACCAACGAAATCATTACAACCATTCCTACGGAAGATCACTCTTTTCTGAAACTTCAGATCGGTGATGCCTACAAAAGCTCACTGATGGAGCTCTTCGGAAAATAAGTCTTTTCCAAATCTTTCCGGTTTCATTACAGAATATAAGTTCTTCATTACAACTCCCCTTTTTCAGTATTAAATCCTGTTAATTTTGCATAGAATTAATTGATTTTATAATGAAAAATTGTTTCTATGCTGCAGGACTTCTCATATCCGGCTTTTGTTTTTCCCAGGAAACCTCTTCAAAACTGAAGGTCTCTTTTTTTGACGGAATAGCAGTAGCCGGATATGTAGATCATGGTGCTTACCTCAACTTTACAGGGCCTAATGTAAATCTTACCCATAAAAGCGTAAAATTCATTGTTGGAATGCTTCCTTCTCTGAGAATTAAAGAAGACCATTCTTCCGGAACTAAAAACAGTCCTATTATGCCTACGCTGGGAGCAGGTCTTACTGTGGTCTATAAAAAAATAGCCTTCCAGATTCCTGCCTACTATAACACTAAGACAGCAGATCAGAATGGAAACTGGAAAATAGGCTTCGGACTCGGCTATTCATTCAAATAGATTTTATTACATTTTTTAGAACATTCATTACATTTAAAAAAAAAGAGTATTTAACATAACTATATTCTTTTCAACTTTGCATAAAATATTGGAATCATGAATTTGGGGAAATACAAAAATTTAATTTTCTACATTACTACCATCGCTGTTTTTTCTTGTCTGATGTATTATTTCATCATCGAAGGACAGACGCTGGAAGTAAAAGAAAATATTGTTGCTAACACCAGCAGCGGTTCTACCTGGGAAAATTTCCTGGAATCTTTCAAAACCAACCTTCACCATCCGCTTGCCTTATTATTGGCGCAAATTGTCACCATCATCATGACGGCAAGGCTTTTCGGGTGGATTTGTATGAAAATAAAGCAGCCAACAGTCATCGGAGAAATGATTGCAGGTATTGTGCTGGGACCATCATTAGTGGGAATGTACTTCCCTGAGTTTTCAGCTTTTCTTTTCCCAAAAGAATCATTAGGCAACCTTCAGTTTCTAAGTCAGATAGGCCTTATTCTTTTCATGTACATCGTTGGAATGGAGCTGGATCTGAGCGTATTGAGAAAAAAAGCTCATGATGCAGTGGTCATCAGCCATGCGAGTATTATTATTCCTTTTGCTTTGGGAATCGGGCTTTCTTATTTTGTATATCAGGAATTTGCACCGGATGGTATCCAGTTTACCTCTTTTGCTTTATTCATAGCCATTTCTATGAGTATTACCGCATTTCCGGTACTGGCGAGAATTGTACAGGAAAGAAATCTTCAGAAAACCAAACTGGGAACGATTGTTATTACCTGTGCTGCGGCCGATGATATTACAGCATGGTGTATTCTTGCTGCTGTAATTGCTATTGTAAAGGCAGGTTCTTTCGCCAGTTCTATCTATGTGATCATCATGGCAATCGCCTATGTGTTTTTAATGATTAAAATTGTACGACCATTCCTGAAAAGAATCGGAGACCTTCAGGCTGGAAAAAACACGATCAGCAAGCCCATGGTGGCTATTTTCTTTCTGACCCTTATTTTGTCAGCATATGCTACTGAAGTAATCGGTATTCATGCTTTATTCGGAGCTTTTATGGCGGGTGCCATTATGCCTGAGAATACAAAATTCCGTACACTTTTTATTGATAAAGTAGAAGATGTGGCTTTGGTACTTTTGCTTCCGTTGTTCTTTGTATTTACAGGACTTCGTACGCAGATCGGACTTCTGAATGACAGCCATCTGTGGATGACCGCCGGATTTATTATTCTGACGGCTGTTCTCGGAAAATTTGCAGGAAGTGCGTTGACAGCACGATTTGTAGGCATTAACTGGAAAGAAAGTTTAACGATAGGAGCTTTGATGAATACCAGAGGTCTTATGGAACTTATTGTCCTGAACATCGGATATGATCTTGGAGTTTTAAGCCCAGAAATCTTTGCAATGCTCGTAATCATGGCACTTTTCACTACTTTCATGACAGGTCCTGCCTTAGACTTTATTAATTTTATTTTTAAATCCAAAAAAAATCAGGACGAACCCCTTCACGAAAACGATTCCAAATACAGAGTTCTCCTCTCTTTTGATAAACCGGAATCCGGAAGTACTCTCTTAAAACTGGCTCACAATTTCACTCATAAAATGAATGGCAATAAAAGCATTACTGCCATGAATATTGCTCCGGTAGATGAGATGCATGCTTATGATATCAACGAGTATGAAGATTCACAATTCCAGAATGTGATTGAGACTTCTCATGACCTTAATCTGGAGGTGACTACCCTTTTCAAAGCTTCTACGGATATCGAAAGCGATCTTACCAGCATTACCAACAAAGGGCATTATGACCTTCTGCTGATCATGCTAGGGAAATCTATGTATGAAGGTAGTTTATTAGGAAGGTTATTAGGTTTTACCACCAAGATTATTAATCCTGAAAAACTTCTGAACACGGTAAAAGGTAAAGGAAACATATTCAATAATTCTCCATTTGACGATTTTACCCTTCAGATCCTTGACAAAACTAATATTCCGGTGGGGATTTTGGTAGAAAAAGATTTTAAAGCGGCAGACAAAGTGTTTGTTCCGATCTTTAACCTGAGTGATTTTTACCTTCTTGAGTATGCTAAAAGACTGATCAATAACAATAATTCACAGATTATTATTCTGGATGCTGCAGGACAGATCCGAAATAATATTGAAGTGAAAGAACTGATCAGAAGCATTGAGCAGGTAGCTCCAAACCACATCACCCTGTACAATGAGAAAAAGATTGAAAAAGAATTTCTGAATGCTCAGGATCTGATGCTGATCAGCAGCAAAAGCTGGAAAAATCTGATTGATACAAAGAGTCTATGGCTGTCCGACATCCCATCCACATTAATCATATCAAATCCATAACATAATAACACACCGATATTTCTATTTCTATTGAAGCTGTAAATATTATTCGTTGTCTGTAAAGAAAAAACGGGTATATTTATAGCTTCAATTTTTTGGGACATGCTGATTAACAGTGAAAATGGAGTTATAGAGCTGGAAGCCCTTGCTACCACACTTTATAAAGGAATGAGTCTTGATCAGCTGAAACAGTCTGATTTTTATAAAGAAAAATTTCATACGCTCCGGGATGTAAAAACCGGATATTATTGGTATTATTTTAAGAGTATAGAAATAGCAGGCTACCAGGTATCTTTCAGTTTGTGTTTTTTTGGAGATCAATTGGATATCATCCATATGAATACCTCTGAAAAGACCGATGCCAAAGACTGGAATGAATGGACAGAGGAAAAAGAAATGAATGTTTTCCGCCGGAATAATACTTTCCTGACCAAAGTCCTTGGAATATCACCCACCCAAAAAAAGAAAAACCCTTATCCCAGCTGCACCTTCAAATTTCTCTGGGGAAATGTATGGTCGGTCTACGATCCACGAAGTGCCAGCAGCTTTATGGGAATCAGTTGTAATGAAGAGGAAAAAACAAATAAAAAATAACTTATAACCAAAGAATAAGATAATACTATGTGCCGATATGCCATGATGGTTTACAAAGGACATTATGCCTGTTTCAACTGCCAGAAAACTTTCAAACGCCGCCACCTGAAAGATGTGGACCGGGATGCTCAGGTCTCTGTGGAAGCCAAGTGCCCGGAATGTGGAAGCCTGATGGCTAATATGGGACTTGATTTTAAATCGCCGGCAAAGAATGACGATAAACAATGGGCGCACATCAAGGATCTGTATACGGTTGGGATCACTTTTCATTCCTGTGGATGTTCTGGCCCCGGATATATCCCTCAGGATCGAAAAGCCATTATTGCTTATCTTGAAAAAATCCGCTCAGAATATATGCATGCACTGGTATTCTGGAGATACCGCATAGAACCCGAAAATAAAAAAGAACGCGAGCTGGACTATCAGAAAAACAGCTCACACCTATGGGCCGTCAACCGTAATGCTTTCAAAGAAACGGTGTCCAATCAGGAAGGAATCAATTATTGGCTTAAAAGGATTAATGAAGTGGAAGAAAGACTCCATATTATCAAAGCTGATCAAAAGAAATAACAGATATTATTCTGCCAGTTTCAGAAGCTTTTTGAAACGCTCTGTTAAGTTTTTCTCCTGTTCGGACGGATAATCAGCACCGATATTAAATCCACGTCCTGTAGTATTACTGATCATAATGATATTTCCATTTTCAAAGTAATTCCTGGTTGTGATAACCTCGGACTTATTAAAATCAAATGCTTGCGTATCATTATTATCTTTCATTGCTTTTGTATCATAGAAAAGCGGACGATTATACCTGTACTCTTTCTCAAAAACAAAAGACAGCTGCCCGTTCATAAGATAATATTCTATCAACATTTGTCCCATTTCTCCATAATGTCTGGCAATAACTTTTTCCAGCCCTTTATCGGTATAATAAAATACAGACTCTCCTCCTTCTGCAGATTCTCCTTCAATATCCTTCTTTTTGACAGAAGTCCATTTTGTCATGGAATTGATTCTTTTAAAATTAGCCTGAATAGGTTTTATCCTATTTTTTAAATTCTTGCTGGCCGTAGTATCTTTCTCATTAAATGTTTCCCCAATCTTTACAGTATCCTGTACTTTAGTAGTGAAAAAAACAGATGCTTGATCGCCTGACTTCTGAGCGTATACAGAACCCCAACTGATCAATATTATGAAAACTCCGTGTAAGAATCTATTCTTCATATTGGCTTTTTTATAGCTTTAAAATTAATAATAACTTTTGGTTGTATTGTATATTATGAAACCACAAAAGTTTCTTATTTGCTTATTGTAAGTTACAGCGAAGTATTTTAAAAGTATACAAACGCTGAAAACCCTTATAGCAGCTGAGATTCCTTCGGAATGACACAATTGGAATGATAGTATTACCCATACAGTTTGTCATTCCGTAAGAATCCATCCGCATTAAACTAACAAGAAAGAATCAACAAAAATTCCAATCCTGACTAGCATTACAAATGAAGATGTAAAAATTCCCCTCCTCCGGAAGGGTGGCGAAAATTCAAAGAATTTTTGACGGGGTGGTTTTCTATATGGTATCAATCTCATGTCGTAATTCTACGACAATTTTTAAAATTTAACCTCAAAAATGAATTTCCAATAGAGTTTTTTAATAGCTTTATCAGATAATTCACTTTGGATGGAAATTGATTTCTTACAATATCAGGTACGGAATGGAGACACGCTGACCTCTATCGCTTCCCGGCTGGGCATGACCAGTGAGGAGCTAAAGTGGTTTCACAATTCCCATTGTCAAAAGATGGATAAAGTTTGGTTTGAAAACCTTAATGAAGTTAAAAATATCTTTGTTCCTACAAATTTTAAAACCAAAGAACAAAAAGAGCAGGAGAGAAAAAAAAGTCTTCCCAGCCAACTTTCTGATTCTTTTTTCGCTCAAAAGTATAATGTTAATGAAACTTTTGAAATTCCGTTCGAATCATCAGTTAATATTAATTATATGATTGATATTAATCTTAATAAAGACAAAAATACAGGACAACATATATTAAGCTACAACCAAAAGGATTTTACATGCAACGGAAATACACCTGATGATAAAATAAGCAGTATTTCCATTGCCTGTATGCAAAGTATTATGCCTCTTGAATTTGTGATCAATGAACAGGGTAAAATCACCGGATTTGCAGACCATAAGAAAATTATCGACACTTTTTCCGAACAACGCAAAGAACTTGAGGAGTTTTATATAGGTGAAATTTTTCAAAATTATTTGAATACGTTTGAAAGAAGTATCAATGATGAAATGTTTTTATTACAACAGTTTCAAAGCACACTCCTGTTTCAGACCCTGTTTCCAAAAATCGAATGGTTTCAGAAGAAGGCAAAGTGGAAAGAATATTTCCATTTAGTGCAGAATTCTTTTCCGGTACAATGTGAACTCGATATTGAACATGAAAATGAAGATGACAACTCTATTCTGACCATTTTAAAGGGTAGAATCACTGAATTATGTACTTCACGGGAGATTATACGCGGTATCAAGCTTAATGAAAAGACTTCCCAATCAGCTTCAGGAACTATCGTACTGGAATACACCACACACATCAAAAATAAGAATCTACTTGAGGCGAAAACATCTGTTTTGCTCAGTCATGAAGATCAATTTATTCACCAACATCACATCAATATAACACAAGGATAATATGAAAAATTATGTCACACAGAAAGGCGATACGTTCAGTTCTCTGGCCCGGCAGTTTAAGCTGAAAGATGAGGGTATTTTGAAAACCTATCATAATCTCCACTGCCCTCCTGAAGATGTTATGCAGGAAGCTGTTCCAGGAAAAGCCATTTTAATTCCGGAAGATCCACAGCTTATGGCTGAGGAAAAAGAACCTCAAAACAGCTCCACGTCATCACAGGAAGAAGCTACAGAGGAAATCTCCGCAAGTGAAGAAAACGCTACAGAAGAGCAGCCAGAAGGCGGAGAACAGACATCTGAAAATACAGAACAACAATCTGATAAAGAGGAAAAAAAAGATAAAAAAGAAGACAGCGGATCCAGTCCTCATGAAGGAAAATATTTCGTTGTGCAAAAAGGAACCGTGCAATGCAATCAGGGATTTAAATTTCCAAAATTTAAAGTAACCAGCCATCAGAAACATTACTGGAATGATGAAGAAGGAAACGCTGATTATCTGGCCGTAACAGAGGATGACCTTCAGCTAGATCCTGCGGCACAACCATTCGGACAGTGTAAACTGAAGCCAACCTCCGGAGGATATCTTCCCTGTGCTTACGCTCCTGCTGGAAAATGGCAGAAAACGTATGAAAAAGTAAAAGTCCTGGGAAAAAGCTGTCTTACAGAAATCTCAGAACTGATGTGCAGCACAGGAGGAAAAATAACGATTCTCAAGCACGGACAGCAAAGTGAGGCAGGCAAAAGCCATGTGGGAAAAGCAAATACCCAGGAACAGCAGGTTTATAATCCCGTTGTGGATTTTGATGAATTCAAGGAAGATACAAAAGGGACAGACGAACTTTATTACAGCTAAGCCATGACAGGAACTATTATCGGGAATCAGAATCCTCTGGTAGGAACCACCTACTCCTACGAAATAAAACCTTCTATCCTCTCCTTTGGAATAAAAGGTGATTATGAATGGTATCTTTTTAAGAAACAAAAGAACGGAAGCTGGAAAGACATTACCAGCCAACCTAAAAAGGGCGAAAAAGTAACCTACAAATTTGGAGAAATAGCACTGGGAATAGAATTTCAAATGAAAGTCTACGAGACCAAGAAAGGAATTTTACCTGGACTTCCCACAACTAAAGAATTGGTTGCCAGCATCATATTAATCCCTACCAATAACAAAGTTTCAAAAATAGATAAAGTAGTGCTCTTCAACAGAGGAGGAGCAAACGTTAATAAAGCCAGTTATCGGGATACTCTCATTGCACAGGCTCACTGCATCGCCATGTTTAATAAAGAGATTGAATTCCATCTTTGGGAGGATGATGCGCCTGGAAAAGGTCATGACCCTGTTATCAATAAAAACAACCGCCATACTCGAAGTTATAAGGCTCGGGTTAATGAAAAAGGGATTGCAGAAGTACAAATACCTTTGATGTCTGACGAAAAAATCCTTCGCCAGATGGCCAATCAGTTTCTGATGAAAGGTGATAAAAATGAAGGTGCCAATCATGAATATTATGTTACCGCCACTTATTCAGGCCAAATTCAGGGAGCCAGCCAGGTGAATGTAGATGTGGCCAATCCGGATTATAAAGGACAGCCTCAAAATCAGCCAAAACCCAAGCTGCAGCCTGAGAAACACACGCCAAAATTCCCGGCCGGACAAGGAGGTGGTCCCAAACAGCCGGATCCTAAAGGCAATATTATAGAAGCCCTTTTCATTGATGATACAGGAAAAGAACTTTCCAAAGTTGCTGTAGGAGATAAAGTAAGGGTAAGAATCCACTCCAAAAACATGGTAGGAAAACACATCCAATATGTAGTCTGGGAATATGATACCACTTCCAATGATGAAGTTTACAGAAGTGGAAATATTAAAATTCCTGCCGATGTATGTGATACTTCAGGATTTGTCATTTCCAAAGATATTTTTGAAAAAGGAATAGACTCCCCTATCGGTGACCCTGACTCCGGTACACAAAATTATTTCATTGAAATTATCTCCAAAGATCTTTCTGCAGAATCTCAGAAATTTGGGGTAAATTCGGAAGGCCTGATGCAGGTGGAGAAGGTGAAGAGTGCGGCGGGGGTGCAGAAGCAGCCTGAACCTGCAGTTCCGAAAGATGGTAAATGCAGATCATGTCAAATATCATTAAGCACTAATGATTTGGATAAGTTTATGACAGCTGCAGGGCATGGTTCAATACTTAATAAGGCACCATATAATACAAGAATACCGGCATATATTAATAATTTAAATAAATATATGACTGATTTTGAAATTAATAATAACTGTTATAGGAGAGCAAATTTTCTAGGGCAGGTTGCTAAAGAAACTAAATTTTGGAGTTATAAAGAAGACTTTATATATCCACCAAGTAGATTAAAAAGTAAATTTAGTAACTTCAAAACAGAGATAGGTAAAAAGCATGCAGAAGAATGGGGTTATGGAAGTGACAAATCAGAAATTACAAAAGAAAGAGAAATAAAAATTGCAAACTGGGCATATAGTAGAGGAGATAAAGCAAAAGATCTAGGAAATAATATATGTCCAGAAAATGATTTACAAAACCCTGAACAAGATGGTTATAAGTTTAGGGGACGAGGACTGATACAATTAACTGGAAGAAAAAATTATCAAGGATTTCAAGACTGGTATAATAAAAATTATACTAAAGTTGGATTAGCTCAACAAGATTTTATGAAAAATCCAGACTTATTATTTAATTCAGAATACATTGTATTATCTGCAATATATTTTTGGATGAAAAATAATTTAAGTAATATTGCTGATAAAGGTATTGAAAAGGAAAATGTTAGAAAAATAAGTAATGTTATTAACTCTGGAGAAGATGACGCTACAAAAGCCATTAGATATGACTATGTAAAAGCAGCACATGTTATGCTAAGTGAAAAAGCATCTGATTGTCCATTTAAAACTAAAGGCGAACCACGAAAAAAATCTAACGAATGGCATGATCCTATAGATAATCCACAAATTACACTTCACAATTTTAGCGGTGGCTATGATCCTGACTTTAGTTCTTTTGGTGGCCATAGGGGTAGGCCACATACAGGTCTGGATATTTTTGCAATTAATAAAAAAACTAAAATATATGCTTGCTTAAAAGGTGAAATTGTATATAATGATGTTATTCCTGGTTATGGTAAAACTATTGTATTAAAAGTAGACAAGGAACTATTAGAGAAACATAAAAAAAATTATACATTAAAGTATGATAAAGAAGTAACAAAAGGAGATTTATATGACTCCGGAAAAGATCGATATATTTTATATGGTCATTTGAATAGCTTTGAATTTAAAAGCAAAAATGTAGAACCTGGAGATGTAATCGCAATTTCAGGTGTAACTGGAGTTGCTGAAGGAACACATGGTCCACATTTACACATTGAATTTTCAAGCAAAATGCTTCCACAGAAAGGAGATAATTATAAGTATAGATGCAATCCTTTACTATATATATCCCTTTCAAAAGAAGATCTACAATTACAAAAACAATATAATAAAGCAAATAGAAGCACTGATAAAGTATGAGAACCTTAATATTATTAATATTTTTCACTTTCGCTGTACATAATTGTAAAGATTACAAAAGAGAAAAGATAGAAAACAAAAAGACTATTATCCATGAAGAATTAACATTTTCCCCTGTTACAGAAATAAGAAAAGACTTTAATTTACAAGGAAAAAGTTATAAATATGAGTATAAATTTGACAAAAATATTATAAGGATAGCTGCCAAAAACTATGATGGAGGCTTTTACAATGAGGTCTATTCAAACAATTCTCTAATTGGCAAATTACAAAAGAATTCTTGGAGCTGTACTCCTTATTATTATAAAAATAAAAACCTTGGTCTGCTTTTCATTGAAGAAGGAGATGAGAGTGGTATTTGGGGATATAGTATTTTTTTAGTCAAAGAAAAAGAAATAAAAGAAGTTGGTTTTATTGATATTTCTTCAACCCAGGATTCACCGTTAAATAAATTTTTAAGTTTTACTCAAGAAAATAACTTTATTATATTTAACTTTTTAGAGCCCCAGTTTTTTTCAAATGAAAATACCATCAATAAATCTGATCAAACAGTTAAAATTGACTTAAGTACATTAAAAATCATTAAAAGCTCAAATAACAATACAAACAGCAATATTGCATTTTCTTTAAAAGATCATAATTATACTATAAACTTCACAACAAAGTCAATTGTTCCAAAAACTGATGATGTTTATTTTGAAAACAATTTTCTGGTCATAAAGAAAACAGCCGAAGAAAATACCCCTCATAATCTTCTTACTTACAAATATTATTTTATTTCAACCTCTAAGACTTTACAGTTAAGTAAGATAAACTTTTCTAAAGAAACCTATGTTGAACATGATGATATCTGTAAATTATCATATACTTATTTACCTAATAACGATTCTACTTTTTCCCCTGACGAGATAAATACATTTACAGAAAAAGATCTGGATATGTATATTAGGAAATTGGATTTAAAACAAGCACTGGATATTGTCTCAAAGATTAATAAAGACTATCAGTGTACCCCACCATTAACTGAAAATGAAATCAATCAGCTTTTAAAACAATATCCACTCAATGAAAAAACGGTAAATGATTATAATAATATAGCTTACTATCAGGAACAAAATAAAGATTATAAAAGCTCCATTAGCATCCTTGATAAGATACTGTCTCAATATCCTGACAGGGTTGTTGCCTGGTTAAATTATGCAGATGCTAAATGGGGACTTAATAACAAACAAGAGTCAAAAGAAGCTTATATAAAATATTATAATCTTATGAATAGCCAATCGAAAGATATGTCCAGAGTACCACAAAGAGTTAGAGACAGGATGAAGTAAAAGTACTAAATGGAGTAAAGAAATTAAGCCTACTGATTTTTAAAACCTTCAAAGTAAATTTAATGAAAAATATATTCCTGTTTACTGCTTTAACACTCGGTTTCACCTGCTCTTCCCAACATAAAAACAAAGGTATTGTAAAACTCCGACAGCCATCAGCTGAAACTAAAAGAAGCTCATTCGAAACCTACATCAATAATGAATATTATTTCATAACAACCTTTGACGTCAACAAGGATGGCATCTCTGACAAAATTGTAAGTAACAAACCTTATCAAGGAGAAAATTTATTTATCTTTTTGGGGGATAAGGAAGGTAAATATACATTAGCACTGGAAACAAGAAACTTCTCTGAGGATGGAGGTAATGTTATCAAGGATATCCTTCCAATATCCGGAAATAAAGGGCTCACTATAAAAACATCCTTCCCTGACCGCGGATATTATGAAAAAGAATATCATATTATCCTGGATAATAACACCTGGCTTCTTAAAAATATTATCTATAAAACAATGTCAGATATTTCTCAGGATGCAGTAAAATATATTTGCGATGTTCCCCAAAATATTGATATCCAGAAATCCGGATGGACTGATAAAATAATACCCATTCCTGAGGAAAATGTAAGAGCCAAAAAATGTAGAGTAGAGAAAAGTCGCAGTAAAACAGCCTTTTACATTCAGGATAGTGATGGTTTTACCAACCTAAGAAAGGAGAAAAACTCTTCTTCCCGAATCCTGCAAAAAATCAATACAGGTGAACAAGTAGAAGTTTTAGATCAAAACGGAGATTGGTGGTTAGTGGTTTCTAAAGAAGGTAAAAAGGGATATGTTCATAAAAGCAGGATAAAATCTGAATAAATAACTTAATTAAATGATGAAAATCTTTTCAATTCTATTGTTAACAATATTCTTTTCATGTAATCTTAAACAGGAGAATTCAAATAAACTTGGAAATTTCCCTATTGATTTTAAACAGGAACAATTAAACTGTACTGGTGAAAAATACGACTCAAATCAATGTTCTGATAGAGACAATAATTTATCAATTTCTTTTAATAGAAATGCAATCCTATTTACCAGTAATAATAAAAATTACATTGATAAATCAAATAGTTCAAGTGATCTAGGATATGAAACTTTCTTATTTAAAAACAATGATGAAAAAGTAATTTTAATAGACAATTTTTTAGAAAATGGTCACCTATTTCTTATTTATTATGTTAACAATAACAGTATAAAATTCTTAGGAAAGAAAGAAATTACAAACACTACAGATCAAAATCCAAATTATAGTTTTAGAATTGAAAAAAGGGATACTATAATAGATATATTTTTAAATACAAAACTTAAAAATATATCATTTGATATAAAAAAGGCAATTGATCTTAATATTAATGAAATTTAAAAAATTACAGATCCTAAAAAACATCATCAAAAAAACAATTCATCCCAGCTCCAGATAATTTAGAAAAGAAAATTTCGTTTCATTAAAAAAATATTTTTACCTTTGCTACGTGAATTTTAACAACGGAACATATTATTATAGAATTTTTACCTCAGCTCTGGGATAGGGATTCTTATGAATATAATTTAAAACCTCGTCCTAGGGACGAGGTTTTTTTATTTTAAAAAATATAGAGAAAGATGAAAATAAGTATTATTGGAGTAGGATTAATCGGTGGTTCGATGGCCTTGAAATTAAGAGAGAAAAACATTACCAGCTTCATCTACGGAATCGATAACAATACACAGCATATCAGTGACGCATTAGAACTTAAAATCATTGATGCCGGAGTAGATCTTGAGCATGGAATTAAAAATTCGGATCTGGTTATTCTTGCTATTCCTGTAGATGCAGCAAGAAAACTATTGCCTTCTGTTCTTGACTTAGTAACTGACCATCAGACGGTAATGGATGCAGGTTCTACAAAAGCAGGCATCGTAAATGCTGTGAAAGACCATCCGAAACGTTCAAGATTTGTGGCTTTCCACCCGATGTGGGGAACAGAAAATAACGGTCCGAAATCCGCTATTGCAGAAAGTTTCTCCGGAAAAGCAGGTGTCATTTGTAACAAAGAAGAATCCGCAGAAGATGCGCTGAACATTGTTGAACAAGTGGTTAATGCCCTTGATATGCACATGATTTACATGGATGCACAAGATCACGACGTTCATACTGCCTATATTTCCCATATTTCCCACATTACATCTTATGCCCTTGCCAATACGGTATTGGAAAAAGAACGTGAGGAAGAAACTATTTTTCAGCTTGCGAGCTCCGGTTTTTCAAGTACGGTACGTCTTGCCAAATCACATCCTGAAATGTGGGTTCCCATCTTTAAACAAAACAAAGAAAATGTGCTGGATGTGCTGAACGAACATATCTCCCAACTCAGAAAATTCAAATCTGCCCTTGAAAAAGAGAATTATGAATACCTTGAAGAGCTGATCACCAATGCTAACAGAATCAGAGGAATTTTAAGGTAACCAATTCCACACGATACTAAAAGCCCAACGGTTTTTACTTTTATTTTATTAAGAAACCCTTAGTCAGTAATGTCTAAGGGTTTTATGTTGTAAAATAATGGTATTTCTATTAACACTCCGGAACGTTAACGGCAATGGCAAGTCCTCCTTCGGAAGTTTCTTTAAAACGGTCACTCATAGACTGAGCCGTTTCCCACATGGTAAGAATCACCTCATCCAATGTTACCTTTGCCTTGGTAGGATCACTTTCTAATGCGATATTGGCTGCGGTAATCGCTTTCATCGCGCCCATAGTATTTCTTTCAATGCATGGAATCTGCACCAGTCCTTTGATTGGGTCGCAGGTTAATCCAAGGTGATGTTCCATCGCAATTTCTGCCGCCATCAATACCTGCCCTACGCTTCCTCCTAAGATTTCTGTAAGTCCGGCTGCTGCCATTGCAGATGATACTCCGATTTCCGCCTGACATCCTCCCATCGCCGCAGAAATAGTTGCATTTTTCTTGAATAAGGTCCCGATTTCTCCTGCTACAAGCAAGAATCTTATAATATCCTCCTCACTCGTAAATGGTGTAAATGCCTGAGAGTACATCAATACCGCCGGAATAACCCCACTTGCCCCATTGGTAGGTGCAGTAATAATCCTTCCGAAACTTGCATTCTCTTCATTCACAGCCAGTGCAAAACAGGCAATCCACTTGTTGATATTAGTAAAGTTCTCTTCAGCGTCTACTACCTGCTGGAACCATTCATCTTTATTTTTATAAATCTTATCTCCCAGCAGCTTTCTGTTGATTCCTGCTGCTCTTCGGGTCACATTCAGTCCACCCGGAAGAATTCCTTCCTTGTTTACTCCTTTATAAATACATTCTTTGATCTGCTGCCAGATGTAAAGCGCTTCCTGTCTTGTTTCGTCCTGAGTTCTCCAGCTTTCTTCATTCATGAAAATCAAATCTGACATTTTGTCAAATCCCAGCTTTTCACAGTATTTTGCAATATCTGAAGCTTTATGACAAGGATACAGCGTACGTACACACTGCTTCTGAATAGAGTTTTTTTCCTGGCTGGCAATGAAACCGCCTCCTACAGAATAAAAATCCTGCACAAGTTCAGTTCCGTCTTCGAAAACAGCTCTGAAGATCATTCCGTTCGGATGAAAATCAAGGCTCTTTTTCATGTTTAAAATCAAATGATGTCCGTAGATGAACGGAATTACCTTTTCACCACCAAGGTTAATGGTTTGAGTACTCTTGATGTAATCTATCTTTTCATCAATTTTTGAAGTGTTGATCGTCTTAAAATCTTCTCCGTTCAACCCAAGCATTCCGGCAATATCAGTTCCGTGCCCAATCCCCGTTTTGGCGAGTGAGCCAAAGAATTCAAGAAAAACTTCTTTAACTTCTTCGATTGATCTTTCTCTTTTTATAATCCTGATAAACGCAGCTGCTGCATTCCAAGGTCCCATTGTATGCGAACTGGATGGGCCTATCCCTACTTTAATAATCTCAAAAACCGATATTGATTCCATAAATGATTCGTCATTTTCCTCAAAAACAAAGATACATGATAAATCCTAATATATGCATAGCAAAATCTTAGATTTATTTGGTTTTGACAGTCCGTAAAACAAGTATTTTTGTAGATTAGCCGGTTATATGAATTTCAATCTGATCTATCATTATACTGTTCTTTTTAATCATTTTTTTTAAATGGAAACATTAATTAAAAGCATTTTGCAGCATGTCCAATTAAGTCCGGAAGAAATAACGGCCTGTAAAAGTTTCTGGACAGAAAAAACATTGGAAAAAGGTGATTTCCTATTGAGAAACGGAGAAATCTGCCGCCATGACAGTTATATCATTTCAGGTGTTTTAAAAGCTTTCTGCATCAATGAAGACAACGGAAATGAAGAAATTCTCTTTTTAGCCATTGATCACTGGTGGGCTACAGATATCACCAGTTTTTCAAAACAGAAACCTTCCATTTATAATATTCAGGCGGTAGAAAAAACAAAGCTCCTACAGATCAGCCATCAGTCTTTTCAAAAAATGCTGAAGGAAATTCCCTCCTTAGAAAGATACTTCAGAATCATTCTGGAAAGTTATCTCGGAACGCTGGAAAAAAGAGTCGTGTTCAATCATATGCACAAAGCGGAACAGAAGTATTATGATTTCCTGGAAACCTATCCTGATATTTCCTCCAGAGTTCCTCAGTATCTGATTGCTTCCTATCTCGGTGTAACTCCCGAATTCATCAGCCGGATCAGGAAAAAAAATAAATCCTCTTGAACTAGATCAATTTTTCAGAACTCAATAATCAGGAATTTTGCTTGTATAAATTCTTAACAAATGAAAATATTGATTATTAATGCCAGTGTAAGAAACGAAAGATCTTACAGCCGAAAACTGACCCAGCTTTTCGTTGAAAACTGGACAAGCAAATACCCTCTTGACACGTTCACCTACAGAGAAGCAGGAACTGATACTATTCCCAATATTGATGAATCATGGATTGCAGGCGCATTCAAAAGATCTTCAGACAAAACTGAAGAAAACCAAAAACCTTTACAGCTGAGTAATGAACTCGTCAAAGAACTCAAAGAACATGATGTATATGTCATCGGAACACCTATGTACAACTGGTCTATTCCGTCCGGATTAAAAGCATATATTGATCAGGTCATGCGAATCAATGAAACATGGAAATTCCGATCCGGAGTTCCGGATGGTGACTATGTAGGACTTCTTGAAAACAAAAAGCTTTTTATCCTCTCAACCCGTGGTGATACCGGATACGGAGAAAATGAAAAGAACGGACATATCAATTTCCAAACGACTTATCTGAAGCATATTTTCGGAATTATGGGTGTACATGATGTTACCATTCATTCCTTAGATAATGAAGAATTCGGAGGTGAGGTCTTTGAAAATTCTAAAAATAAAATCTTCGAAGCCATTGAATCCATTCAATAAATTATTTTTGATTTAATATAACAATCAGCAGGCTATCTCAAAAGCCCAATTATTGGGCACTTGTCATTGACTACGTCGAATCTTTGATTTCTGACGAAGGGAGAATCTTATAAATAACCGTACGGATGAGATTCTTCACTACATTTCATTTCTTTCAGAATGACACTTTTGGGAAAGTCCTCTATTTTTATCAGTTAAAACTTTCCTCATGTTGAGAAAGATCAAGACCTTTATTTTCGGACTCTTCAGAAACTCTGAGGGTAATAATAGAATTGGTAATCTTATATAAAAGCAGTGAGCCGAAGAATGTAAAAGCGGAAACCAACACCAATGCGGCCATATGATGAAGAAATACTTCAATCCCACCATGAAGCAGACTGGCTTTTTCACCATGAGCAAAGATGGCTGTAAGAATCATTCCCATAATTCCCCCTACTCCATGGCACGCAAAAACATCCAGTGTATCATCTATTTTCTTTAACCCTTTCCAGTTGACCATTATATTAGAAACGATTGCTGTAATAAACCCTATAAAAAGGCTTTCCTGAATACTTACAAAACCACATCCCGGAGTAATGGCCACCAAACCTACCACTGCTCCTATGCAGGCTCCCAAAGCAGAAACACTTCTCCCGTTAATTCTGTCAAAAAAGATCCAGGTCATCATCGCTGAAGCAGAAGCAATGGTAGTTGTTCCAAAAGCAGTAGCCGCAGACGCAGAAGCACTCAGCGCAGATCCGGCATTGAAACCAAACCATCCGAACCACAGCATTCCTGTTCCCAGAAGTACATACGGGATATTCGAAGGTTCATGATGCGGATTTTTTCGGTTTCCTACCACCATAGCGCCGGCAAGGGCTGCAAAGCCTGCACTCATATGCACCACGGTTCCACCAGCAAAATCCTTTACTCCAAAGTATTTATTCAAAAGGCCTTCCGGATGCCATACCATATGACAAAGAGGCGTATAAATAAAGATACTGAAAAGAACGATGAATAATAAATAGGAAATAAAGCGAACCCTTTCTGCGAATGATCCCGTAATAATAGCCGGAGTAATAACCGCAAACTTCATCTGAAACAGAGCAAACAGGATAAATGGTATCGTTGGTGCCATCAGTTTATGAGGCAAATTTCCGACTCCATTAAAAAAGGAATAACTTAAAGGATTTCCAATGATGCCATAATGTTTTCCGGCAATCGTAATGCCCAGAGATTCTCCGAAGGATAAAGAAAAACCTACAACAACCCAGACCATAGAGATCACTCCTAAAGCAATAAAGCTCTGCAGCATTGTAGAAATGACATTTTTCTTCCCAACCATTCCACCATAAAAGAAGGAAAGTCCCGGTGTCATCAAAAGAACAAGCCCTGCCGCAGCCAAAATCCAGGCTACATCCGCACCTACAATTTTATCTTCACTTAAAAACGCTCCCGTATCAGGAATATCTGCAGCCGGATTCCAGAATAACCCTCCGATGGCTACAAGCGCGATAACAGAGAATGAAACAATCCATTTTAAGCCAACTTTCATAAAATTTATATTTAACCCTATCAAATTTAAACATAATTTTCATAAAAACTATAATTTTGAATAGCACACCCCTATAAAAATACCATTACACGAATAATATTTTTAATTTTCACAAAACACTTCCTTTAGTATTTTCGAAACTTCTTTGGATTTTGTAGCGGGAAAAAGATGGGTTCCTCCTTTTATCACGTAATCCGGATTCGAATAACGGATGGGAAAAACAATGTCTTTATCACCTAATATCTGAATAACATTCGGGTTTTCATCAAACTTCCATTCAGAAACTTTTTCCACAGACCATTTCAGATAATAAGGGTCTCTTACTTTAAAATATTGAAGAAGTTTAGGATTTTTAGGATCAAAAAGCTTTCGGATAACTGCATACACGTTGGCTGCTTTATCGTTGAACAATCCTACAGGAAGAATTCTTGGAATCCTGGTAACCTCACCTGTCCTGATGAATCTGGATTTTTCCTTATCAGATTTTATACTTCCCAGGATCACAACTTTTTCTGCAGGTTTCAATTGATTGATCTCCTGCACAATAATTCCACCGAAAGAATAACCTAGCAGATAAAATGGTTCTGCATCATCTACTTTCTCTGCCATTCTTTTAACATAGGCATCGAAAGGCTCATTTTTTTCAGGAATAAGCCAGTCTATAAAAATCAATTCACAGTGTTTGGGAAACTCTATTCTTTCAAGGACCTTGAAGTCTGCTCCCAGACCGCTTACGATATAAATTTTCATACCACTAATTTATGAAAAATACAGAAACAAGTGAAAGGCAGCACCCCATCTTTATGGGATGAAGAATAAAAAAAGAGCAGTCCTCACGAACTGCTCTTCCGTATTAATAAAATATCTCTTATTTTTTCTTCTTTGGAATTCTGTTTTCGTTATCCAGCATTTCTGTAGAAACTTTGAACTGAATGTCCATTTCGTTCTTGATGAAATAATCTTTCAATGAAGACTGATAGAATACTTTAAAGTCTCTTCTGTTCAGAGAGAACTTTGCAGACTCAATCGAAGTTGTAAACTGAGTAACATAAACATTCGCAGGGAAAGAGATTGTTTTTCTCACTCCTTTAAGGGTAAGATCACCGTACACTGTAGAATTGTATTCACTGTTTGCTAAAGGAATAATTTTAGTCAAATGGAATTTTGCAATAGGGAATTTTTTCACTTCAAAGAAGTTTGTACTTTTCAGGTCGTTGGTAAGCTTGATCTGATCTTCATCAGAAACATCACCTGCCATCATACTTCTCATATCTATTACAAACTCTCCGTCAACAAGCACCGTATGGTCAAAGTTGAATTTTCCGCTTTTTAGCTTTATTGTTCCTGAGTGGGAAGTTTCTTCAGTTTTCACCACCTTATACCCCCACCATCTGATCTCTGATGAAGTCACTTTTGCAACCTTATCAAATTTCTTCTGGGCAGAAACAAATGACATGCTTGCGCACACCATAGCAAACAATAGTAATCTTTTCATTCTTTTTTATTTACAATTCAACAAAAATAAAAAAAAGTGTAGAACTTCTACACTTTTAATAATCTTTTTTTGATTAATTTATTGAGCAGTTACCTTTACAACCATATCAATATCATCCTTCACAAAAACATCCTGCATTGTAGACTTGTAAGCTACGTCAAATTTTTGTCTGTCGAAAGAGAATTTGTTTGATACTAAACTTACTACTCCTTTGCTGTAAGAAATCTTTGCAGGGAAAGAGATTGGGCTTGTTTTTCCTTTTACAGTAAGGTTTCCGGTTACAAGAGAATTATAAATTTTATCGTTGTTTTTCTTTACTCCTGTAATTTTGAAGCTAGCAGTTGGGAATTTTTCCACTTCAAAGAAGTCACCGTTTTTAAGGTGTCCGTTTAATTTCTGCTGATATTCTCCTGTAAGGTCAGTAGAGCTGATTGAAGTCATATCCAATACGAAGCTTCCGCCTACCAATTGGTTTCCTTTCATCACCATATCTCCAGACTTTACTTTTACAGTACCGTCGTGAGAGCTAGCCTCAGATTTTGCTACTTTGTATCCCCACCAGTGTACATCAGACGCTACTACTTTTTTTGACTGTCCGAAAGCTAAACCACCAGCTAAAACTGCTAATAAAAATATTTTTTTCATTGAATAGAGTTATTTACTTATTTAACAGTACAAAGGTAGGTATCTTATTCAATAGATTTCATTGATGTATATCAATAAAAATTATTATTTTCATGAATAATATCATCCCATAAAAAAACTCCGAATTTCTTCGGAGTTTTATTTTATAGCTGATAGTAAGCGGTGTAAAGCGCTATACCATTTAATGCAGTGTGGTTTTGCTTAACCAGATAGATGGGAGTATTTTTCAGCATTTCCTCCATTTTATCACTAATCTTGAATTTCTCGTAGAATTTCGCCTTATCAATATAGTCTGCAATCATCTGCGGAATATCTCCGGCAATCAGTAAACCTCCGGTAGCCTTTAATTTCAATGTTAAGTTATTGGCCTCTCTTGCCAGAAACTCAAGGAAAGTATCCAAAGCGATTCTGCAGATCAGTACATTCTCCTCAATAGCCGCTTTATAAAGTTCTTCCACAAAATTCCCCTGCGCAAGACGTTCTCCTAACCATTCAGGTTCAGGGTGTCTTTTCACGTCTCTTAAGAATCTGTAGATATTGAATAAACCTGACTTTGAAAGTACATTTTCCCAGCTTACAATACCATAGATATTATTTAAGAACTGGTAAAATTCAACTTCTACGTTGGTTCTTGGTGAAAACTCTGAGTGTCCTCCTTCTGTGGCGAAAGGTCTCAGGTATTTTCCGTCAAAGAAATATCCGGCTTCTCCTAATCCGTTTCCGGGAGCAAGAACCGCTACATTTCCTTTTTCAAGATGTCCGCTTGTATAAATAGCTTCAAGGTGATTATCTTCAAGAAGAGCCATCCCGTAGGCTGAAGCTTCCAGGTCGTTCAGCATTTCTACTTTTTCAAACCCGAAATCACGTGCGTATTCCGCAATATCCAGATGCCATCCCAATCTTGCAGGGCTGCTTTTACCATCCAATACGGGACCTGGCACTGCCATTCCCAGACGTTTTACGTTTTCAAGCTGATTATCCTGAATAAACTTCTTTAAAATGTCTGAAAAAGAAGAATATTCTTTGGTTGCATATGTATTTTCTACTTTTATCTCAAGACCTCCGTTCCCGGATACAAAATAGCCTAAGATTGTTATATCTTCACGGAGACTTGCTCCAATGATAGAAACACTATCATTATTACTGTTCTCTACTCCTGGTAAATAAAGTGGAAATTTTGGATTCAGAATCATAACCTCAAATTTTACCAAATATAATAATTGTTTTTGTAAATCCTGCACAGAACGAAAAAACCTTTCCACTTTCGTGAAAAGGTTTTGGTTAATAATTGTTTATATATTAAATCTAACTACTTTCCTAATGGAATATTGTAACCGAATCCTACTCCGATATTCCCCACATTATAGTCCTGACCTGGCAAATCTCCTTTAGTTCCTACGAAAACCTTTTGGTATTGTACGAAGAAATTCCAGTCTCTGTTGTGATATCCAATCTCCGGTTTAAGGTAGAAACCTCCGCTTGCTCTTTCAGTATTAGTGTTTGACGCCACTGCTTTATCTCCAACCAGGAATCCGTATCCTAAGTCAGTTCCGAAATAAAAACCGGTTTGTTTCGGATAAATTCGGATTAAAGCTGCTACAGGAACTACTCCTACATCATTGTTTTTATATCCGTTGTTCTCTTTTCCAAAATAGTGCGTATATCCTGATGCGATACCAAGTCCGAATCCAGGTGTGATCAGATTCTGGTATGCTACATCCACTCCTACTGCAGCGGAAAGATTATCTGCGGGAACTGCTAAACCAACATTTGCACCTACCTTGATCATATTGTTCATTTGAGCACTTTGGGCGCTTGCGATACCTGCTGTTAAAATACCAGCCAGTACTATTGCTTGTTTAAACATTTTCATAACTCTAATTTTTTAATTTTACTAAACAAGAAGATGTAAAAATCATGCCAAGCAAGGATTTTCCTCTGCTTTTAACATTGATTAAATTCATAAAATAATGACTATCAACAAATTAATTTTAACAAAATTTAAATAATTGTTTAACAAAATTTATCAAAAAAGGGGTCCTAAAAAGTGAATTAAAGAATAAAAGAAAGGAAGCCGGATGCCGGAAGAAATATAGCTCCATTAAATCAACTCAACTCTATTTCGAATATCCAAAACTTCCAACCTCAAACTTCATACCTCTAGCCTCAAGATTCAAGCCTTATACAATACTATTAACAATCCTTAACCGTTGTTATTTTAACCTTTTTCTTCAAAATACATCAAAAAATAAATTCTCTATGATGGCTGATTCATTATTAAAAAACAAGCATCTTCTTTGGCGAGCGGGTTTTGGTGTTGGTATTAATCAAATTGATGATTTGAAAAATAAAAACATTAAAACGTTAATGAATGAATTATTTAAAGAAGAAAGCTTCAGTGAAATCACTTATGACACTCCTGATCCGGTTTCTGTGGCAGATTATATGAACAGTACCGCTCCTGCAGAAAAGAAAAAAGAAATGCAGCGGATCAACAGGGAACAAAATAACGAACTGAACCTGAGTTTTCTGAACTCCATCGTTAACAGCAAGGAACAGATGAGAGAAAAAATGGCGTTTTTCTGGCATGGACATTTTGCATCAAGAGTACAAAATCCAAGGTTCAACAAACAGCTTTTGAATACGATCAGGAAAAATGCACTGGGCAATTTCAAAGATCTGCTTTTTGAAGTAAGCCAATCGCCTGCCATGCTTAACTTTCTGAATAATCAGCAGAATAAAAAAGATCATCCTAATGAAAATTTTGCCCGTGAAGTGATGGAACTATTTACCATGGGAAGAGGCAACTACACTGAAAAAGATATAAGAGAAGGAGCCAGAGCTTTTACAGGATGGAGCTATGATAAGGAAGGCAATTTTAAAGAAAGGAAAAATCTTCATGATGAAGGCAGCAAAACCTTTTTAGGAAAAACCGGAAACTTTGACGGAAATGATGTTCTCAATATTATTCTGGAACAAAAAGCTACGGCACAGTTTATCACAACAAAGATTTATAAATTCTTTGTCAATGAAAAACCAGATCAGGAGATTATTAATCAGCTCAGCGCCAATTTCTATCACTCAGGATATGATATCAAAAAGCTAATGACTGAAATCTTTTCAAGCACATGGTTTTATGATCAGAAGAATATCGGAAACCGTATAAAATCGCCTGTAGAACTGATGGCAGGAATGATGAGAATCCTTCCTATGCATATTCAGAATCCTGAAAACCTCATCGTGTACCAGAAACTATTAGGACAAATGCTCCTTTATCCTCCCAATGTAGCGGGATGGCCGAATGGAAAATCATGGATTGACAGTTCTACTCTGATGCTTAGACTTCAGGTTCCACAGATCTGGTCCGGACTTCGTCCTTTGGAATACAGCCCGCGGCAGGATGACGATATTGATATGGGAATGAAATCCCGTGAAACAACTTTAAACAAGAGCTTTAAAAACCCAAATATCACCATCGACTGGGATCGTATTGAAAAGCTTTTTGCTAATAAAAACTGTGAAGATTATCTTCTGCAGAATACCCAAAGTCTCGATATGAATTCTGTACGGAATTTTTCTGACAAGAGTATAAAAATGAATGTCATCAATCTGATGTCTACTCCGGAATATCAGTTATGTTAGGTAGGAGGTTTTAGGTTGCAGGCAGCAGGTAATAGCTGTCGCAGTATAACTTGACTATCATTTATTTATTTTTTACTGCTATAAAAATAAAATGCAGCCCGGTGCTATAACTTTACAACCTACTACCCGCTACCTATCATCTGCCACCTTAACCCCTAAAAACAAAATTATGCTAATCAAAAGAAGAGAATTCCTCAAAATAAGTTCCTTGGCTACCGCTTCTATGCTGATGCCTAATTTCCTTAAAGCTATGACTCTGGATGAAGCACTGAATCCTAACCAGAACATTCTGGTAGTTCTTCAGTTTACAGGTGGAAATGATGGTTTGAATACCATTATTCCTGCTAAAAATGATATTTATTTCAGAGAAAGGAAAACATTGGCTATTCATGACTCTATACCGCTTACTGATGAGGCAGGAATCAATCCGTCACTCTCCTATTTTAAAGAACTTTTTGATAACGGCGAACTGTCTGTAATGAATAATGTAGGTTATCCGAATCCGGACAAATCTCATTTCCGAAGCATGGATATCTGGCAGTCGGCAAGCAGAAGTGATCAGTTTCTGGAAACAGGCTGGCTGGGGCGTTTTCTGGATGAAGAATGCTATCGTTGTGAGCATCCCACACAGGCACTAGAAGTAGATGATATGCTAAGCCTTGCTTTAAAAGGGGAAAATAATAAAGCTTTTGCCTTTAAAGATCCTAAAAGGCTTTATCAAACCAGCCAGGAAAAATATTTTAAATCTCTCTACGACCATCATCACGATGATGAAACGGTGTCTTATCTCTATCAGACCTTACGCTCTACCATCAACAATGCCGATTATATTTTTGAAAAAAGTAAAGCTAAAAAGACAGAGCAGATCTATCCCAATTCTCAGCTGGGAAAAGATTTCAAGACGGTAGCTTCTTTGATAAAGTCTGACATCAACACTCAGGTGTATTACCTTTCTGTGGGAAGTTTCGATACCCATGTCAACCAGAATGAAAGGCAGAAAAAGTTATTCAACGATATCAATGACGCGGTACAATCATTTGTAGCAGACATGAAGAGCAGTGGACTTTTCAAAAATATACTGTTGATGACATTCTCAGAGTTTGGCCGTCGTGTGGCACAGAATGCCAGCAACGGAACCGATCACGGAACAGCCAACCAGATGTTCTTTATCAGCGGAAATCTTAAGAAAAAAGGACTGTTAAATGCACTTCCTGATCTGCAGAATCTGAATGATGGCGATCTTATTTATAAGGAAGATTTCAGAAAAGTATATGCAACAATCCTGAAAAACTGGCTTAAAGCGGATTCTTCCAAAGTATTGGGCTGGAAAGATGGCGTTTATGATTTTGTGTAGGGAAACCGAGATTCCTACCTTTAGATTTGTCTATGAAATAAATGAGTAGATTTATAAAATAGCAAAGCATTTAGTTACACTATAGATTCCTTAGAATATGATTCACATTCCGATAAAGAACTAAATGCTTTTTCATCAAAAGACTTAAAT
>NZ_JAVCWI010000011.1:0-142113 GCF_030846215.1 Chryseobacterium sp. WLY505 | reverse complement strand
GGCTTATTTGCCTGCTGAAGGCCATAGTCCTGCGTACTGAGAAGTACCGTAGTCGATGGTTTCAGCGCTGATTACGAAGCTGATCAGCATACTGTTGCTATCGATGGCGTCGAAGTCTACTTCGTGCTGGATTACGTATCCGTTTTCCCATTTTAAAGTAATGAGAGTTCCTTCTTCGTGAGATTTGTTGAAAGTAATCTCTCCTACTGTCGGCTTGTATTTACCATTTAGTAAGCTTTCAAGGATGTCTGATTTTTCAGTAGCTTCTACTGTAACCTTGATTAATGCGTTGGAAGGATCTGATGCTACACGTCCTGAAACGTCTGTAGATCTTGATACGCTGTAGTTCATTTTTAACAGCTTCTGTCCTTCTCCGTTGTTGAATTTTAAGATTCCTCTTGAATTTCTTTCGGCCATGATTGTAAATTTTAATCGTTAATATTTTTGTTATTCAGTGATTGTGTTAGCAAATATAGAAGCTCTTTACCGCTAAAAAAAAATTTTGACTACAAATATGAAAAAGTGTAGTAATTCTACGATTTCTTGTCGTAATTCTACGATAATTGATTTAAATATTAAATTAATACATTAGTTATAAACACGTTACGTAAAAAACAGAAAAACTTTAAAATTAAAATATCTCACACGTTAAAGACAAAAAATCGTCCGGAATAATCATATGATACACACTGTCATTTTCCTTTAACTCTGTTTAAATCTTCCTGATAAAGATTTTCTCCGTAATTTTTTTTGAAATTCACGGATAGTTTATCTTTGGAACTTAATGATTCATACTGTTTTATTCTAAGTTTAGCTTCTTCTACGGTGTCTTTCTTATACGGAAACGCTACATTATATTGATCAACCAGCTGTTTTTTAATTCCGAATAACTTTTGATAGTAAGGAGAGTCTGGCAGATTACGGTCACTTTTCTGCTTTTCTTTATACTGAATATAATCTGCCATTGGGCAAAGATCTGTTCCTTTTATTTTAGGTAATCCTCCTTTGGACAGAAAGTATTCAGCCATACCCAGATCATCCCTGGCAGCACTTTCCATAATATTGCTTCCGTTATAAGAAACATTATTGATGTCAGCTCCATTCTGAAGCAAGTAATCAATCATTTTCTTTTCGGTGTTTTCATCACCCCCCAGGGTCATTGCATCAGATAACGGGGAATTCCCTAAAGCCGGGTTAGGACTGGCTTTATATTTGAAAAGCAATTGCAGCATTTCGTAATTATTAAGAGCTACGGCATGATTCAAGGGAGACTCAAAACCTTCATGAGGAATTATAATATTGGGATCAGCTCCCAGTTCTAAAAGCTTTTCCATGGCTTTCAAATCTTCAATAATAGAAGCATACATCAATAAGGTATAACCGGTATTTTCCTGTAATTTATTGATATCAATATTTTTTTCCTTAATAAGTTCTTCCATGCCTTTAAGATCTCCATCAAACATTTTTTGGGCAGCTGATAAACCGTCTCCTGTAAACATTCTTGAAGGAGGATATTGATTTCTATTTTCGTTTTTACGAGATCTAAGGTTAAAATCTGAACAGGAAAAAAGTGTCATGAT
Source organism: Chryseobacterium sp. WLY505 (assembly GCF_030846215.1). NCBI lineage: Bacteria > Pseudomonadati > Bacteroidota > Flavobacteriia > Flavobacteriales > Weeksellaceae > Chryseobacterium > Chryseobacterium sp. WLY505. Next base: position 140,533 of record NZ_JAVCWI010000011.1, on the reverse strand, counting down.
AGAGAATATTATTAAAATAAATGGTTTCATATTATATATTATTAGCTACAACATCAGTATTTATAGTGGCCAGCATCGCCTGAAACGCATCATTATATGCGCTATGTCCGCTTCCAATGGTTTTTATGCCAAGCCCTTCATTATCCTCAATGTACCCGAAGATTTCATTCTGTTCTCCCAGCGCTCTCGGAACACCTCCTGTAAGGCCGCCAAAAATTGCAATTTTGTTAAGCCCCGGAATTCTGGAAAAAGCCAATGTAGAGAGCAGACCTTCCCTGTTATTCTGCAGCCCGTTAAGAATATCATTACTTGTACTGTAATTGATAATTCCGGAAGTTGATTTTACGGCTCCTTTTTTATCGAGATAATCGAGTGTATTTCCATGTACTCCTCTTGCATTGAAGGTATATCCGGGAAGCCCTGTATAATAGGAAGCCATGGCACTGTTTCCTCCTCCTAATGAATGTCCTGTAAATTTCACTTTTCCTCCGGTCGCATTATCCATTTTTTCAGCAAGCATTCTCGTTTTCTCTATCTGAGGAGTTGCAAAACCAAGAGCCTGTCCTCCATCTTCAATGAACCAGTCATGATAAAACTGCATTCCTTTAGGTTCAGAACCTCTGAATGCCACAAAATAATCTCCTGTTTCTTTATTATAATACAAAGAGGAAAAGAAACCGTTATCTTTGTTGGTATTGAAATCTTTGCTGGCTAACACTCCCGGACCAAACAGCTTGTCCAGCTCAGCCTGATCATCTGTATTGATTCGCGTATACCCGTCGATACTGGTATTTTCACCATTATTATCCTCGTAAGAATCCTGGGCCATTCTACTGGCAATAGAGGCTTCCTGCAGCTGGGCTACAGGTAAATGAAAGGTAATTTTACCTCCTATAAAACAGTGTAAACTGGAATTTTGCAACAGAGGTTTTTTATTTTCAATTTTTACTTTTGGATGGGTATTTTGCCAGTCGCTTCCCTTGCATAAAAATGAACAGATATTGAGGCAGTCATCTATGAGGGCACTTCCTGCCCAGGCTGCTGCCGCTAAAACAAAAAGCCCACCGGAGAAAGCTGCCGCTACTGCTACCCCTGCTAATGCTCCTGCCATCATCATTTCAGGACAGATAAAATTGTCTTTAAAGCGGTCCTTTTCCGTAGCCATCAGCTTAGCTCCTTTTTTTAACTTTACGGAAGACTGGGAACTTACTCCAATTCCTATAAGTCTTCTGCCTTTACTACAAGTAAGCGGAGTATCCTGTGCGATATATAATTGACTCATAGTGATGGTATTAATTGTTATTTTTTATTTAACCTTATATGGTATCTGCAAACATAGATCATCTTTTCATTCAGTTCTTCTTTCACATGGAATATGACCTCTGATAGTACAGAATCTTCGTTATAAATATACTCTCCTTCAATGGCATATTTATATTCTAGAGCATTTCCGAGCGTTCTCTGATATTTATCTTTATAAATACCTTCAAAGCGAGCCTGATTTCCTTTGCTTTTTCCATCCAGTTTCACAATGAAGCCTCCTTCTTTATTTTTTAAAATTTTATACGAGGAACTATATTCAAGCTCTTCTCCCGGGAAAAGCGTTGACAATGCCGTTCTTACAGGAATTTCATCTGTAAAACTTCCCCCGCTGAATGCTGGTAGAGGATAAAACATGATCTGGTACAAAAAGTTTTGTCTGATATTACGATCTATATTGTTAAACTCTTTATCATAGATCTGAATAAATGCCTTATAACTTTCTTTTACCAGCTCAAAAAAATGCAGATCCCTTTTTATCTCTTCCCACCTGCTTACAATTTCACTTTTATTGGTTACTTCATGAATACTTTTATCGGTATTTAAGGATAATTCAACTACCTCCGTCGCTTTATTAATTTTTTCAAGAATTTCATAAAATGGCTGCATCTGTCCGTCTGCCTGAATATACCGCTGGGTAGAAGAATGTATAGTAATATGATTATATTCTCCAGGCATTACTACCCAGTCTTCTTCTATTTCGGTCTCGTTGGCTTTCCCTGTTCCTAATGTAAGATAGGATTTGATATTGATATGATATTCTTCTTTTTTATACCAGGCATATTTAAATCCTGACAGTTGGTCATTTTTTTCAACTTTATTTGGTTCCAAAGCCATGTTTTAATACGTTTTAGAATACATTTACGACATCAGTTAATATCAACATTACTTCCGGTAATAAATATATCTCCTGTAGCATTCATTGAAGTTACTGCTTTACTGTGAATACTCAGGTTATCCTGTGTTACCAATAATGCATTTTTTAATGAATTCAAATCCAGCATTCCTTCTTTTGCAGATATAGTTATCCCTTCTTTGGTAATTGTAATACTGTTGTCACCAACTCTTAATTCAATTTTTGTTTTTCCTTCCAGAGCAATATTTCCGGCTGCGTCCATTGTCAGCACTGAATTGGCTGCCTCACCTTCTTTTCCTCCAACATTAATGGAATTTGTACTGCCGGCATTTATGGTATTATTATTTCCTACGTTTACCGTTTTATTGTTATTGGCGTTAGTCTGGGCATTTCCTGCTCCGTCAAACTTCATATTAGCCCCGCCCTGATCCGTCAGAAATACAGAGCCTTCACCATCATTTAATTCTAATTTATTTCCACTTCTGCTGCTCAGGCTTTTTATATTGTTACCAGCTCCGCCACCGCCACCGATTCCACCATGGAACATGCCTCCCATTACAAACGGACGATCCGGATGCTGATGTACAAAATTGACAATAACCTGGTCCCCTACTTCCGGAACAGCCATAAATCCTCTGTTCTTATTTACTTTATCGCTACTTCCTGCATCCGGGGTCATTACGCGGACAAATTCAGTAGTATCAGGTCCGCTTTGCCAATCGAACTGCACCCGTACTCTTCCCTGATTCAAGGGATCTGTATTTGAAATTACTTTTCCAAACTGGGCTTCTGCTTTTGGCATATGAAATTCGGGACGTGGAATAAACCCTGTATCTGCTGCAATTGCTTCAAATTGGCCATCATAATAGCCTCTGGCATCTACTTCGTGAGTCACTTCAGTAATCATCAGTTTTGTAAAATAAGCGGTTTCATTACTCTCAGATTTACGCATTTCGATATCTGCGGTACATCCCGGGTATAAGAAAGGAACTGTTGTAGTTCCTGAAGTAACGAAAACTTCTGAAGCTTTGCTTCCTGCGGTTCCCTTCTGGGAAGCATTAATATCCATAAAGGAAGAAGCTTTAATAGGCGCAACTCTTAAAGAAGGGGTGGTAAAAGTTTTTTCTGATATTTCGTAAGCACGTCTTGCAATATCTGAAGTATGGTTGATTTTCGAACTGCCTGCTGTAAGCTTCTCATTTTTACTGCTGTTGTAGCCATAAAAAGTAGGACTTACATGCTGGGTCTTCATTTTGATGGCAATATCACTTACACTGCTTCCATAGGTAAGCCTCACGGGCTTCTCCTGAGGCGGCAGTTTTCCAAAGTGCAGAACCTCTCCATCATAATAAAACTGCTCTCCATAAGCTTCTGCCATTCTGGCGAGATAATTATAATGGGTTTCTTCATATTGTGAGCTGTACGATATATTTCCATGCCGGGCATCTACTCTGAAATCAAATTTATGCTGTCCCAGCCCTTCTTTAATTACCTGATCAGCAATACTGTTAAGACTTACAGGCTGGTTCCCTCCAAAGCTCTGAATATGAGGTGCTGCATCCAGAAGTACAGTTGGGCTGTAGCCTTTGATCATAATATTTCCAAGGCTTCCTTTTTCCTGGCTGAATCCCACTTCTGTAACAACTCCTACAAAATTACGTTCGGCTCCTTTCTCAATATCTTTATATTTGAAAACAACTGTGATTCTTTTTCCTAAAAATTTCTGAGCTTCTTCCAGATTGTGGTTTTCGGGTTTACCCAAAGTATCATGTGCCAGCATCAGACTGAACTCATGGTGTCTGGTAGCACTCTGCACAAGCTTAAAATGCTTGAAATGATTAATAATCTCTCCTTCTATGATTACATCGAGCTTAATAACGCGATTTATTCCCGCTATATAACTCTGAGAGATCGCTTCTGCATTATGTATTTTTGAAGTAGGCTGCTTGGCCCACACTTTTGTTTCAACAACAGAAGGATCATTGGAAACCAGTGTTTGATTCAGAAACTTGCCTGTTTCCTGTGCCGAGTTCAAATGCTGTGCGGTTTCTGCTGTTTTTTTTATTGTATCCCCTGCTTTGTTTACCTTCTCCTCCGTATTCGTAACCGCATTTTCCTGTGCAATTTTTTTGATCTCTGCATCCTGGCTGACAGAATGCTGAGAATTCTTCACTCTAATTTTATCATCTTGAAACATAGTGTTGCGTGTTTTTAAGTTAATAAATGTTGAATTGACCCTGTAGTTATCATTACAGGTTTTGTAAATTCCAGATAGTGGTTTCTATAACTGATTATTTATCTGAAACTTATTGTAAAGCACAAAACAGAACAGCAAACTTTTACAAGGGCTGTTCTGTACCAATTTTATTTTTACTAAGATGATGAATAGGCTTATTTGCCTGCTGAAGGCCATAGTCCTGCGTACTGAGAAGTACCGTAGTCGATGGTTTCAGCGCTGATTACGAAGCTGATCAGCATACTGTTGCTGTCGATGGCATCGAAGTCTACTTCGTGCTGGATTACGTATCCGTTTTCCCATTTTAAAGTAATCAGAGTTCCTTCTTCGTGAGATTTGTTGAAAGTAATCTCTCCTACTGTCGGCTTGTATTTACCGTTTAGTAAGCTTTCAAGGATGTCTGATTTTTCAGTAGCTTCTACTGTAACCTTGATCAATGCATTAGAAGGATCTGATGCTACACGTCCTGAAACGTCTGTAGATCTTGATACGCTGTAGTTCATTTTCAACAGCTTCTGTCCTTCTCCGTTGTTGAATTTTAAGATTCCTCTTGAATTTCTTTCGGCCATGATTGTAAATTTTGATCGTTAATATTTTGTGATTCGGTGATTGTGTTAACAAATATAGAAGCTCTTTTCCGCTAAAAAAAGCTTTTGAATGGAAATCTGAAAATTTGTAGTAATTCTACGATTTCTTGTAGTAATTCTACGACAATGGATTTAAGAATAGAACCTTAAAGCCCATCAATAGAGGATTTTAATTGATAAAAAAATAGTGACAAAAACAATAATTTTCCACATCAGTGAGAAATATTAAGATTTTATTAATAAAAAATTGGCATGTCTTTAACAGGTGATTCAATAAAAAAGCAACCGGTTTTATGGGTTGCTTTTTTGTTATTTATTGGATATTATTTTACTGTTGGGTTTTTCCTCCTTCTTTTATGGAACGAACCAATATTTTGTTTTTTCTCAGGAGAAAATCGGGCATCAGATCCACAGGAAGGTAGAATGGGCTTTCCCCTTTTTTCTGGAGTTCTTCCACAATTCCGGGGTTCCAGGCAAGTATTTTGTCTACTTCTACGTTCAATTCAGCAGCAACTACGTTCAGATTGAATCCGGCATTGATCTCTGTTTCTGAAAGCGCTGCAGCAGTTTCTTTACGGTCTCCCTCAAAGAAAATCTTGTTGAGTCTTGCAGAATTATAGTTATTCAATACACTCTGAAGTTCTCCAGTTGCATAGCATGCATTAAGATATTTCTTCACATGATTAATAGTTTCTCCCGGAAGGTATTTATAAAACACATGGTATTGAGTAGAACCAGCAGCTTCCATTGCTTTGGCAATATTTCCTTCACCACAGTTATAGGCTGCAACCACGGTCACCCAATTATTGTACTTTTTATAAAGATTGCTTAAGGAAATGGTAGCGGTTTTGGTACTTTTATAAATATCTGTACGTCCCTGTTCTGTAAGTCCATACTGGTTGGCATGTGCAGTCATAAACTGCCAGATTCCCACTGCTCCGGCTCCAGAAGTAATATTTCTGTCAAAATGGGATTCAATCAGGGCAAGGTTTCTCAAATGTTTGGGAAGACCTTTCTGAAGGAGTAATTGTTCAATAAATTCTACAAGATCTTTATTGGCATTAATGATACCTTTATACTTTTTCACACTGCTTTCCGAGGTATCGGAAGCAGCAAGAAACTGTCCGTTGATCATGATAACGGATCCTAATAATAGAAAACCTGTAAAGATATTTCTGACAATTGTTTTCATTTTAATTTTATTTATAAGCTAAAAGGCAAAAGTGGATAACAAATTTGCCTTTTTACTTTATATTTAATCTACTTTCCAGCTTAGTTTTTCTTCGTCTTTATTCCAATCTACATGAATCGTCTGGCCGGATTTCACTTCTTCTCTCACAATCATTTTAGAGATCGGTCTGGCAAGCTGTGCACGGATTACTCCGGAGATCTGTCTTGCTCCGTACTTGCTGCTGAACCCTCCCAATGCAAGGTTTTTCACAGCTTCATCGGTAATTTTTAAAGCAATTCCCAATCTTGTTAATGACGTATGAAGTGATTTCAGCTGAATGTTAAAGATTCTTTCTGCAATGGATTCAGTGATTGGTGCAAAAGGAATGATCTCTGTAATTCTTGCCAGGAACTCAGGTCTGAATCGTCCGGAGTTTGACATAATCTGCATCAGTGAAGATGATTCCGGAATTTTTCCTTCTTCAAACTGTTTTACAATTTCTTCACTTCCGATATTGGAGGTAAACAGGATGAGTGCATTGCTAAAATCTCCTTCTTTACCTAATTTATCATGAACTTTCCCTTCATCCATAATCTGAAGGAATACATCAAAAACTGAATGATGGGCCTTTTCAATCTCGTCAAATAACACAACGGTATAAGGCTGTTGTCTGATTTTATTTACCAGCATTCCTCCTTCTTCATATCCTACGTATCCCGGAGGCGCTCCGTATAACAAAGCTGCGGAATGTTCTTCTTTAAATTCTGACATATCAAAGCGTACCATTGCTTTTTCATCATTGAAAAGTAGTTCTGCCATTGATTTTGCCAGCTCTGTTTTACCGGTTCCTGTAGGTCCCAGAAGGAAGAAAGATCCGATGGGTTGCCCGGGTTTATTTAATCCGCTTCGGTTCTCCACAATAGCATCGGAAAGGATTTTTAATGCATGGTCCTGTCCTACAACTCTGTTTAATAGAAGAGATTCCATATTCAGGAGTTTTTCTTTTTCCTGAGCCTGGATTTTCCCGATGGGAATATTGGTTTTGGCTGCCATTACGGCTGCCAGTTCCAGTCGGTCTACTTTTTCTCTTTTCTTCGCGGCATGTTGTAAAAGCTCAGCATAACTATCTTCAATGATTTTCTGAATCTGATCTACCGGCATAGAGTTGTCGATGGACGGCTGCTCACTGAGTGATCCCCACAAAATCGGGCTTATTTTATCTCTCAACAGGTTGTAAGTCCAGATCAGTTCATCCGCTTTATCTTTGCTGTCTGCATATTCTTCCGTTAAAATAGCATCATAGCTTTCTTTCCAGCTATCCAGTTCTTTTTCTGATAATTCATCCAGCATTTTGATAGCAGCCATTGTTCTGTCTAATAAGTCAATAGCGGCATCCGGTAATTTTTTACCTTTTGCATATCGTTTTGCCAGACGTACACATTCCGGAAGGGCTGTTTTTTCAACTTCAATTCCGTGGTGTTTTTTGTATCCTTCAAGGAGTACATCGATCATTTTGACGCAGGTTTTCTCATCCGGTTCAAGAACGGTTAACACTTCAAAACGACGGTTGAAAGCCTGTTCAGGTTCTATAATTTTTCTATATTCTTCCTGAGTGGTAGCTCCGATTACGGTAATTTCGCCTCTGGCAAGCTCAGGTTTCAGAAGGTTGGCAACGTTTCCGATGCTTCCTTTCGGATCTAAAAGGGTATGAATCTCATCAATGAAAAGAATGGCTTTTTCAATTTTCTTACATTCATTGATTACTTTTTTCAGACGGTCTTCAATTTCCCCTTTATAAGAAGTTCCGGCTAATAATGCTCCGGTGTCCAGTTCTAAAAGGGTACCGTTTTTAAGCATTTCAGGAACATTTCCTTTAATAATTTCTGTAGCGAAACCTTCTACTAATGCTGTTTTCCCTACTCCCGGCTCTCCGATGATGATCACATTCGGTTTGCTTCTTCGGCAAAGGATTTCCACCAGCATTCTCAGTTCTTTGTCCCTGCCGATAATATTTTCGATTTCTCCTTTTCTCGCCTGTGCTGTTCTGTCTACGCAATAGCTTTTAATGGAAGGAAAGGAAGAGTCTGAATAATCTGCTGAACCATTTGAAAATAATGATGAGAAATTTCCGTCTTCTGCAACGGTAAACGGAGTATCTTTTCTATATAGGTTAAAGATCTCATGTTCTCTCAGCGGAAGTGATTTTAACTGCTGAAGTGAGAATACTACCTGTGGTTTTACAATTGCAGTAAGAATACAGATAGGAGTAATCTCATCCAATCCTAATTTTAAACGGATATCATCAGCTTCTTCAATAAGGGTATCTATAGCATCATCCTGTCCTACCTCATCGGGAAGGTGATTGGTTTTTGGATATTCTTCAATACGGACATCTGCCCATTCGTAGAAATAGCCCGGATCTTTATCTATACTTTTCAGGAATTCATTAAGTCCGATATCTTTATGCATTAAAGCCTGCAGAATGTGCGGGCCACCATAAGTTCCATTATAATTTTCCTTCGCTATCGACTGAGCAATGTGAAATAGTTGCTTTACTGTTTCGTTGGTTACTAGTACTCCCATTTATAATTTTCTTATATTAATATATTTGCGTTCTGTTGTGCTTACGATTTGATGATTTTAAAGTATATTTTTCATCTCTTTTTTCAAAGAATTAAAACTTATTCTTTTTGTGCAGCTAAAATTAGCTATTTTATTCTAAACGATATAAAGATAGTTAATTCTTCAATTAGAGAAGTAACAACGGTGTTTTTTGTTTTTAATCGTAGTTCTGATGGTGACATATTGTAGTAAATTACTTTTCTGGATCTCATTCCGGCCAAAATAGAAAAAAGATTAACCTTTTCAGAGATTTATTAACGGCTCACAAACGGAACCACTTTTTTCTCCAGTTCTGTACCTGATTGACCATCTAAAACAACTTTTTGAACATCTCCATCCTGGATAAGGTATTCTATTACCCAGACTTTTTTACCATTGAGAAAATCTTTTCTAACCCGGGTATAAAATCCAGATTCATGATACCCTTTCGGAAGCTCAATTTTATTCTTTTCACAATACTTCACTATCTTTTCAGGAGTAAAGCTATACCCTTCATCTGTATTTTCTTCCTTAGTAAGTTTGCCTGATTTATCAAAATGATAAAATATTCCTACAGGTGAGCCCATGTTAAATGACAATGATTTATTTTTTATGTAACCATTTTTATAATAGAATTTATCTAATTTATAAAAAGAATTCTCATAGTAAGTACTTAATCTATATCCACCTTTAGAAGCAGAAAAGATTTCTTTTCTACCTTCTGGTGTTTCAATACATCTGTCATCATTTTTTTTCTTAGAGTTCTGTATAGTAATCTTTTCAAATTCATTATTAATTTTTGGAATCATTGTTTTTTTAATTCCTGACATTGACATTGTAGAAAAAGACCTAACCACAATACTACAAATAGTTTTTCTATAAATCTTTTATCAATCATATAATTATGGGTTATAAAAAAATACTGTCTTCTTTTTGTAATCTTTCTGGTAGATTTATGTTAAACCTATAAACAGCTAGGCCATTAATCATTAACTAACTGCTTACAAACGGAACCACTTTTTTCTCCAGTTCTGTACCTGATTGACCATCTAAAACAACTTTTTGAATATCTCCATCCTGGATAAGGTATTCTATTACCCAAACTTTTTTACCATTGAGAACATCTTTTCTAACCCGTGTATAAAACCCGGAATCATGATACCCTTTCGGAAGCTCAATTTTATTCTTTTCGCAATAAATTATTACCTTTTCAGGAGTAAAACTATATCCTTCATCTGTATTTTCTTCCTTAGTAAGTTTGCCTGATTCATCAAAATAATACCAGATACCAATTGGAGAACCTTCATTGAAAGCTATTCCTTTATTTTTAATATTTCTGGAAGGATAGTAATTTTTAATTATCATAAAATAGCTATTCTTGTGATATTCCGTATAACTAGAACCGATTTTAGCAGAAACAAATGTTGTCGTTTTGTTATCATTAATAATAATACGTTTTGCCTCTTCGGTATTGATTATTTCAAATTTATTATCTACTGTTGGTACGATGCTTTTGTTTATTTTTTGAGGTTGACATTGTATAAATACAGTGATCAGCATCATTAGAATTATTTTTTTCATATCTATTTGATTGAATTGTTAGCCTGTTTCCATTGCCAATAAAACAATGAACACCTGTTACTATTGTTACCCGACCCTAAACGGTGAGAATAATCTAACAGGTTATCTGTCTTTTTAAATTCATACGTAAACAATGCATCAGAAGTTGTTTCTTTATTGGTAAAAGTATGAGGTAAATTCATAGCATGCAGCCCCGCCTGCATTATAATCTTCCTCTGCAAAATAGAAAGCTTCAAATGCTTAGTGTATTTATTTGATTTATCTTCTCATAATTAATGATTTCTGATAAACCTATAAATATCCAGACTATAACATTAACTAACTACTTATGAACGGAACCACTTTTTTCTCCAGTTCTGCACCAGATTGACCATCTAAAATAACTTTTTGAATATCTCCATCCTGGATAAGGTATTCTATTACCCAGACTTTTTTACCATTGAGAAAATCTTTTCTAACCCGGGTATAAAACCCGGATTCATGATACCCTTTCGGAAGCTTAATTTTATTCTTTTCACAATACTTCACTATCTTTTCAGGAGTAAAGCTATACCCTTCATCTGTGTTTTCCTCTTTAATAAGCCTGCCTGATTCATCAAAATAATACCAGATGCCAATTGGAGAACCTTCATTGAAGAGTAACCCTTTTTCTTTTAAATTATAATTCTTATAAAATTTTTTTATAAGAACAAATTGATTTTCCTGATAAAATAGTCTATCAATAAAACCATAACTTTGTTCCTGTAATTGCTGAATACCGTCAGCACTTTTTAATAAAATAAATGATTCATCAGGATTTATATTCTCATTGAAAGTTTTAATATCAAATTTCTCAAACTTATTATTTATTTGGGGCATCATTTTTTTTTGTTTTATTTGGGTTTGACATGTTGCAAAAACACTAAATGAGATTATTACTAATAATTTTTTCATATCTATTTGATTGAATTGTTAGCCTGTTTCCATTGCCAATAAAATAATGAACACCTGTTACTATTATTACCTGACCCTAAACGGTGAGAATAATCTAACAAATTGTCAGTCTTCGTAAATTCATATGTAAACAATGCATCAGAAGTTGTTTCTTTATTGGTAAAAGTATGAGGTAAATTCATAGCATGCAGAAATTCATGGGCTGCAGTTTGGTCATTTTTACTTTTAAATACTACAACATAATCAGCTCTGGGAGCTGAATACCCCGATACATGCCCTCCACCTGCATTATAACCGTCCTCTGCAAAATAGAAAGCTTTAAAATGCTTATTGTATTTACCCGGATATGCTTTCTCTAATTTATTTTTTAAATAACTATCTAATGACTTGCCTCCACTAGACTTATCAGAATCAATTTGGCTGCTCGTTATAAAATCATTGAAATCTTTTTCAGCAGTAAGGTCCAGTTCTACGATAATAGAAGAATCAGAAAGTTGTATATATGCTTGTTCCAGATATTGATTAATTCTTTTTTTTTCATCTGTTACACTTGGTACCCTTTCACCATCTCCTATTTTTATTTCAGGAGTTTTTATTTTGACAAATACAACATCCTTTTTCTTATGCTTTGTTACATCATTTGCCCAGACATTTATTTTTCCCACTATTGCTTCTATAGTTGTACCTTTTTCAGCCTTAAATGCCTTTAATGCTATTGTCTGATCTGTGGTAAATTCTTTAATACATTTAATAGTTACCTCAAAATCATCTAATGAAATTTTCTTCTTCCCCTTAATCTCAATTTTATCAGGAGTAAAACTAAAGTAATCAGATTTTGTAAACTCCAGATAATCTGCTTCATCTTTAATTTCTGCAAAGAAAGTAATTTTTGCTTCTTTATCTTTTTTCAGAGAAAGCCATGGAATATAATATTCTTCAGCTATTTCTTTTCCTGATTTATCTTTATAGGTTTTCCATGGGATGGAAAAGGGATTATACTCTTTTTTAAGGTTGTTAAACATAGCTTCATCAGCTTTAAAAGATCCATCATATTTATTAACATAGTTACTGTTAGAATTATCTACCTTTTTTGCATAAGTTGAATCAAAATATTGATAAGCAACTATATTTTTAAATGAATTATCATTAAAAAGTTTAGTATCAGCCAATCTTATCCAGTCAAAGCCAAACTCTCCTTTCCAGTTTTTGTTCGGTCTGAATTGTACAATCAATTGTATAAGCTGTTGTAGTGGTGGAGATTGCGGCGTATTATGACTCACTCCTTTAGCATTCCCCTTTTCAGAAATCCATTTCATGGCACGTGAAATAATACTCTCCTGAGAATACATATTATGATTTTCATGAGAGATTTTGTTGTAGGTGCCTTTTACAATTCTCGTTCTGCTCATAATTAATAGGCTTTAGATCTCTCTCCGCTGTTGTTCTGTACTTCTTGCTGGGCGTGTTTGTTGATGGAAGCATTGGAGGTAATGTTAATTTCCTTTTCTGAAATTTCATTTCTTTCCTTCTTTGTTTCGCTGTGTACATCTCCTTCAATAATTTCAGTAAGTTTACCCGTAATGAATGTACTTACATTTCCTATGACCGAAGTAAGTTTCATAGCGCCTACAGTCTCAGTATTATTTAGTCCGATACTATCAGACTTATTCATTCCCACCGTCGTCGTCATATTCTCTCCTACATTGATGTTCATATTCTTACAGTTCAGGGTCATAGTTTCCGGCGCCGTGATATTAATATTACTTCCGGTTGTATCCAGATGGATTTCATTTCCGCTTTTGTCTGTAATAATGATACTTTCATCTTCTGTGAAAACGATCCTGTGACCGCTTCGCGTTTGTATAGATTTTACCCGGTTGTCTGCTCCACCGCCAAGGCCTATTCCGCCATGGAACATTCCTCCCATCACAAACGGTCTGTCCGGATGACTGTGCACGAAATTAACCATTACCTGATCGCCTACCTCGGGAATGGCTACATAACCACGGTTTTGAGTAATCTGATCGGTTCCTCCTGCATCCGGGCTCATTACTCTTACAAAGTGAGTATTATCATTCATCTGCCAGTCGAATCTTACCTGAACTCTTCCCTGACCTTCCGGATCCGTATTGGAAATAACAGTTGCGATCTGTGGCTGAGCAGCCGGTACCGTAAATTCCGGTTTAGGCAGAAATCCCGTGTCTGCAGCAATAGATTCGAAAGTTCCGGTGTAATGACCAATTGTATCAATTTCATGGACAGCTTCTGTCACCATCACCTTTGTAAAATAGGAAGTTTCATTACTATCCTGTTTTCTCATATGAATATCTGCAATACATCCCGGATGTAAAAACGGAACGGTTGTAGATCCTGAAACTGAAAATACATTAACGGCCTCACTTCCTGATGTACTTCTTTGAGAATGCTCCACATCCAGATGCGTTGTTGCTTTGATAGGCGCAACCTGTAATGCCGGAGTTTTATATATTTTATCGTTATGATTGTATGCTGTACGGGCTAAATCACCCAAATGGTCAACCGGAGTTTCTCCTGAGGTCAGTTTTTCATTTTTACTGCTGTTATAGCCATAATACTGAGGTTTTGTATGAACCGCTTTTAGCTCTACTTTGATATTATCCGCATTGCTTCCATATAAAAGTTTTATAGGTTTATTCTGCGGAGGAAGCTTTCCGAAATGCAATACTTCACCATCGTAATAGAACTGTTCGCCATAAGCTTCAGCCATTCTCGCCAGATAATTGTAATGGGTTTCGTTATACTGGCTGCTGTAAATGATCTGAGAATAATCATTGGTATCAACCCTGATATCAAAACGCTCTTTATCTATTCCCTGTTGTATTACTTCTTTGGCTATGATTCCCATATTAACGGGTTGGCTGCCACCAAAACTCTGGATATGCGGAGCACCGTCCAGCAGGATCGTTGGGCTGTATCCGGAAAGCACAATATTTCCCAGACTCATTTTTTCCTGGCTGAATCCGACTTTGGTAATAATCCCAACGAAATTTCTTTCCGGGCTCTTCTCAATATCTTTGTAGGAAATAACAGCCGTAAGACGTTTTCCCAAAAATTTATTGGCTTCTTCAAGGGTATGGCTCTGCCTATCTCCTAAAGCATCGTGAGCAAGAATAAGATTGAATTCGTGGTGGTGACCCGCTTTTTGTTTAAGAGTGAAATGTTTATAATACTTAATAATTTTACCTTCTACAACCAGTGATAATTTAACCAGCCGGTTGATCCCTGCGTGATGATTCGCGGATATCCCATCTGCATTCTGTGACGGACGGAAAGAAGATCCTTTGGTCTTTGATTCGGTTTTCATATGCTTTGTGTTTGTGTTGGGTATTAAAGATAACAAATTTATATAACAGACACTATATAAATATGTTATAGAATAAAATTTCAGGTATAGTTTTTTTATTCAGGCAAAAAAAGACCGTCTTAAATAGGGACAGTCTTTCTTCTTATGAATGTTGATAATGTGTGTCAGTATTTAGCTGGATGGCCATAGCCCAGCGTATTGAGAAGTACCGTAGTCAATGGTTTCAGCACTGATTACGAAGCTGATCAGCATACTGTTGCTGTCGATGGCGTCGAAGTCTACCTGGTGCTGGATTACGTATCCGTTCTGCCAGTTCAGCGTAATCAATGTACCTTCTTCGTGAGATTTGTTGAAAGTAATCTCTCCTACTGTCGGCTTGTATTTACCGTTTAGTAAGCTTTCAAGGATATCTGATTTTTCAGTAGCTTCTACTGTAACCTTGATTAATGCGTTAGAAGGATCTGATGCTACACGCCCTGAAACGTCTGTAGATCTTGATACGCTGTAATTCATTTTTAACAGCTTCTGTCCTTCTCCATTATTGAATTTTAAGATTCCTCTTGAATTTCTTTCGGCCATGATTAGTAAATTTAATCGTTAGTAATATTTTGTGATTCGGTGATTGTTCAGCAAATATAGAGGCTCTTTTCCGCTAAAAAAAACTTTTCACTATAAATCTGAGATTTTGTAGTAGTTCTACGATTTCTTGTCGTAATTCTACGACAATGGATTTATAAACCCTAGTATAACTACCATTAATACAGTATTTTAAATTATTTCTCTCTTTTTAGATAAAAGACAATTTTACACATTAAAGAGAAATAAACAGACTTTAGGGGTTAGAAGTTCAAAGTTTAAGGTTTAAGGTTTAAAAAGTAATCAATATATATTGCCTCCCTCTACAGCAGAAAAAAAGCAGAAGTAGATACTCCTGCTTTTGATATTATAAAAAAATGTTTTTTAATGCTTTGTGTATTCCGGTTGTTCGCTCGGAATTCTGGATGGAGTAAAGTACTCATTAAGCCAGTAGAAAGTCTGTCCGTTCTGCTGAATTTTTACAGCAGGATTGTTTCTGTTGGCAAGCATTCTGTCTGCTAAGTTTTTATAGTGCTGGAAATAGTTTTTCACCGTTTCACCAGGAACAACTTTTGATTTTTTCCAGCCTTTCAGCTTATATTTAGCCATCAGTTCTTCTTCAGAAAGGTCAAACCCTGTACTCATTCCGATTGCATAAGACATTGGCAGTTCATAAAGTGCTCCTTTATCTAAGAATTTGATCGTAGGATTATACTTCTTCAGTAATTTAACATACTCTTTAATAGCTCTCCCCTGATTAAAGTCTGCACGATCCGCCTGGGTATTTCTGTAAACTTCTGTGTAGAACGCTTTTAAGTTATCATATTCCGATTCGGAAATAAGGATTCCCTTTTCTATTCCTGGCGTAAAATCTTTCAGATCTTTCGGGATATATCCTTTTACAAGGAATGGGCTTCCGTAGTTGATCAACTGTGCTGCAATTCCGGCAGAAACCGGATTGGTAAGTCCCGGGTACAGGTATTTATATTTTAAATCCACATCTGTTCTACCTGCTCCTACAGATGAATGGAAGTATTCATTAAGAGACTTATCAATAGTCTGATTATCTAAAGTAACCTGGGCAATAAGGCTGTCAACAGATTTTTTCAGGAATCCCGGAGTGGTAATGTCTCCTTTCTTAGGGAAAATAACGAATCCCTGGGACATACTCTGTTTAGGATAAGCCAGAGAGAAGAATCCTGTATCTCCTTCTACAAGGCTGAAATTATTCTTGGTTAAAACATCATTTTGGTTGATGATCTTCTGCTTTTTAAGCTCAGCAATATTTTTGGCAGTATTGGTAACCACATTTTCTGCCATCAATACAAAATCATTGTAAGTATCGGATGATCTTGCACTGGTCTGGAACATGATTAATCTTGCCTGAGCCTGCGTTAATGAACTGATTACACTGTACATATTTCCGCTTTGGTTGGCAGAAGTTCCTACAGTAACAACGATATTGGTTTCATCAGGTACATTTGAAAGAAGGTTTCCTGCTGCAGTAAGAGCTTCTCCTACCGGCTGGTAGCCGCTATTGCTTGCACAGTTCATTTCATTTGTTTTCTGATCAATAAATGTGGTGATCTTGCTGTAATCTGTGCTTAAATTGGATACCGAAACATTATCTCCGCAAGGATTGTTCTTGTATAAAACCACACCATACTTAACATTGCTGAAGTAAGAAGGCTTTTCAAATCTAAGCTGAAGATCCTGTAATAATGATTTTACAATAGGTGCATAAGGTGCATTGCCGGCACTTACATCCAATGCAAAGACGATATTGATATTCTTATCTTTTTCTGTGATCTCTCTGTAGCGGTCAAAATAGATGGGTTCCCCCAGAACATTGGATACAAAGTTCTTACTGTAATCTAAAATATTGGTGAAATATTTTGTCTTGGTATCCGGAGTCGGAGCTTCTTCTAAAGGAAGATTTACCGGAAAAATATTTTCCAGTTGTGTTCTCTTATTTACATCAGTAAGAAGGATGGCTGTTTTGTTGGCCGCATCTGAAGCAGATCCTCCCGGATGTCCTTCATGAATTCCCAATGTTGTATCGTTAATACCTGTTGTATTTTTAAGTCTGATCGCAGAACGTTCTCCCCAGCTGGAGATCACGTTGGAGCTTACCCAGCCATAAAGCCCTTTGTTGATACTGTCCATATCAACAGATGGTTTTTTACCTACCAGAAAACGTTTGTTATTTTCGGCCATCTTGTACACATATACAATTTGACCGTTAGGAATTTTTACATTGGCTGTTTCAATAAGACTTGGTGAATTAAACACCATAATAGAGTCATTTTTGTAGTATCTTTCAGCATTTCTGACAACTTCGCTGTTGTTAGGTACTACGGCAACTCTTACAGGATATCCTGTTTTTTCGCTTTTTAAGGCATTATTCCAAAGAAGGAGGTCAGATTCCTGAATCCAGCCGTATGTTTTGACTGATTTTGGGGAAACTTTTTTCATTAAAGCATCCGGAACATATTCCGCTACTTTTACCATTCCGTCTCTATGTTTCAGAACCATTAAAGGTTCAAGGAATTTCACTTCTTTGTAAGACTTCTCATCATCTTTATCCAAATAAGCTGTATTTCTGGATCTGTCTGAAATAACAATCCATGGAACTGACTTTTTTGGATATCCGTTAACGACAGGTGAAGCATCCACCTGCCCATACTGTGAAGGCTCCGGGGTTTTCTTTGACGGCAGCTTTACCTGGCAACTCGTCAATAATACTGATAACCCTATATAATATGCTGCTAGAGGAAATTTATTTTTCATCCTATTTAATCTTTTTATGATTGGCACATCCGTAAGACCGGACGAAATTATTTGCTTTGATTAATATCTACTTTAGTTACACAGTTCTGCGTGTCATCTAGATTCACTTTTACTGTCTGGATCACCGTATTTTTGTCAAACTGAAGGCCTGCACAATACATGTAGAAATTATTGACTTTGCTGTCATTTACTTTTACAACAGTATTTTCATTGTTACACAAATACGTTTTCAACAGGTAATTGTAATGCATATTGAAACTGTTTCCGTTAGCAATCTGCTGCAGGTGATATTTGAAATCACTATCTACTTTTGCATAAGAGTCTTCAACCGAAACTTCATCTTCTGCAAGAGCATCATAAGCCGGAAGAATTTTGATACGGTGATAGATAGGATCCTGGCTTTGTTCTGTATAAAGAGTGACCAGATATTCTCCAGGTTTTTTATAGGAATAGATGGTAAATTTGTCCTTAGCATCTGTATTTCCGGACTCACCGAATTTCCATGCAAACTGTTTTGCATCAGAAACAGCACGGAAAGTCACATTTTCATTTTGCATTGCCTGGCTCACAGCTTCAATCGTTGTTTTTGCCATTGCAGTATCTTTTGGTTTCTGAACGCTTCTTGCGCCTACCATTACAGGGAAAGATTTCGTGTACTTGTTGTCGACGATCAAACTTACCTGATAGTACCCTGGTTTATTATAGAAGTGAATACCACTGTTTTTATCTGAAGTTGTTCCATCCCCGAAATTCCATCTTTTGGTTTTCGCAAACTGGGTTTTATCTTCGAATAAAAGTGTGTCTCCTACCGCCAGCGAAGACGGATAAACCACCCCAACAATATCATCTGCTGAATGTATTACCTTTTTCTGCAGCCACAGAGCAACCAATGCTGCAATCAGCAAAGTTGCAATAACACCGATAATAATGTTTTTCTTGTTCTTTTGAAAATAATTCATAGTTAGTAATTGTGATGTGTTTTATTTAAAATTCCTAGTATTTATTTGCTTACTGCATTCTTGCTTTCAGATCCTGTTCGCGCTGATAAAGCTTATTCTGTTTATCTTTGAATCCGATTCTGCATTCATCTACCTGTTTCTGGAAAATTTTAATATCTTCAGAGGTGGTTGAAATGACTTTTTTGTCATCAAAATACATTTTATAAAATTTTGCGATCTGTGGATAAGCATCTTTGCGGATATCCACAACGTCAGTACTGTTGAAATAGCTGTTAAGGTCGTTAACACCCAGCTGGATATTGTTTTCGATAAAAGGCTGCGGCCCGTCGTCCGTAAGTTTAGTGATCATGGTGTACGTACTGTCCATGATGGGAAGAACAACTTTCTGGTGTTGTTCAAATTCTGCTTTCTGCTCAAGATTCTGAATTCCTCTTACATCTTCGTCAGAAAAAGGAGATACAAATCCTTTTAAAAAGATCACTCCCAAAAATAACATTGCAGTTACCAGCATCAGTATCAAATAAAAAAACTGATAATGCCTTTCTTTCTTAGATAATGTGATTTGTCCTTGCATATCTTTTCTTTTTATCTTCTTCTTTTACTTCCGGTGAAATTTCTTGTAGGGTCTTTTCTCAGTTCATTGTTGGTTACCTTGATTTTGCCCATACATTCATCAAGGTCTCTTAAAACCGTTTTCTTCTGATACTCCACTTCAATGATCTTGGCTTTTAAAGTCATCATGGGTACAATCTGTTTCATCAGTACAGCATAATGTTTAAAGCTCTGTACACTGTCTTTACCCATAATGTTTTTGGCGTCTCTCACATTGTCCATGATACTGGTTCTGAGAAACACTTCATTCTCCACCTTATTAATGCTAAGCTGGTTCATTTTGTCGTAAATATCATCAATGTGATCCTTTAGCACGTCACTTCGAAGCATCAGTTCTTTATAGGCTTCGGCTTCACGGCTAATTCCTTCCCGCTGTATATCATAACTCTTAAAGAAGAGAAATAAGCAAGCAAAAGATACAACCGACAAAACGACAAATGACAGAATAAACTTCCAAATGCCCGTTCTTACGTCAGATTTGTTTAATTTTTTTTCCCTGTTAGAAGACATAATTTGCGATTTGTTTGGCCTGTGAAAATATAAAAAAAAATTTTTATGCACAATACGTAATTTCCCCAACCCTGTTTCGTGAAAACCCTGATTAAATTAATATTAATTTTCAATTTGATAAGTTTTTCATAAATTAGACCTCTAAATTTTAAATATCATTCGCCAAATCGATATTAAGAATGAGTAAAATATTATCTAATACCGTACGTTTTTCCATTGCAGACAGTGATTTTTATTTTAAAAAAATAATGATCAAAACCCTTATGGAAAATCCTTTCTATATGCTTCTGAATGATTGTAACAATGGGCATGAACTGGTAAACAGAATCTACAGAAGACAGGAAGATGTGTTCATTATTGAACTCTTCATGCCGGTATTAAGTGGGATCGAAGCCATTAAGTACATCAGAAAAAACAATACAGAAACCCCTATCATCACCTATTCCGGCACCTATCAGGAAGATATGGCCGAGATCCTTTCAAAGATTCCCAATATCTATTACTGTCAGAAAAAAAGTACCATTATAAAGGATATTATCAAAGGAAGCATTGCTTCTGAAGACTTTGATTATCAGGCTTATTCCAAAGAATGGGAACAGCAGCCACTTGCCGTACAGGAGTATATGGACAGGCAGAAAAAAGGGCAGGAAGAGCTTTCACCGGCAGAAATACAGCTTATGAGATTCTGTTATGAAGGATTCAGCAATAAAGAAATTGCTGAAAAGCTCAATCTGAGCACCAGAACCATAGATACTTACATCAACAGACTAACAGAAAAACTGGGTTTAAAAACCAAGCTTCACCTTATTCGTTTCTGTGTAGAAAACGGATACTATAACTCCAGTTTATAAAAAATTTTGATTCATTTAAAAAAAATCAATTCCTTGAGATGGATGGGGACAGATAAGAGGGTTTCAAAATGTAATGTTCAAGATTATAAAGCGCTGTAAAGCCTGCTGCAACAAGCATTCATTACATTTATTCATCAAATTTTTGTACCTTTATCCGGCTGTATTATTTTATTGTTAAATTATCATTACCCCTGCTTAATATAGTGTATACATAAAAAGTCCAACTCTTTGAATAAAAATATTTTGCCACTAATTTGCTAGTATTCAATTTTTTTAACTAAATTTGCACACCTAAAATTTAAAATTAAAATAAGGAAATGACAAAGGCAGAATTGGTAAACACCATCTCAAATAAGTTGGGAACAGAAAAGAATGAAACACAGAAAGTTGTAGAAGCTTTTATGCAGGAGATCAGAACTTCTATGTATAATGGGGATAACGTTTATCTAAGAGGTTTTGGATCTTTTATCATTAAAACAAGAGCTGCTAAAACAGGAAGAAATATTTCTAAAAACACTGCAATTGAGATTCCTGCTCATAACATTCCTGCTTTCAAACCTTCAAAATCTTTTGTTGAGAAAGTAAAAACTAAAGTTGCAGTAAAATAAGAACATTAACTGAATATTAACTAGTTACTAAAAAATTAAAATTATGCCAAGCGGAAAGAAAAGAAAAAGACACAAGGTTGCTACTCACAAAAGAAAGAAAAGAAGAAGAGCAAACAGACATAAGAAAAAATAATCTCTTTTTCTCGAGATTTACAATATAATAATATAGTTGGTGGATTTAAATTTTTAAAGTTCACTAACTATATTTTTGTTTGCAACTATAAGATTCCGCGGAAAACGGAGGGTTTCAAATATTATTTTAATAAACATATAATGGTTTTCATTCAAAATCCTTATATTTAATAGATGAATTAATCGATAAAAAACATCCACTTCCTATAATCTTAACAATTTTATCTTATTAAAAAATGAAGAAAGAACTAATAGTTTCGCATGAAGATGATCTTACAAAGATTGCGCTGCTGGAAGACGGAAGACTATGTGAACTTCATGAGCAAGAAGACAAAAGCGATTTTATAGTTGGAGATCTGTTTATAGGAAAAGTAAAAAAACTGGCACCCAATCTGAATGCAGCATTCGTCAATATCGGATATGACAAAGATGCATTTCTGCATTACCAGGATCTGGGACCGCAGTATCTTACATACAGAAAGTTTTTAAAAGATACTATTTCTAAAAAACAAAGCACTTCGAGCTTAAAGAATTTCGAGATACAACCCGAAATAGACAAAAACGGAACGGTAGACAAAGTAATTGCCAAGGACGATGTAGTTCTCTTACAAATTACGAAAGAACCTATTTCTACCAAAGGCCCTAGAATTTCTACCCAGATTTCATTAACAGGACGTTTCCTGGTTTTAATTCCTTTTGACAATAAAGTTTCTATTTCCAAAAAGATCAGAAGCTCTGAGGAAAAAGAAAGACTGAGAACTCTGATCGACAGCATTAAGCCTGAAGGATTCGGAGTGATTATCAGAACGGTAGCAGAAGGAAAAAAAGTAGCGGACCTGCATAATGACATGAATCAGCTGGTTCAGAAGTGGGAAAGCACTTTCAAAAACATCCAGAGAAATAAAGTTCCGTCCAAAGTTTTAAGCGAAGAAGACAAAGCTTCAGCTATTTTAAGAGACAATTTTAATCAGGACTTCGTGAATATCATCTGCGACGACGAGCAAATGGTCAACGAAATGAAAAATTACATTGAAGTAATTGCTCCTGAAAAGAAAAATATTGTCCAGTTTTATGATTCTCATATTCCCCTTCTGGAATATTACAATGTTGAAAAACAGCTTAAACAGAGCTTCGGAAAACACGTCAACATTCCGAGTTCCAAAGGAGCCTATCTTGTTATTGAACACACAGAAGCACTTCACGTAGTAGATGTCAACTCCGGAAACAATATTACTACCGGAACTGCTGTCAACAAAGAGCACGCACTGAAAGTGAACAAAATGGCCGCTACAGAAATCGCAAGACAACTTCGCCTCCGCGATATGGGAGGTATCATCGTTATCGATTTCATAGATATGCCGAATTCTGATCACCGAAGAGATCTTTACGAGCATCTGAAAGAGGAAATGAAGCGCGACAAGGCTCGCCACAAAATCCTTCCTCCAAGTAAATTTGGTCTGATCCAGATCACCAGACAGAGAAACCGTCCGGAAAAACAGATCGACACCAAAGAAGAAAACCCGAACAAAGACGGAGAAATTGTAGCTCCTATTGTTATCGTGGAAAGAATGGGTGAAACCTTAAGAAACATCCTGCAGAAAGAAAAAGGAAAAGTCTACCTGCATGTACACCCATTTGTGGAAGCCTACCTTACAAAAGGCATTAAAAGTATCCAGATGAAATGGTTTATCAAATACAAAAAGTGGGTAACCATTGTTCCAAGAGATTCTTTTAAATATTTAGAATACAAAATCTACAATGCCAAAAAAGAAGAATTGATAGAATTCTCTAATTAAAAAATTTAAAACCTTCAGTTGTACTGGAGGTTTTTTTATTATCTTTCTTGCTATAAGTTTCGGCTAAAGCCAATGGATGTTTTTTGTTTATGGAGGCTGGGCTAAAGCCCACCCCTATTGAATTTTAACGACAACATCTTTTATCTTTTATCTTTTATCTTTTATCTTTTATCTTTAAAATATGAAAAACCACCATTACAAAATTACCGTTCAGTGGACAGGAAACCAGGGAACAGGAACCAGCAGTTACAGAGATTATGAAAGAAGCCATACTATTTCTGCAGAAAATAAAGTTGTGATTGAAGGATCATCAGATCCTGCATTCCGAGGTGACAAAGCAAAATATAATCCCGAAGAAATGTTTTTATCTTCACTTTCCTCCTGTCATATGCTTTGGTATCTTCATTTCTGTTCAGAAGCAGGCATTATTGTTACAGACTATACTGATGAAGCAACAGGAATTATGGGAGAAACAGCCAGTGGAAGCGGACATTTTACAGAAGTAACTCTGCATCCTACTGTAACTGTCGCTGAAGAATCTATGAAAGAAAAAGCAGAACAGCTCCATCATAAAGCCAATGAATTTTGTTTCATTGCCAATTCTGTTAATTTTCAGGTAAAGCATATCCCTGTTATTTTAGTTCAATAATCTCCCTGTCAGATTAAGGGTTGAGAGCTTTTAATCCTGCTATTTTCATAGGTTAATTAATGTTAAGGCATTTATTTCTTCAAGATATATTGCTAAATTTGAGCTATGGAAAATTTTGGAAAAGATTTATTGAGAAAAATAAAAAGCGTAGAACTTCCCGGTGAACACGCACATGGAGTATTTTCACCTCCCTACCGCCCTGTTTTTACGTATGATGAAGTATTGTCAAAGAATCCCAAATTTGCGGCTGTCAATATTGTTTTATACCTGAAAGATAACGAGTGGTATTTTCCATTGATTCAAAGAACGATTAATGAGCACGACAGACACAGCGGGCAGATATCACTGCCTGGAGGAAAGCGTGAGGAAATGGACAGGGATTTTGCTGAAACTGCAGTTCGGGAAACCTCTGAAGAAATCGGAATCGATAAACATTATGTAAGGATTATCAGAGAAATGTCTCCTATTTATATTCCGCCAAGCAATTTTTATGTATACCCCTATATCTCTTATACTAAAAAGAATCCGGCCTTTGTTCTTCAGCAGACAGAAGCTGTGGAAACCATAGAGTTTCCTATCACTTCCTTTTTAAATCTGTCGGACACCCCGGAAATTATGGCTCTGCCAAGTGCGGGCGGACATGATGTTCCTGTCATTAATTTCAACGGATACATCATCTGGGGAGCTACAGCGATGATATTAAGTGAATTCAGTCAGTTGCTGAAAAAAATGTAACTTTGCACTACCGTGTTTAATTGAGAGATGGCGAAGAAAAATATTTTCACCGATGCATTCGGAACTCCTTATTTTTTGAAAAGGTTTATTATTTTTATTTTAGGTATTGTTTCTTACAGAAGATTCAATGGCTTTAATAAGTTAAAAATAACCGGTACAGAGCACCTTGTGGATCTTCCGGACTCTAACGTACTTTTTGTATCCAACCATCAGACGTATTTTGCGGATGTGGCAGCAATGTACCATGCCTTCTGTGCTGTAAACAACGGATATTTAGATACGATAAAAAACCCGATCTATCTGCTGAACCCAAAGATTGATTTTTATTATGTAGCAGCTGAAGAAACCATGAATAAAGGGATTCTTCCTAAAATTTTTAAAATTGCAGGTGCTGTAACTGTAAAAAGAACCTGGAGAGCTGAAGGAAAAAATGTCAACAGAATGGTAGATATGAGCGAGGTTGATAATATTATGAAAGCATTGGACAATGGCTGGGTAGCTACTTTCCCTCAAGGAACTACATCGGCTTTTGCACAGGGGCGAAGAGGAACAGCCAAACTGGTGAAAAATCAGCGTCCTATTGTGATTCCAATCAAAATAAACGGATTCAGAAGAGCTTTTGATAAAAAAGGACTCCGTGTGAAGGTAACCGGTGTGAAGCCTACGATGGAATTCAAAGCTCCTTTGGATATTGATTATGATAATGAAAAAGCACCGGAAATTTTATTGAAAATCATGACTGCCATAGAGCAGACAGAAGATTTCAATGTATTACACAGTTATGATGAAGAACTTAAAGCTAAAAAATTAGAACAAAAGGACTCAAATAATTAAAGTAAATTAAAAATTATGAACAAAATACTTGGAATCTTATTCGCAATCATAGTATTAGTTTCATGCAACAGCCAAAAGATTTATTCGGATTTTGATATCAGCTATTCGAAAAGCGGAGGCTATGCTCCTGTTTATGAAAATCTCCTGATCAAAGGGAATATTGTACACTATTCTTTTGAAGGACAGGGTAAGAAATACAAACAGGATTTTAAGATTTCTGATGAAGATTTAAAGAAACTGGATCAGGTTCTTTCTCAGAATAATTTCAGAAGGATACAGGAAGACCGTAAAAAACTGTACGATAATATTTCAACTTCCATCAACGTTAAGAAAGGACCTAATGAAGGCAGTAAAACGGATGCAAGTATGATTATTCCGAACTATCAGACCAACTGGAACAATATTCTTGAAGCTTTCCAGCAGATCATTAATACTAATGTTAAAAAACAGTAAATACAATTGAAAACCCACTTCATTGCCATTGGCGGAAGCGCCATGCATAATCTCGCCATCGCATTAAAAGACAAAGGATATCAGGTGACAGGTTCTGATGACGCTATTTTTGAGCCTTCAAAATCCCGATTGGAAAAGAAAGGAATTCTGCCTCAGGAAATGGGCTGGTTTCCGGAAAAAATCACTCCGGATATTGATGCAGTCATTCTTGGGATGCATGCACACCAGGATAATCCTGAGCTGGCAAGAGCAAAAGAACTGGGCCTGAAAATATATTCTTATCCTGAATTCCTGTACGAACAGTCTAAAAATAAGACAAGAGTTGTTATTGCAGGATCACATGGTAAAACTACCATTACTTCAATGATTCTTCATGTACTGAATTTCCATCAGAAAGATGTGGATTTTATGGTAGGTGCACAGCTTGAAGGGTTCGACTGTATGGTAAAACTTACTCAGGATAATGATTTCATGGTGTTGGAAGGTGACGAATATCTTTCTTCTCCTATTGATCTTCGGTCGAAATTTTTACTGTATCAGCCTAATATCGCTTTAATGAGCGGTATTGCGTGGGATCATATCAATGTATTCAAAACATTTGATGATTATATCGAGCAGTTCAGAAAGTTTGTAGCAAGCATTACAGCAGGCGGAGTTCTTGTGTATAATGAAGAAGATCCGGAAGTGGTGAAGGTAGTGGAAAATGCAGAGAATTATTTCAGAAAGATCCCTTACAAAACTCCTGAATACGAAATCAATAACGGTAAAGTGTATTTAAAAACCGAAATGGGAGATGTTCCTCTTTCTGTTTTTGGAGCCCACAACCTGTTGAACCTTGAGGGTGCAAGACATATCTGCCAGCAGCTTGGCATTATGGATGAAGATTTCTATGAGGCGATCATGAGTTTCAAAGGAGCATCCAAGCGTCTTGAGAAAGTAGAAAGAGAAGATAAAGGAATTCTTTACAAAGATTTTGCCCATGCACCAAGTAAGGTGAAAGCAGCTGTGAAAGCCTTCGCAGAGCAATTTAAAAATGATAAGAAATACGGATTTTTGGAACTTCATACCTATTCCAGCTTAAATCCTGCTTTTCTTGAACAATATGATCACGCCATGGACGGTCTGGAAGAAGCTATTGTTTTCTACTCTGAAGATGCTTTGAAGATCAAGAGAATGGAACCCATATCTCCTGAGTTTATAAAAGAAAAATTCAAGAATGAAAAACTGAAGGTTTTCACCAATGCTGAAGATCTGCATGCCTACTGGAATACATTGGATAAAACGGATGGCGTTTATCTCATGATGAGCTCCGGAAATTTTGGCGGTTTAGACTTAACAAAATAAATAAAAAGCTTCAGAAATTCAATCTGAAGCTTTTTTATTATGAATACGCTCTAATTATCACTCAATTTTTTGTTATTCGTCAGTTCGATACTTTTAATGGAACCTATCGGTGCTATTTTTATCGTTTTATTTCCTTTGGCAAGATAAATATAATACATACTGTTGGATCCTATGAGATGTACCTGGTCAAAGCTTTCATCACCATAGTTTAACTTATAGTCATATTTAAGCTTATTCTCCTTGATCTTCCTCGTAAGCCCGAGACCTTCTCCCCATCCTATTCCTACAAAGAAAGACAGTAACATCATGGCCAGAAATCTCACAAACATATTGGTAAAATGATTTTCTATAGCCTCCTTACTCATGTTTTCATGTTCTTTGAGAGATGCCATTTGTAATGCCCAACGTTTATTTTTATTGGCTTGTTTTGATAAAAAAGAGGGAAAAGCAAATGAAAATACTACAACCCCAATCAGGGCAATCAATATAATGGGATGAGCTGTTAAAGTAGCAATCGGACTTATCAGAATGTCCATGATTGTTGAATACTTGAGAATATTGATATTGATCTGATAGTAGAATACACTTTCTTTTAGTATTCCCATGATAACGAGAAAAAGATATCCGAATGGAAGCGATCTCTGAATTCCTTCTGAATATTTCATTTATGGTTTTAGTTTTATATTTTGGTCAGGTCAAGAATATTGATGTACGAAAATATAAAATTATCATCAAATTAAAACATACAGTTTTTATCTTTCACATGCTTCGATCAGTTTTTTCAAAATGTCTTCAGTAGAAAGTTCGCTGTACCGGTGAATGGACTGTCCCACCCAGATTCCTACAAATTCCGGATTTTGCAAAGATTTTGCTGCTTTACGAAGAGCATTGGTCAGCTTATTCTGATAAGGATAAGGTAAAATATATTCTGAATTTTCTACTGTTTCTATAAATTGGTTTCTCACTCCTCTGGCATACCTTCCGGAGAAACTCTTCGTTAAAACAATTTCATCTTCTGTTACTTTTTTCAATCGTTCTTTTTCAAAAGGCAAAAGAGCACTTTCCTTAGATGCCAGTAAAAGATTACCCACCTGAAATCCCTGTGCGCCTAAATCTTTCACTGCCTTTAAGGTTCTTGCTTCATAAATTCCTCCTGCATAGATCAAAGGAACATTTACCTGATCATAGATCTGTGACAGCAAAGACAACCCTCCGATCTGAGGAATATGTTCAGCCTCAAAACTTCCCCTGTGCCCTCCAGCTTCAATTCCCTGAACACAAATAATATCAATACCGGAATTTTCAAGCAATAAAGCTTCCTTTACAGAAGTACATGTTCCGATAAGGGTGACACCTTTTTCCTTTAATTTCCGGATACTCTGATCATCAAGATTTCCGAAAGTAAAGCTTACAATTTTACAGTTTTCTTCAATAATCGCATCTACCTGTTCATGATAGCCATTTATATTGATTGTTTCAAGGTCCGGAAGATAAACTTCTATCCCATTTTCTTTTGCCAGCTGTTCTATAAACTGCTTGGTTTTACTATATTTTTCTTTTAAAGCATCAGTCACTTCAGGAATGTGATGAACAAATATATTCGCAGCAAAGGGTTTATCAGTCAGCGTCTTCATTTCTCTGATCAATTCCACAGACTGATCTGCAGAAAGATCGGCCAGTGCAAGCGATCCCAGACAATCTGCTTTTGCAGCTGCAACAGCCATCTCTACGGTGCTCACTCCAAACATCGGAGCCTGAATAAGGGGATATCGTATCCCTAGTTTTTTACTGATGGTATCCGGCCAGAACATAAAAAATCATTTTAATTAAAAAGGTACAAAAAATAGGAATACTTCATTTTCAACGGGATATGATATTCCTCACCTGAATAAAAATACAATTCCCACAGATCTCATAGAAACACAGATTGAAACCTGTGAAATACTGAAAACTGTGGGAAGATTTTTATTCTTTATTTTTATTAAATATCCGCTACGGAATTTAGCATTTTTTGCTCCCATTCAGGATCTTTAGGATCAAAGAATAATCTTTTTCCTGTATCTAAAGAACGGACAACATTCATTTCATCTTCTGTCAGCTCAAAATCAAATACATTAAAGTTTTCTTCAATTCTTGAAGGGGTTACAGATTTGGGAATCACTACAAATCCTTCCTGCAGATGCCATCTCAAGATTACCTGAGCTACGGTTTTACCATATTTTTCTGCAATGGCTTTCAGATCAGGATTGCTTAAAAGATTCGCATTACCGTTTCCTAGCGGACTCCATGGCTGTGTTACAATATTATTTTCCCTGTCATACACCTGTAATTCTTTCTGTTGGAAAACAGGATGCAGCTCAATCTGATTGATAACCGGTAAAACAGTTGAACTTGCTTTTAATTCTTCAAGTTTCTCTACAGTAAAATTGCATACTCCAATCGCTTTGATTTTTCCTTCGTGATATAATTCTTCCAAAGCTTTCCATGTACCCAGAAAATCTCCGTATGGCCAGTGGATAAGATACATGTCCAGATAATCCATCTGTAATCTGTCTAATGTTCTCTGAAAAGCACTTTTCGCCTTTTCGTATCCATGATCCTGAACCCATACTTTGGATGTGATAAACAGTTCGTCTCTGTTTACACCACTATTTTTCACAGCAGCACCTACTGCCGTTTCATTCTGATAAATAGCAGCCGTATCGATCATTCTATATCCTGTCTGAATAGCTTTGATGACTGCATTTTCACATTCTTTCAGATCTTCCATCTGCCATACTCCGAATCCTAAAGCCGGAATATCCACTCCGTTATTTAATGTTACCACAGGTTGTCCTATATAGGTTTTCTTTTGCATAAATCTTTATTTTAATTATTAATATAAAGTGATAAACAAATTTGCAATAAAAAATTGAAAATCCTGCCTACCAATTTTACTGTTCCTGTTAAAAAATTGTTATTTAATGAGGTTCTTAAGATGATGTTTAAACTACCCCGTCTTTTTGCTTTGCAAAAATCCACCCCTTCAGAGAAGGGGAATGATTGTAGTTGATAAAGCTTATCAAGCCACTTCTAACTTATAACTTATAACTTCTAACTTCCAGCCTCTAGCCTCTAGCCTCTAGCCTCAAAATTCACCCTTCTCCTCGCATCTCATCTCAATTTTCTCTATTTTTGCTTAAAATTTAAAAATCATGTCACAACATATCAGATTGGCTACAGCAGAGGATTATCCGAGAATTATGGAAATATGGGAATCAGCAGTAAAAGCAACGCACGATTTTCTTGCTCAAGAGGATTTCAATTATTTCAAAGAAGCCATTCCAAGAGATTACCTTCCTAACCTGGAAGTCTATTTAATTACTGAAGATAATGAATCCAAAGGGTTTGCTTCTGTAGCAGAAGGCAATCTGGAAATGCTTTTCATTCATAATAATGCCCGTGGAAAAGGTTATGGAAAAACGCTTTATCAATTTATGAAAGAGAAAACCGGATTGACGAAAGTAGATGTCAATGAACAAAATCCTCAGGCCATCGGGTTTTATGAAAAAATGGGGTTCAAAAAGACGGGAAGATCTGAAAAAGATGGTTCAGGAAAAGATTATCCACTTATTCATATGAGTCTGTAAATGGAAAATTTTACCTTCAGTCTGCTGCATTCTGGTGAGGAAATTCCTTATCCTCTTTTGTTGATGGCAGATGAAACCCAGGAAGCAATTAATCAATACATTTTCAATTCTGACATCTATCTTCTGCATAACGGCACTGAAAGCATTGCGGTGATGGCATTGTACAGAAAAAGTGATACTGAACTGGAAATTAAAAATGTTGCCGTCATTGAAAGCTACCGAAGTAAAGGCATCGGAAGTATTCTGATGAATAAAGCAAAAGAAATTGCCAAAGAAAATCATTATAAAACACTGACTGTTGGAACATCGGATACCGGCTTCCAACAGATCAGATTTTATGAGAAAAACGGATTCATCAAAAGTGGAATCCTGAAAGATTTTTTTATTCAAAATTATCCGGATCCTATTTATGAAAACGGTTTACAGATGAGAGATATGGTTGTATTAAGCCATCACCTTACGGAATAAGCCTTTAATATGCTCTATTTCTGTTTGATAATTGGTTTTCTTACGACAACCGAAATACAGAGTATTTTCAAATTTTTTCTTTCCTTCCCAGATCAGCTGAATATCTCCGCTCTCAATGTCATTTCTGCATAAAAAATCGGGAACAACGGCTAATCCTGTCCCCCCTTTAAGACAACGGATGATTGAGTTCATATTGGGAACGATATAATTAGGACGGAAATTCGGTTTATGACCAAAATTCAATATCCAATACTGGAAAAGGTGTTCCATATCACCGGTAGTTCCGTACCATTTTTCGTTTTTCAGCCACTCCTCTATCTGCTCCGCATCTTTTGTCTTCAACACTTTATTGAAAGCTGTTTTATCCACATCCTTCCCTCCTACCAGAACAATTTGTTCCGACGAGAATGCTTCATGTTCGATATTGGGTGAAGATCCTTTTTTCGGAGTTATGATCAGATCAAGAATGCCTTTATCCAGCTGATCCAGCATTTCAGGATATTCTCCGAAACTGATAATCAGATTAAAAGGTAGTGAAGAAACATATTGCTCCAAAGTGGTCTGAAAAGTCTCAAAACACATTCCGACACTGATGGTTGGAGTATGCTTCTCTGTCGATTTTTGAAAATTTTTCTCTACATCTTCCAGTTTGGTAATAGGTTCGGCAACTGCGTTAAATAATACTTTTCCTCTTTCTGTCGGAATCATTTTCCGACCCGTTCTGTCGAATAGTTTGTATCCTACATAAGCTTCCAATGAGCTTAAATGAAGGCTCACTCCCGGCTGTGATATAAACAGAGCATCGGCAGCACCTGTCAATGTCCCGGTTTTATAGATCGCCTTAAAAGTACGATACCATTCTAAATTAACCATGACTTAATTATTAATATTATAATGCAAAATTACAAAATAATTATAATATTGATATGTTTTCATGTTTCAAAAATGACGCATAATAATCCGGAATTCCGCTTTCCCTTATCTGACGGGCAGTTTCATCAATCGGATAAGGCAGCTGTATAATTTCAGGAATAATTTCTTCCTCATCTAAAGTCAGTATTAAATAAGAAGCCAGTCTGTTTTCTTCTTTAGAACGGCCCACAGAACCACAATTGACAGCCCAGGTATTATTTTCAAACTGTTTTTTAAATGATAAATGGGTGTGCCCCATCACTATGAGATCAGCATTCGCGTTCTTCAGCATTGATGTGAAAACCTCATCATTCTTAGATTCATATAAGTAGGTATCATTGCTTTCAAGACTGGAGTGTACTAACTGTATATTCCAGTGCTTTTTACCTGTTTTATAATTTAATTTTAAATGAAAAGGTAATTCGGAAAGAAATTTTTTGTTTGATTCTGTAATATGTTTTTTTGAATGGTCTATCGCAATGAATCTGGCAATGGTTTCTTCTTCTGAATGTTTGGATAAAGGAACAACAGGAATATCAAATGCAATTCTTTCATCATGATTTCCCATCAGACAGGGAATGTTCAGACTTCTTATTTTTTCTATCACTTCATTTCCCCAGGGTGCAAAATCTACCAGATCTCCCAAACAGAATCTCTGGTTGATTCCCCTCTGCTCAATATCCTTCAACACTACTTCCAATGCCGGAAGATTTCCATGCACATCACTAAAAACAGCTATCTGTATCATTCTCCTTCAATTTATTAAACAAATTTACATGACGGAAAGGAATTTCAGCTCAGAGAGAATATGACATTTTACCATGAAAAGGGAAATGGTCGATAGTCAATTTTTGCTGCGCAAAATCAATTGTGAATGATTAGCTGCTGGTTAAAATAACCTCGAAACCCACAACCCGTAACCCGCAACCCGGACCTCATAACCTCAATCAAAAAAACAAACTATCACAAAAATAATAACAATCTATAATTTATATTATTTTTATTATACATATATCCGTTATAACTTTGCAGAGTAAAATTTAAACAATCATAAAAAAATGAAAAAAGTACTAATCATCAACGGAGGACAGAATTTCGGACATTCCGGAGGAAAATATAATCAAACTATTGCAGACAATACATTAGCCGTTCTTAAAGAATTTGACAACGTAGAAGTAAAGATAACCAATGTAAGTGAAAGCTACGACAAAAATGAAGAGGTGGAGAAGTTTGTATGGGCAGACTACATTATCTACCACACTCCTATCTGGTGGTTCCAATTGCCTAACGGATTGAAAAAATATATTGACGAAGTATTCACAGCAGGTCATGCCAAAGGAATTTATATGAGCGACGGAAGAAAAGCTGATAACCCCGAAATCAACTACGGAACAGGAGGAATGCTTGGAGGAAGAAAATATATGCTGACTACCAGCTGGAATGCTCCTGCAACTGCCTTCACGCTTCCCGGAGAATTTTTCAGCGAAAAAAGTGTGGATGAAGGCCCGTTATTTGGATTCCATAGAATGAATGCCTTTGTTTCGTTAGAAAAAATGGAAAGCTTTCACTTTCATGATGTAGAGAAAAATGCCAATGTAGAGCGTGATATGAAATTGTACAGAGAGCACGTAAGAAATGTATTTGAAAAAGAATTGAAACCGGAATTGGTATCATGAAAAAAGTACTGATCACAGGTATTACCGGCTATATTGGCGGAACTATCGCAAAAAAACTCCTAGACAGGAATTATGAAGTGACAGGCCTGGTTCGTAATGAAACCCATGTGCAGGAACTGGAATCATTAGGAATCAAAACCATTGTGGGGAATATCCATGATGAAGATCTTATCAGAACAGCAGTTTCCGGTGTGGATGCAGTTATTCATAATGCAGATTCAGCAGATGATCCTTATGCAGCAGATAACTTTATCAGAGCATTGGAAGGAAGTGAGAAAACGTTTATATTCACTTCAGGCTCTGCTATTTTTGGAGGAAAAGAAAATGGTCAAAAAAGTGATTTTATCTTCAGAGAAGATTTCCCTTTACAGCCAAGACTCGAAATGGCATCAAGAGTATTGATCAACAATTATGTACTGCAATCTTCAAACAAAGGCATAAGAAGTATTGTTATTGTTCCTACCATGGTTTACGGAGAAGGTTTAGGAATTAAAAAAGACAGTATCCAGATCCCGGCTCTTATTAACTTTTCTAAGGAAAAAGGGCATGGAGTTTATTTTGGTGAAGGCGAAAATATCTGGTCAAACTTACATATTGAAGATCTCGCAGATCTGTATGTACTCGCATTGGAAAAAGCAAAAGGAGGTTCCATCTATTATGCAGAAAACGGTTCCTCTTCTTTAAAAAACATTGCAGAAAACATCAGTAAAAAATACAGACTACAACCTGCAGAATCGTTAAGTATACAGAAAGCAGTTGATAAATTCGGTCCTGCAGGAGGTTATTTCGGATTTGCATCCAACAGCAGATGCAGTTCGGATAAAGCGAAAGCAGAACTGGATTGGAAACCTATTTATAACTCAATTGAAAAATTTATTTAATTATGAAAATTCATCTTACAGCGATTATAAAAGCCAAAGCAGAACATCAGGCAGAAGTACTGGAAGTTCTACAGAATATGGTACAAGAAACAAGAAAAGAAGAAGCATGTGAACTTTACAGTCTTCATCAGGGAATTGAAGACAAAAATGAATTTGTTTTCTACGAAATCTGGAAAAGTAAAGAAGGATTGGATCAGCACAATCAGCAGCCTTATATCCAGGCTTTCGGAGCTTTGGTAGATGAAAAGCTTCAGGAAAAACCACAGATTTATCTTACCAACATCATTTAATTATGAAAAAATTAGCGTTGTTAATGCTGGCAGTCTTTACGATTGGATTCGTTCAGGCACAAACCAAAAAATCAAAGAATATGAAAAAGAAAATCTTATTTGTTGTTACCAGCCATGATAAAAAAGGCAGTACCGGTGAAGATACAGGATATTATCTGGGAGAAGTTTCTCACCCTTGGGAAGTTCTTCACCAAGCGGGATATGAAATTGACTTTGTAAGCCCGAAAGGCGGAACTCCTCCGGTAGACGGCTTCGATTTGAAAGATCCTGTCAACAAGGAATTCTGGGAAAACAAGGAGTACAAAAACAAGATTGATCATTCTATGACGCCATCACAGGTGAATCCCAAAGAATACTCAACCATTTTTTATGCAGGAGGACACGGAGCGATGTGGGATTTTGCAGACAATAAAGAACTGTCAGATATCGCTTCCAAAATTTATGAAAACGGAGGAATTGTAGCCGCAGTATGTCATGGCCCTGCAGGTTTGGTGAATATCAAACTGAATAACGGGAAATATCTTGTAGACGGTAAAAAGATCAATGCTTTTACCAATGAAGAGGAATCTGAAGTAAAATTAACCAACGTAGTTCCTTTCCTACTGGAAGATAAACTGAAAGAAAGAGGAGCGAAATTTGAAAAATCCGGGCTTTGGCAGAATCATGTGGTAACCGATCAGAGAGTGATCACAGGACAGAATCCACAATCTGCAAAAAGCGTTGGAGAAGCTATTGTAAAAGAATTAAATAAATAACAGATAATTTTTAACCACAACCACCACAAAAGCTTTCAGACACTTCAATAAAAATAAGTTGCTATTCAGAATACAGAAAAGAACATTTTACTTCTTTTTAAATCCGAAAAGTTCTTAAAAGTGTCACCATTGAAACGGCGAGAATTCCCCCTCCTCCGGAGGGGTGGCGAAAATTCAAAGAATTTTTGACGGGGTGGTTTAACACAACAATTTTAAAACAAACAAAATGGAATATAGAAAATTAGGAAATACAGATTTAGAATTATCAACTATCACACACGGAGCTTTTGCTATTGGTGGAAATATGTGGGGCGGTAATGAAAAACAGGATTCCATCAATTCTATTCACGCTTCATTGGATCACGGAGTAACTTCTATTGATACCGCACCATTCTACGGTTTCGGACTGAGTGAAGAAATGATTGGTGAAGCCATCAAAGGAAAAGACCGTTCAAAAATCCAGCTTTTAACAAAATTCGGATTGGTATGGGACGGAAGCAATAACGGCAAAGGAGAATTTTTCTTTGATGCGGAAGATGAAGGGAAAACACTTCCGGTTTATAAATTGGCTTCTAAAGAAAACATCATCAAAGAAGTTGAAGAGAGCTTAAAAAGATTAGGCACAGATTATATCGATCTTTTACAGCTTCACTGGCCGGACAGTACTACACCTATCTCCGAAACGATGGAAGCCATGGAATTATTGATTCAACAGGGAAAAATCCGTGCTGCAGGAGTAAGCAACTACAGTGTAGCTCAAATGAAAGAGGCTAACAGAACTTTACAACTTGCCAGCAACCAGGTTTCTTACAGCATGCTGAACCGTGCTATTGAAAACGATCTTGTCCCTTATTCTTTAGAAAACAATACAGGAATTATTGTGTACAGCCCAATGGAAAGAGGTCTTTTAACAGGTAAATATTTCAAAGAAACCCAATTAAAAGATAACGACCACAGAAACGGATATTTTTCACAGTTTGATCTGAATAAAGTGAAAATTTTCTTAGAAAAAATAGAACCTATTGCACAGGAAAAAGGAGCAAGTCTTTCTCAGCTGGTATTAAGATGGACTACGTTACAACCAGCCATTACCGTTGTATTGGCAGGAGCAAGAAATGCACAGCAAGCCATCGAAAACGCAAAAGCAATGTCTATTGACCTTTCACAGGAAGAATTGAACTTTATCGGTTCTGCTTTGAACGAAATTTAATACAAAGGCAGGAAGCTGGAAGAATGAAATTCTCCTTCGTCGGAATGACAATTGGAGTTGAATTGTACACTAATCCATCTCTTATCCCGCATCTATAAATTTCCTCCTCCAGCTTTCTGCTTCCCTCTTTTAACCCCCAAATCTTTTTAAAAATGAAAAATAATCTGATCAGAATGTTCGGGTTAGCTACACTATTGACTATCAACAGCATTAATTTAAAAGCTCAGACACTCGTCAATCCTGAAGATCAATCATGGTATCCTTCGGCTTACGGTGCGAAAGATGAGATTGGAGCAGCCAATCTGTTAACACCGGAAGTTGTAAAACAAGCACTGGGACTGGTAAAACAAGGTAAAACGTTAGCACTTGCCGTTCCTATTGATAAAAACCTGCCTGCTTTCAGACACAGAAGTTTCAATTTATACAATATCCAGCCTGGAGAACAGGGCGGAAAAAGCATAGGTTCTAATAAATTTACCTTCAATGATGAACTGGTCAACGGATGGACCGGAGTTGGAACACAACTGAACGGTATCGGACACATTGGTATTGACAACACTTACTATAACGGAAACAAGGCAACAGATTTCGTAACCGTAGAAGGCGTAAAAAAACTGGGCGTTGAAAAAGTACCTCCTTTCGTTACCCGTGGTGTAGTGCTTGATATGACGGCTCATTATGGAAAATCAATTGTGCCGGGAGGAACAGAATTTACGGTTGAAGACATTAAATCCGTTTTAAAGAAACAAGGAATTACTCTGAGAAAAGGTGATATCGTTCTTTTCAACACCGGATGGCTTGAATTAATTGGTAAAAACAATCAACAATTTCTGGAAACAGAACCCGGCATAGGAATGGATGCAGCAAAATGGCTTGCCGATCAGGGAATCGTTGCTTTTGGCGGTGACACCTGGGCTTCCGAAGTATATCCTAACCCCAAAAGTAAAGAAGAATTCCCCATCAACCAGTTTATGCTGGCTAAAAAAGGAATTTATAACCTGGAACTGATAGACAGCCGTCCTTTGGTAAAACAAAAAGTCTGGGAATTTTTATTCGTGCTGGGACAGCCTTTGTATGTAGGTTCTACTCAGGTGAATGTAAATCCTGTGGCTATTTATTAATTTAATTATTAGAAATATAATCCGAGAAACGGAGAGACAATGTAATTCCGGTTTAAAAAATAAAATGAACCAAAAAATTTATTTTTAGAATTAATACCCGAACCCTGTTACACTGTCACTTTGCATCTTGCATCAAAACGGTCTTTCAAAAATTTGAAAGGCCGTTTCTTAAAATAAAGTAAACATCCGTAGATGATGCAGTCTTCATCAACTTTCATCCTCCATCATCCATCTTCCTGAATTCACTATTTTGCAATCGGAAGATGAGTACTTACTGCAATTCTGTTCCATGCATTGATCGTAATGATCGCCATGATGATCTGAGCGATCTGGTTATCATCAAAGAAAGACTTCGCTTTTTGATATGTTTCTTCGGTTAAACCTTTATCGCTGATCAGCGTAATTTCTTCTGTCATTGCCAATAGCACCTGTTCTTCTTCAGTGAAAAATTCTTTTGCTTCTGTCCATCCGTTTAGAATAAAAATTCTTTGAGGGTTTTCTCCGTATTTGATAGCATCTTTGGTATGCATATCAAGACAGAAAGCACATTTATTGATCTGTGAAGCCCTGATCTTAATCAGCTCCTTCTGAATATGTGTTAAAGAAATAGTCTGTAAATATCCTTCCAATCCCAACATGGCTTTATAGGCTGCTGAATCTACTGTTGCAATATTTAATCTTGCGCTCATAATATTATATTTTTTTGGTTAATTGATCTATAGTTAAAGAATAATGTTGCTGTACCGCCAGTAAAAGCGCAGCTGCACTTCCCACCCATACGGAATAGTTCAGTGGAGCTTTGGGTCCTGATGCGATGGTCATGGATATCGCAAAAATTAACAGCAGGATACTGCTTCCATAGGCTGCAAACTTTGTTTTAAATCCAAAAATCAGCATCAAAGGAAAAAGAATTTCTAAAAAGGTAGCGGCATACGCTGAAACCGTACTCAAAGCTTCCGGAAGAAAAAAGGTAAGCTGTCTTGTATATTCTTTAAAACGCTCCATGTTTCCCCATGATGAATTTTCTTTACTCCACCATCCGAACCGATCTGCCACCGCAGAAAGCATCGTAACGGCAAGAGCCAGTCTTAAAAAAAGTTGCGGAAATTGATTTTTTTGATTTGTCATTGCATTAGCTTTTAATCACATGACAAATTTCCGGGTTATGATCCGTAAAAAACTTAAACTGGTTTAAGATCGTAATTTTGCTTTGATTTCACTTAAATACTCCGGTGTAAATCCGAGAAACGAAGCAACAAGATATTGAGGAATCCTTTGAATAAACCACGGGTACAGAGTGCTGAAATGTATATACAGTTCTTCTCTTGAAAATTCAGACAAATAACGGATTTTTCTTTCTGAAGCTGCATAAGCCCTTTGATAAACAATCCGGAAATAACGCTCCATTATGGGATGTTTTGCAAACAATAATTCCTGATTTTTAAAATCAATCACCAAAATAGTAGAATGCTCCACCGACTGAATATTAAAATCCGTCTGCTGCTGTCTCTCATAAGCAAATGTATCCGTAATCCACCAGTTTTCAATGGCAAACTGAGTGGTATTCTCTACTCCTTTTTCATTGATAAAGAACTTCCTCAGACAGCCTTTCACCACAAAAAACATATTCCGGCAGATCTCTCCTTCCAGCATCAGGTTTTGTTTCTTTTTCACATCCATTACCTCAAAAAATGATACAATAGAAGTGTATTCTTCGTCCGTTACCGTAATAAATTTGTTTAAATGTGATTTGAATGGATCCATTGTAAGAATTAATACTCAAACTTAACTTTATTTTTTTAGTTTTACAATGAGAAAATATTGAATCATGGAAATCGTTGCTAAAATTCTGATCGCTGTTGTGGCACTGGAACACCTTTATATTCTTTGGATGGAAATGTTCGCATGGGAAACTAAAGGAAAAGAAGTTTTTAAAGCAGCATTGCCTGCAGAAATGTTTAAACCAACGAAAGGACTTGCTGCCAATCAGGGGCTTTACAATGGATTTCTGGCTGCCGGACTGATCTGGTCTTTTTTGATTAAAGATCCACAATGGCAGACCAATGTGGCATTATTCTTTTTAGGATGTGTAGCCGTTGCCGGAATCTATGGGGCAATCTCTGCCACTAAAAAAATATTTTTCGTTCAGGCATTACCCGCTATCCTTGCTATTATTGCCGTTTTATTAAAATAGCCTTACAAATAATATCGTCAAGTTTCTTCTCACATCAATATTCTCTTAATCTTAATGATAAGAGAAAAAACCATTATAAAATCACCATTTCAAAATAGATCTAAAAATCAACAACTTACATAGCTGAAAATCCATTTAATATAAAATTCGTAAATTTGCACCGTCATAAAAAATTGATAGACAGTTTTTTGATGCTGGCAAGCATTTTGATGAAATGTAGCCATTCAAGTTGTTCAGTACACATATCTGTAATTACCTCATCAGTAATTTAATTGTAGAATCTATGTAAAAGATCATTTCTTTTTACATAATACACTCTTTTTCTAGAGTATAATCTATTGAAATATTTAAAATAAACATAAGGCCAGCAGGTCTTTATGCTGTTATTTTTTTGTTTAAAGCTTTTATCATTAAAGGCTTAGCAAATTATTTTATCCTTTTGCCAACAGCAGAACAACGAAAGTTAAATGTATATAATGAATTGGTGTACAATTTTTTATATCAAATTATTAATTGAAAAATTCTGAATATGGAAAAAAATGAAAACACTCGAAAAGTAAAACTTAAAGTGGAAGACCTGACCATCATCTTTGGTAAAAACAAAGAAAAAGCACAGGAACTTCTGGATAAAGGTTTTTCCAAAAAGGAAATTCTTGAAAAAACAGGCTGCACCATAGGAATCAACAAAGCCAGTTTTGAAATTTATGAAGGAGAATTCTTTGTGATCATGGGATTGTCAGGAAGCGGAAAATCGACTTTACTGCGTTGTCTTAACAGGCTGAATGAACCTACTTCCGGAAAAGTATACATCAATGACGATGATATTACCGGAAAAAACAACAAAGAACTGCTGGAAGTAAGAAGAACGGAAATGAGTATGGTTTTCCAGAAATTTGGATTACTTCCCCATCATACAATTCTCGACAATGCAGGTTTCGGATTAGAAATCAGAGGAGAAGATAAAGCTTCACGCGATAAAAAAGCACAGAAAGCGCTGGATATTGTAGGATTAACAGGTTTTGAAAACCAATATCCTTCCCAGCTTTCCGGAGGAATGCAGCAGAGAGTTGGATTGGCCAGAGCTTTGGCGAATGATCCTGAAGTATTACTTATGGATGAAGCCTTCTCCGCACTGGATCCATTGATCAAATCTGAAATGCAGGATCAGATGCTTGAACTGCAGAATACATTACAAAAAACCATCGTCTTTATTACCCACGATTTGGACGAAGCCATTAAAATCGGGGACCGTATCGTCATCATGAAAGATGGGGTCATAGAACAGATAGGAACTGCTGAAGATATTCTGACCAATCCGGCAAGCGATTATGTAAAAGCGTTCGTAGAGAAAGTAGACCGTAAAACGATTATCACCGCAAGATCTTTAATGTTTGACAAAGCTACGGTGGTCCGTTTCAGAAAAGACGGTCCGGAAGGAGCTTTAAGAAAAATGAGAGCTACAGGGCTGGAAAACTTGCCTGTGGTAGACTTTCAAAATAAATTTCTTGGTTTTGTAACCCTTAAAGATGTGGTCCGCATTGCCAAAATGAAAGAACCTACGGTAGAATCTATTATCAACAGCAATGTTCCTTCAGTTTATCCTGAAGTGACTGTTGAAGAGATGTTACCACTGATCTCTGAAAACAAATCGTCCATCGCTGTAATTGATGAAGACAATAAATTTCTAGGTCTTGTTACCCAGTTATCGCTGGTCATAGAAGCCACCAAATTTAACGAAGAAGAGATTATAGAATTAAAAGAAATCGCAAACAACCAATAAGATGAATAAAACTATAGATATAGGCCAATATGTAGAAACTGCAATCAATTGGCTCACAGAAAACGGAAAGCCTGTATTTGATGTCATAAAACATCTGGGAAACTCCTCCATTATGGGGATTGAATGGGTTTTAACAAGCACACCTTTTTATGTAATCATTCTCTTTTTTACCCTGCTGGCATTATGGAAAGCCGGAAAAGGTATTGCTGTAGTAACGGCTGCCGGATTAAGTTTAATATTTTTAATGGGTCTATGGAAAGAAACCATGGAAACGCTGGCACTTATCTTTGTATCCACCATTACCGCTCTTATTCTTTCTATTCCTTTGGGAATTTTAGCTGCGAAAAGCAAAATAGCCGACAAAATCATTCGTCCTTTACTGGATTTGATGCAGACCATGCCCGCATTTGTCTACCTGATTCCGGCTGTACTGTTTTTCAGTATTGGTAAAGTACCTGGAGCTTTTGCAACCATTATTTTTGCGATGCCACCCGCGGTTCGATTAACGACATTGGGAATTGAAGCCGTTCCAAAAGATATCGTAGAGGCAGCCAGAGCTTTTGGTGCCACCAACCGTCAGATTCTATTTAAAGTAGAACTTCCTTTAGCAATGAAAACGATTTTAACGGGAATCAATCAAACCATATTGTTATCCTTATCCATGGTCGTTATTGCAGGAATGATTGCTGCAGGCGGTTTGGGAGAGAAAGTACTGGAAGGAATTAATAATCTGGATATCGGATTAGGATTTGAAAGTGGTTTATCCGTAGTGATTTTAGCCATTATCCTCGACCGAATTACCCAGGGATTTGTAAAGAAAAAGCAATAAAATGAAACAATTTAAATATCTGTTTTTACCCGTTTTAATGTTACTATTTACAGCATTAAGTTCGTGTGAAAACATAAAAAACTCTAAATACATCACCATAGGAATGGTAGACGGCTGGGCGGAAGATGTAGCAATGACGCACGTTGCTAAAGCTATTCTGGATAAACAAGGTTATCATGTGATTATTCAAAAAGCTTCTACAGATATGATTCTGGCTTCGATGAATAATGAAGATACAGACCTTTTCATGGGAGTCTGGCTACCTTACACTCATGCTAAAAAGCTGGCTAAATTTCCGGGACTGACTCATCTTGGAACCAATTATGACAATGGCCGTATAGGACTGGTTGTACCGGAATATGTTCCTGTTAATTCCATTGAAGAGCTCAGTCAGCATAAAGATCAATTCAACCATAGAATTATTGGAATTGAAAAAGGAGCCGGATTAACTACCGGAACAGATAAAGCGATCGTTGATTATCAACTGGATTTTCAGCAGATCAACTCCTCTACCATTGCCATGATCACCGAATTACAGAATGCCATACAACGTAAAGAATGGATTGTGGTAACCGGATGGCAGCCCCACTGGATGTTTGGAAAAATGAAGCTGAAGTTTCTTGATGATCCCAAAAAGATATATGGTGAAGCAGAACAGATTAAAACCTATTCCAGAAAAAGCTTTGCAAAAGATCATCCGGAGCTGGCCAGATTCTTTTCAAAACTCCATTTTGATGATGAAAACATGTCTGATCTTTTAATGAAAATGGAACAGAGTAAAAATAAAGAAGCTACGGCCAAAGAATGGGTGGAAAATCACGCTGAGCTGGTACAGTCTTGGTTAGATAAAAACTAATCAACAATTTGATAGTATTTAAAATCCTCAACTCTTCACGGGTATGAGGATTTTTTGATCAATACAGATTTTTGATCTTTTCTCTATGAAGCAAGATTGATTAGCAATCGCTAAGGCGCAAAGAAATTTAATAATATACTTCTTTAATGCGTAAGAACATTTCGACTTTGCTCAATGGGAGATTTTCAGCAAGTCTGTTTCAATTAAAATTCAACAGAAATAAATTTTATCAAAGATTAAATCCTTGCGACTTAAGGCATATTTAAAGGAAATTCTTGCG
The DNA here is from genome assembly GCF_030846215.1 of Chryseobacterium sp. WLY505. Classification (NCBI taxonomy): domain Bacteria; kingdom Pseudomonadati; phylum Bacteroidota; class Flavobacteriia; order Flavobacteriales; family Weeksellaceae; genus Chryseobacterium; species Chryseobacterium sp. WLY505. Next base: position 96,175 of record NZ_JAVCWI010000011.1, on the reverse strand, counting down.
TCTTTGCGTTTTCCAATATCTCAAAATTATCCCATTGATTCTTTGATTTTTTCCCGATGGATTATTCCCCAATTCACTAATGTTTCCGTCACAGGAAATACAGATTTTCCATATTCCGTCACCGCATATGTTACCGTAATCGGTTTTGTATCCTGAATCGTTCTTGTGATCAGAAGATTGGTTTCCAGTTCTTTTAATTCTTTGCTCAGCATTTTTGCAGAGATTCCTTCAATACTGCGTTCCAGCTTTTTAAAATGAATCATCTGATCCGGTCTGTTCGTCAGATACCGTAAGATCATCAGTTTCCATTTTCCTCCCAAAACATCCAGACTGTCCCGCATCGCGAACAGTTCTTCTGTACAGCTTGCTTCTCTTTCGATACCATTTTCAATGATTTTTGCCATAATAGTTTCATGAAGGTAACTAGTTACCATTGGTTAACTAGTAGCAAATATAAACTATTCCTTCTTTACATTTGTGTATCAAATTAACAATAATGAAAGCAGTTATTCTAAATAAGAACGGAACACTGGAAGATGGATTTACAGAACAACCCCAACCTAAAAGCAATGAAGTTTTAATTCAGATTAAAGCAAGTGGTTTCAATCCCATCGATTATCAGATGCTGGAAAATGAATTGGAACGGAAACTGATCAGTTCCCCGATATTAGGAAGAGAATTATCCGGAATTGTAGTAGATAAAGGTACGGAAGTTACAGAATTCAATATTGGAGATGAAGTCTACTGTGGCAGCGGCTCCATGGGAAGCAACGGCACTTACGCTGAATATATTGCCGTTCCTGAAGCCATTGTTTCTTTTAAGCCTAAAAATATTTCGTTTGAACAGGCAGCGGCTATTCCTTCAGCGGGGCTTACTTCTTTACAGATTTTTAACCGTTTGAAATTAAATCCGGAAAATACAATCCTTGTTACAGGTGCAGCCGGAGGTGTAGGTTCATTTGTGATTAAACTTTTATTAGCACATAATATCCGGCAGATCACAGCCACGGTTGGCAGTGAGGAAAACAGAGAGATTCTTCTCAAATTGGGTTTAAAAGATCATCAGATCATCAATTATAAAGAAGAAAATCTTATTGAGAATATTGTAAAAGCCAATAATAACCAGCATTTTGAATATGGAATTGATCTGGTGGGAAACTCCATGTCAGAATTGACAGCAGAAGCTTTAAAAATTAACGGAATGTATGTGGATGTGACAGCCCTGGTCACCAAAGATGCTCACGAAACCCTCTTCAATAAAGGAACTCTGATTATGAATATCTCCAATTATACGTATGGAATGGTAAAAAAATACGAGTACTATAAGAACAGTTTGCTTACCATCAAGACTCTCATTGAAAACGGAACGATTCTCCCTCCACAATATAAAACCGTTGGAAGCCTTTCTTTGGATACTGTTCTGGAGGCACATTCCATATTAAAAAACAATCAGACTCAAGGTCATAAACTGATCATGAAACATTAATCTATGAACAAAATACCAAGACGAATCGTAACAGGAACAAAAGACGGAAAATCTGTCATTATTGAAGACCAACAGGTAGAAAATGCCGTCGAACATTTTCCAGGACTCATCATTTCAGATGTATGGAATACTCAGACCATGCCAGCCAGCCTGGATTTTGAAAACCGAATTCCCAATACCGGATTTCCACAAACGCCTAAGAACGGTACTTACTTCCGATATGTAGTAGTTCCGCCGGATAAAGATTTAGGTGTAGAATGGAAAAAGAATGAACCTCATCCGATGATGCATCAAACGCCGACACTGGATTATATCATTATTCTTTCCGGTGAGCTTTATCTCATTATGGAAGAAGGTGAAACGCTTCTGAAGCCGGGCGACATCGTTATTCAAAGGGCAACAAACCATGCATGGAGCAACCGGTCTGATGAACCTTGCATTCAACTGGCTGTTTTGATTGATGCAGAAATTTAATTTGTTGGAAAAGCGCAAGGGCGCAAAGAAAAATAAATAATGTATTGTTTTTAAGGCGCAAGAAAATCAAAGATTTTCAGCAAGGAATTATTTATAAAGTATTAGAAATGTATAATTTTATCGCAGATAAATCCTAGTGCCTTAAAACATAAGAAAGAAAAAAACTTTGCGCCTTTGCATTTTTCAAACAAAACTCAAAAACATTAAAAAACTCACGCAGATCTAGCAAATTTTGCAGATTCTACACATACATCTGCGTAATCTGTGCGATCTGTGGGAAATAAAAAAATACTTTTAAAGCTGGGAAAACGCAAAGTCGCAAAGAAAAAATAAACAATAAACAATAAGTTGTTTTATGGCGCAAAAAACGAAGATTTTCAGCAAGGTTATTACTTAATTATTAGTATTCTTCAGAACTATTATAAGCATTATTAAATTTTATCGAAGATAAAATCCTCGCGTCTTAAAAACGGATAAAAGAAGAAAGAATTGTGCCTTTGCGTTTTTCCAACAAAAACTCAGAAACATAAAAAAACGCACTCATATTTTCCGCAAGCATCTGTGTAATTCGTGTAATCTTTGAGAAATGATATATAAACAACATTCAATTACAAAGCCGAAATCTCCAACAGTTTCTGCTTCATTTTCTCAGGCGTCATCTGCCCTTCCTGATAATACACCAGATTCTGATGCTTATCCAGAAATACCCACAAAGGATAAACAGGCTGATTTTTATTCTTCGACAAAGCCAGCGCCAACTCATGAATTCCGGAATTTCCATTCTGCAGATATTCAAACTCCTGATTCTGGAAATGAATTTTCTCCTTCGTCTTCTCCGCCTCGAAATTGACAAAATAAAAATGATCATTGATCATATTCACCAGCTCCTGATCTTTATTCATACGAAAAGACTCAATCTTACAAACCGCACACCAAGTTGTATAAAGATGGATCACAACTGGCTTCGGATTTTCTTTCTGCTGAATTTCAAGATCAGAAAAAGTGCCTGTCTTCATCTGAGACAGATAAAAACAGGGCACTAACATTAAAAATAAAGCTATTTTTTTCACTTTAAAGTATATTTTACTCCTAAGAAACCTCTGATTCCCTGCATCGGGGCATAACCGTATGCCGTATCAAAAGTATAATGATTAGGATTGTTGATAGGATCATCAACATGCTTATCAAACGGGTCAAATGGTCTCATCAAAGGATCTTTAGGCCTGAAATTGAATAAGTTTTTCATCCCGCAATACACTTCAAATCCGGATTTGAAGCTCTTGGACACCTGAATATTGGCCAGTGAATAAAAAGGTGAATATTCAGGGCGGAAATCATTTACTAAGACAGGTAGTCGCATTGGACCGTAGAATTGTCCTGTAAAATCGATGGTCAGGTTATTCGCAAACTTATACGTCAGATTATAAGTACCACTCCATTTTGGGGCATGCAGCTGTTGTGTTTTTTGATTTTCGTTATCAAATTTCTGATAGACATCCAAATACGTCACTCCCAGATTAACACTTAGAGGAAACTGAAAACTGAAATCCACATTCAGGGAAGCACCTCTTGAAATTCCGTATCCGTGAAGATTGTCATAAATAATTTTGTTAGGATCGGAATCAAAATCACCTACAATTTTATTACTGAAATACGTATAAAATGCCGACGCATCAAGATTTACCATTCGGTTTCCTACGGGAATTTTCCAGATATAATTCAGGTTTCCATTGATCGATCTTTCCGGTTTCAGATCTGATTTTACCACAACTTCTCTTGAGCCTGTCAATGCAGCATGATCTTCCGTAAATAAATTAACCACTCTGAACCCTGTTCCAAAGTTGAAACGCAAGGTATGGTATGGATTAGGATTAAATTTCCATGCAAACCTCGGTGAATGTACGGAATGATGTACTTTATCATAATCATATCTGTATCCAATCAGCAAAGTATTTTTATCGTTAATCTCCCACTGATCCTGGATAAAAGCTCCCCAGATAGGAGATTTCATCGGCGCATTGGTAATCCCATCTGCTGCTAATGTTCCGGGTGTATTATCATCGTAAAAAGTTCTTTTGAAAGTAAGTCCGGCTGTGATATCATGTTTCCCGAAGCTTCGGTCCCAATACGTCTGCACGAATGCCACTTTTTGTGTCGCATTGAATGGATTGGATCCATAAAATGAATTCTGATCATGGTAATTATAAGAAAACTGAGTCACAATATGTTCTTTCATCGGCCATTCGTACAATCCGAAAACCTCTGCTCTGTTCGTATAAATACTTTCTCCGTATACTTCATCACTGCCCCGGAAGGATTTATTCCATTGCATTTCTCCTCCAAAACGGTCTTCATACAGATACCTCAAAGCAAAACTAGCCTGTCTGTTTTCTTTTCTCTTAAAATTCCACTTGTTAAATACGGAAATTCTGCTTTGTAAAGTGGTATCTGTGAAATTATCTTTATTCTGATCTATTCTTTCCTGAAAACTGAAATAATTTAAACTTAATAATGAAGCGGCATTTTTCCCCACATTGAATTTGGTGGAAAGATCCAGATTATTTTCAAACCAACTCGATGTCATCAGGTCAACACTTAATTTAGGAGCAGTCAGTGCATTTTTGGTGATAATATTAATCACCCCTCCCATAGCTTCAGAACCATAAATGGAAGATGCAGGCCCCTTTACTACTTCAATTCGGTCAACCAAACTATTCGGAATTCCGCTTAGTCCATATACGGTGGAAAGAGAACTTACAATCGGCATTCCGTCAATCAGGATCATGGTATATGGCCCTTCCAGTCCGTTGATGTGAATATCCCCAGTATTACATACGGAACAGTTCAGCTGAGGTTTCACCCCATTTACCATTGCAATGGCTTCAAAAATGCTGGGAGTAGGATTTTTCTGAAAGAATTTCTGGCTGTAGATCTCCACTGCCACAGGACTTTTGGACCTGCTCATCGGTTTTATGGTACCAGTAACCACTACATCCTCAATGGCACTTGTCTTGAATTCCCTCTTCATAACTTTTGCAGAATCCTGACTCTTAGTTTGCTGTACACCCAAGCTGTCGGTCTCCTGCGCAAAACAATAGGTTGATAAAAAAGTAATAGAAAATAATATTCGTTTCATGAAATTAAAATTGTTAGACAAATCTAACAATTATTTTTCAAATACAAAACTTAATCCAAAAAATATAGATGGATTGAATTCATGAAAAATGATTAAATTTGAGAAACTACATATGAAAGTAAAATGAGATATCATCAATCGGGAAATATCCCACCAAAAAGACACACGATCTTTAAGTCTCCTGAAGATAAATTTTACTATGAGCAGCTTTTCGGTACAGAAGGCTTCCATGGTATTTCTTCTCTGTTATATCATATCCACCGCCCTACACAGATTAAATCTATCGGTGAGCCGAAAGATGTTACTCCCAAAATTGCAGTGGAAAAGAATGTTGCTCCAAGAATGTTTAAGGGAATGAACGTTACTCCTGAAGATGATTTCATGGACAGCCGAAAGATCCTTTTGATGAATAATGACCTGAAAATGGGATTGGCAAAGCCAAGAAAATCGATGGATTATTTCTACAAAAATGCGGAATGTGATGAGCTTTTGTATGTTCATAACGGAACCGGAATCTTAAAAACATTTGTAGGAGATCTTGAATTCGTAACAGGAGATTATCTTATTATTCCGAGAGGAACGATTTATCAGGTAGAACTAAAATCTGATGATACGGTATTTTTTGTATTGGAAAGCCACTCTCCTATCTACACTCCGAAAAGATACAGAAATGAATTCGGGCAACTTTTAGAGCACTCTCCATTCTGCGAGAGAGACATGATTGCTCCTACTTATAAAGAACCCATCGATGAAAAAGGAGAATTCCTGATTAAAGTAAAAAAAGAAAACCAGATTACCGACTTCATCTACGCAACACACCCATTTGATGTGGTAGGCTGGGACGGCTATTTTTATCCTTATAAATTCAATATTAAAAACTTCGAACCCATTACCGGAAGAATTCACCAGCCGCCACCGGTTCACCAGAATTTTGAAGGACACAATTTCGTAGTGTGCTCATTCTGTGCAAGAATGTACGATTATCACCCACAGGCTATTCCTGCACCTTACAACCACTCTAATATTGATTCTGATGAGGTATTGTTCTACACAGAAGGTGATTTCATGAGCCGTAACCATATTGACCTAATGGACTTCACCCTTCACCCTGGTGGAATTGTACACGGACCTCACCCTGGTGCTATGGAAAGAAGTATCGGTAAAAAATTCACGGAAGAATATGCCGTAATGGTAGACCCTTTCCGCCCGTTAAAAATTACAGAAGAAGCTTTAAAAGTAGAAGATCCTTCTTATAAAACTTCATGGTTAGAATAAAACAGTAAAATTATCAAAAAGTATTACTGAATACATACAAAAGACGCTTTAAATCCTTTATTTAAAGCGTCTTTTTTCGTAAATTTGTGAGGTATGGTTAACATATTGACCATCATTATTTTTCATATCGCATCCTAAGTAATGGTGGTTTAAAACAAAATCAATATTACATGTTAGAAAGAATCAGATTAGAAAGTTTACACCAAAAGGTAACCACAGCCGAAAACGCTGTAAAAATCATTAAAGACGGTATGACCATCGGGTCCAGCGGCTTTACAAAAGCAGGTGACAGCAAAGCCATTTTGCCCGCACTGGCTGAAAGAGGAAAAACAGAAGACTTGAAAGTCACTTTGATGACCGGAGCTTCATTGGGACACGGTACTGACGGAAAACTGGCAGAAGCCAATGTTCTGAAAAAAAGAATGCCATTTCAGGTAGATCCTATCTTAAGAAACAAAATCAACAACGGTGAAATTCTCTTCATCGACCAGCATTTAAGTGAAAGTGCCGAGCTTCTTCACACCAAAAATCTTCAGAGTATTGACGTAGCCATTATCGAAGCTGCTTATATTGAAAGAGACGGAAGTATTGTTCCGACTACTTCTGTGGGAAATTCTGTTACTTTTGCGGCTTTGGCTAAAAAGGTTATTATTGAAATCAATACAGAAGTACCTGAAGAAGTGTATGGCATCCATGATATCTACCAGGCCGAAGATTATCCTTACAGAAATGTCATTCCAATTGTTGCACCATGGAACAAAATCGGGAGAAAAAGCATTCCTGTAGATCCTGAAAAAATTGAGGCTATTGTATTTACCAACCGTAAAGACAGTCCGGCAGATATTGCAGAACCCGATGAAAAAACAACAGCAATCGCCAAACATCTTCTTGCTTTCTTTGAAAATGAAGTTCTTTTAGGAAGACTTACAGACCGTTTACTTCCTCTTCAGGCAGGTATCGGTAAGGTTGCCAATGCAGTTCTGACAGGATTCAAAAACAGTAATTTTTATGACCTGACCATGTTTTCGGAAGTTCTTCAGGACAGTACATTTGATCTGATCGATTCCGGTAAGCTTAGCTTTGCTTCTGCATCATCCATTACCGTTTCTCAGGAATGCTACGAAAGAGTGTTAGGAAACCTTTCAAAATATAAAGACAAATTCGTTTTAAGACCTCAGAATATTTCCAATACTCCGGGATTGATCAGAAGATTGGGAGTAATTGCCATCAACACCGCCATTGAATTCGACATCTATGGAAATGTAAACTCCACTCATATCGGAGGGACAAAAATCATGAACGGAATCGGAGGTTCCGGAGACTTTGCAAGAAACGCTTATTTAAGTATTTTTGTAACTCAGGCCGCTTCAAAAGGAAACAATATCTCCCACGTTCTTCCAATGGTTTCTCATACTGACCATACAGAACACGATGTAGATATTCTGGTAACAGATGTCGGATTGGCTGACTTAAGAGGACTGGCACCAAGAGAAAGAGCACAGAAAATCATTGATAATTGTGTTCACCCGGATTATAAAGAAGAACTACAATCTTACTTCGACAGAGCCTGTGAAAAAGGAGGTCATACGCCACATTTATTACAAGAGGCATTCAGCTGGCATTTACGATTTGCAGAAACGGGAAGCATGAAACAGAAAACTGCAGTAGAAACTGCTAATTAAAATTTCCATCAAAATAACAGACAAAACGAAAGGACTGAATGCCAATGCATTGAGTCCTTTCGTTTTTAAATCACTGCTGATGTATTCATATGATAAAAATCTGTACAATATCCTCAAAATATTTATATGAATATAAAATTATAAAGATTATCTTTGAAAGAAGAGCGGTATTTTTATGAGTTGTAAAAATACATTGAACACCCTTTTAAAAAGACAAAATATGAATAATTACATCAGCGCAGAAGAAGCAATATATACGATAAAAAGTGGAAACCGTGTATTTTTTCACGGCAGTGCCTGTACACCGAATTATCTGATTGATGAGCTGGCAAGACAGTCTAATCGTTTGCAAAATGTGGAAATGGTTTCCATCACCCAGCAGGGAAATGTGGAAATTGCAAAACCACAATACAAAGACAGCTTTTTCATCAACTCTTTATTTGTTTCGACACCTGTGCGTGATGCTGTAAATTCTGACCGTGGAGACTTTGTTCCCGTTTTCTTAAGTGAAATTCCCATTTTATTCAGAAAAAATATTCTCCCTCTCGATGTAGCTATCGTTACAGTTTCTCCACCCGACAAACATGGTTTTTGTACTTTGGGGACTTCTGTAGATATTGCAAGAGCCGCTGTAGATACAGCAAAAATCATTGTTGCCATCGTTAATCCAAGAATGCCGAGAACCCATGGAGACGGGATGATCCATATCAGCAGGATTCATAAACTGGTTTGGCATGAAGAGGAACTCCCAACAGTAGATTATGGTTCCAAAGTAGGTCCTGAAGAAATGCTCGTAGGAAAAAATGTAGCGGAGCTTATTGAAGACCGATCTACCCTTCAGATGGGCATCGGAACCATTCCTGATGCCGTGCTAAAATGTCTTACCAACCATAAAGACCTGGGAATTCACACAGAAATGCTGAGTGACGGTGTTATTGACCTTATTCAGGATGATGTGATCAACAACAAATACAAAGGCTACAACGACAATAAAACCATTACAAGTTTCTGCTTCGGAACAAGAAAACTTTACGACTATGTGGATGACAATACAGTCTTTGCCTTCAGAGACGTGAGTGAAGTGAATTTTCCGATCAATATTATGCGAAACAAAAAAATGGTAGCCATTAACTCTGCCATTGAAATAGACCTTACAGGCCAGGTATGTGCCGATTCTATCGGAACACTCCAGTACAGCGGAATTGGAGGGCAAATGGATTTTATGCGCGGTGCAGCATTAAGTGATGATGGAAAACCTATCATAGCTATTACGGCAAGGACGAAAAAAGGAATTTCCAGAATTGTTCCTTTCCTTAAACAGGGAGCTGGTGTCGTAACTACCAGAGGCCATATCCACTACGTGGTTACTGAGTACGGAACAGCCTATTTGTATGGTAAGAATCTTCGCCAGAGAGCGCAGGAACTCATCAGTATTGCCCATCCGGATGACAGAGAGATGCTGGAAAGAGCTGCTTTTGAAAGATTTAAACACTGATAATCAAATTATAAAGTCCTTGAAACTGCCTTTTTAAATTGAAAACTTAAAACATATTTTGAACTCATTGTCATAAAATGATAAAAAAATATTAAATTTTTGGCAGTATATTTGATAAAATTCTTTCAAAAACAAGGAAATTGAAAACTATATATAATTCGATACGAGACGAAGTGGTAAAACATTCCAAGGTAAGGAATTCTGTTTTGGGGAATGTGAATGAATGGAAGCGAAGCCATTATATTATTCTTTCTGAAATTATCAAAGACGAGCTTTCTGAAGCGGAAGAACTGAAAGGAGGAAAAAAATTTGAAATCGGAAATACCATTTCCCATGTAACCTTACAACGCTTTTTTGAAAACGATTACCAGGATAAAACTCACAATGACCTTAGATTTCTTAAAACACTTGATAAAATCTGCATTTTCTTAGGATATAAAGATCTCAATGATTACATCCTTGCTATCAGATATAAGAAACAGGAAGAAGAGGAAACTGATGATCAGTCTTATCTTACGAAAATGGTTTATGAATACTGTGCAACCGCTTTTGAGTTTTGTAAACAGTTTCCCAATCATAATACCCAGCTTTTTAAAGATCTGGTTTTTGATGATTCTCCATTCCTGGAAAGGGTTTCACTGTTCAGTAAAGAATTATGTGATAAAGACTTTCAGCTGGTTACTAAAAACAACAGATCCAATTATGAGGTTTTTGATATTCAAGTGGTGACCGATGAACCCGACAAGAAAATCCTGGAATCTCAGGAGTTCTGGAATCTGCTGTTTAAAGTTGGAGAAACCGGAGAGGAACACTTTGTCAATCAACTGAGTACACAAATTTATTTTATCAAAAAAATAAATAATTCCTGGAAGATCTGGGACAACTATAATCCCGACGCGGGAATGCTCAACAGAAAAATTGAAACAACTTAAAAATAAGAAAGCCGTAGAGAGTATCTACGGCTTTCATGTTTCGAAAATATTTTTTTTCACTTGTCTTTTGTATAACAAATGTAGGCAGATGATTTTAGACTTATGAAACTTAAATATACTTAAGTAAACTCTTCTTTAAGGTTATGTTAAATATATTCAATGAATCCGTGCGAATATTTTCGCAATGTCTAAGTTTTTTGTAATTTGCATACCAATAAAATAAAAGTAAAAGAGAAAATATGTCAACACTTACATTTGCCGAGAAAATAGCTCAAGCAGAAAATTTCTTACCGATTAACGGTACAGATTATATTGAGTTTTATGTAGGAAATGCTAAACAGGCTGCTCATTATTACAAAACCGCTTTCGGTTTTCAGTCTGTAGCTTATGCGGGTCCTGAAACAGGAGTAAGAGACCGTGCATCTTATGTGCTTCAACAGGGAAAAATCAGATTGGTATTAACTACAGGACTTAAGTCTGAATCTCCTATCAGTGAACACGTAAAAAAACATGGTGACGGAGTAAAAATTTTGGCACTTTGGGTAGATGACGCTTATGCAGCTTTCGAAGAAACAACTAAAAGAGGTGGAAAACCTTATTTAGAGCCAGTAACGTTAACTGATGAGCATGGTGAGGTAAGAATGTCCGGTATCTACACGTATGGAGAAACCGTTCACATGTTTGTTGAAAGAAAAAATTATAACGGTGCTTTTATGCCTGGTTATGAAAAGTGGGAAAGCGATTATAAGCCTGAAGAAGCAGGTTTATTATACGTAGACCACTGTGTAGGAAATGTTGACTGGAACAGAATGATCCCAACTGTAGAATGGTATGAAAAAGTAATGGGATTTGTAAACATCCTTTCTTTTGATGACAAGCAGATCAACACAGAATATTCTGCATTGATGTCTAAAGTAATGTCAAACGGAAACGGATATGCAAAATTCCCGATCAACGAGCCTGCAGAAGGTAAAAAGAAATCTCAGGTAGAAGAATATCTTGATTTCTACGAAGGAGAAGGAGTACAGCACATTGCTGTGGCAACAAAGGATATTATCCACACCGTAACTGAATTAAAAAAACGTGGTGTAGAGTTCCTTTCTGCTCCACCAGAAGCATATTACGACATGGTTCCTGAAAGAGTAGGTCATATTGATGAAGATCTTAAAAAACTTCAGGAGTTAGGTATACTTATTGATCATGATGAAGAAGGATACTTATTACAGATCTTTACGAAGCCTGTAGAAGACCGTCCTACTCTATTCTTCGAAATTATTGAAAGACACGGTGCACAGAGTTTTGGTGCCGGAAACTTCAAAGCATTGTTCGAAGCATTAGAAAGAGAGCAGGAAAGAAGAGGGAATCTTTAATTTTACATTAGAAAATATAAGTTTTGTCAGGATACAATATTCTGGCAAAACTTTTTTATAAAACACAGTATATGAGAAAACTTTTAATCGGGATTTTTCTTCTGGGAACCTTAGTGCTTAAAGCTCAATATGGTACTTTGAATGAAATCCTTAACCGACTTGAACAAAGAAAAGGCATCAATCAGCATCTTGAAAATGTAAATATTGACAACAAAAAGTTTGTTTTTATTAAAGATGAAGCCGACCATACAGAAAGGGACTTTATTATTATCAAAGGGAATAATGCCACCTATGTAGAAGTTTTCGATGATAAAGCAACTGGAGAAAGCAGTTCCAATGTTTTCACCGGTGATATCATCAGGAAAAAAAATATTATTTCTTTACGGGCAGACATGCTTGAAAACAAAAAAATCCCAATGCCTGTCACTAAAACTTTATTGCTGACACAGCAGGACAATATTTTGTACCTTATCGATGTCAATACCCGAGACAGATGGATTGATGAAGCCTCTTATTCAAAAAAGACCAAATAAATGTACCGGGGAATTCTTCCGGATGATATTGAATCTAACTAAAATCTAAACTTATGAAATCATTTGTAGACTACTCCTCAAATTCGGATTTTTCTATACACAATATTCCTTTCGGAGTCGCAGTTTTTAACAAAGAATATATCGGATGCTGTACAAGAATCGGAGATCAGGTCATTGATCTTGCTACCTTGTACGATCTTGGTTATTTTGAAGATATTGAAGGATTAGACGACAATGTTTTTGAAGCCTATACGATCAACGAATTTATCGAGCTGGGTAAACCTGTTACCAATGCTGTTCGTACTAAAATCCAAACTTTATTACAGGAAGGATCCACTTTATCAAAAGATCAGAAGACTATTGAAGAAGCTTTTTATGACCTGGATAAAGTAAAAATGATGATGCCTGTCCACATCCAGAACTACACCGATTTCTACAGCAGCATCGAACATGCTACCAATGTAGGAAAAATGTTCCGAGATCCGGCAAACGCTTTATTACCCAACTGGAAACATTTACCGGTAGGTTACCACGGAAGAGCATCCTCTATCGTAGTTTCCGGAACGGAAATCAACCGTCCTAAAGGTCAGACGAAACCAGCAGATGCAGACAAACCGGTTTTCGGAGTATCTAAACAATTGGATTTCGAACTGGAAATGGCTTTCATCATCAATAGAAATACAGAGATGGGAGAAAGTATCTCTACCAAAGATGCAGAAGATGCAATCTTCGGAATGGTCGTTTTCAATGACTGGTCTGCAAGAGATATCCAATCCTGGGAATATGTTCCGCTAGGGCCATTCCTTGCGAAAAACTTCGGTTCTTCTATTTCTCCATGGGTGGTTACGCTGGAAGCTTTGGAGCCATTCAGAACTGCTTCCCCAGTACAGGATCCTGAAGTTTTAGAATATTTAAAATTTGAAGGTGATAAAAACTATGATATCAACCTTGAAGTATATATCCAGCCTGAAAACGGAGATCAGAACCTGATCTGTGAAAGCAACTACAAACACATGTACTGGAATATGACCCAGCAACTGGCACATCACACGGTAAACGGATGTAATGTGGAAGTAGGTGATTTATATGCCAGCGGTACCATCTCAGGAAGTGATCCAAAATCTTTCGGTTCTATGCTTGAACTGACATGGAGAGGACAAAATCCTCTGTCATTAAGCAACGGAGAAGAAAGAAAGTTCATTGAAGATAATGATACGGTTACCATGAAAGCATGGGCAGAAAAAGACGGTGTAAGAGTAGGTTTCGGTGAAGTTTCCGGTAAAATTATTCCAACACTTTAATAATTATTTAAACACTTTAGTTTTTAAAGTTATATGATAATGGTAAAATTAAGTTCACTTTAGTTTTTTGAAAATCTACGATTTTCATTTTCTTACATTATGACGACTCAAAAATTAGTTAATGATTTATCTTACAAAATCGTTGGAGCTTGTATAGAAGTACATAAGCTGGTTGGTCCGGGCCTATATGAAGAGGTTTATCACAAATGTTTAGAAAGAGAGTTTGATCTGTTAGGTTTAAACTATCAAAGTGAACTTGAAATACCATTTTTATATAAAGGAAGTCATATAGACTGTAAAGTAAAATGTGATTTTTTGATTGAAGAATTAATTGTTCTTGAATTAAAATCCGTTACTGATATCCATCAGATTCATAAAGCTCAGACAATGAATTATATGAATCTTTTAAAAGTACCCCGTTCAATCCTAGTTAATTTCAATGTCACCAACCTCTATCATGAAGGTTGTGAGTTTTTTGCCTCTAAAATATTTAAAGAGCTTTCAAAAGAATGAAAATCGTAGATTTTCAAACTTAAGTGCTCTCCGCTAAACAGCATTAGAAATAACTAAAATAACTTAAGTGTTAAAAGAAAAACATGAAAACAGTAATCCCCTCCGAGATAACCTCCGTACAACTGCAGACCATTATGCAGACCGCCGTTTCACCACGTCCCATTGCATTGGCTTCTACAGTGGATAAAGACGGTAATAATAACTTATCTCCGTTCAGTTTTTTTAATATGTTCAGTACGGTTCCTCCGATTTTGATTTTTTCACCATCGAGAAGGGTTCGTGACAATACCACCAAACATACGCTGGAAAATGTTATTGAAGTGCCTGAAGTAGTGATCGGAACAGTCAATTTTCCGATTGTACAGCAGATCTCTTTAGCTTCTACAGAATACGAAACCGGAGTCAATGAATTTATCAAATCCGGTCTTACCATGAAAGATGCAGATCTTGTACAACCTAAACTTATTGAAGAATGCCCGGTTAATTTTGAATGCAAGGTTTTAGAGGTAAAATCATTGGGTGATCAGGGTGGCGCAGGAAATCTGGTAATCTGTGAAGTTCAGAAAATCCATATCAGAGAAGAATATCTGAATGAAGCCGGAAATCTGGATCAGAAAAAACTGGATATGGTAGCCCGTTTAGGCACCAACTGGTATTCCAGAAGCAATGAAAACAGTCTTTTTGAAGTACCAAAGCCTTTGGTAACAAAAGGAATTGGTTTTGATCAGCTTCCAGATTCTATTAAGTACAGCAAAGTCTTCACAGGAAATGACCTTGGAATGCTTGCCAATACGGAAGTGTTGCCTGAAGGTGACTTTCATGCTGATGAAAATATCCATCTTGATGCCCAGAAATTACTTCTTGAAAGCAAAATTGAAGAAGCATGGAAGATTTTAATTAAATAGTCTGATTTACTGATGAAAAAATACATCTTCTTCCTTTTTCTCT
The DNA here is from genome assembly GCF_030846215.1 of Chryseobacterium sp. WLY505. NCBI lineage: Bacteria > Pseudomonadati > Bacteroidota > Flavobacteriia > Flavobacteriales > Weeksellaceae > Chryseobacterium > Chryseobacterium sp. WLY505. The sequence goes on along the minus strand of NZ_JAVCWI010000011.1, from coordinate 81,030 downwards.
TAATCACATTACAATCATGTTATTATCCTGTAAAAAAAGATTACGGGATCTACAGCAAGTCATTGGTATTTTCGAAGGATAAAAAGTGGCTGATTAACAACATCAAAACGGATGTAGATTCGCATCACCGGGAAATGATGAGCAAGGAAGCGTTTCAACTATTCCAGGATTTAAGCAATGGCAAAGCCTTTGACTTAAAAACGGCAAAAGCAGAAAATATCATTCAGAATAGTATTCCTTTTGATCCGGAAACTGAAGATCTTGAGGTATTGAAAAGAAATTCTGATTTCAATTTCCTGGTAAACATCTACACCATGAAAGTGCGAAACGGTTTAGATAATTCAATTGGAACGCAGTATGAATATAAGAAAAATGAAACTTTTGCAATGATGGATGTCTATGATATCATTACTATGAAGAAAATATATTCTCTGAAAGCATACTCAGAAGTTTCGGTGGAGAAAGATCAAAAGGTGACCATCTTCGATCCTTCAACTGAAATGATGACCATGAAAAATTTCAGAAGTCTTTTAAAATCAGTAAAAAAGAACGCTGTTAGAACGAATTAAAGATATCGATTGATCATCAATAAAAAAAGGAGTGAAAGTTTCACTCCTTTTTTATTATTTGGATTTAAGCGATTCCGAAACAGTAATTTTTCCTTTTTCAGCAAATTCTGTTAACTTACCGTTTTTATCGATAGAAACATTCAGGTTGTCATTTTTAGCATCATAGTAAATGCTTGTAGCATATCCCGGACAATCGTGCTGTTTGCATCCTGTCAGTTTGTAGATTCCATTTTCTGACGTAACAGGACTTTCTACATTGAAATTCTTTACCATCTCATCATACTGAGCTCCGGTAAGTTTTTTCAGTCTTTCTGAAATACCTTTATCTTCAAAGAATTTAATATCATGAGGATATTTCCCAACGTTTTTGGTAATGATATTATCCGGAGCAGGAGCAGAAGGAGCTGCCGTTGCTGCTGAATCTGTTTTTGGAGTTGTTACGGAATCCTTAGGCATTACGGTTGCCAAAGTATCACTGCTTACAGAAGATTCTGTTTTTGTTTCTTTTTTACATGAAACAACACATAGTGAAAGCGCAAATGCGCCTGCAATAATTTTTTTCATAAATATATTTTATGGTGGTTACTATATAATAACGTAGTTTTAAACGTTTTATTTCAATTTTTCTTTGATAAAGTCAATACATTTTTCAGTTACCGTATGGAGATCTTTTGGTAATTCATTTCCTTCCCATGGTTCTTTTGCCCCGAAAGTATGGTTGGCATTTTCAATCAGAAACAGCTCTGAATTGGGGTGAAGAATATGAAGATGTTCTGCCTGCTTCACCTCTACCGCTTCATCTTCTGTTCCATGAATAATCAACATGTGAGCTTTAGCCATTTCTGCAGCTCGTTCTACATCAAAACGGTGAATATCTTTTTCATAATCTTCATAAAACTGATAATAATGAGGCATTTCCTGTTGGGTACGTCCGTTTAAAGCATAATAGACACCATTATTTTTCCAGTTTTCTAAAGCAGCATCTTTTGGGAAACGATCTAAAGTATCCACACTGGCCAATGTAATCAAACCGTTGATTCTTTCGTCTTCAAAGGTTTTAATAATAGAAATCCCTCCTCCTCTGCTGTGCCCGATCAGTACAATCTTTTCATCATCCACATGGGGATCTTTACTAAAGTGGTCAATTACTACTCCAAGATCGGAAAGTTCTTTAGAATAATTATTATTTCCAAAAGCTTCGAGGTCTCCAAAGTTAAACGGATCTTCTGTTGTTGTTCCGTTATGTGAAAAATTAAACTTGACAAAGAAAAAGCCTGCCTCCGCAAACTTTTCAGCCATCAGATTCCAGGCTCCCCAATCTTTATACCCTTTGTATCCGTGAACAAATATGATCAGGGGAAGTTTTTTTTGGCTGTCTTTATAAAAAACATCAGCAAGAAAACCTTTCGTTTCTTTATTTTCTAAGTATATATTCTTTTCTATAATCAAATTCATAAAACAAATGGGTTTTACTTAATATTATTTATATTTATAGGATGAATTCAAACTGAAATTTATGAAAAAAACTCTACTTTTTTTATTTTTAATTACATTTTCTTTGATCCTGAGCCAGACGACCAAAAGGGTCTTTTTTATTGGAAACAGTTATACTTATGTTAACAATTTACCTGGTCTTATTCAAAGTATTGCCACATCTAACGGCGATGTATTCGAACATCACAGTCAGACTCCGGGAGGTGCTACCCTGCAGGATCATGCCAACAATCCGAATGTCACTACAGACATTAATCAGGGAAACTGGGATTACGTGGTACTGCAGGAACAGAGCCAGCTTCCTTCGTTTCCTGATTCACAGGTACAAAACCAGGTGTATCCTTATGCCCTTCAGCTTTCCAATTTATTTAAAACATCCAATCCTTGTGGAAATGTTATTTTCTATATGACGTGGGGCCGAAAAAATGGTGATGCAGCCAATTGCCCTGGACTTCCCACAGTCTGCACGTATCAGGGAATGGACACTCAAATTTATAACCGTTACATGGAAATGGCGATGAACAATGAAGGCATTGTCTCTCCTGTAGGTAAAGTCTGGAGAACGATCAGAGAGCAAAACCCGGCCATCGAATTGTATGATCAGGATGAATCACATCCCAGTTATATAGGTTCTATGGCTGCTGCGTACACATTTTACACTATTATATTCAAGAAAGATCCTACGCAGGTTCCTTTTAATGGAAATCTTACTCCGGCACAGGCTCAACTGATCAAAGAAATTGTGAAAACAGAAGTGTACAATCAGCCTGGTCAATGGTATGTGACCAACAATGATGTTCACAGCAGATTTACTTATCAGCTTACCGGAGCAGGCATCGTTCAGTTTACGAATGCAACTCAGAATGCAGCCAACTATTCATGGGATTTTGGTGATGGAACGACTTCTACGCTGGAAAATCCGACACACACCTATACTGTGGGAGGAAATTATCATGTAAAACTTACAACAGATGCCTGCGGAGCAACTACAACCAAAACAAAACTGGTTGTTGTCAACACGTTGCATACAGCGGAAACAAGTATAGAAAACGGTATTCAGATCTATCCCAATCCTGTTCAAAACCTGGTTAATGTCGTTTCTAAAAAGAAATTTGAAGTAATTTCCCTTACAGAAGCTTCAGGAAAAATCATTCCTTATCATTTGAATAAGACAGAGACCGGCTATAGTATTTCACTTCAGCATTTGACCAGCGGAGTTTATTTCCTGCAATATAAAACAGGAGAAAAGGAATTCACTAAAAAAATTATTAAAAAATAAGCTTATTTTTGCTGCATGCAGAATTTAAGAACTGTAACCGTGATGCGTTACATTCTGCCCCTGAGAGAAGGAGGATCTCTTCCGGCTCTGGCAGAAGCTGATGATGATTTCAAATATGTATTAAAATTCCGTGGCGCAGGCCATGGGGTAAAAATGCTGATCTCCGAACTGTTGGGTGGGAAAATTACCGAAGCTTTGGGACTTAAAATTCCTGAACTTGTTTTCGTTAATCTTGATGCTGATTTCGGAAGAACGGAAGCCGATGAGGAAATCCAGGATCTTCTGAAGTTTTCTGAAGGGCTGAATCTCGGGTTACATTATCTTTCCGGTTCTATTACCTATGATCCGGGAGTAAGTGTGGATCCGCTTCTGGCTTCAAAAATAGTATGGCTGGATGCATTCATTACCAACATCGACCGTACTTTTAAAAATACAAATATGCTGATGTGGCATAAAGAACTTTGGATCATCGATAACGGTGCTTCGTTCTACTTCCACCACTCATGGCAGAATTTTGATGCAGCAGCTAAAACCCCTTTCAAATACGTGAAAGACCACGTGCTTCTTCCTAAGGCAAAAATGCTTGACGAAGCTGATAAATTTGCTCATGAAATTTTGAATGATACGCTCTTCAGAGACATTGTCAACATGATTCCTGAAGACTGGTTACACTGGAATGATGCGGATGAAACACCGGATGAAATTCGTGAAATCTATTTTCAATTTATGAAAACCAGATTAGAAAATTCTCAAATCTTTGTAAACGAAGCGAAAAATGCAAGAGGATAAAATATATGAATATGCGGTAATACGCCTGGTGCCTAAAGTTGAAAGAGAAGAGTTTTTCAATATCGGGCTGGTGATGTTTTCCAAAAAGGAGAAATTCATCAGAGTGGAATTCTATTTGTGTCCGGACAAATTCAAACTGATGCACAGCAAACTGGATTACGATGATATCATCCACAATCTGGAAAGCTTTCAAAAAATTGCTAACGGTGAGAAAGATGGCGGCCCTATTGCTTTTTTTGATATTCCGGAACGTTTCCGATGGCTGACAGCGGTAAGAAGTTCTGTCGTACAGACCTCAAGACCTCATCCGGGAAAATCAAAGGATCTGAATGCCACTTTTGGTAAGCTTTTTGAGGAGTTAGTAAAATAACACTCCTTAAAAATTTATTATGAAATTACACATCAACAACATATCAACATACAGGTTTTTCACAAACCTGTTTTTTATTTTATTTTTAAGCTTTACAAATTTATTTTTTTCACAAGACTTACCATTAAGACCCAACAAAGCTGCTGCTGTAAAAAGTACATTACTCCCTGAAATTGCAACAGTTTCCGAAGATATCGTGTACAAAACAAACAGAAAGGGGAAACCTCTCGCTCTTGATCTCTATACTCCCAAGAATGCCACCACTGAAAAACTTCCGGTATTGATCTATGTTCACGGAGGCGGATGGGTAGAAGGCGACAAAGTGGTTAATGCAGATAATTATCTTGAAACAACTGTAAAAAAACTGATAGACAAACAGTATGCGGTAATCAGTATCAATTATACGCTTTTAAGTGACAGCATTCATTTTCCTTTGCCTTTGGAAGATACCAAAGATGCCATAAGATGGGTAAGAAAAAATGCAGAGCAGTATCATCTTGATCCCAATAATATCGGGTTGTTCGGGGCTTCTGCCGGAGCTCACCTATCCCTCATGGCAGCCTATACACCAGACAATACTTATCTGGGCAATCCCGAACTTTCCTCTTATTCGGCTAAAGTGAATTATGTGATTGATCATTATGGGCCGGCTGATCTTAATAAGCTTTTTCATACAAGATTAGGAACAATTCCGGTAGGAATGATCGGATTAATGTCTAAAAAAATTGTCGGTTTACAGGAAAATCTTGTCAAAGGAATTTCCGGATATAATATCAGAAAAGATCAGGACAGCGCTATTGATTATCTTAAAACGATATCTCCCGTTTATTTTGTTTCAGAGGGAGTTCCTACTTTAATTGTTCAGGGGAATAATGATAAAATTGTTCCTTTAAGCCAGTCTAAAAAGCTCCACAGAAAATTAAACAGAGCCAAAATACAGAACTCCCTGATCGTCGTTGATGGCGGAGTGCATGGTTTCGGCACGACTGATAAAGCTTATCTGGATCAACTTACGGATCAGATGGTGGAATTCATTCTTTCACAAAAGAAGTAATATACATATTCCTGTTTAAGAATAATACAAAACACTATTAGTCATAACGATAAATAAAAAACAAATCACAAATTTGCTAGATTGATATACATATTGATATTTTTTCATTGAGAATTAATTACCTTGGTCTTTGTTTAAATTATTAACAATAAAAACACCAATAATTTAATTTTTTATCAATAAAAATAAGCAATATGGAATCTTTAAACAATATCAATGCGCTTACGCTCATCTTTGTATCTGTTCTTCTTTTTGCAATAGCTTACCGTTTTTATGGTATTTTCATTGCCAACAAAGTTCTCCGGCTCAATGACCAGAATACAACACCTGCTGTAGAATTTGCCGATGGTAAAGATTATGTGGCTACCAATAAAAATGTACTTTTCGGGCATCATTTTGCAGCTATTGCAGCTGCCGGGCCTTTGGTAGGACCTGTTCTTGCTGCACAGTTCGGATATCTGCCGGGAGCTTTATGGATATTGATAGGATGCGTACTGGGAGGTGGGGTTCATGATATGATTGTTCTTTTTGCTTCAGTAAGACATAAAGGGCAAAGTCTAGCCACGATTGCTTCCAAAGAAATCGGGAAAGCAACGGGTACGGTAGCAGGTTTTGCGATCCTCTTCATTTTGATTCTTACACTGGCAGGTCTATCTTTAGCTTGCATCAACGCGATGCATGAAGCTTCATGGTCTCTTTTTACAGTAATCATTACGATGCCTATTGCCATCATTATGGGGCTGATTATGCGCTATAAAAAGAACAGTGTACTTTTTGCAAGTATCTTGGGAGGAATTCTTCTGATTGCAGGGATTATTGGTGGACACACTCTGATGCAGAATCCTACGATGAATGGTTTATTTTCCTGGGATATTAAAACGATTTCTATAGCGATCCCACTGTATGGTTTTATTGCTTCTGTATTGCCGGTATGGCTTCTTTTGGTTCCAAGAGATTATCTTTCGACTTATTTAAAGATAGGAACTATTATTATGCTGGCTATCGGGGTAATCGTTATTCATCCTACGATACAGATGCCTGCTATCACAGCTTTTGTGAATGGTGGCGGCCCTATTATTGGCGGTCCGGTCCTTCCCTTTATTTTTATTGTGATTGCGTGTGGAGCGATTTCCGGATTCCATGCGGTGATTGCTACCGGAACGACTCCAAAAATGCTTAATAAGGAAAGAGAAATTCTTTTTGTAGGATACGGAGCTATGCTTGTGGAAGGTTTTGTGGCATTGATGGCGCTTATTGCAGCATGTACTTTGATGCCGGGTGATTATTTTGCGATCAATACACCCAAAGAGGCTTATGACTCATTTCTGGCAGCGCACCCTTCCCTACATGGGGTAGATATTGATTATTACTCCCAGAAAATAGGTATTGATCTGTATGGCAGAACCGGAGGTGCTGTATCTCTGGCCGTGGGAATGGCCCATATCTTTAATAAAATCCCGTATATGGACCAGCTGACGGCTTATTGGTATAATTTTGCCATTATGTTTGAAGCAGTATTTATTCTTACTGCCATTGATGCAGGCACAAGAGTCGGACGTTTCTTTTTGCAGGAAATGCTGGGATCTGTGATACCAAAATTCAATGATAAAAACTGGATTCCGGGGATCATTATCAGCAGTCTCCTTTTCACTTTTGCCTGGGGATATTTGGTGTATACCGGAAATGTAAACAGTATCTGGCCGTTATTCGGAATCAGTAATCAGCTTTTGGCAGCTTGCGGACTTATCGTCTGTACAACAATGCTGATCAGAATGAACAGAGGAAAATATGCTTTATGCTCGGCTATTCCGGGTGTGTTTATGGCGGGAATTACCTTCTGGGCAGGTTATATTCAAGTAACTGCCATTTATATTCCTAAAGGACAATATTTACTGGCTGCTTTAGCGGTGACAGCCATGGTTCTGATGCTTATTGTATTTGCAGGAGCTTTCAGAAAGTGGTATCAGCTGCTTCAAATCAAAACAACTGAAATTGACCATTATGGTGAACCAGTGAAAGAACTGGTAGAAAGATAAGATTCAAATTTTATAAAGAAAAACCATTAAGGGGATTGAAGAAATAAAGTATAGTTAAGGTGAATCATTTTGATTCTTAAGCTTAAAGCGAAGCTTATCTTAATACTCTTAAACTCTCATTACATCTTAATGGTTCAAAAATAAAAGTTTAATTACATAAAGAAAAAACAGTTCAGGATTTCTGAACTGTTTTTTTATTAGAGTTATTTAAACGTAGAATATATTAAAACCATTAAGGGGATTTAAGAAATAAAGTATAGTTAAGGTGAATCATTTTGATTCTTAAGCTTAAAACGAAGCTTATCTTAATACTCTTAAACTCTCATTACATCTTAATGGTTCAACATATAAAAGTTTATAAATATGATCTCTTATTTTATTTAAAAATTGAAATTCAATCTTGCGAAAACATACCTTCCATTCTGTCCGAACTGTGAAGTCGATCTTGAATAGATGAATTGGTCGTTATTGGTAGAAGCAGTAAGGTTTTTCGTTGGATAGATATCAAACAAATTGTTTACTCCTAACGTCAATCCTACATTTTTGGTAAATTGGTAAGCCGCAGACAAATCCGTAATAATCTTATCTCCGATCTGCTGGTGTTCATTAAAATCAATAATTCCGTCTCCGTTCACATCAATAATATCAGCTCCAGTCACTTTCCCGAAATAGGTATTTCTCAGATATAAACTTGCATTCTTCCATGAAAGGGTGTGAGAAAGACTGGCTTTCACTCTAGGCACAGCCTCTTCAAGATATACTCTTGATTTTTCAGAGAAATATACCTTCTCCAATTGTGGCGACTGCAGAAGTCCTGCAGAATGGATATCACCAACCTGTTTCGTTTTATTAAGGTTAATAGCAAAATTATTATCCAGTTTTATTCCTGAAAATCTCACATTATGGGAAATTACAACGTCCACTCCTTTTGTTTCCGTATCAATGGCATTCGTAAAGAACTGCGCTGCATTGATTCCCAGCTGATCATAAGCTTCCTGTGCTTTCTGAGGAACATTGGCTCTCAGGAACTGGTCTGTAAGAATAATACGGTTATCAATTCTCGTGAAATATCCGTCTGCTGTAAAGGTAAGACTCGCTGAAGGAATTCTGTAGGTAAATCCTACACTTGCTGATTTGGATGTTTCCTGCTTCAGTTTTGGCATATCCAGCAATCCTGCCAGCTGAGAATCATTACTGAAAGTTCCTACTTCCAAAAGCTGATTATTCGTAAATAATGTAGAGGTTACATTATAATAAATCTGGTGGATAGATGGTGCCCTGAATCCTGTAGAACCAGCAAATCTCACATTAAAATCAGGCGCTACTTTGATTCTTGAAGCCAGTTTATAATTAAATGTAGATCCGAAATCTGAATAGTTTTCATATCTCGCTGCAGCATCTACCAATAACCAGTTGGTAAAGTTAAATTCCACATCCGCATACGCTGCTACCGACTGTCTGTTTTTATCCACTGCATTTCCAGGTTTAAACCCGTTGAATACCTGTGATCCTCCCGGAAGCGATGCTCCAAAAAAATCTGTAGGTCTTACAGAATTTCCGTTCCAAACATTTCCAGAAACATCATAGGTTGCATAAGAAGCTTCTTCTCCCTGGGTAATTTTAAAATTCTCATAACGGTGCTCACCTCCAAAGGCAACGTTAATCCCTTCCCATACATCATATTTTTTAGAGAAATCTAAATTGATGGTATTTTGAGAAAATCTTAGTCCTCCTGCATTAAACTCTCTTGGTGAAGCAAAACGCAAAGAAGTATTTCCTGTATTCTGAATATTATAGGTAAATGAATTCTGTCCGTATGTATTACTGAAATCAATATTCCATCCTTCCCATTTTCCTTTGATTCCAGCTGCTAATGAGATATCCTGAATATCTGTTCCGATCTGTGGAAGATAACCATTAGGATACAATCCAGTAAAAGTTCTGCTTTCACTTGGTCTTCTGTAGAATCCTCCGGAAGTTCCGTGTCTTATGCTATAACCACCAAAAGTATACACTTTCCAGTTATCACTTACAGGAATTTCAGCATTCACAAAAAGCTGGTGATTGTTAAGCTTAGACTGCCCTACCTGCATATTAAAATCCTTTCTCGTCTGTCCTCTGTAGGCCAGCTCCTGATCAGTAAAATAATTAAGCTGTTCTCTGGTGAAATTTGCAGATTTTAAAACATTTTGTAGTGCAGAAATGGTATTCGCTCCCTGAATATCATTCTGTAAACCCTGAGAAAAATAGCTCACATTTTGCGCATACTGATGGATGTAATTTACAATCTGTTGTGAATTGGGTGTACTTCCAATATTGGTAAAAAGTGAAGAAAGGTTGACTCCGTCGTTCAAGGCACGTTGTTCGATCGCATTATATGGGTTATAGATAGGACCGCTTTCTGTACCTGCTCTATACGTTGGATTTCTGAATTGTGAAGACCAGGTGATATTAAAGAAACCTCCTTTGGTTCCGATTTTATTCCCATAGTTTAAATCCAACTGAATATTTTGCCCGTCAAAATCTCCGGTGTGGTCATTAGCTGTTGGTGTAAGATTTCCTCCATAGCTTATCTGTCCTGCCAGTTTTCCTGTATCTCTTTTCAAATCAAGGTTGATTACTCCGGCAATGGCATCAGATCCATATTGTGCGGAAGCTCCGTCTCTTAATACTTCAATTCTGTTCAAAGCGAAAGATGGAATAGCATTCAAGTCAGTTCCTACAGTACCTCTTCCGGGTGTTCCGTTGACGTTCACCAATGCTGAAGTATGTCTTCTTTTTCCATTCACCAGAACCAAAACCTGATCGGGACCCAACCCTCTCAGCTGTGCAGGATCCAGGTGATCTGTTCCATCTGAATTGGTCTGAATGGTAGAAGTAAATGAAGGGGCAACCGCATTAAGAATTTGTCCGATATTGGTTTGTGGAAGGATAATAGAAGATTCTTTTACATTGAATACATCTACAGGAACCGGACTGTCTACTTTAGATCTGGCACCGGCTCTTGAACCTAGTACGACTACTTCTTCTACAGTATTGGTTTTTATAGTGTCTTTATGTGCTTTTATGCTGTCTTTTTCCTGTCCGTAAGTGAATACGCCGAGGAAAAATAAAACTGAGGCCGAAAGAATAGTTTTCTTATTATTCATAGTTTATAATTTGATTAACATTTATGTTTTTACAAGGTGCAAATGTAAAATTTATTTACTAGTCTACAAAACAGATAGACTTTGTTTTTGTAAAAAACTATTATCGTTTCTTTCTATCCCTCATTTAAAGTTATGATAATTTAAGGAAACATTCGTAAAAAAACATTGTTTTATAGAAGGCTAACAGTAAAATAAATTTTGAAAAAACGCTATGTGCGCAGAGAAATTCTTACTTAGTGATTATTTTTACGATCGCAACGGCACTTCGTTCAGCAAGGAAATCATCTATGCTAAGTAGAGCGCCCTTGCGATCGAAAAATAGAAGATCCAGATAATCACATTGCGAACTTCCCGTTAAAATGAATTTAGTAAAAACGCTAAACACGCAAAGAGACAAATTGCTTATTGATTATTCTTTCGGTCGCAACGGCACTTCGTTCAGCAAGGAAATCATCTATGCTAAGTGAAACGTCCTTGCGAACAAAAAATAGCAGATCCAGACATTGCGAACTTTGTGTTTAAAAATAAAAACGGATCCAAAAAATGAATCCGTTTACTTTATTTTATTTTGAAAATTAAATCTTAGTCAGTTTAGCATATTTCAGGATCAGATTTTTCTCTCCTTCATGCATGAAAACAACTTTTGCTTTGATATTCTGAGGATCTGTTCCGTCCAGGAAAGTCACTTCCCCAATTCCGAAACGGTCGTGTCTCACTTTATCTCCTACTTCAATATCCTGAGAAGAAGCTCCGCTTGGATTGATAATCTTCGCTGTACTTACCGGTTTCAGCTTTCTGACTTCAGGAGCAGGTTTCGAAGTATCAACTCTGTCAATAGTTTTCTTTTCAACCTTTTTGAACGATTTCATTTCTGAAGGATGCTCATCAAAAATATTGGATTTCACGCCTGAATTATTGATAAACCTTTTTTCCAAAGCAGGATTAAGGAATTCAATATATTCATCATCAATTTCGCTTAAGAATCTTGAAGGTTCTGCATCCGTAATTTTTCCCCATTGGAAACGGGAAACAGCATAAGAGAAGAAAGCTTGTTTTTCTGCTCTTGTCAATGCCACATAGAATAATCTTCTCTCCTCTTCCAGATCTTCTCTGGTTGCCGAGCTCATAAAGCTTGGGAAAAGGTTTTCTTCAAGTCCTACCAGGTGAACCACCGGGAACTCCAGTCCTTTTGAAAGGTGAATCGTCATCAGAGAAACCATATCATCTTCCAGTTCCTTATCCTGGGTATCTGCAGAAAGGGCAATATTTTCAAGGAAATTGGAAAGACTAGGATCTCCGTCTTCAAGCTGCATCTGTTCTTCGATGAACCCCTGCATAGAGTTCATCAATTCCTGTACGTTTTCTACTCTGGAAATTCCTTCAGGCGTCTGATCATCTTTCAGAAACTTGATTAAACCACTTCGTTTTGCCACTTCCATAGCAACACTGTAAGCCGTTTCTGTTTTCAGCAATACCTGAAAAGCTTTGATCATTGACCAGAAGTCATTCAGTTTGTTTAAAACTCCATTGTTCAGACCTAATTGCGGTGCATACATCGGAAGATTCTCCAATACTTTTGAAACCGCAATATTGTGAGCATCAGCAAAAACAATCAGTTTATTCTGTGTCGTTTCTCCAATTCCTCTTGCAGGATAATTGATAATCCTCATTAACGCCTCAGAATCATTTTCATTGATCAGAAGACGAAGGTATCCAATAAGGTCTTTTACTTCTTTTCTTTGATAGAAAGAAAGGCCTCCATACACTTTGTACGGAATATTTTTACGTCTCAGCGCATCTTCAAAAGCACGCGTCTGAGAGTTGGTTCGGTATAAAATGGCAAAATCGCTGTATTTTCTCTGGTCACGGTTACGAAGTTCCCAGATATTTCCTGCCACGAAATTGGCTTCATCAGCATCGGAAAGAGATCGGTATATTTTGATCTTATCTCCCTCTTCATTATCACTGAAGACATTTTTCTTAAACTGCTGCAGGTTTTTAGCGATGACCACATTCGCTGCATTGACAATATTCTGTGTGGAACGGTAATTCTGCTCCAGAGATACCGTTATAGCATCCGGATAATCTTTTTTAAAGTTTAAGATGTTGTAGATATTCGCTCCACGGAAAGAATAAATAGACTGTGCATCATCTCCTACCACACAGATATTCTCAAATTTTGAAGCCAAAGCTTTTACAATAAGATACTGAGAGTGGTTGGTATCCTGATACTCATCTACCATGATATACCTGAATCTGTCCTGATATTTTGCCAGCACTTCCGGGAAACGGGTTAATAGTTCATTGGTTTTCAATAAAAGATCATCAAAATCCATAGAACCGTTTCTGAAGCACTGATCTACGTATTTCTGATAAATCTGCCCGATGAATTTCATATTCGCTTTTTCATCCGCTTCCATCAGTTCCGGATTGTTGAAATAAGCTTTTACCGTAATCAGGTTGTTCTTATAGGTTGAAATTCTTGCCTGAACTTTTTTAGGTTTATAAAGATCAGCATCAATATTCATATCCTTCAGCACTTTTTTAATCACATTCAGGGCATCCTGCTGATCATAAATGGTAAAATTGGAAGGATACCCAAGATAATGGGCTTCAATTCTTAAAATTCTTGCAAAAACCGAGTGAAATGTACCCATCCAAAGGCTTCTTGCATTGCTGTCCCCTACTACTTTGGCGATACGTTCTTTCATCTCACGTGCTGCTTTATTGGTAAAGGTAAGCGCCAGGATATTGAAGGGATCTATTCCGTTGTGTATTAAATGGGCAATACGCATGGTCAATACACGCGTTTTCCCGGAACCTGCTCCGGCAAGTACCATCAAAGGTCCTTGTAAAGAGGTAACAGCTTCATATTGTGATTCGTTGAGTCCTTTCAAATAGTCCATACAGCAAAAAAATTTTTGGGAACACAAAATTAAGGTATTCGGAGGAGAATTCAAACTTTCATAGTATTGCATCTGCATCAAAATAATTTATACAGAATTTAGAACTGAATATTTTCGATATAGAGAGAATTAAATTTAATATTTTGAAAAAAAACAAAATTTATCTCTTTCAATAGAATTAATATGTATATTTATAACTGAATTTTAACAAAACTTTTAATCATGAAAAATTTAAAAAAGCTTTCCAGAACGGAGCTTAGAAAGCTATCGGGCGGTGAAGGCAGCCTTGTTTGTGGTATGACATGTTCATCCGGAAAAGTAATTTCAATGCATCATTGCGATAGTTGTGCTCCAATGAGTGGAGGAGCTGGCATGGGATGCGGAGTCAACACATCCATATTAGGCCGAGGTCCCGCTGAAATGACAATGTATGTAGAAGAATGCTAAATAATAAAATCCGTATCTTTAATGAGGTACGGATTTCTTTTTATTAACTGCCCATCTTTTATTTTCATTAGAAATTGTAACAAATAGAGCATATTTGGCACTAATTGATAAACAATTTCTAAATTTTATGAAAAAGCGACTTCTTTCTGCTGCTGCCGTAGCTTTCTTCGGGCTAATCATGAATGCACAGCAAATCAAATTCGAGGAGTATGATCTTCCTAATGGTCTTCACGTAATTCTTCATCAGGATAATTCTGCACCGGTTGTAACAACAAGTGTAATGTACCATGTAGGAGCAAAAGACGAAGTACAAGGCAGAACAGGTTTTGCTCACTTCTTTGAACATCTTTTATTCGAAGGAACACCAAATATCAAGAGAGGTACATGGATGAAGATTGTCGCTGCAAATGGAGGTGTAAATAATGCCAATACGACCAACGACAGAACATATTATTACGAAACCTTCCCTTCCAATAATGAACAGCTTGGCCTTTGGATGGAAGCAGAAAGGATGCGTCATGCAGTAATCAACCAGATTGGTGTAGATACTCAGAGAGAAGTAGTGAAAGAAGAAAAAAGATTAAATATGGATAACAGGCCATATGGAAATCTCTTTACAGCAATTTTAAATAATTTATTTACAAATCACCCTTACAAATGGCCCACTATAGGTTCAATGGAAGACCTTAATGCGGCCAAACTGGAAGAATTCCAGGCATTTTACAAAAAGTATTATGTTCCTAATAACGCTACTTTAGTGGTTGCTGGAGATATCAAACCTGAGCAGACTAAGAAATGGATTGAAACATACTACGGAGGAATTCCAAAAGGAACCCTTTATCCAAAAGATTTCCCGAAAGAAACACCTATCACTCAGGAAAAAGAAGTGACTGCTACTGACCCGAACATCCAGCTTCCTGCTTATGTATTCGCGTACAGAACTCCAGCTAACAAAGAAAAAGACGCTTATGTTTTGGATATGCTTTCTTCTTATTTAAGCAGTGGTAAGTCTTCTATTTTATACAAAAAATTAGTAGACCAGGACAAAAAAGCACTTCAGGTAGCGGCTTTCAACCAGGGACTTGAAGACTACAGTATTTTTGCCTTCTTCGCGATTCCAATGGGACAAACTACGAAACAGGCTTTACAGACAGATATTGATGCTGAAATCAAAAAGCTTCAGACGACTTTAATTTCTGAAGAAGATTATCAAAAACTTCAAAACCAATACGAAAACCAGTTTGTAAATGCCAACTCAAGCATTCAGGGAATTGCGGCTTCATTGGCAACCAACCACGTATTGATGGGTGACACAAATCTGATCAACAAAGAAATCGACATTTACAGATCTATCACCAGACAGGATCTTCAAAATGCAGCTAAAAAATATCTTAATTCCAACCAAAGAATAATCATCAATTACGTACCTGAGAAAAAGTAATCATTCAACTTTTTAGGTGACAATATGATTATTAAAAATTAAATTTTTACAAATGAAAAAGCAATTAACATATATAGCTGCAGCATTTTTCTTTACAGGAATGGTTTCAGCACAAAAAATAGATCTTAATGCAATGCCAAAACCAGGACCTACTCCTGCGATTAACATTGCGAAGCCAAAAACTTTCCAGCTAAGCAACGGTCTTACCGTAATGGTGGTTGAGAACAACAAATTACCAAGAGTAAGTGCCAGCCTTTCTATGGACAGACCTCCATACAACGAAGGAGCAGTAACTGGAGTAAGCAGCATTATGGCTGAGCAGTTCGAAAACGGAACAACCAACATCAGCAAAGACGATTTCAACAAAAAAGTAGACTATCTTGGGGCAAATCTTAATTTCTCTTCAGGAGGTGCTTCTGCCAATTCACTTTCAAAATATTTCCCTGAAATTTTAGGTCTAATGGCTGATGCGATCATTAATCCTAAATTCTCCGCTGAGGAAATTCAAAACTCTAAAGAGAGAACCCTTGAAGGATTAAAAGCTGATGAAAAAAATGCTTCTTCAATTGCTGAAAGAGTATCCAACGCTTTGATGTATGGGAAGAATACGTCAAGAGGTGAGTTTGAAACCGTTGAGTCTATCAACAAAATTCAGCTTGCTGATGTACAAAATGTTTATAAAAAATACTACGCTCCGGACAATGCTTACTTAGTAATTGTAGGAGACGTAAAGTTTGACCAGGTAAAGCCTTTGATCGAAAAAGCTTTCAGTGGCTGGAAAAAAGCGAACACTCCTATTACACCATTAGAACCTGCTTCTAATGTTGCTAAAACGGAGATCAACATAGTAGATGTTCCTTCTGCAGTACAGTCGGTTGTTTCTTTAAACAACCTGAACACCCTGAAAATGAAAGATGCCAACTACTTCCCTGCTACAATCGCCAATTACATCCTTGGTGGTGGCGGTGAAGCCAGACTTTTCATGAACCTTCGTGAGAAAAACGGATTTACTTATGGGGCTTACTCAGAAATGGTGGCCAGCAAGTATTCTCCACAATTCTCTGCAAGTGCAAGCGTAAGAAATGAGGTTACAGACAAAGCTGTTAAGGAATTCATGAATGAACTTAACGCGATCTCTACCATAAAACCAGAAGAGTTGGAAAATGCTAAAGCTAAATTGAAAGGAGCTTTCATTCTGGCCCTGGAACAACCTGCCAATATCGCAAGATTTGCTTTAAACCTGAAGGTTCAGGATTTACCTGCTGATTTCTACACCAATTACTTAAAATCTATTGATAAGGTAACTGCAGCAGATGTTTCCAATGCAGTAAAAGCTACCATCTTACCCAACCAGAGCAGAATATTCATCGCTGGTAAAGCTTCTGATATTTCTGAAGGACTGGAAAAACTAGGTTATCCTGTAAAATATTTCGATAAAGAAGCCAACCCTGTTGCAAAACCAACTGTACAAAAAGTGGATGCCAATGTAACCGTTGCATCTGTTGTTGACAAGTACATCAATGCTATCGGAGGAAAAGCTAATCTGGCGAAAATCACTTCTTATACAACCAACGCCTCAATGTCTATGCAAGGACAAAATATCGATTTTAAAATTGTTAAAGCACAAGGCGGAAAGGAGCTTACCACTGTAACAGCAATGGGACAGGTTGTTCAGAAGCAGGTATTCGACGGGAAAACCGGCTATTCTATGCAAATGGGACAAAAGGTTGACATCACACCAGAGGAAATTGCCGAAAAACAAAAAAATCCTGAGATTTTTGAAGAATTGGGATTTGCAAAATCTCCCGACTATAAATTAGGAGGAATTGAGAAAATCGGAGGTGAAGATTCTTATGCTATTAAAGGAGGAAATACAACCTATTACTACAGTGTGGCAACGGGATTAAAAACCGGAGAAACTAAAAAAATAAAAGCTAAAGGTCAGGAAATGACCATTCCGACGACATTCTCGAATTACAAAGATGTAAACGGCGTAAAAATGCCTTATACCATCTCTGTAAGCCAGATGGGAATGGACATGACGATGACGGTAAAGTCTTATGAGATCAATAAGGCTACAGATGCCGATTTTAAATAAGAACATCCTGTTTTTATACAAAAAACGGCAACAATTGTTGCCGTTTTTATTTTTATCAACATTTGGCGACATCTTTTTTTGTAATTCAGTAAAAAAAGATTAAATTTGCCCATTCAAAAAGATATAAGAATTAATGGATACTATATTTACACTATTGATGGTTCTTGTTATGATTGCCAGTGTCTTATTGGTAATTATCGTTATGGCACAAAACCCAAAAGGAGGAGGCCTTTCCAGTACATTCGGAGGTGCATCATCTGCACAGTTCGGAGTACAGAGAACCAATGATTTCATGGAAAAAGCAACATGGACTCTAGGCGGAACTATCATCGTTCTTATCCTTTTAAGTGTTGTTATTACAGGTAAGCCGTCTCAGGCACTTCCTGCACAACAGCCTGCTAAGAAAGAAGCTCCGGCTAAACAGTCAGCTCCTGCTTCTTCTACAACTACTCCGGCACAGACTCCTGCAGCTCCGGCAAAATAAGAAGAATATTATCTTACATACAACAAAAGCAACTCAAATTGAGTTGCTTTTTTATTTTAACTTGATCTTTTCTATCTGATGCCGAAGTTTTAATCCTGCCTTTAAAAATGAATACTGTACAGGCTTCGATTCTTTATAATACTTATCAATAAAGATCTGCATCGCTCCATAAAACCTGTTGAGATAGACTTCATCCTTGATGGTACTTTCTCCTTTATGGTGAAGGATAGAAACTTTCCCATAATAGAAATTCTTATATCCGTTTCTTAAAAAAGTATAACAGAGATCAATATCTTCTCCATACATAAAATAAGCTTCATCCAATCCACCAATTTTTTCATAGACCTTTTTTTTAGCCAATAAAAATGCTCCGGTGATCACGTCCACCTCTGCAATGGCATTTTCTTCTATATCGTTTCTGTAATAAGATTTGGAGTTATTATTCTTAAAGTTGGTAAACAGCTTTTCAAACGAGTTGAACATATCCGGAACCGAACGTTTGCTTTCAGGAAGGAAATACCCTTCTGCATCATGCATTCTCACTCCCAGGCATCCGAATGAAGGCTGAGCATCTGCAAAATCCAGCAGCTCATTCATATAAAACCCTTCAAATTCCGTATCGGGATTCAAAAGCAATACATATTCTCCTTTTGCCTGCTGAACAGCCTGGTTATTTGCTTTTGCAAAACCACCATTTGTTGCAGATGAAATAAAATGTACATCGGAAAATTCCGGAATAAGATCTCCCCATGAACTGTCTGTAGAAGCATTATCAATAACAATCACTTCATACTCTATTTCCTGAATGTATTTCTGGAGTGACAGGAGACAGCTTCTGAGTAATTGGGTAACATTATAATTAACAATAATAACGGACAGCTTCATATTAATCCTTTTCGTTGTACGGCAACCTGTTGATAATAGATCTTCCTAAAGAAATTTCATCCGCATATTCCAATTCATCACCAACAGAAATTCCTCTTGCAATACTTGAAAAATTCACATTGAAGTTTTTAAATTTCTTGTAAATATAATAAGCTGTGGTGTCCCCTTCCATGGTGGCACTCAGTGCGAAAATAAATTCCTTTACTTTCCCGTCATTCAGTTTCTTTTCAATACTTGGAATATTCAGCTGGCCTGGCCCTACTCCTTCCATGGGAGAAATTTTCCCACCGAGAATCAGATATTTTCCTGTATACTTTCCTGTATTTTCAATCGCAATTACGTCACGCACATCTTCAACGATACAGATCAGTTCACCATTTCTCTTTTCATTGCTGCATATTTCACAAATGTCAAAATCTGAAAAATTGTGACATTCTTTACAGTATTTTATTTCATTGACAAGGTTAATCAGAGAATTTCCAAGACTTACAGCTCTTGAATTGGGCTGCTTCAACAAATGGAGTGCTAACCTCAAAGCCGTTTTTCGTCCAATCCCAGGCAATCCCGAAATCTCATCTACCGCTTTTGCCAATACTTTACTAGGGTAATCCATAGGTACAAAAATAAGGATTAAAGTTGATAATTGATAGTGAATAGTGAATCGTCAATTCGCTTTGCTTGTGAATTTTCATACAACATAAATAAATTTTAATGCAATGTTCGCTAAGGAATTTTTATAATTCTTAAAACGATCGCAAGGGCGTTTCACTCAGCAATAGATAAAGCTGATATCCTGGCTGAACAAAATGTCTTTGCGAGCAAACCCTGCAAATGCTGTGTTAAATAGATTCTCATGCGAGGTCCACTAAGATATCTAATGGCTAAAAAAGAATCGCAAGGGCGTTCCACTCAGCAATAAACAAAGCGAATACCTTGGAACGAAGCGCCTTTGCTATCGAAATAAATAAAGTAAATATCAACCTTGCGACCATAGCGTTTATTTTTAACACAATGTCTCATTATGATATTTTAAATCTCTACCATACCTGAGAGCACTAAAAAAACCTTTATATTTGCGGCTTAAATTAAATATGAAAAAAATAAACTGACATGGTACTTAACAATCTTAATTATCCTCTGGATTTCAAATTCAAAATCACTACTTTAGCAAGTGACTTTAATATTACTGACAAAAATGGAAATTATGTAGCCTATGTTCGTCAGAAAATGTTTAAGTTGAAAGAGGATGTTATCGTTTTTAATGATGAAAGCAAGTCTAAAGAGCTTTTCAGAATCAGGGCAAATCAATGGATTGATTTCAATGCTTCTTATTCTTTGAATGATCTTATTGACAACAAAAATTTCGGCAGACTGGCAAGAAAAGGAATGCGTTCTATCTGGAAAGCAAGTTATGATATTCTGGATTCACACGATCAGCCGAAGTTTAAAATTCAGGAAGACAGTGCATGGGTGCGATTCTGGGACAGCTTTGTAGGAGAACTTCCTATTATCGGAATGTTTACAGGGTATTTCCTTAATCCATCTTACACCGTAACAGGAATTGATGGAAAGGCTTATTTTAAACTGAAAAAAATGCCTTCATTCTTCGGAAGAAGATTCCAGCTGGACAGACTGATCGATATTGATGACGAAGAAGAAAGCTTGGTAATCCTTTCTTTATTAATGATGACACTTCTTGAAAGAGCAAGAGGATAAACAAATAATAAAACCACAAAGACATGAAATATGTAATCATTGTATTTTCCGCATTTCTATTGGTAGCCTGTAAAAAGGAGAAAGAAACAGTTTCAGGTTCTGCTGCTGATTCTTTACATATTACTAAAGATACTGCTTCAGCACATCATTCATCAGGAAATATTCTGGTAGGAACCATTCCGTTTCCAAAAGAAATCAAAGAATGCTCCTGCTATTTTGCAGCAAGCAAAACTGATTTTGAAAATGAGAGATACATTTATGCAGATGACGCCGGAAAAACAGCTTATATGATGCTGGACGGCAAAAGGCTGGCTATGAATCTTATTTCCTCAAGTGATATGGAAGTAGATGAATTGCTTACCAAGGAAATAGAAAATGACGATTACAAAATTTCTGTAAAAGGTAAAAAAATAAAAGGCGAAGAAGCTTTACTGTTTGAAGGCACTCTGACTATAGAGAAACCGGACGGAACCACATTTACCACTCCGATCTATGGAGAATGCGGATGTTAATAAAGCGAAATCCCACAAAAATGCTTCTGTATCTCACGGAAGCATTTTTTATTTCGTAAATTTGAGAAAAATAAAATTCAATGGAATTATCTAATATAGAACCGCAGATTATCTGGAAAAACTTCTCCAAATTAAATGCAGTTCCAAGACCTTCAAAAAAAGAGGAAAAAGTAATTGCTTTCATCAAAGGATTTGGTGAAGATTTAGGACTGGAAACTACGGTAGATGAAGTAGGAAACGTAATTATTAAAAAACCAGCCACGGCAGGAATGGAAAACCGTAAATCGATCGTGCTTCAATCGCACCTTGATATGGTTTGCCAGAAAAACAATGATGTGAATTTCGATTTTGAAACGGAAGGAATCAAAATGGAAATTGATGGTGACTGGGTAAAGGCAAAAGGAACTACTTTAGGAGCTGATAATGGTTTAGGAGTAGCTACCATCATGTCTATCCTTGAAAGTTCAGATATTCCACACCCTGCATTGGAAGCTCTTTTCACGATTGATGAAGAGACTGGAATGACAGGTGCTTTAGGACTAAAACCAGGACAACTGACAGGGCAAATTCTATTGAATCTTGATACTGAAGAGGATGATGAAATTGATATTGGCTGTGCAGGAGGTGTAGACGTGACAATCACTCAAACCTATGCTGCAGAAGCTTCAAAAGGACAAATTGTAAGACTTGAAGTAAAAGGTCTTCAGGGTGGACACTCCGGAATGGATATCCATAAAGGTTTCGGAAATGCCAATATTATTTTGGGAAGACTTCTTTACACCGGACTGGAAAACCAGAATATTGAACTGATCTCTATAGATAGCGGAGGTCTGAGAAATGCCATCCCAAGAGAAGGAACTGCTGTTATTTCTGTGAGAAATGCTCAGGAATTTATTGAAAATGTAACGGTTCTTAAAAAAGATATCTTAGAAGAATTCGCGACTGTAGAACCGGGACTTCAAATCAATATTGAGAACTCTACGTCTTCTGATAAAGCTATTTCAGAAGCAGATTCTAAAAAAGTGATCTATACTTTAAAAGCTCTTCACAATGGAGTTTACAGAATGAGCCCTGATGTGGCTGATCTTGTAGAAGCTTCCAACAACGTTGCAAGAGTAGAACTGAAAGGTGGAGAACTTAAGATTTTAAACCTTACAAGATCTTCTGTAGATTCTTCCAAATATTCAGTGGCAGAACAATTAAAATCGGTAGCAGAGCTTGCTGGAATGAATGTTGAATTCAGCGGATCATATCCGGGATGGAAGCCAAAACCAGGTTCAGAAATTGTACAACTAATGGAGAAGCTTTATACTGAAAAGTTCAGCGAAAAACCTCATGTAGTAGCTTGCCACGCAGGTCTTGAGTGTGGAATCATCGGAGCCAACTATCCTGAAATGGAAATGGTAAGCTTTGGACCAACGATCAGAGGAGCGCACTCTCCTGACGAGAAGGCAAACATCCCTTCCACTCAGAAATTCTGGAGCTTCCTGAAAGATATTTTAGCGAATATTCCTCAGAAATAGACCATTAAAATGAGTATATTGAATATCCAAAGTCTTATGATTTTGGATATTTTAATTTTTTAAATATGATGAAAAGAATATTATTTATACTTTATCTGATAATCTGTATTAAAACTTACTCTCAATCACAAAAATTAAGAGGTGAATGGATTCTAGATAAAATTGTTCAATCTAATGGAAAAAACTTAGAAATAAATAACTCTAAGTATTCCTTCAGACTTTTGTATACTATTAATCAAGATGAATTAGTCATTTATAAGCAAAGATTCAAAGCTAAATTTTATAATGATAAGATAAATCTTGAAAATCGTACCTTCAAATACTGGTTTGAAGATAATTATCTGATATTACAAGAAGGAAATGAAATATCACTATTATTAAAAGGAGAGGATTTTATAAAAAAGTATCCAGAATTTAGACCTAAAATTGAAGTTAGAAACAATGATAGCTTATTAGTTGCCAATCAGATAATTCGACCTATATTTAACCATGAAAAAACTTTTGATGACTTCATAATTCCCTTAATGAAGCAGGAAAACTCAAAAGATATGAATGACTTATATTTTAAAATTGAATATATTCTAACCAAAGATAATAAGATTACTAATATTAAAATACTTGACAAGCGTACTCCTCAATATGACACACAGTTTGTGCAAGCATTAATGCAGGCCGAAAAATATTTTAAAAATCCTTATGGAATAGACATGTTAGTAACTGAAGAAAAACATTTTTTAAAATTGTTCCAGGATTTGAGTGACAAATCGGAGAAAGATTTATACCATATTATTGGAAATGGTTTTGAATACTATAATAACAATCAATTTGAAAACGCAATCGAAAGTCTCAGTGGACTGGATAAATTACAAATTAAAGATAATCGTTTCATCTCAAGATTTCGTGACGGATATATTAAATTAGGGATATCATATCTTGCTGTTGGAAAAAATGAACAAGCATGTACAAGCTTCAGAAAAGCTGGAGATTTAACAGATTTTGATGTTAGAAACTATTTAATTGATTTCTGCAAGTAATATGAAAAGTATCACCGTATTCTGCGGCTCAAGTTTTGGCTCGCACGACATTTACAAAGAACAAGCATTTTTATTGGGACAAACTTTAGCTCAACAAGGTATACAGCTTATATATGGCGGTGCTGATGTTGGTTTGATGGGAACCATAGCAGACGGAGCATTAGCCGAAGGAGGCAAGGTCATTGGAGTCCTTCCCCACTTTTTACAATCCAAAGAAATTGCCCACAAGAACCTGACAGAACTTATCATCGTGGAAACCATGCACGAAAGAAAAACCAAAATGAACGAACTCTGTGACGGGGTTATCGTTCTTCCCGGTGGCTATGGTACGTTGGAAGAGTTTTTCGAGATGATCACATGGGCACAGCTGGGACTTCATCAAAAACCTATCGGAATTCTGAACATTGACGGATTTTATGATGACTTGATTCAACTTATTCAGACCATGGTGGACAAAGGATTTTTAAAACAAATCAACAGTGATATGGTACTCCTCAGTAATTCAATTGATGATCTGCTGGAAAAAATGAGAAATTATCAGGCTCCTACAATCTGGAAAGTGATCAGCAAAGATGAGGTATAAAGAAAAAACCCGTCCGAATAACTCGGACGGGTTTCTTATTAAGATTAAAAAATATTTTCTAAGGATAAGGAGCTATTTCCACTTCGAGCCCTTCCATAGCATCGGCAATATGCAACTGACATCCCAATCTGCTGTTGTCTTTCACATGGAAAGCCTCAGCCAGCATGGCATCTTCTTCATCACCCATCGGTTCCAAACCGGGATCATTGATTACATATACCTGGCATGAAGCACACATCGCCATTCCTCCGCATACTCCAATAGTACCTTCTTCTGCCAATTCATAGGAACGGATAATTTCCATTAAGTTCATGGACATATCCGTAGGAGCTACGACATCGTGGGTTACCCCTTCTCTGTCGGTGATTTTAATATTAACGTCTGACATAATTCTGCAAAATTAGTCAATTTTTTTCACAACTGCCTTCTCTGCTTCTTTACGGCTTCCGTCAAATCCGTCAACACCACTTACCGTTGTATATTTTAATACGAATTTTTTACCAGGATTTAGTCTGTTGTATACACTCTGACACATTAAAGTCGCTTCGTGGAAACCACAAAGGATCAACTTCAGTTTTCCAGGGTATGTATTGATATCTCCGATAGCGTAGATCCCATCAATGTTAGTTTGATAATCAAGAGCGTTATTTACAACGATTGCATTTTTTTCGATATTTAATCCCCAGTTTCCGATCTCTCCCAATTTTGGAGTCAATCCGAATAAAGGAATGAAATAATCCGTTTCAATATCGTAAGCTTCCTGACCTTCCACTTCTACCGTGATGGCTTCTACTTTTCCGTCACCTTTAATACCGGTAACTTCAGCAGGCGTGATTAATTTGATTTTCCCTTGGTTTTTCAGATCCTGAACTTTCTCTACGGAATCCAAAGCTCCTCTGAACTCGTTTCTTCTGTGGATCAAAGTTACTTCACTGGCAACATTGGAAAGGAAGATGCTCCAGTCTAACGCGGAGTCACCTCCACCAGCAATCACCACTTTTTTATTTCTGAAGTGTTCAGGTTCTTTAACGAAATATTCAAGACCTTTTTCTTCATAGTCAGCGATATTTTCAAAAGTAGGTTTTCTTGGCTCAAAAGTCCCTAAACCTCCTGCGATGGCAATCGCTTTACATCTGTGAACGGTTCCTTTATTCGTGATCACTTCAAACCACTCATCATCTATTTTTGTATAAGAAACAGCGGTTTCCCCTAAGGTAAATCCAGGCTGGAACTGCTTGATCTGCTCCATCAGATTATCCACCAATTCTCCGGCATTCACTGAAGGATAACCAGGGATATCGAAAATAGGTTTTTTAGGATAAAGTTCCGCCAATTGCCCTCCCGGCTGTGGAAGTGCATCAATAATATGACACTTCATTTTTAATAAACCAGCTTCAAAAACTGCAAAAAGTCCTGTAGGTCCCGCACCTATGATCAATATATCAGTGGTTATCATAATCTTTAAGATAATTTAATTATACATGTAACTGCAAATTTACTAATTTTAATGCGAAGCATATTTAATTGATTCTAAATAAAAACCTGAGATTTGTCAAATATCTATCAATTAAGATTTTAAATTTGGCAATATTTTTGTAAAAGTCTTGTTATGAATAAACTTTTGAACCTTTTTGCTGTATTTATATTCTTTTTAGGCTCGGCCCAGATTGATAATATCGCAGATGGCGAATCTATTACTCTTAGAATTCACTATGGTTTCCTTAATGCAGGAACTGCCAATCTTACTACCAAACAAACTACCTACAAAGGAGTTCCTCATCTTTATGTAAAAGGAACAGGACAAACTACAGGTGCTGTAAAAGCGTTCTTTAAAGTAGAAGACTTATATGAAAGTTTCATCAATACACAGACGGGATTACCAAGCTTTTATGTCAGAAATGTACGTGAAGGAAGTTATCGTCAGCATTTTGAAACGGTTTTTAATCATGATAATAATACTTTAATTTTAACGGATAAAAAGACCCCAGCCAATGGTTCTAAGGTTTTAAAATCAGTAAAAGGTGTTCAGGATATGCTTTCATGCTTTTATTATTTAAGAAGTAAAAGTCCCGATGAATTGAAAGTAGGAACGGTTATTAATATGAATGTGTGGATTGATGATGAAATGTTTCCTTTCCAGCTGAAAGTAACAGGAACAGAAAACTTAAAGACAAAATTCGGAACCATCAACTGTTTAAAGATTATTCCATCTGTAAAGAGCGGAAGAGTGTTTAAGGAAAAAGAAGGCGTAACCATGTGGGTTTCCAATGATGCTAACCACATTCCTATGCTGTTGAAAGCTGAACTTGCAGTAGGATCACTGAAAGCGAGTATTGATGATTATAAAAATGTGAAGTACCCTTTAAAGTTCACTAAATAACAATCCTTAGTTTTAAAGATAAAACCTGTCTCAAAAGTCAAATAATTTGATTTTTGTCATTCTGATGAAGGAAGAATCTCAGCGATAATTAATAACCTGAGATTCTTCACTCCATTTCATTTCGTTCAGAATGACACTTTTGAGACAGGTTTTTGTATGTTCAATGTAATAGAATATTAATATTGATTGTCTTTATAATAGAGGCAGGCTAAAGAGCTGCAGCATATCAATACTTTATTTGAGATACCTAGCGGATTCGAACCGAAGTATGGACATAAGAAACAGACACGTGTAAATTTTTCAATAAGATCAGTTTTTAATTACGTTTTGTTTCTTAGGTCAGTAATTAAAAACAAAAAACCTCCGGAGCTCCGGAGGTTTGATTTTTTATAGCGTTTTGAATTGTTCCAGTGTTCTGATATCATTTTCAAAGAACATTCTGATGTCACTCATCTGGTAAAGAAGCATCGTGATTCTTTCAATACCCATTCCGAATGCATATCCTGAATACTTCTCAGCATCGATATTCACATTTTTCAGTACGGCAGGGTCTACCATTCCACATCCCATGATCTCAAGCCATCCTGTTCCTTTGGTAATTCTGTAATCTGTTTCAGAGTTTAATCCCCAATACACATCAATTTCAGCACTTGGCTCTGTGAAAGGGAAGAAAGAAGGTCTCATCCTGATTTTAGATTTTCCGAAAAGCTCAGTCGTGAAGAACTGAATCGTTTGCTTCAAATCTGCAAAGCTTACATTTTCATCAATATATAATCCTTCAATCTGATGGAAAATACAGTGAGAACGTGAAGAGATTGCTTCATTTCTGAACACTCTTCCCGGAGATAAAATTCTGATAGGCGGCTGATTTTCTTCCATATAACGGGTCTGTACGGAAGAAGTATGCGTTCTTAAAAGAATATCAGGATTCTGTTCAATAAAGAATGTATCCTGCATATCTCTTGCCGGATGGTATTCCGGAAGGTTAAGCGCGGTAAAGTTATGCCAGTCATCTTCAATCTCTGGTCCGTCTGCTACGGCAAAACCGATAGATTTGAAGATTTCAATAATTCTGTTTTTTACCAGATTGATCGGATGTCTTGAACCCAATTCCAATGGAAAAGCGGGTCTTGTAAGATCTTCTTTTTCAACCACAACAGAAGATGCGGAAGCATTTTTCAAATCCTCCAGTTTTACAGCAACTGCCTGCTTCAAAGTGTTGATCTTCTGTCCGAATTCTTTCTTTTGGTCGTTAGGAACTTCTTTAAATTTTTCAAAAAAATCATTAAGAACCCCTTTTTTACCGTTGTACTTGATTCGGAAGTTTTCGATATCTTCCTTAGAGGTAGCATTGAAGCCATTTACTTCGACCAGTAATTCTTCTATCTTTTCTATCATTGTTTTACCCTTTCAAAATGTTTTGCAAAAATACGATTTTAAGTTGAATAATAAGTCCGTCAAAAAAAAATCTGCCTCTTTTTCGGGAGGCAGACTTCAATCACTTATTTCACTTAAATAAAAAAATTATTTCTTTTCTAAGGCTTTAATGCTGATCTGAAGAGTTACCTCGTCTTTAATCACACCGTTTTCAGCCGGAGCCTGGAACTTCACTCCAAACTCTTCTCTCTTGATATCTTTCGGTTCAGTAGCGACACTTACTTCTCCGTCTTTCACAGAAACATTAGCCTTAAACTGAACAGGTTTTGTAATTCCTTTAATCGTTAAATTACCATCCAAAAGAGTATTATAATCACCTTCTGTAGCCGGAGTAACCTTTGTAATCTCATAAGAAGCTGTCGGGAATTTTTCAACTTCAAAGAAATCTCCGCTTTTCAGGTGGCCGTTTAATTTTCCTAAATCATCCGGACTGTCTTTCAGATCCACAGAAGTTAAAGAATTCATATCAGCAACGAATTTTCCGCTTTCCAGTTTTCCGTCTTTCACCGTCACATCTCCACTTTCAAACCTGATGGTTCCAAAATGGCTTGTATTCTCAGATTTAAATACTTTGTATCCCTTCCATTCAACCTTACTGTTTAGCGTATCCAAAGTGAACTGGCTACCTTCTTTAGTAGTCGTCACCTCATTAGTTTCACTGGTAAGTGGTTTGTCTTTTTTACAAGAAACCATTACAGCAGCAATAAATAATGCAGGAATAGCTAACGAAAACAGTTTTTTTCTCATTTTTGATTTATTTTTATTAGTTCCGCTAATATAATAAAAAAAATTATGTTTTCATAAAAACCTTACATTTGTAATATGCTATTAGAAATAAACAATTTATTTTTCTCTCACAACAAAGAAAATCCCCTGTTTCAGAACCTTAACCTAAGGTTTGAAGAAAACAGAATCATAGCTCTTGCAGGTGAAAGCGGATGTGGAAAATCCACTCTTCTTAACCTTATCTATGGTCTTTTGGATTGGGAAAGCGGAGAGATTATTTTTAACGGAACAAAGCTTTTGGGACCGAAAGGAAATCTTGTTCCGGGAGAACCTGAAATGAAATTCGTAGCACAGAATTTTGATCTTATGCCCTACGCGACAGTGGCTGAAAACGTAGGAAAATTTATTTCTAATATCAATTTAAAACAAAAAAAAGAAACCGTAACGGAGCTTCTTGAAGTGGTAGGGCTTCAAGAATTTGCGAATGTACTTCCCAAATACTTAAGCGGCGGGCAACAACAAAGAGTCGCTATTGCCAGAGCATTATCTGTACTTCCCAAGCTTCTTATTTTAGATGAACCTTTCAGTAATCTGGATTTTCCGAGAAAAATTGAACTGAGGGAAAGGCTTTTCAGATATGTAAAACAACATGGCGTTTCTCTGATTATTTCCACTCATGAGCTTCAGGATATTATGCCATGGCTGGACCAGATTGTTATTCTGCAGAACGGAAGACTGATTCAGAATGACAGCCCGGAAGAAACCTACAGAAATCCTTACAACGCTTATGTTGCTAAATTATTTGGAGAAGTGAATATTTTCAGTGAGGCTGAAGCAGAAGATTTCAAGCTTCAAAAGTTTTCTTATTATCCGAAAGAAATCAGAATTACAGAAGACGGTCTCGAAGCCGAAGTTCTTGAAAGCAGGTTTGCAGGAAATTATTATTGGAACAAATTAAGGGCAAAAGGAAAGGAACTTGTTGTGTATACGGATGAGAAAATAGCTGGAACAATACATGTTTCGTTTATTTAGCCGAAAGACTGAAACACCCATAACTCATACATTCACTTATACTTATCAATAAAAAAAGTACAAACACAAGAAACTGTTATAAAAACTTTTTCTTACATTTGTACTTCTAAAGTATAAGGAAATTTTTGGTTAATTCTCTTTCTGCCTTCCGGACGGACATTAGCAATCTTGCAATTAAGTCTTTTGAAAGATTACACTGTCCAATTTTTTCCTTTTCTTATTTTTAAGGTATAAAAAACTAAGTTTTCTTACGCTTTCTTTACAAATTCTGACTTAAGAGCCATTGCTCCGAAACCATCAATTTTACAGTCAATATTGTGATCACTTCCCGGTCTCAAACGGATATTTTTCACCTTAGTCCCCGCTTTTACCGGTTTTGGTGCTCCTTTTACCGGAAGATCTTTTACTACCACTACAGAATCTCCATCCTGAAGTTCATTTCCGTTGGAATCCAGAATTTTTCCTTCGTTGGCAGCTTCAGCAGCTGCTTCTGCCGGATCCCATTCATAGAAACATTGGGAACATACCATCATATTATCGCTCGGGTAGGTAAACTCGGAGCTGCATTTTGGACAAAGTATTGTATCACTCATCTTTTTATTTTTTGCAAAGGTAGAACTTTTTGGAGGTTGAAGTCAAGAGATAAAGTTCAGTATAGTAGATAATAAGCATACGTTAATATAACACATGACGGTGAATTAACATAAATTAAATATACTTGCTGCAAAGAAAATAAAGTATAATCATGAACAGTGTATATTTTATCAGCAAATATTTTTCATTAAGCAAAAACATAGGTGTATTTGTTCTAAAGGGAAAGGCTATTGTCAACAAATAAAAAATATCAATATTCTGAAAATCTTTACAGATTCAGTACTAAAATTTATTTCTAGCATGCAAAAAAATAATAAATACACAGACCATTCACTACTGAATCTCAGATTGTCAATAGTCAATTTTTGCTTTGCAAGGTGAATGGTGAATGCACAATCCTCCATTAGAAAACTGGTATGTACAATATATAATTACTCGTAGCCCCGCAACCGGAAACCCGAAAATTCACAAGCGAAGCGGATTCACCATTTACCATTCACTATCCACTATCCCCTTCATCTCTCCTATTCTCAAACTCTCCCACCCAAATCCTCAACTCTCAATTAAAAGTCGTATTTTTGCAGATTCAAACAGCGAAGCAAATTTATGGAACTTATTCACAGAAACTTGGCAATCGGAATTCACGATGCCTTACAGGAGACATTTTTTGAGAAAAACAAATACGCCGATAAAGTTATTGAAAGACTTTTGAAAGCCAACAGAAAATGGGGAAGCCAGGACAGAGCCGTTGTTTCTGAAATTTTTTACAATATTATCCGTTGGAAAAAACGCCTTGAATACTATATGGGTGAAGGTGTGAAACCCAACAATATCTACAAACTGATTATTGCGTATTTACTTTGGAGTAAAACCAATTATAAAAAATTCGAAGAATTTGACGGAATCAAAATCGCCGATATTCTTACCAAACTTAAAAAGAACACTGTTCCTACAAAAGCAATAGAACACTCTATTCCTGAATGGCTGGCTGAAACTCTTGAAAAAGAACTGGGTGCAAACTGGGAAAGAGAAATGATTGCTTTAAACGAGCAGGCTCCTACGGTTTTAAGAGCCAACTCTTTAAGAACCACAACTAAAGAACTTATTTCCGACCTTTCAGATGAAGGTGTTGTTTCTTATCCTGTTAAAAATTATCCTGATGCTGTTCAGCTGGAAGAAAAGAAAAATGTTTTCCTTACTACGGCTTTCAAAGAAGGATTATTTGAAGTTCAGGATGCTTCTTCTCAGAAAATCGGGTATTTCCTTGATGTAAAAGAAGGACAAAGAGT
Source organism: Chryseobacterium sp. WLY505 (assembly GCF_030846215.1). Taxonomy (NCBI): domain Bacteria; kingdom Pseudomonadati; phylum Bacteroidota; class Flavobacteriia; order Flavobacteriales; family Weeksellaceae; genus Chryseobacterium; species Chryseobacterium sp. WLY505. Next base: position 49,203 of record NZ_JAVCWI010000011.1, on the reverse strand, counting down.
AGTAGATGCATGTGCAGGAGCTGGTGGAAAAACACTTCACCTGGCAGCATTAATGAAAAACAAAGGTCAGATTGTAGCATTAGATATCTTCGAATGGAAGCTTGCCGAGCTGAAGCGTCGTGCCAAAAGAGCAGGAGCGCACAATATTGAAACCCGTATGATCTCTGACAACAAAGTGATTAAACGTCTTCATGAAAAAGCGGACAGACTTCTGATTGATGCACCATGTTCAGGTCTTGGCGTTTTGAAAAGAAACCCGGACAGTAAGTGGAAAATTGACCAGGACTTTATTGACAGAATTAAAAAGGAGCAGCAACAAATCCTTCAGGACTATTCTAAAATGCTTAAAAAAGGAGGAAAAATGGTATATGCTACCTGTTCTATCCTTCCCTCTGAAAACAATCTTCAGGTAGATGAGTTCATCAAAAACAATCCTGGATTCAAGATGATTAAAGACGAAAAAGTAATGCCTAGCGAAGGGTATGATGGCTTCTATATGGCTTTGATTGAGAGAGTTTCTTAATTTAAATCCAATAACAATACACTAAACTACTCTATTTTCTGGAGTAGTTTTTTTTTATTTAAACCCTTTTCAAAAAAAATGTAACATTTTTTGTAACATTTAAAGTACATTCTCTACTAACTGTATAGATTAAAACCGTATTGATACTGTAGAAAGTTTAGAATACCTTTGCTGCAAACTCATTTATTTATGCATATAAGAATTGTCTTCAATGTTCTGGCTGTTTTCGTATACTGTCTGTTTTCTGCACAGACCTATGAAATTCAGTACACCAGTTCGTATAACGGAAAGGTATCAACGGATCAGCCCTCTACCATTGTTTGGGTCAATGAGAAAGAAAATTTTATTCTCAACAGTACCATTAAGGAGCAAAAAAGCAGTTATCCTTACGAGATTACTAAGGTAGAAAAACCCTCTAATACTATTGTTTCTTACGCATTTTTAAAACCGGGATCCCTTATTTCATCATCAGATACAGAGTCTGTTGGAAAACAGGATTTTGAGCTTACCAATGAAACAAAAAAGATTTTAGGATACAACTGTAAAAAAGCAGTTACAAAGGTCAATTCAAATACTATTGAAGTCTGGTACACCAATGATTTGAATTTAAAAGGCGGACCATCGGTTTTAGGCCAGAATTTAGGATTGGTTCTGGAAGTGGAAAGAAATAAAAATTCTTTAATTACAGCCGGATCAATCAAAAAAATCAAAAATACAGGGATCGAAAACATTGTAAAAGGAAACCTACAGACAACCGATCAGCTGGGATACAAAGATTTACTTTGGAAAAGCAGATTTACTACACTGAATGTTTTCGAAAATGAAACCATCAATTTCTCCGATGCCTCAAAATCTGACGCACAAATTAAAAGATACGCCAACGGAACGATCATTCTGAAAAAAATAAAATTCCCCGCGATCACAGATGGAGAAAATATTTTTGTTGAACTGAAGCAGCAATCTAACGGAGATGCTTATGACAGAACCGGAACCGTATTCTTCATTCCGCAGGACAAAGAAAAATCTTTTTTTGACGGCCTTGAGAAAGGAGCAAAAACACTTCCTGTTTACGAAAACGGAAATGGAAAACAATATTACGGAGTAACCGCTACAGAGAGCTATAGCCCAGCCATGGAAATGATGCGTTTCTTTACGGCCTTCGGAATCCAGAAGTTCAATCATATTCAACTAAAAGGAAAAGACTGGCAAACCATCAGCCCTTACCGACAGGATATTACAGAGTTGAAACCAGCTTTATCCGGAAAAGAGCTTTGGATAGGTACCTTTATTGGCAATTACGATAAAGGAGGACATAAAGTGAGCCTGGACATTACCATTCATAAAAGTGATCAGACTGTCAATAAAAACAATACCGCCATTCCTTTATTCAATACGTTAAATATTATGGAAATGGCAGGACAGGACTACTCTACCATGTTCAACCAGGATAAAGGTCTTCTTGTGACTTTCACTTTAGATAAAGATCTGAAAAATGCACAGCTAAGATATACTACAACGGGACACGGCGGTTGGGAAAATGGCGATGAGTTCGTTCCTAAAGCCAATTCTATATCGTTAGATGGAAATGCTGTATTTTCATTTATCCCATGGAGAACAGATTGTGGTTCGTATCGTTTATACAATCCTGCTTCCGGAAATTTCCAGGACGGGCTTTCATCATCAGACCTCAGCAGATCAAACTGGTGTCCGGGAACGGTTACCAATCCTAATTTCATTCCTTTGGGAAATCTCAAAGCAGGTAAACACACCATACAGGTAAAAATTCCACAGGGACCTACAGAAGGAACAAGCTTCAGCGCTTGGAATGTTTCGGGAACGTTACTGGGTATACAATAAAAACAAAACCTTCTTGCATGAGAATTGCAAGAAGGTAAAAACACAAATGATGAAAAAAAATTATTTCGAGCCACAAAGTAAGGGGTAAAATTCATATAATTAATTACCATAGATTAATAAATATGTCATTTTTATTTCGTATGGATTTATATAAATTATGGCTCAACGAAAAAAATTAATCAAAAACATATTAATCCACTTAATTAATTAAAAATTTTAACTTTAAAATACTAATTAATTAAAAACTTTCACATTTAAATATTTTTCATTGTTATTTATAAACATCACTTCTACTTTTGTTCCATAAATAATAAAAATTATGTGTGGAATTGTATGTTTATTTGATGCCAAGCAAAAAACTGAAGTATTAAGACCTCAGGTATTGGAAATGTCAAAAAAAATCCGTCACAGAGGACCGGATTGGAGTGGAGTTTTTCAGGACGGGAAAGTAATTTTTTCTCATGAAAGACTTGCTATTGTAGATCCTACCTCTGGAAAACAACCTCTATTTACTCAAGATGGAAAAGTAGTATTAGCGGTGAACGGTGAAATCTATAACCATAGAGAACTTAAAGAAGAATTTCCGGATTATGAGTTTCAGACTCAGTCCGACTGTGAAGTGATTCTTGCCCTTTACAGAAAATACGGAAAAGATTTCGTAGAGAAACTTAACGGAATTTTTGCATTTGCTTTATACGACACTGAAAACGATATTTATCTTATTGCCCGCGATCATATGGGAATCTGCCCGCTTTATCAGGGTTGGGACAAAAACGGAAACTACTATGTTGCTTCTGAATTAAAAGCTCTTGAAGGGATCTGCAAAAAAATAGAAACTTTCTTGCCAGGGCATTTGATGTTCAGTCCGGACGGAACAGAACTTCAGCAATGGTACACCAGAGAATGGGATAGCTTTGATCATGTAAAGGAAAATGAAACGGATATCTCAAAATTGAGAAAAGGTCTTGAAGATGCCGTTCACAGACAACTGATGAGTGATGTCCCTTATGGAGTACTTCTTTCAGGAGGCCTAGATTCATCTGTTATTTCAGCGATCACTGCAAAATTTGCCCGCCAGAGAATTGAAAGTGGCGATACTCAGGAAGCATGGTATCCAAGACTTCACAGTTTCGCGGTAGGTTTGGTTGGTTCTCCGGATCTTGCTGCTGCTCAAAAAGCGGCAGAACACATCGGATCTGTTCACCATGAGGTTAACTTTACTGTTCAGGAAGGACTGGATGCTGTACGTGACGTCATTTATCACCTTGAAACCTATGATGTAACCACCATCAGAGCATCCACCCCGATGTATCTTTTAGCTAGAGTCATCAAATCCATGGGGATTAAAATGGTTCTTTCAGGAGAAGGTTCCGATGAATTGTTCGGAGGTTATTTATACTTCCACAAAGCTCCTAACGCAAAAGAATTCCATGATGAAACTGTAAGAAAACTAGGCAAACTTCACCTTTATGACTGTTTAAGAGCCAACAAAGCACTGATGAGCTGGGGAATTGAAGGAAGAGTCCCTTTCCTTGACAAAGAATTCATGGATATTGCCATGACCATTAACCCTCAGGATAAAATGATCAATACTGCTGAAGGAAAAATTGAAAAATGGGTATTGAGAAAAGCTTTTGAAGACCTTCTTCCTGACTCAATTGTATGGAGACAGAAAGAACAGTTCTCGGATGGTGTAGGCTATTCATGGATCGATACTTTGAAAGAGGTGGCTGAAAAAGAAGTAACGGATGAGATGATGGCTAATGCAAGATTCAGATTCCCGCTAAACACGCCTCAGAACAAAGAAGAATACCGATACAGAACGATTTTTGAAGAACATTTCCCAAGTGAAACTGCAGCGGCTACCGTTCCATCGGTTCCATCTGTAGCTTGCTCCACTCCTATTGCTCTGGAATGGGATGAAGCGTTCAAAAAAATGAATGATCCAAGCGGGAGAGCTGTGAAGGTGCATGAGACTTCGTATTAGAAGGGTGTGTTGTTGAATGGTTAATTGTCAATCCGCTGCGCTCATGAATTTGTTACGTGATTCGGGTTTTGGGATATTTTAGCGCAGAGCACGCTAAGCCATTTTTCTTATATTTAAGAACGATCGCAATGGCGTTTCACTCAGCTACAGGCAAACCGATTTCCTTGCTAAACGAAGTGCCTTCGCGAACGAAATACATAAGATTAAATATAACCTTGCGGCCATAGCGTATATTTAACGCAGCAAAATAGTTTTTAACTCGGGGTTCGCTAAGAAATTTTATAGTTTTTAAGCACGATCGCAAAAGTGTTTCATTCAGCAACAGACAATCTGATATCCTAGCTGAACGAAGTGCCCTTGCGAACGAAATAGATAAAATGAAATATAAAACGTGCGACCATAGCGTTTATTTAACGCAGTAAAATAGTTTTTAACGCGGGGTTCGCTAAGAAATTTTATAGTTTTAAGCACGATCGCAAAAGTGTTTCATTCAGCAACAGACAATCTGATATCCTAGCTGAACGAAGTGCCCTTGCGACCGAAATTAGATAAAATGAAATATAAACCTTGCGGCCATAGCGTTTATTTATTTCAACTTTTCAATAGTATTAGTTGATTATTGAAATGTATATTTTTTTCATTCAACCTATAACTCCCTCAGTAATAATTTATCAATCCTGTAGCAATACAGGATTTTTTCTTGAATTAACAATAACAATATGGCATAATTTAACTCACAATCCAAAATAATATCTAATAAATAATTATATTTGGAAAACGAAAATATCAATTATAAAAAAATGAGAAGAAACCTTACTGTTTTATTTGCCTTATTAGCCATAAGTTTTGCTTTTGGACAAGGAAAATATGGCAAATATCTGAATTCAAAGAAGCTTGCTTTGGCTTATAAGAGTGTGAAAGACCAAGATAAGGACGACTACTATCAACAATTCTATTGGCTTGTAAAGGCAGAGCAACTGAAAACTTATCCTCACCTTAAAGACATTAAACCTGTTGTTTTATATGAATTTGTAAAATATGTAAACCCTCAGAACCCTACAAAAAAACTGGATGCAAGGGGGAAAGAATTAAGAGCAACTGCAGAATTATCATTAAATCAATATTTTAAAAATAAAAAATTCGAGAACAATTCTGTTTTAATGTATAACCTTGAAACGTATGTAGATCCTTCAAAAGGTCAGTATTATACGAAGGTTGATCCGGAAAAAATCAAGGAACTTGTACCGAAAGAATTATTTGCTTTCAACTCGTTCAACAGAAATATAGGAGAAGAAAAGACGTATTATCTTTGGATTGACAAGAAAAAAGACGATCTGAACATTGTAGATATTATCCCTAGCGAAAAAGAAGACAAAGCTTTTTACACAAGATTGAAACAATATCTTCCAAGCTATAAATTCTCAAAATACGTTCCTTCTGTAAAAAAAGGAAACAAATCTGATAAAACGGATATCGAATACTACTACATCATGCCGTTTGAGCAGAATACCGATAACATCGAATATAAAACAAAGGATTTCAAAACTTTCACCTTAAGCCAGTATAGAAAAGCCGGTGATGAATGGAAAGGAGTAGAAAAACCTAGAAAATAAATCAAAAAGTCCTGTGAAATCTCGCAGGACTTTTTTAATTTTATATGGATTTCATGATCTAAGGATCAGACCGCTTAAAGCAAGCAAGTTCTTCAAATAAAAATAAGTCTGGATATTTTCTATGTCCAGCCTATACAAAATGACAGAAACAAGCCCACAACAGACCTCCATAAAGAAAATCCTTCCCTTAATTCTGGCCACTGCTATTTTCATGCAGATGCTGGATTCAACGATTCTGAATACTTCTCTGCCTTCTATAGCAAAAGACCTGAAAGAGTCTCCGCTTAATATGCAGAACGCTATTATCAGTTATGTTCTGACATTAGCTGTTTTTATGCCCGCCAGTGGATTTCTGGCAGACCGGTTTGGAACAAAAAAAGTATTTATATTTTCATTAGTGCTATTCAGCTTAGGCTCACTGTTTTGTTCCATGTCTCAAAATCTTACCCATTTGGTAATTTCAAGGGTCGTTCAGGGAGTTGGAGGAAGCTTGATGACACCCGTTGGGAAGCTGGCACTCATTAAAACATTTGATAAAAACGAACTGCTCAAGGCTATGAACTTTGCTATTATTCCTGCACTTATCGGACCTGTACTCGGACCGTTAGTGGGAGGTTATATGGTAGACTACCTTTCATGGCACTGGATATTTCTGATCAATATTCCTATTGGAGTTCTGGGAATTCTTTTAGGATTAAAATTCATGCCCAATTACAAATCGGATGATGTTGATTTTGATCTAAAGGGCTTCTTAATCTTTGCAGCGGCTTCTCTCCTGCTTTCCGTATCGCTCGAACTTTTTGGAGACATGCAGAATATTACGCCGGTTCTTGTCGTCTTTATCCTTGGTTTCTTATTACTTTATTATTACTACAGACATGCAAAAAAAGGAGGACATCCTATTTTTCCTTTAAACCTTTTTCAGGTAAGAACTTTCCGGGTAGGTATTGTGGGAAATCTGGCCACCAGATTAGGAATCAGTTCTGTTCCGTTATTGCTTCCATTGATGATTCAGATTGCGTACAAACAATCTGCAGTCACTTCAGGCTGGATCATTGCACCAATGGCTTTGACGGCCATCTTCGGAAAATCCTCTGTCATTAAGATTTTAGATAAATATGGCTACCGCCAGACTTTAATGGTGAACACCTTCATCATCGGAACATTAATATGCCTTCTCGCCATTCCAAACATTCACACTTCCCTATATTGGTTTGTTCCCATCATCGCGGTGTTAGGTTTTTTCAACTCGATACAGTTTACCTCTATGAACACCATTTCTATTGCTGATCTTCGAAACTTTCAGACCAGCAGCGGAAACTCATTGATCTCCGTTAATCAACAATTAGCAATCGGCTTTGGAATTGCCTTCGGACTGATTGTTTTAAAATTATTTGAAAATACAGATCTGATCAAAGGAGAAATCCACAATGCATTCCGGTATACTTTTCTCACGGTAGGTATATTAACGATTTTATCAGGATTTGTGTTCAGAAGGCTTCATATTTCGGATGGAAAGAATATGAAGTCGAAGGAAGAGTAAACAGATCAGATCACGGTTTCATCCTTTCCTACGAACTTAACACAGATCAATGCTTTTCGCATATAACAATGGTAATTTTGTTTACATAAATCAACAATGTGATGGCAACTAAAAAAATAGAAATCGTAGTATCTCCAAGACCTGCGCACTTTGTAGGCGATGGATTCAGGGTTCACAATTTCATTCCGGGAGTTCCCGGATTGGATATGAAAAGAATGGATCCGTTTATCATGCTGGATTACAATTCAAAATTTCATTTCAATGGATCCGACAGACCAAGAGGTGTGGGAGTACATCCGCACAGAGGCTTTGAAACAGTAACCATAGCGTATAGCGGAAAAGTAGAGCACCATGACAGCGCTGGCGGCGGCGGTGTGATCGGAGAAGGTGATGTTCAGTGGATGACTGCCGCTAAAGGAGTTCTTCATAAAGAATATCATGAAACCGAATGGGCAAAAGAAGGAGGAATCTTTCAGATGGTTCAGCTTTGGGTGAATCTTCCTGCAAAGGATAAAATGAGCTGCCCGAAATATCAGGCTATAGAAAACTCCAAAATGGAAAGAGTGGATCTGGGTGAAAATGGTTTTATAGAAGTAATTGCCGGAGAATATGATGGTCACAAAGGACCAGCAAGCACTTTCACACCGGTTCATATGATGAATGCCAAACTTAAAGCTGGAGGAAAAGCAGAGTTTAATTTCCCTGCTCATTTCAATACGGCAGCTTTGGCGATTGAAGGAAGTATGATCATTAATGGAGAAGAAAATGTTAAATCGGATCATTTTGTATTATTTAAAAATGAAGGCGAAACATTCACCATTGAAGCAAAAGAAGATGCTGTTGTTTTAATTATCAGCGGCGAGCCTATCAACGAACCTATTTATCCTCACGGACCTTTTGTGATGAATTCCAGAGAAGAAATCATGCAGGCTTTCGAGGATTTTAATACCGGAAAATTTGGGTATCTTGAAGATTAAAAAGATTTAAATTTATCTTAATCTTCGATTATTCCTTTTTTTATTAACTTTATATAATGGCAAACCTTATAGGTTTTATGAACCTATAAGGTTTACTTGTCTTAACACGCAATTTCCTGCATTGATAGGAAATGCGACACTTTTAATACAATAGTATGAAACCAGAATTTGAAAATATACCTCTTGTAAAAGCCGAAAAAAGATTTGAAATAGAATTCAACGGACATTTTGCATTTATTGATTACCGCGAAACCATGCATCAGATTTCTTTGATCCATACTGAAGCGGAAGCAGAACTGGCCGGAACTGGCGCAGCGGCTGCGGTAGTAGAAAAAACTTTGAATTTTATTGAAGAAAGCGGAAAAAAACTTCTTCCTTTCTGTCCTTATGTTTTCGCTTTTATTAAGAAACACCCTGAATGGAAACGTATCGTAGATGAGAGATTTGAAGGTTATGACAAACTTTAACCCTTCATCAGTACTCATTAATTTATTTAAATAACATTTTAAAAAGTATCACATCATCATGTCAAATATTGGACTTATTATTGAAGAAAAAGCAGCAGATATCGGAAATTTCCTGGTAGGAAGGCTTCTTCCTTTCCGTGAAAAAAGAGCGGTTGGGCCTTTCGTGTTTATTGACCACATGGGGCCTTCAGAATTAAAAGATTATCAGAATCTTGACGTTCCGCCACACCCGCATATCGGCTTATCTACATTAACTTATCTGCTGGAAGGCTCTATTTTCCACAGAGACAGCATTGGAAGTGCTATTGAAATAAAACCGGGTGCTGTCAACTGGATGACTGCCGGAAAAGGAGTTGTACATTCAGAAAGAACCCCTGAATATTTAAGACACAGTGATAAAAGACTTCACGGATTTCAGATCTGGGTGGGTCTTCCGAAGCATCTTGAGCAGTCTGAGCCTACTTTTCATCATATTGAAGCAGATGAAATTCCGGTGTGGGAAGAAGATGGTATTCAATATAAATTAATTGCCGGTGAAGCATTTGGAAGAACATCTGCGGTTCCAGTGCACAGCAAGTTATTTTTCATTGAAATCAAAACAAAAGAAGCTAAGAAAATCAGCATCGGGAAAGACCTTTACGGGGAAGCAGCCATGTATGTTCTGGATGGAACGGTGACCACAGATGGAAATTCTTATGGTTCAAAACAGCTGATGATTGCTAAAGATACCAAGCTTTGCGAATTCGAGATGAGTGAAAACGGAACGGTTTATCTTTTTGGTGGCGAGCCATTCGATGAAGAGCGTTTTATCTTCTGGAATTTTGTGAACTCTGACAAGGAATTAATTGATCAGGCAAAGGTAAACTGGAATGACCAGAATCACGAAGCATTTCCTTTGGTTCCTGGCGATGAAACCGAGTATGTGCCACTTCCTAAGGCTATTTTAAACAGAAAATAATTTCAGTCCAGTTTTATCAACCATGAAAATATTAGCATTTGCGGGAAGTACGTCTTCCACTTCTATCAACAGAGAACTTGTAAAATTTGTTCTGAAAGATTTTCAGGATGAAGAAATCAATCTGATTGACCTCAACGATTTCACGATGCCCGTTTTCTCTGTAGATCTTGAAAAGAAAGGTTTTCCGGATGAAGCCCATCAGTTTTTAAAAGCGATTGAGGAATGTGATGTGATCATCTGCTCTCTTGCAGAACACAACCGTTCTTACAGTTCGGCCTTTAAAAATGTTTTTGACTGGTCCTCGAGGATTGATGTAAAAGTATTTCAGAATAAACCGATGCTTCTGATGAGTACCTCTCCCGGAGGTTACGGAGGCGGAAATGTGATGAATACAGCAAAAACATTTTTCCCACAGTTTGCAGCAGATATCAAGGATACTTTTTCACTTCCAAAGTTTTACGAAAATTTTGATATGGAAAGCGGTGTTATCAACCCGGATATGCTGAATGATCTGAAAGGTAAGATACAAAACTTTAAAAATCAGATAAAGTAAATGAACAAAGGAAGACTGGAGGCGTTCAGTGATGGTGTCCTTGCTATTATTATCACCATTATGGTACTTGAACTGAAAGTACCTGAAGGAAACAGCTGGGCCAGTCTCAAACCTCTTCTTCCTAAGTTTCTGGCTTATATTTTCAGTTTTATCTATGTAGGAATCTACTGGAACAATCACCATCATTTGTTTCAGACGGTAAAGAAAGTAAATGGCAGCATTCTCTGGGCCAACCTTCACCTTCTGTTCTGGCTTTCTCTGATGCCAATCGCTACGGAATGGATCGGGACGACAAATTTTGCAAAAAATCCTGTTGCAGTCTATGGTATCGGGCTCATTATGTCGGCTATTGCTTACACCATTCTGGAACATGTGATTATCAGGTGCGAAGGAGAAGATTCAAAGCTAAAAGAAGCTATTCATTCAAAATATAAAGAGTATATCTCAATTGTATTTTATGTCCTGGGAATCGCTACTTCATTTTTTTATCCTTATATTGCCATAGGTTTTTATTATATCGTGGCTCTTATATGGCTGATTCCGGACAGAAGAATCGAAAAAACATTAAAAGAAAATTGATATGGAAACACACGAATATCCTAACGGAAACATTACTGTCATCTGGCAGCCTAAAAAATGCATCCATTCTGCCATATGTGTAAAAACACTTCCCAAAGTCTACAATCCTAAAGAAAGACCTTGGATAAAAGCAGAAAACGCAAGTCCCGAAGAACTAAAAAATCAGATCGACCTATGCCCATCAGGTGCATTAAGTTATAAATTCAATACAGCAAAATAATGGCGGTAACGGTAAAAGCAAGTTTAGGAAAAACAAAATATTATACAGAAGTAACAGCCGGCGAAAATACAATCATTACGGATGAACCGGTTGATAAAGGCGGACAGAACAAAGGTCTTAATCCTATGGAAATTCTGGCTACTTCACTGGCAAGCTGTACTGCAGCTACCTTAAGAATGTATATTGAAAGAAAAGAATGGGATATAGAAAACATCAATGTAGAAGTAGAGCTTGAAAACTTTCCATTAACAAAAAGAGCAGTTTTCAAAAGAGACATCAGCTTTGAAGGGATTCTGGATGATGAGCAGCGTAAAAGACTGCACACCATTGCGGATGCATGCCCTGTTCATAAAATATTAACCAACGACATAGAAATACTAACTAAATTCTCATAACATGATCGAAGTAAAACAAAACAACGACGAGAAACACGGAAGTTTTGAAGCTTTCATAGATGGAAGACGCGCAGGAATGATGACCTATACCTGGGCAGGAGAAGAAAGATTTATTATAGACCACACCGAGGTGGAAGAAGCTTACAACGGAAAAGGTGTAGGCAAGGAAATGCTTCTGGCAGCTGTAGATTTTGCCAGAAAAAATGACAAGAAGATTATTCCCCTCTGTCCTTTCGCTAAAGCAAGTTTTCAGAAAAGTGAAGAACTTCAGGATGTTTTGGTGAATTAATCACGGTATAACACCCTTACTATACAAACCTTTCAGAGAGCCATCTGAAAGGTTTTTTTATGCAGTTATTTTATTCTCAATACCAGATCTCTGTTAACGCAAAGTTTATTTTGAATTATATAAATTTTAAGCAGGCAAAGGGTGAATCAATTTTTAATTGATTTGATGAAGCAAACTGTTAACCATTAACTCAGAAAACAGTATCCGGCTTTAAGACAGAAAAGTAAAGTTACTTTTTACCCATGTCACTATAAAAAGATGAAAATATAGAGAATAATTTCTTTTATGAGCTTTATAACTTCCAGCTTCCAGCTCCAAGCTTCAGACCTTTCTGAAAATACTGGTTTTATCGCAAGCCTGGATCACTTTCAAAAAAGTAATTATATAAAAATTGTGTCTGAACTAAATTCATGATTCACGACTGATCTTTTTTATATATTTGCTAAAATTTAAAAATCAAGAATGAATCCAGGAACTATCCTTTTGTTATTTGTTTTCGTCTATTTTATCGGTCTTTTGGTGATTTCTTATTTCACCAGCCGGAATTCTGATAACCAGTCTTTTTTTATCGGTAACAAAAAGAGTAAATGGTGGCTCGTAGCATTCGGGATGATAGGAACCAGCTTAAGTGGGGTTACTTTTATTTCCGTTCCGGGAACTGTCGGAAAAATGACCGGTTCAGAATACATCTATGGAGGTTTTGAGTACTACATGATGGTAATCGGGTTCTTCATCGGATATTTCATTGTGGCAGCGATATTACTACCACTCTACTACAAGATGAATCTGACTTCTATTTACACGTATCTGGGGAAAAGATTCAATGTGGAGGCACATAAAATCGGTTCTATCTTTTTTATTATTTCAAGAGCAATTGGAGCTACCGCAAGATTGTATCTGGTAGTAAATGTTTTACAGATATTTTTGCTTGAAGGGTTGGGAGTTCCGTTTTGGGTAACATCTCTTGTTCTTTTATTAATGGTACTTCTGTACACTTTTGAAGGCGGTGTAAAAACCATTGTTATTACAGATACACTGCAGACTTCTTTTATGATCATCAGTCTTGTAGCTTGTATTGTCTATATTTTATCTAACCTGAATCTATCGTTTGGAGAAGCCTATACGATTCTTGAACAGAAAAATTATACTCATTTCATCAATTTTGATCCTAATTCCAAAACCTTTTTCCTGAAAACCATTCTGGGTGGAATTTTTATTACCATTGCTATGACGGGACTGGATCAGGAAATGATGCAGAAAAATATCTCTGTGGATAATCTTCAGAATTCAAAGAAAAACATGCTGACTTTTGCCGGAACACTTCTTATTGTGAACCTTGCATTCTTATTCCTGGGAGGATTATTATACCTTTTTGCCCTGCAGCATGGAGCAGAATATGGAACAATAAACGCTGAGACAGTAACGAATATTTTCGGATTTAAAGATGCAGCAGGAAATATTAAAAACGTAATGGGAGATGATCTTTTCCCTGCTTTATCACTTCAGGGATACTTCCCGATGGCTATTTCTGTTATTTTCATTATTGGGTTGATTTCAGCCTTATTCCCTTCTGCAGACGGAGCTTTAACAGCTGTAACAAGTTCATATTGTGTAGATCTACTTAACCTTAATGAGGATAAAACAAAAACTGAGAAAGAGAAAAAACGCCTTCGTATGAAAGTGCACTTGATTTTCACCGTAGTATTCTTCATCCTGATTATGGTTTTCAAAGCATTGAATGACAAATCTATCGTCTATCTGATCATGGAAATTGCAGGCTATACTTACGGACCACTATTAGGACTTTTTGCTTTTGGAATTTTCACCAAGTTCCAGATCTCCAGAAAATACTCCATCCTTACGGTTACCCTTTTAGCACCTGTATTAACTTATTTAATCAATCTGGCTGTTACAACTTATACTGATTACAAAATCGGAGTAGAACTCATTGTTTTAAACGGATTACTAACCTTCATTGGTCTGTGGCTGGTAAAAAACAAACAACATTTAAGAGTTGTTTAAAATAACATACATTACAAAAAAGGCTGTCCTCTATTGAAGACAGCCTTTATTTTATTTGAATCAGGGAAATAGATTATTCTTTAATCCACTTGATTGTTTTCTCAAGATTCTTAGATTTAACCTTAATCAGATAATCTCCCTGAACAAGGTGCGACAAGTCAAAAGTACCTGTTTTATCATGATTCAGCTTATTATCAGCTTGAGTGAACACTAATTTTCCGCTTACATCGTATACGGTAATATCATATACTTCATTTGAATTGGTAAATTTCACATTCAGTAATCCTTTACTTGGATTAGGATATACTACAAATACATCTTTATGTGCAGCAGTTTCATTCACGCCCAATGTCTGGGTAATGGTAAAGTTGATTGGATTAATGTTATAGAAAACATTTGTTTCTGCTGCAACCATAATTCTTGCCTGTGTCGTATTTACGTTAGGAATAGTAACAGCTTCAGAACCGTCATTCGGAGTCGAGGCCAGGATCAGCGTTGGGTAGGTAAGCCCTCCATCTGTAGAAAGATAAATATTGACAGTAGCAGCATTCACCGGAAAAGCTGTGGTATTGGCTACATCCCATGTTATTGTTTGGGTGGAATTCCCCGCCCAGTTTACTGCTGTAGCAGGTGCAGTTACATTGAACGGTCCGGAATTTCCATCAACAGTAATAATAGCATCATCATTGGCTACTCCTGCACACCCCGCGTTATTATCTCTTACCGTGAGTCTGAACTCCATTGTTCTTGCATAAGAAGGTCTAACTTCTCCTTTGGATACTGTACCATTGATTACATCTGTAAGTTTTGGAAAATATCTGTAAGGAACGGTGACAGGTACGTATGATCTGAAGATCGCAGCATTCCCTGTTGGTGCATTCCAGTCACCTGCAGGTCCTGCATCATTCTGTTCCCAGCTGTATGTAAGCGGATTGTTATCTATATCTGTAGCAGAACCTTCCAATCTGAATGGTGTACTCTTGGGGATTGTATAATCACCTCCCGCGTTTACCGTTGGAGCAAAATTATTAACTGGCAGCGTAACCTGGCATGTGGTTGACTGAACTTTTGTCGTAATAGATTGGTAGGATTTGGTATGGAAAGTAGGAATACTGTTAGAAGCTAAATTATTGGTGCTTCCACAAATTCCTGCATATGCCATGATCGTGATTCCACTTCCCGGTTCTACAGCGTTGGCTGCACTACGGTTACCATTACAACTCCCTGTAATGGCATTAAAAGTATGCGGACCCCCAAACTGATGCCCTACTTCATGAGCTACATAATCAATATCATAAGGATCTCCAACCGGGTTAGGCGAGCCGGTGATCCCTCTTCCTTTATTCGTTGCATTACAGATTACTCCCAATCCGGCTAATCCGCCACCGCCGGTACTGAAAGTATGTCCGATATCATAATTGGCATTTCCTATCAGTAAGTCAATCTGAGTCTGGCTCTCATTAATTAATGTGCTGGCATTGTTATTTCCGTTAAATGGATCTGTAGCGGCATTTGTAAAGACCACATTGGCTTCATTATCCACCAGTACCAACCTTGAAGCTACTTCCTGCTCGTAGACTCCATTTACTCTGTTTACCGAGGTTACAATGGCAGAAAGTGTCTGTGCGACCGTAGGTGTTGCTGTACCCGTTGCAGCCACCGCATATTCTCCTGTGCAGGCCACTGCAAACCTGAAAACTCTAATTTGATTTCCTACGCTTGGTGCTACGGTTTTTTGAGCGTTTTTTTTTCCCAGTGGAGAATCGTCTTCATCCTTTACTCCACAAGATCTTGGATTTTTATCTATTAAATCACTTTTCTTATAAATGATATAATTATTGACATCCTGTTTAGCATAAGGATCAATATAAGAATCACCCGCCACTACAGATTTTATCTGTGCATGGAATCCCAGTTCGGTAAAATCCAGTTTTAAGGTAGCATATTGATCATCAATTCCTTGTCCTGTAAAAGTAACAATCTGAGGAAACTTGCTGGCTAATCCGGGAGCCATTACTGAAGACTTCCAGATTCTGAATTTTGCTTTTGTTCCGTCAGGCATCGGAAGAACAATAATCGGAGCATTATCTTTACGGTCACTGTCTTTCAATTCCGGAACAGAATTAAAATAACTTTTCATTCCGGCTACATCCAGTCTGTAAGTCAATGACTTTTCCGGTTGTACTGTTCTGTTTTTAGGATCTGCTTTGATGGACCTCTCACTGATTACCGTAAAAAAGTCCTGGGCTTTCCCCGAGGAAACGGATATCACAAATATCCCCAAATAAAATAATTGTTTAATTTTCATATAAATGGTATGTAATTTTTATTTAATCAATCATTAAGACAAAAAACTAAAAAATAATTAGTTAAATATTTATAATTCAAATAATATTGAATTATAAAATTAGTTAAATTAATCTAAATATCACATATGAAAATTCAAAAAAAAATGACATTTAATAGCAAAAAATCAATAATCCTGCTACCACAAAGCATTACACTCAATAAATAATTTTCATTTTTTTATCCTCATCTAAATAACTGATTTTATAGACTTTTGTATTTTAATTATCTTTGATAAGAATTATATAAATTCATTTTTAAATTAATCAAAATAAAAAAAAATATAAATTTAAAAACCATGAAAAAAATTATTGCAATTTTCACATTTCTATTAACATTCACTTTTACAAATGCCCAAGAAAACTTTGAAGTCTCAACATTACGAATTGGACCTTTTAAAGTTTTCATGCCTAAGGTTGAAGCTGAAAAAATTGCAGGAGTTAAGCTGATCAATGCCAATGGAGAGAAAAAAAATATAGTAAAGTATAACGGAGAAAGCATCCAGATTGATCTTTTTGATAATTACATCAATGAAGCCAATCCGAGTGTTCCTTCCATTACTTATATGACAACAACGAGTAAAAAATTTAAAACCAAAAGCGGAATCGGCGTGGGAAGTACAAGAGATGATCTGATTAATGCTTATAGAAGCTACACCAATTTCAGTGTACGCCCGGATTGGGACTCCAATGGCAAACCGATTAAAGACACCGGTTATTTTAATCTTGAAGACAGTCAGGCAGGAACACTATTAAGTTTTAAATTTGTTAATAATATAGTGACAGAAATCTCCGTTTACCTCAACGAAGGCTGTTAAAAGCAGAAAAATATTCAAATCATACAAAATCCGGGTTTTTATATCCGGATTTTTGCATTTCCGTAAGCCGGTAAAAAATTGTAAATTCGCATGCAAATAAATCAGATATAATGAGTAAAAGTATCGAAGAGTTAAAAACTCTTACTACGCAGATCAGAAGAGACATTTTAAGAATGGTTCACGCTGTAAATTCAGGACACCCTGGTGGAAGCTTGGGTTGTACAGAATTCTTCACAGCCCTTTACGGGAAAGTGATGAACTATAAACTTCCTTTCACAATGGAAGGTAAAAATGAAGATCATTTTTATCTATCAAACGGACACATTTCTCCGGTATTCTACTCTACTTTAGCAAGATTTGGTTTCTTCCCTGTGGAAGAGCTGAGCACTTTCAGAAAATTAGATTCAAGATTACAGGGACACCCAACTACCCACGAAGGTCTTCCGGGAATCAGAATTGCTTCAGGTTCTCTTGGACAAGGACTTTCTGTAGCACTTGGAGTAGCTCAGGGTAAAAAATTAGACGGTGATCAATCTCTTGTTTACTCTCTTCACGGAGATGGTGAGCTTCAGGAAGGTCAGATCTGGGAGGCTTTGATGTATGCTTCTGCTAAAAAGGTAGATAATATCATTTCTACTATTGATTACAACGGACGTCAGATTGACGGAGATACAGATGATGTATTAAGCTTAGGAAATCTTCATGCAAAACTGGAAGCATTCGGATGGATTGTTTTGGAAGAAAAGAACGGTAATGATCTTGAAGCTGTAATTGCAATCCTTGAGAAGGCAAAAACAGAAACCGGAAAAGGAAAACCTGTAGCTATCCTTCTTCATACAGAAATGGGTTATGGGGTTGATTATATGATGGGATCTCATGCATGGCATGGTAAAGCTCCAAATGATGAGCAGCTAGACACAGCATTCAAGCAATTATACCTGGAAGCTCCTGCTGATTATTAATTATAAATGATAAATTATTTTTGATAAATGATACTCCTGGAACTTTATAAAATGATTTAATCACTCATCATTTATCAATGATCAAAAACTTTAGTAAAAAATGAAATATACATATACAGAAAAAAAGGACACGCGTTCAGGATTCGGAGCAGGATTGGCTGAACTGGCTGACAAAAATCCTAATGTAGTAGCACTTTGCGCAGACCTTATCGGTTCTTTGAAGATGGAGAAATTCATTGAGAAGGCTCCTGAAAGATTCTTTCAGATTGGTATTGCAGAAGCAAACATGATGGGAATTGCAGCTGGTCTTAGTATTACAGGAAAGATTCCTTTTACTGGAACTTTCGCTAACTTCTCTACTTCAAGAGTATATGACCAGATCCGTCAGTCTATCGCTTATTCTAACAAAAATGTAAAAATCTGTGCATCTCACGCAGGTCTTACTTTAGGAGAAGATGGAGCGACTCACCAGGTTCTTGAAGATATCGGTATGATGAAAATGCTTCCTGGAATGACAGTGATCAACACTTGTGACTACAACCAGACTAAAGCTGCTACCTTAGCGATTGCAGATTTTGAAGGGCCTGTATATTTAAGATTCGGAAGACCTGTAGTTCCTGTTTTTATTCCGGAAGATATGCCTTTCGAAATCGGAAAAGGAATTATGCTTCAGGAAGGTACTGATGTAACGATTGTTGCCACGGGACACCTTGTATGGGAATCTCTTGTAGCTGCTGATGAGCTTGAGAAAGAAGGTATTTCTTGTGAGGTGATCAACATTCACACAATCAAACCTCTTGATGAAGAGATCATTTTAAAATCTGTTGAAAAAACAGGTAAAATTGTAACGGCTGAAGAGCACAACTACCTTGGTGGTTTAGGAGAATCTGTTGCTGGTATGCTGGCAAGAAAAAGACCTACAAGACAGGAGTTCGTAGCGGTAAATGATACTTTCGGAGAGTCTGCAACACCTGCTGAACTGATGAAAAAGTATAAGATTGATGCTGCTGCAGTAAAAGAAGCTGTAAAGAGAATTTTAGCTTAAGATAAGCTGTTTTATATAAAAAAAACCCGGCGGTTTCTTCGAAACCGCCGGGTTTTTTGTTGATAGATTTGTGAAAATCGGTTTTTTGTGATGTATAAACCACCCCGTCAAAAATTCTTTGAATTTTTGCCACCCCTCCAGCGGAGGGGAATGGTTATACACCCATTCTTCATCGTATTAGTTTTTATCCTGCTTATTATTCTTCCTCATTCAAGGGAATTCCTACAGCCATCAGTATGGGGCATAAAATTTCTTTAATATATTCATCTTCTCTTCTTTCAGAAGCTTTTGAACCAGAAAAATAATTACTGATTCTGTAGTTTTTCACAAACTGATTTCTCTTTTTACCGATGGAATAATAATACCCATCTCTTTCATCATTCACAAAATAGGTCATTTCATCAAAGTTCATGAGTTTTTTGGAAAGCAGCAGTTTTCTGTAAATACACTTTTCCGATTTATCAAAAATATATTTCACAGGAATTCTGAAAAAGAGATCAAAGAGAAAATAAATCATGTAAACGGCCCATAATCCTATGGCAATTTTGAACTGATCTCCGGACATTTTCCCCATAAAATAATAGATGATCACAGGAAGTGCAATGACTCCCAAGACCAGCCACCAAACCAAAGTGCGCAGGAAACTGTAATTGGGCATAAAGCTTATTTCACTTCCGTTTTCTTCAAATTTATAGCGGTCTCTGATGTCCATTTTCAGAATTATTAAGGTTCATAATATCTTCTGTTTCGTTGACCATTTTCTGTATTCCTTTCTGGGTAAGCGCCTGACCTATCGTAAGCTGTTTTTCTTTACCATCTACTTCAAAATAAACAGACAGCATTACATTGGTGGTGATAAATCCCATGTATTTTGTTGCTACCACATGGAAATTTCTAAAATTCTCAATCGGATATGTTCTTGCCGGAACAAAAATGGTATGTTTTCCAGTTATCGTTTTCCGGTCCATATCGATGAT
Organism: Chryseobacterium sp. WLY505; assembly: GCF_030846215.1. Lineage (NCBI taxonomy): Bacteria > Pseudomonadati > Bacteroidota > Flavobacteriia > Flavobacteriales > Weeksellaceae > Chryseobacterium > Chryseobacterium sp. WLY505. Next base: position 29,073 of record NZ_JAVCWI010000011.1, on the reverse strand, counting down.
AAATTTCTTGGTAAAGAAGTTGACAATAATAAGAGCTACTACCGCCATAATGATATAGCTCCCGGTTCTTACACTGTTAAAAATCAATCCTGCAATAACCAGAAAAATAATGCAGAGTACAGCAATAAACACCGGCTGGTTTTTAAAAATATATTGGTTTCCTTCTTGTTTATAAAATTGATAGTTGTTCATAATGAATGTAATTGTTCTTTATATTTGGGTTGGTAGTTGATTCTGATGCTTAAAAGCATTTATATAGAGATTGTAATGTATAAGAGGCTTCTGAGACAATTATTTTATCGGGCTTCATATGTATATATTTAAAGTGTTTTTTTTAATTCTTCATCCTTTTAATTGCCCCAGGTAGCCATCCAGTCCAGATATTCATTTTTGTAGTCATTATCATTCAATCTGATGATAAGATTTTTCAGGTCTTCGTGCTCAAACTCATAATCTGAAACCGTAAAAATCAGGAAAATATCTTTGCCTGTGATCTTTGTAAAAAAGTTCTCATTTTTAAGTTTCTCCAGTACTTCAATACAGATTGAATATAGTTTAGCCTGAAAATTCTCAAACCATTGATCATCTTCATCGTGTTTACTAAGCTCTGTTCTCAACTGAGTGCAGATTACATCGAATTCTTTATCGGCTCCTTCCATTTCGTAGGTCCATTCTGCCGGTTCATATTTATAATAAAGAGCATCATCATCCTCTGTATTCTCCATTACTTTCAATGTATTGGCAGCAGGGCAAACTGTCATTGCTCCCTCATCGCTGTACAGTGCAAAGCTGTAAATTTCTTCAGCTCCATGCTTTTCATACACTTCTAAAAAAGCTTTCCTTGCAGCGTCTTCAATCTGCTGTTTCAAAATTTCAAAATCCATACTTCTTTTCTTTTTTAAAATGGGCGGTAAAATTACCTTTATCCTGTCAAATCAGCACCTTATATTCTTACAAAGGCTGTTCAATTTCATGATTATAGCTATCTGTTTTTATTATACAGTACTAATCCGGGAATTAAAATAGCTGCTCCGGCGAGCATAGGAATCAGTTCTCCATACTTGAACAACCAGGAAGTTTCTCTGGATGGTCCTATTTTAATCACCATGACCAGGCAAAAGGCTATCATTATCAAAATAATTCCTAATATTTTTTTCATTAATCAAATTTTAGTTATTGGTAAATCAGTCTACAAAACTGTTATAACGATCAAGGATGTAGCCTGCTTCTCTTTCCAGATCATCAAGATCACTGTTCAGTTCCTGATTATTTTCATTCAGACTTCGTTGGGCAATTCTCATTTTACCAAGAAATCGTTAACAGAATTATTGAATGCCTGGTAACTGCCTTCTTTCTGTTTTTCCGATTGAAATACAAACCCAGGCTATTCCTATAATATGCTGAAGTGCCATATACTGCTTCACCAGATAATTCGAACCTTCTTTCTTTATATGTTTACAACCTTCCATATTCGAGAATTCAGATATTATCCGATGAAAGAGAATTTATCCTCGAACATTTTCCCGATCAGAGGTAAAGGTTTTTCAACATCATTGGCGGCATTAATGATTCCGATGATCATTAATACCAAAGGAATAAAACCGAATATTCCAAGAATTCCAATTTTGGTCAGCATCATAATACCATTGAGGATGATGGATAATACGATTGAAAAAATAATCAATCCCAAAGACTGTTTCAAATGATATTTTAAAAGTTTATTCGATTTTTCTTTTCCGATAAAGAAGGAAATCAGCCATCCGAAAAGTGTAATGTAAGAAACAATTGATAATGTTTTGTTGTCCATAGCTGTAAAATTTTAAATTACTATTCTTTGATTTTTTTCTGGCTCAAAATTGCAACAGAAAAATATCCTCTTCATCATTTCAGCAACTACAAAACATCTTCAACCGAGATTACAACCGACTACAAAACGTCTACAAAAACAAATAAAATACTGATTTACAGAAAGATAAAAATAACAGTTCTTTTTACTTTCTTAGGTAGGAAATTGACAGATGTCTACAATTTTTGTACTTTCACCCCATGAAACTAAAGTACTCACTTTTATATTGTATACTTTTTATCTGCACCTTATACCCCGCACAGAATACATTTATTGATGGCCTCAAAAACCAATTGGAAGGAGATCATATTTCGTCCGCAGAAAAGTTCAGAATTTACAATGAGCTTACCGAATATTACAGAGTCAGTGATCAATATACTACCGCCGAAAAATATGTACAACAACAGCTGGAACTGGCCAAAAAAGAACAAAATGATGCTGAAGAAGTAAAAGCCCTTACCCAAAAAGGAATTATTAAGCTTAACCAGTCTGAGTATAATACAATTCCCCCTATTATTGATGCTGCAAATGAAATTGTTCAGAAAAGTCATAATACAACGGCCGCATTATATGCCGGTTATCTGAATATTTACTACAGGAAAGCTCTTGGTGAATCTGAAAATACGATCAAACTTATTCAGAAAGCACTTTCTATGGTTGAAAAACAGCCTTCTGAAATCACGCTGAATGCAAAACTCAATTATCTTCTCTATGGAATCTACACAGAATGGAATGATGCTGAAAATGCTACCCAATATGCAAAAAAATCCATTGAGCTTGCCGAGAAATCCGGAAATAAAAACTTGCTGAGTTCAGCTTATTCTGCATTGGCAGTCTGCTATTCTTTCCAACATGAAAAGACCGGAGACTTAAAAGATCTGAAACCTGTGATAGAAATGTGTAAAAAAGCGGTTGCGCTATATCATCAGTTTCCGGGTCATGTGTCTGCTCATGTACAAGCTATGGCACTGCTGAATCTCATCAATTATTATCTGAGCTATCCTGTTATAACTCCTGAGATAAGGGAGGAAATTGAGAATAATGCCAATGAAATATTCGCGCTTACTGAGCATACAACACTTAACCAGGGTATTCAGGCAGGAGCACTGGGTGTTTTAAGCAATCTTGCTTCCCGGGATCAAAATGATGCTTTGTCAGAGCAATATCTCCTGAAAGCTGAACAGATCCTTCTTACTCTAAAGCCGGTTTATTACCATGTCATGATCAATATAGTAAAAGATCTTGCCCAGCTGTATGCAAAGCAAAAAAAATATGAGAAAGCCTACCAATACGAGTCAAAAGTAGCAGAATACAGTAATCTCCTATTTGACGAAGGCCAGGCTGAAATTGCCAAAAGGCTGGAAGCACAGTATCAGTCTCAGAAAAAAGAATCTGAACTAAGATCTCTTACTGAAAAAACGGCCAGTTTGAAAAAAGAAAAACTCCTTTATATTGGCTTGGGAATTATTGGGTTGGTTGGAGCTTTCTTTATGTTCCGTTCTTATCATTTTAAGCTAAGATATTCCATAGAAAGGGAAAATAAGCTTGATACAGAAAAGCATGAAGCGGAAATGCTGATTAAACTTCAGAAGGAAGAACAGGCCAGATTAAAGGCTGAGCAGGAACTTCTTACCCTTCAGCAGCAAAAGCTTCAAAGTGAGGTATTAGCCAGCCAGCTTCATATTCAGCATAAGAATGAGGTTCTGCAGAACCTTCAGAACCAGCTTTCTGATACTGACATCAATATTCACCAGGTTGTAAAAGGAGAAAGCCGTGTTGATAATGATTTTGAAAAAGTCAGATTTACCATTCAGGAGCTGCATCCGGATTTCTTTAAAAACATCAGTGAAAAAGCTAAACAAAAACTCACTGCGCTGGACTTGAAATACTGTGCCTATATCTATCTGGGAATGGATACAAAACAAATCGCCAACCTCCTCAACGTAGAACCTAAGAGCGTAAGAATGACCAAATACCGTCTGAAAAAGAAGTTCGGGCTGGATGAAAATACTGCCTTAGAATCTTTTTTCCAGGGAGTATTTTCTGACCTGTAATTTAAGCTACTAAAAAGCTTTTAACTCTATGTTAAAAGGCTTTACTTTTTTATGATTTAATGTCATTCTTTTCTATTTACTATATAAAATTGGTATTTTTTATGAAAGATTACTTGTTGAGTATATCAATTTCACACTAAAAAAAACTATTTTTTGCAAACAATATGCTCTGAAATATATAAATTTCTTCGATAATGAGTGTACAAACACATGATTTTCCAATACATTTTGTACTCATTCAGCCGTATTGTACAATAGAAAATAATACTATTCACACCCCTGTTATATCCAGAGGTTTTCTTAAGATGATCTGACTATACTTTATACTTTTCCAAGATTGAAATATTTCACCGAACCCACTGAAATATGCACATTTTGCATGTGCATATATGTACAAAAAATAAACAAATCACTTACACATTTTATCCCACTGAAGTGAACTGAATATTTATAGATTTGAAAACATCAACGTTGACAGAATACCTTTTTCATCTTTAGATTGTATGTGTACAGTATAAATAAACATGAAAAATATTCGGCCCTATGTCAGGGTTTATTTGACATTAATTTTTTAAACAACACAAAAAAACTTATCAAAATGAAAAAATTAAATGGAATGAAGAGAGATTTCTCTTCTTTGGAAAACAAAAAACTGAAAGACCTTAAGGCAATTCAGGGAGGCAGCTATAATGTTAAATCTAATGTTTCCGTTGGAGAAGGCTGTGAAGAATACGACACCTATACAGCACCGGGAGGAACTTATATAGGCAGAATTACTGTGTGTAGCCCAACAGCAACATTAAACTAATGAAGGAGGGGCAACCCTCCTTTATTCCTTTCAAAGTTACCATTTAAATAATGTCCTTACAGGCTTATGAAACCATATACGTATTATATTCTTTTCATTATTTTAGTTTCTTTCTTATCATGCAAAAACAGGAAATTGAACTACGTTACATATTACAGCAAAGTGAATGAAATTGACAGTATTTACAGAATGGCTGATCAACCTGAAAAAGCGATAAGAAAGTTCAAAAGATTGTTCCAGAAGTATGAGCCCAAAAATCAGGAGCTTACTGAAGAATATAAAACCTATATTCAACTTGCAGATCATTATCATAAAGATTTTGGTGGAAAGAAAAGCCTATACAAGCTTATTACCCTAAACGCTCCCTATGGTAATGACTATAAAAAACTTTACCCGCTCTGCAGGAAATATGGGATAGACAGCGTGGAAGTCAACCAAAAAGTAGCAGATTGGAAAAAAAACCTGAATAAAAGGCTTGTGGATTCCTTTACTATAGCGATGATCCGTGACCAGGAGGGACGGCCTGAGAATATCCCCCTTGTATATAAGAACATTGAAAAAAATGCAGATCTTTTTTTCTGGACATTTAAACATTATGGATTTCCTGATGGACAAAAAATAGGTAGATTAGGAAACAATGACGTTTTCATTGCTATGCCCACATTATTAAGTCATATGATTGGTTCAAAAAAATACCCTGAATTCAGAAAAAAATTATTCGAATATGTAAAATCAGGTCATTGTTCTCCACAGGAATATGCCTTAATGTCCGATACCTATGATTACTATAGAAATACTGCTGTACGATACAGCTTACGGAACAATAATCAGGATTCTGTCCGGATTAACCGCAACCGTAAAAGTATAGGTCTTCCCAGTATTAAACATTCATCTAAAATAAGAAAAGATAAATTTAAGAAAAAATGATTCTTATTCTTTCCGCTAATCAGGAAACAACCACAAATGAAGTTATTAAGTGGCTTAAAGCATTAGATAAACCTTTTATTCGTATACATGAAGATGAAGTTTTTGAAATAAAAACAGAACAAAACAGAATCTTTTTGGAAAGTCGAAGAAATAGTTTTTTTATTGAAGATATTACTACTGTCTGGTATCGCAGAGGAGGATTACGGTTTATGAGGAAACAATATGATAACGCTTCTATCAATGCTTATATGAATGAAACTCAATATTGGCTTGAAGATTATGTAATAAAAATGCTTGAAACAAAAAGACATATTAACAAACAAAGCAACAGCCATTTGAATAAACTCTTAGTACTTGAACAGGCCAAAAAAGTAGGATTGAAAGTCCCGAACTACTACTTGGCAGAAAACACGGACCAGCTGGTTGTGAATAAAACGATTACAAAATCTATTGCTGAAAATATAATATTGAAATCAGTTGGTGGTTTTTCTGAAGGCATTCTGTATACTTCACTTGTTACAGAGGTAGAAAAAGAAAATTTCTTTATTACCTTTTTTCAGGAAATGATTGAAAAAGATTTTGAAGTAAGAGCCTTTTATCTTCATGGCAAAATCTGGGCTACTGCTATTTTTTCTCAAAATGATAAGAAGACTCAGCTTGATCATAGAAAATATAATCACGAGGTACCGAATCGGAATGTTAGGTATAATCTTCCAAAAGAAATTGAAGAAAAAGTACATATCCTTATGCAGGCAATGGATATCAACTGTGGCTCACTTGATTTTATAAAAAATAAAAATGATTTTTATTTCTTAGAGATAAACCCCGTTGGTCAGTTTTTAGGATTATCAGCAGTTTGCAATTATCTACTCGAAAAAGAAATAGCAGAATACTTATGAAAAAGAAATTCAAAGAAAAAAATAAGCTACCCCTTACTCTAAAATATATAGAAAATTTCAGAGAAGCTTCAGTTGAAATACAAAATAGCCATCAACAGAATTATATTACTGCTATACAATATCAAACCGATTATTTGATGGCAATAAAACCTCCAAAACCGTTTGTAAGATTATTATAAAATACTCATCTTGTGCCTGATGAATAGAGATTCGGAATAGTAAAATGACATTTACAGAGAATACATTATATCTTCAAAATGTAGAATATAAAATTGCAATAGCAGTGAAGAAGCTGTAAAGAAAATTTTAGAGAAATAATTTTTCTGTTAAAAATAAAGTAAAAAACAAATTATTTAGGGTGTTTGCGGACACAATCCGAGAAATGCAGAAATAAAAACTAAAAAAACAATATTAAACATAATTTATTTCAATAATACGAGGATAAAAAACCAACACAAACAACTGAATACCAATTAAAAAAATCATAACACCACATAATTATTCATATTTTTGGGAAAAACAAAATGTATGAAAAAAGCTACTTATCAGGATAGAGAAAAGGCAGTTGATATTCTATGTCAGGCTTTTATTGATATTCTTATCCCAAACTCTATAAACTTTGGTGTGAAGAATTTTGTATTAAATTTTAAAACAAATTTACAGTCATGTTTGTTTTTGGGATTCATATAAGCACAATTATTTATGTTTTAATATTTCTGATTCTTATAATTTTAGTTGCAACCAATTTACTAATTCGGCTTAATCAGAAAGATAAACCATATTATATTAGATTTCTTCTGTTGTTAATAGCAGGCCTAATTTATAATATTGTTGAAGAATTATTTCCGGATAAAAATTCTCCACTTGATTTAATTACACAGTATATTATTCTTATACATCAGGATTGGCATCTGCGATTTATTTTGTCTCTTATTTAATAAAAGAATATGAAGTTAGATTTGTTAGAAGAGTTGATCTATTTATGTTAGGAGCAATTATTCTCTTCATTTTTATTTGTTCTTTTATTATTCCACTTACACTCACTAAATCAATAAATATTTCTAGATATATTTTCTTATCAATCATTTTAGTCATATTATTAGTAAACACTATATCAATTATAAAAAATCAATATTTAAAATTTAAATCAAACAAAGAATTTTTTTTAAAAGTTCACTCAATTAATGGTGCTATTGGATTTTTAAGTATTGTATTATTTGTATTTACAATTCTTGCTTCATCAGGAAATCAATTTATAGTTCAAACTTTTTATACCTTGGGATTCTTTATTGTTTCCATAGATTATTTCCTATACCCTCTTCGTAAAAAGGAAATTAAAAAGAGTATACCATTTGAAAAGCTTTCAGTAAGAGAAGCTGAGGTTTTAATGATTCTTTTAGAGAACCCGAACTTGAAATATGCAGAGCTAAGTCAAAGATTAAATATCTCAGAGAAAACATTATCGACTCATTTATCAAATATTTACAAGAAAACCGAAATAAAAGGTAAAAAAGAAATACATGAAATGAGTAATGTATATAAAGATTCTTAAAAAAACTAAGACATTCAAAATCAAAACCTTAACAACCCTTATTTCATACCCTTAGTAATTTAAGTAAAAGTTTAAGGGTAAAAAATTAAAGTTTTAATTACTCTTCATTTTATGTTTGCTGAAGAAAACACAAGTGATGTTTTTTGTTAATGTGCACAACAAAAAATAAAAGCTGATCAGCAAAACCCATGTCAGGGATTGTATGGCAAAATTAAATATCAAATTTTTAAAAATTACAAACATGAAAAAATTAATTGGAATGAAGAGAGATTTTTCTTCTTTGGAAAACAAAAAGTTAGCAAATACAAAAAGTATTATTGGAGGAGGAGCAACAAATGAAAAAACAACTTCTGAGTCTGGTCCTAACGGTCAGCCAGGTAATACCGGTGACACTATCATCTGTGTTGATGGAAAGAAAGTAGCTACCCTAACTGTTGATTAAACATGCCAGGAGGGGAAATACCCCTCCTTTTCTCTAAAAAAACGCAATAAAAATTTCAATAATGAATAGAAAAATAAAATTCATACTACTTATTGTGCTATTCTTATTTTCCTGTAAAAGCAAAAAACTAAATTATATTGATTATTATAACAAAGTGTATGCTATTGACAGTATACTTAGAGTAAATAAAGATACTCTGGCTACCATCAAACAATATAAAAAATTATTTAAAAAATATCCGCCATCACAAAATGAAAGAATAGAAGAATATGAAAATTATATTAAATATTCTGAACGATACAATAAAAACTTTGGAGGACATAAAAGCTTAGATAAACTGATAGGACAGGTAGCACCTTACTGGAAATACAAAAGAGAAGATACAGCTTTTTTTAAGCTTTATAAAAAATATGGAATTGATAGTATAGCTGTAGAACAGAAGGTTAACCAATGGAAAAAAGGCCTAAATAAAACATTAGTTGATTCTTTCAGTATTGCATTTGAAAGGGACCAATACAATGGACGAACTGGACCAATGGTCGAAATCAATGATAGAAAAAATGCTGATCTTCTCTCATGGACATTTAAAAATTATGGTTTCCCGTCCAAGCAAAAAATAGGATTGACAGGCAACAATAGCATATTTATGCCCATGATTGCCCTTCTCAATCATATGGCAGGGTCACAGAATTATGAGTATTTTAAGGTTAGATTGCTTGAATATGTAAAATCTGGGGAATGTACCCCCAGAGAATATATAGATATGGTAGATAAGCATCAATATATTAACCATCATGAAACTATTTATGGGATATTCATTCATTATTCCGCATCTCATTTTAGTGCATCAGATTCAGCACGAATAAACAAAAACCGAAGAGCAATTGGATTTCCAAGCCTAAAGCAATCTTCAAAAATCACCAAAGATTTTCAAAAGAAAATGAAACAATAACATCCCTGCCATTTTTAATCTAAACTGATCTACAAATATTTTCTACAAAAAACACTTATGATACTTATAATCTCTCAAAAAAATGAAACAGCTACTTTAGAAGTCATCAAGCATTTAATCCTCATGAAAAAAAAGTTTATTAGAGTTCATGAAGATGAAATATTTGATATAAAAACTATAAAAAAAAGAATTTTGATTGAAAGTAATCGTAATAGTTTCTTTATTGATGAAATTGAAAGTGTTTGGTATAGGAGAGGCGGATTAAAGTTCAATCGCCTGAAATACAACAATCATTCAATCCTTCTTAATATGAACGAAACTCAATATTGGCTTGAAGATTATGTACAAAAAACATTGGAATCTAAAAGACATGTCAATAAGCAAAGCACTTCAGCTGTTAATAAACTTATTGTACTAGATAAGGCTAAGGAAATAGGGTTTGATGTGCCTGAATATTATTTGGCAGAAAATACGAATCAAGTTGAGATTAATAAGACAATTTTAAAGACAATTACGGGAAATGTAACCTTAGATGAAATAAAAAAAGACTTCAGTGGATTTATGTATACAACCACCGTTGAAGAACATGAAAATGATGATTTTTTTATCACTTTTTTTCAAGTGAAAATTGAAAAAGACTTTGAGATTAGAACTTTTTATTTCAATGGTAATTGTTGGTCAATGGCCATTTTTTCGCAAAATGATGAGGAAACTAAAATTGACTTCAGAAAATATAACAAAAAGAATCCCAATAGAAATTCACCTTATATGTTACCAAGACATATTGAGGAGAAAATCAATTTATTAATGAAAATATTAGACATTAATTGTGGCTCCTTGGATTTTATAAAGAAGGGAGAAAAATATTATTTTCTGGAAATTAATCCGATTGGTCAATTTTCAAGTTTATCCAATATCTGTAACTATTCCTTAGAACAAAAATTAGCAGAATATTTATGAAAAGATTATACAAAGAAAAAAATAAATTACCATTAACCTTCAAGTATATTGATATTTTTAGGACTAAAAACACAAGTAAATTGAATAGTGGTTCTTTATACTATTTGAATTCCGACAAATGTCAAACATCATATTACCCAAGAGAAAGACCAATGAAATCAATAAGTCGGTTGTTATGAAAAATTTTACTTTTATATTCTATCCATTTATTATAATGTTTATTTCATTTTTAAATGCACAAAACTTCAGCTTTATATATGAACTCAGTTATAAACCCAATTCCGATAATTTAAAATATGAAAATTTTATTTTCTATCTGGATATTAAAGACAAAAGTTCTGTATTTCGGTCTTATCAATTTCGGCTTTCTGATTCACTAAGAGCTAAAAAAGGTATTGGAAACGGATTTGATATGGAATATAATAATAAACAGCTGTATGTGTATAAGAAAAACAATAATCGCGAGATTTTTAAATACGTTTTTGTTCCTTTAATTCATAGCGTATATGCTATTCCTGTTAATGAGGACCTTCATTGGAAAATCACTAAAGAAAAAAAGAAAATAGCCAATTACAATTGTCAAAAGGCGGAAGTAGAATATGGAGGGAGAAAGTGGGATGCCTGGTTTACAAATGAAATCCCTTTACCACAAGGTCCATATGTTTTTTATGGATTGCCAGGACTGATTGTAAAAATCTCTGATGAAAAATTTGATTATGATTTTGAACTTATTCAAATAAAAGACTTTAAATGGAAAGAGCTTTATACAGATAAATTTCAAAAGCAAATTACCTGGGAAGACTTTCAAAAACTTCAAAAAAACTACTACACCGAACCATTATCTATGATCAAAAAATCCGATATAATAGCTTATGATGAAAACGGAAATATAATGAAAACTAATTTCAAAGAGATGAAAGAAAATATCCAGAAACGAACTCGAGAGAAAAATAATCCCATCGAACTAAACTACAAAGCTGAATATAAATAGCGATAAAAGATGCTCAAGGAAATGTTATTGATTTTAATATCAGACAAATGAATAAAAACGAACAAGAAAATATCAGAAAAGATAATAACCCTATAGAACTCAATCACAGAATCGAGTATAAATAGCTTAAAATCATAACTCATGAAGCATTTTAATTTATTCTCAAACATCCTTATCACCAAAGGAATCACCAGAATTCTGATTTCAGATCTACAGAGAAATGTATCCGAACTATATCCTCTGGAGTTGTATGAAATTATAGAAGAGCTGAAAAACAAGTCTGTTGAAGACCTGTTGAAAGATTATGATCAGGAATCCAAAGTAATTATTCAGGAATACGTCAATCTTCTTTTGGACAAAGAATACGGATTTGTTACTGAAAATGATTGGGACAGCAATTTTCCTCCTCTTTCTTTTGAACATCACGAGCCCAGCGCTATCACTAATCTCTTTATCGAAATGGAAGATATCGGGATTTTAAAGAAAATATATCCGTCAATAGAAAATCTTGGAGTTAAACATTTGGTTATTTATAGTCTTAAATCTTTACCCTTAAAAGATTGTATAGAAATTGATAACATTTTTAAAACCTCGGTGTTATCAGGAATAGAAATTTTCTCACCTTTTCATCAGGAAGTCGACCTGTCTTTCCTACAGGCTCTTCAAAAAAACACGGTCAGAATTTACAGCCTCATTTTTTACAATAGTCCGAAGCCTTCTTTCAAAACTAAAGATGAATATAGATTCTCACTGAATTTTCTGAAAGATGATCTGAAAATATCTGCGTGTGGAAAAGTGGAACTGAAATACTTCAATACCAATATCTCTAAAGTAATAGAAGCTGTTAACCACAATTCCTGCCTGTATAAAAAGGTAGGCATCGATAGAAAAGGTGACATTAAAAATTGTCCATTGATGAATGAAAGTTTTGGGAACGTTGATAAAAAGAGCCTTGAAGAAGCTATCAATCAACCTGATTTCAAAAAATACTGGAACCTTACCAAAGACCAAATTGAAATATGCAAAGACTGTGAGTTCCGTTATGTCTGCACAGACTGCAGGGCATACACTGAAAACATGTTAAAAAACAAAGAAGGCCTGAATATATCAAAACCCCTGAAATGCGGCTATAATCCTTATACAGGCGTTTGGGATGACTGGTCAAAAAATCCTTTAAAGCAAGAAATTTTTAATTCCCTGGTATTCAGATAATTTTTTTCATAAACCTTGTTATAATTGAAAACCGCTTTTAAATCTGATTTAAAAGCGGTTTGTTATTTTATCGTATTGATTAAATTTTATTTAAAAAACTTCCATTTCGGGATAATGGCAAGCATTCCGAATCCTGTAAACAGGAAAAGATTGGTAACATCCGTATACAGAAATGTAGACAGATAATAATTATGCATAAAAAAGTGCAGCACCAATAACGCCGGAAACATAAATATTCCTACTTTTCTATAGAAGAACATCAATACCAGCCCTATCATCATCAGTACATCAATAGAAAAAATCACATAGAAGTACCATCTCGGAATCTGAAGGTATTCATGCTGCAGATATTCATCCACATCGATACCAAGCCCCATTATAGTAAACAACATCAAGGCTGCAAATGCCAGTATAAATCCCCATCCTTTCTTCGGGTCTTCGTCAAAATAGCTGTATTCTTCCATACCTACAAAAATAAAGAACTTATGAGAGATTTCATAAGTTCTTTTATAATTATTCGTTTAAAATTTGACTTACACAGAGATTGCGTTGATCAGTCTGTTTTTGTCACTTAAGAATTCCTCCATAGAGATCATACTTTCAGTTCTCATTACATCCTGAATGTCGTCGATCTGGTAAATAATTCTTTTAGCATCATCAGTATTCTTAGCTCTTACTTTACAGAAAATATTATATTTTCCGGAAATAACGCTAGCCTCGATTACGTTAGGAATAGTTGACAATTCTTTCAATACTTCCTGAGTACGGTTTGATTTTGTCAAAAGGATACCTATGAAAGCTGTAAAGTGATAATCCAGCTTACCATAATCGATGTTAAGAGATGATCCCAAAATAATACCTGCATCTTCCATCTTTTTCACTCTTACGTGAATTGTTCCAGCAGAAACATCCATCTGCTTTGCAATTTCAGTAAAAGGCATTCTTGTGTTTTCTACTAAGAAATCAAGAATCTTCTTGTCTATTTCGTCCAGTTGATAGTTCATATTAGTTAAATTACAATTTCTTTAAAAAATCTATGTATTTTTTGCAAATTTACAAAAAATAATTTAACTAAAAAATATATATCAAATATTAACAATAATTAACACAGATGATAAAAATCATTAAAATATTCTAATTATTTACCATTCGATTTTATAGAATCTGTTTTTATTTCACCTTTTGCGTCTGAAGTTTTTTTGTCTTTTTTCTTCTTTTTAAACAAAGAATTGAAGCTTTTACTCCACACTACCCCTCCTCCATAGGCTTGATTAGCAGAACCGTTTGTACTCACCATTCCGATGTTTGTAGGCTTGGAATAAGCACGTATCACCAGTGAACCATCATTCTTTTTCGATAAATCGTATTCTACTGATCCTTCCGTGGAAAGGTAATTGTTTTGGGCACCATCTGTTTTTGATAACGGAATACCCAAACCTGTTTTGATATTAACTCTTGGGGAAAGCGCTACACTTACTCCCGCATTGGCTCTGTCTCCATAATTTGAGTTCTGATCTCCTTTCACATAATTAAGGTCAATCTGAAATTCGTTACTCATCGTATTAAGAACAGATCCCAACTGCTTCAGAAGTATATTATATCCTGAGGATTCCGCTACATTTCCTACATTTACATCGAACCCACCTGTATTGGATACGTTAAAGGTACTCAATAGCAATACAGATCCGAACTGGAGAACCTTCTCTCCTTCCTGGCTCATTTTTGCAGCAAGGGTTTCTCTTACCTGGCTGGATACATCCATTGCAGTCACATTAAGATCAATCTGAGGGTCTACCAACGACTGGGTGATATGGGCCTGCAGCAGAATACTGATAGGCTGTAGTTTTCCCATGCTAAGGTACTCTCCTGCATTGGAAACCATTCTTATATAATTGGCATTAATATCCAACATAGGTTTCATAGCATCCCCATCCCATCTGATACTACTGTTTCTTTCAATCTGGAATGTTTTATTAAGAATAGCCTTAGAAACAAATGTTCCGTTATCAACTTTATAGGTACCGCTCATCGCAATATTCCCCTGTCTGTTCATGTGAAACCTCAACGGATCAGCAGATCCTTTTACTGTGATATTTCCCACATCATCTCCTACCAGTACATTTACGGTGGTCCCTTTATCTACCGCGAGATTGAAGTCAATATTCATATTGGCTCCTGTTTTCTTCTTTTCTTCCAGTGTGATCAGACCATCTTTTCCTTCTTTAAGGAACCTCAGCATTTTAAATTCTTCCACATTGGAAGTAGAACTGGAATTAAATGTAAAGGTACTTCCGTTGAGTGCCTTCATATTAGGAGTCGTTATACTTAATCCTGAAACTGGTCCGTCTACATACAAATCTCCTTGTCCATATACTCTTCCCCAGAACAGGTCAAAATCTTTCTGTGTGGTATTCAGCATTAATAGATTATCAGCTCTCATTACGAGAGATACCCCCATGGAAGAAAGGGTTTCAAACTGAATCGCCCCGGAGATATTTCCTTTGGAATTGGTTCTTCCGTCGTGTACTTCAATATTGTTGAGGATCGCAAGTCCTTTAGTTAACTGAATCACGGTATCATCAAATGCATAATCTACCCCGGTAAATAAAAGCTTTAATCCAAAATCTTTTAAAGCAATATCACCACTATAATCAAGGTTATTAAGCTTTCCATTGATTTTAAGATCTCCTGTCGCTTTTCCACGAAGGTTTCCGAAAATAGTCTGCACAAACTGCTGCGTAAACGACAAGTCAAAATCACGCATTTCTGCTGTAAGGTCAATAATCGGCGAAGAAGTATTATTATTAACCGTTCCCGTCAGATTAAGACTATTATTTCCAAGTACTCCGGCAGAATGAACTTTTACATCAATATCATATACATTCAGTGAGAATCCATTGGTGGCAGAAATAGAGATATCTCCCATATCATTACCATTCATCTTAATATCATCAATATTAAGATCTACCAGTGGCTGAAGGGTACTTTTATCCATTTTGATCTTAACACTTCCATTGGCAAGACCTTTAATATCCATGGTATTTCCTCCTGACTGCATTTCCAGCAGCTTTTCTACAGCAAAATCGTTGATGTCTGCATCTACATAAAAATCTTTCGCAGACTTAAACTGGGCTTCCTTAATAAACAAAGCACTTTTATCGGAATAAACTCTCAGATTTCGGATATCGAAATCTCCTGTTTTCTTTCTATAGGTAATGGAGTGATTCAGTTCAGGACTTGTATCTATCGCCCAGGTAACTTCATTGAATTTCACCTCGGTAGGTTCAAACCTGAATACATAATCGCCGGCTGCATCAGTAGACTGATCTACGTTGATGGCATATTCCTTCAGCTTTTCATTAATCTCGTCATCAGGACTTCCATGCTTAAATACAGTGGCTAAATGAAGGGTATTTCCGTTTTCATTATTTCCTTTAAGCTCAAAATCTTTGATCACATTTTTATTATAAATGACTCGGTTGATCTTAGCGTACAATTGCTGGTTAAGGTCACCTGTATTAATTCTAATTTTAACACTATCCACCATCGCACTATCTCTGCTGAGATTCTTACGGTCATTAATTTTATAATCAGGGTTTGAAGATGCCAGCGCCTGGTCAGCGTCTGTAATCTCTTCCTCCTTAGTCATAATATATTTTAAAGAGGCTGCATCAAGATTCAAAATCAGGTTGTTTGAGTTTCCATCATATTCCCCTTCTACAAGAGCTCCCTGTGGCAACCTCAATTCGGGTAAGAAATAATTGATTAATCCCTGCTGAACATCAAACTTCAGTGCAAAATTCTGTCCGCGGTATAATTTTCTTGGCGGCGGACCCACTAATATCTTCCCCACTCCATTTTCTACCATTCCTGCAAGATCCGCAAGACTGTATTTTCCTGAAATCTTACCTGTAGCTGCTCCCGGAGCATCTACATCAATAACACGACCGCCTGCTTCAATAAACGTTTTTAATTTGGCATTCGGAATATTATATTTTTGAGTAGCTGAAGCAAAGTGAAGGTTATTAGCATTTACATCTAAAGTAAGATCGTTGATAGAAGACATCGCCATTTTCCCTTCAACCTGACCACTTACCACCTGAGTACCGGGTTTATTGGTAAAATAATTCATATTCAGGTAAGTGACATCCGCATTCACATCCATAGCGATCCTCGAAGTACTGAAATCTATCAATCCTTTGACTGTAGCTTTAGCCTGTTCATCATTAACAGTGATGAGTCCGTTATATTTTTTATGATCCAATAAACCATCCAGATACAGATTATTGATCGTTTTATCCATAATTTCAATACTTGCAATCTGAGATTTTGTAGTCAGACGCATGGTATTGACATCAAAACTTTGTCCGTTAAGATCAAATTTACCGGAAATTAAACCGACTGCTTTATTCTTTGTAATGACTGAAGTATTGAGATCTTTTACATCAAGATAACCTGAATATTTTGGCATTGCAGTACTGTAGCCCGTCAAAGTAAGTTTGGAAATCTTCGCCTGCCCGATTCCTGTCATTAAGTTACCATTATCCACATAGATCTGATCCGGATTCACTTTTGCAGTTCCATTGTATTTAAGCTTTCCGAAATCATCAGCAAAATTCTTCATCTTTTTGGAGATGAATGAAGGCATCATTGCTTTTAAATCCTTGTAGGTAAAATCTGTGGAAAGGTCTTTGGTTTCAATAGCAAAATGACCTTTCAACAGATTGTCAACCTTCATCGTTTTGGTAGCAATATTAACATCAGGGTTTCTGATCAGAAAATTTTCAAGATGGAATTTATTCAAAGGACCGGTCATAACCCCGGAAAGATTGAAGGGCTTGATATTATCCCAGTTGGTTACAAAATAACTGATATCATACCCGCTTAGCTGGCTTCCCTGCTGGATATTCATATCCCAACGTACCTTGTCTGCAAAATCTGCCCAGGATCCGTCATGAAGATTAAATTTAATATCTCCCTGAAGTAAGGTATGATCTGTGTTCAGGGTAAGGTCTTTTAATGACAAAAACTGCTTCGTTAAAGACAGTTCTGTTGAAAAAGTATCTACAAAATGAGATTTCCCCCATCTTGAAGTTACAAATGACATATTATTGATTAACGCCGAAACATTCGGACCATTGACTTTTACGTTCGGTGCTTTTAAATTGAATTTTGTGGCTGTCAGCCATTTCCCTTGTTCTCCCGGAGAGTTTTCATTAATAATGGAAACTTTAGAATCAATGATCTGAATTCTGGAATTCAATTGAAAAGGGGGTTTCTTAGGATCTCTTTTCTTCCCGTTGTCAAAGAGTTCTACAAATCTGACAAAATTGGATATACTGTCCCCTTTATAAGTAATCACCTTTACATCAGCATTCACAAGAGCCAGAGAGTTAAAGCTTAAAGAATTGCTGCTGCCTGAAATGGCATTTACCGCAAGAGATATCCAGTCCGAATCGGCACGAAATTCACGCGCCGTAATAAAATTAAATCCTTTATAATCTTTTACTTTTAACCCTTTTATCGTAACATCACCGAAGTAATTGACATCTACACTTTCTGTAGAAAAATCGGATTTAAAATCATTGTTAACAAGCTTGAGTGCCTGATCAGCTGCCCATTTTTTCGTTACCGGAAGATTGATGGCAATAAGGACTCCACCTACAAGGAAAATCCCCAGCCAAAAGAGAATCAAGAGAAGTTTTGCCCACCATGTGTAGCTGGTAACATCTTTTACCGCTTGTTTTCCGAATTCCTCAGCGGTTTCCACAGGATGGTGTATAGCATCCGAAGCAAGCTCTGATGCTTCCTTCACCGTTTCCCGTACTTTTCCCTCTACATTTTCAACAGTTTTCTGTACCTGATCCCCTAGGTTTTCAGCTACTGATTTTTTATTCTCATTCTCGTTATTATTCTCTAACTTTGCCATTATTATGAGCGACTCTATAATTTTAGGTATTGAATCGTCCTGTGACGACACCTCAGCAGCTATCATCAAGGGAAATTCTATTCTTTCAAACATTGCCGCGAACCAGGCCATCCACAAAGAATATGGCGGCGTTGTCCCTGAATTGGCTTCACGAGCCCATCAGCAAAATATTATCCCCGTTGTTGAAAAATCTTTTTCTAAAGCAAATATACAACAAAATGCTATCTCTGCTATAGGATTTACTCGCGGACCGGGACTTTTAGGATCTCTTCTTGTAGGAACATCATTTGCTAAGTCTTTGGCTATGAGCCTGAATGTACCTTTAATTGAAGTAAACCACCTTCAAGCCCACATTCTGGCCCATTTCATCGAAGATGCAAATCCTGTGCCGCCTACCTTTCCTTTTTTATGCCTTACCGTAAGCGGTGGACATACTATGATTGTACTGGTAAAAGACTATTTTGACATGGAAATCATCGGGAAAACCATTGATGATGCAGCGGGAGAAGCTTTTGATAAAATCGGAAAGATTTTTGACCTTGATTACCCTGCAGGACCTATCATCGACAGATTGGCCAAAGAAGGAAATCCTGATGCTTTTAAATTCAACAAACCGAAGCTGGAAAACTACGATTATTCTTTCAGTGGTATTAAAACTTCAGTGTTGTATTTCATTCAGAAAGAAGTCAGAAAAAACCCGGATTTCATCAAGGAAAATCTTAATGACCTTTGTGCTTCTGTACAGAAATCTATTATTGAAATCCTGATGAATAAGCTTGAAAAAGCAGCCAAAGATCTCAATGTAAATCAGGTGGCGATTGCAGGTGGTGTATCTGCCAATTCTGCGCTTAGAAAAGCAATGGAAGACAATAAAGAAAGACTTGGTTGGGATATCTATATTCCTAAATTCGAATATACAACAGACAATGCAGCCATGATTGCCATGGTGGCAAAACTGAAGTTTGAACGTGGAGAATTTACCGATCTGAGAACTTCCGCAACCGCAAAATACGACTTATGAAAATACTCTTAGAAGAAAAAATACTGGGGACACAGTCTAAAAAGAATTCAAAATATTACTGGGTATTAGAAACGATCACAGGAAGACAGGAGGGATCAGAAACTTTTTCAGAGTTTAACGGAGGAAGTTCTGAGACAGGATATATTCAGGATATCAAAGAGGAAGTTTTACAATTAATTAATTCTGAACATCTTTTTAGTTTTCCTTATACACCAAAAGAAGGAGATTATTTATCTATCAAAAATAATTTGAGAAAACAGGAATACTTAAATCTGATTTTCATTAATAATGTATGGATAGAAGAAATATACATGTGTTCTTACAGGGAGTGTGATACGGATATATACACCACCATCAAAACAGGAGTGGCATTTATAAACCAGGATATATGAAACTATTCTACGGAGATATCAACGGAAATAAAGTTACGATCAACGATGAAGAGCAGCAGCATATCGTAAAAGTTCTTCGCATGCGAGATGGAGAAGATATTCATGTGACGGATGGAAATGGGAAACTGGCTTCGGGAAAACTTGTTATAGAAGGCAAGAAAGCCGGCATTGATGTTTCTGAGATCAAAGAAAATCTACCGGAATTCAATCCGAAACTTCATATTGCCATTGCTCCTACCAAAAATATTGACAGAATCGAATTCTTTGTGGAAAAAGCTGTGGAAATGGGTATCTCAGAAATAAGCATTATTCTTACTGAGAAAACGGAGCGTAAAAACATCAACATCGATAAAATCAGGAAACAAGCGATCGCAGCATCCAAGCAAAGTCTGAGATTTCATTTTCCGGTGATCAATGATGCTGTAAAGCTAGGTGATTTTCTAAAAAATATTGATCCGGAACATACTTTTGTAGCCCATTGCCATGAGAATCTGGAAAGAATTGATCTTAAAGATATTCCTCAACTGCAGCATCTTACATTTTTAATAGGCCCTGAAGGTGATTTTTCCGAAAAGGAGATTGCATTTCTGGCAGAAAATAAGATAAGAGCTGTATCTCTGGGAAATCAAAGACTCAGAACAGAAACGGCTGGCGTTTTTGTTGCAGCCTGGAATTATTATAATATGATATAGACTAAAAAAGAGAAGGTTTCAGACCTTCTCTTTTTTATTTTTGACTCATTATTTCCAGTCAATATTGTTCTCTTTCAGGTATTTTTCAAAAATCTGCTGTCCGCTTCTTATTGAATTCACTGCCCAAAGGATTTGCATCCTTAAAAGTTTTTCTTCATTCAGTTTATAATCAATACCAGACTTTATCAGCTTTTGTTTCAATTCATACATGCAGATTGAAGCTGCGACAGAAACGTTAAAGCTTCTGGTAAAGCCATACATCGGAATGGCAAGGGTTTCATCCGCAAAATCTAAAATCTCCTGGGAAACGCCCTCCATTTCAGTTCCGAAAACCAGAGCAATGGGTTCTGTTATTTCGTATTCAGGTAACATTTTAGCATTCTTTTCCAGCGAAACAACCACTATTTTATATCCCCGGTCTTTAATATTCTGGAAGGATTCCATATTCCGGGGAAGTTTTTCCACTTCAACCCAGGTATCTGCTCCTTTTGTTACACGAAGATTGGGTTCAAAACTATATTCTTCCTGCAAAGCCACTACTTTATGGAAACCACAGGCTTCCACAGACCGTACAATGGCTGCTGCATTTCTAAACTGATAGATATCTTCCACTACGGGAAGGACAAAGTCTGAACTTTCCTGAGAAAAATGTTCAATTTTCTCAAGTCTTTCTTCGGTTAAAAACTGTTTTAAATATTCAAAGGTTTGCGTTAAATCTTTCATCCGCATTTAGTTATTTTTTCAATAGTCCTATGAAACATCTGTCATTTTCATGTTATTTTTATAAAATTTCATGATAAGCGTTTCATTCATTTTCAAATCTTTGCAAATTAACGTAATTTTGGCCTATGAACCCTAATCGGGCTCCAATTCTTAATAAATTAATACATGAAGCGAAAAGTCCTGCTCATCTATACCGGTGGAACCATCGGAATGGAAAAAGATTACGAAACCGGAAGTCTCCGTGCCTTTGATTTTGGAAATATATTTGAAAAAATGCCTGAAATGAGGCTTATGGAATGCGAAGTCTTTGTTCATCCTTTTGCCAAACCACTGGATTCTTCGGATATGGGACCTGAGGAATGGAGAGTTATTGCTAATTATATTCAAAAAAATTACGATGACTACGACGGTTTTCTGATTCTTCACGGAACAGATACTATGTCTTATACAGCTTCAGCACTAAGTTTCATGCTAAAAGGATTAAGAAAACCTGTAATTATGACAGGTTCTCAGCTTCCGATTGGTGATCTGAGAACAGACGCCAAAGAAAACCTTCTGACCAGCCTTTATTACGCCAGTCTTTATGAAAATGATGAAGCAGTCATTCAGGAGGTTGCCATTTATTTTGAATACAAATTATTAAGAGGAAACAGAACGTTGAAATATTCTGCTGAGTATTTTGATGCCTATTCAAGCCCGAATTACCCTATTCTTGGACAGTCCGGAGTTCATTTGAATATTATTAAAGATAACCTGTTCCGTTGTGATCCGGAGGTTGAGTTTCACGTGGATGAACATATTTCTGAAGATATTTTATTCTGGAGAATTTTTCCGGGAATGCATTTGAGCCACTTCAGAGAAATCCCTAAAATGAAGGTTCTCATTCTTCAGGTTTTCGGTTCAGGAACTATTTTCAGCAGTGCAAAAACTCAGGAAACGCTTCAGGAAATCAGAGATAATGGAACTGAAATTGTGGTGGTAAGCCAGTGTATTTCAGGAGGTATCTCATTCGGAAAGTATGAAAACAGTAATATTTTCTCCAGAATCGGAGCGATCAGCGGAAGAGATATGACAGCGGAAACAGCGATCACCAAAGCCATGCACTTAATTGATAATCCAAGTTACTCCGGAAGCTTTGCTGATAATTTCACCAGAAGCCTTTGTGGAGAAATTACAGATTAATTTGTAAGAATTATTTGGATATTCCAGAAAATACACTATTTTTGCAATCTCAAAAAGAAAGGTGTCCGAGTGGTTGAAGGAGCTACCCTGGAAAGGTAGTATACGGGTAACTGTATCGAGGGTTCGAATCCCTTCCTTTCTGCAAGAAACCAAAGCCTGTGCTAATGATTAGCACAGGCTTTTTTGTGATTAATATTTTGATACCTTTTCTCATAGGTATTTATACTCAGTTTAATAATTGGTAATTTATACTCTACTTCAGGTGCTTTGTTCTTCGTTACTTTGAAATACAATCTAATCACCTAAAAAACAAATCAATATGACATCAACAAGTGTAAATGCAAATTCTTCAGGTCAGTTAGTACTTGGAAACGGAGCACAATTCTGGGTGTATCTTTCCCCACAAAACGATACCTCTAAGATGATTTCAACATGGCGTGTAACTTTTTCACAGGGAGACTGGAGCGACTTCATCTCAAGTGAAAACCCTACCAAACAGATTCAGACTCCTAATCTTTCAGGAATCTTTGAAATCAAAGTAGAATTATTAAGTGGTTCTACAGGTACATGGCGCCAGATTCCGCCTCAGGCCGGAAGTCATAATGAAATAGGCTGTAACTCCAACTGTGCTTCTATGGTAGGAATTGTTGCGGACAGTACCAATCCTCCTATCGGAGCTATTAACGCCCATTTCTGGACGACATGGGATGCGATGTGCGGAGTAAGACAGAACTAACAGGTAATCAACCAGTCCATAAAACCAAGTTGCCACAGTATGTAGATATTGTGGCAATTTATTATGGCAAAATAACCTTTTTCATTAAATTCGCTTACTCAAACAGGATATTTCAATATGCATAAACTCCGAACAGTATTTTCACTGCTGCTATTTTCAGCTTTTTTTCTTTCCTCACAATTAGCAAAAGCAAGTGCTTACTGGATGGAAATTCATGGATCAGGAAAATTAAAAGATCCTGTAAAGGTTCAGGTTTTTTATGGTTTTATTGATGATCTTAGCCAGCGTCACCGGACTACGGGACCAGAATTTCATGAGATTAAAAATTTCCAATTTTTTATTCTGAATACCAAAGGAGAAAAAGCAAGACTTGAATTACAAATGAAAGGAGATCACTGGGAGGGAATTTTCATTCCTGAGAAAGAAGGAACTTACCGGATTGTGGGAATGAACGACCAGCTGCCTGTTCTTTTGCGTTCTAAAAATCCTTACGAAAATGTACGCCCTATTGATTTTATGTGTGGTGCTTATCAGATTGGAAAACCTTCGGAAGTGGTGTCACCCGCTCAGTTTATGGATATTATTCTTCAGGAAAAAGATGGGTTGTACACTATTCTTCCCTACAGAAATATGAAACCTGTTGAAAAAGGAACTGCAATCAGGATCTTTAACCCCGAAAACTGGGAAAAGAATCTTTCTGTTGATGAAAATCACCGGGCTGTTTTTAAACCGACACTTCCCGGACTGTATGTAATCCGACAAGACTGGAATGATAATACTCCTGGAAATTTTCAGGGAAACTCCTATGGAAAAATTCGTTACCGGAATAATTACTGCCTCTGGATCAACTGATCGTATCTTTATCATAAAAAAATAAAAAGCCCAAACTGATGTCCGGGCTTTTTACAATGATAATCATTATTTAAAACTTTAAAGAAACGCTTCCTAGAAAACGTGCCGGAGCCTGTGGCGTCAAACGTACAGACCATGTTTTTTCATTCGTTATATTATCGAATTTCAGTCCTACCCTATATTTAGGCTGATCATAGAAAATTCCCAGATCAAACATTTTATAAGATGGAATAATAACTTTTGCTGTTTGCGTATTGGTTTGATAGGAAGATGATCCCATATTTCCACCACCACCTATTCCAAGGCCTTTTAATGTACCTTCGGAGATACGGTAGCTGACCCAGAAATTAAACATATTGGCAGGCCCGGATAACGCAGGCCTTAAACCGTCAACAGAAGGATTGGCATTGGTATACTTACTGTCGTTATAAGCATATCCAGCTACAATATTGAATCCATAAAACGGATTGGCTGTAATTTCAGCTTCTATTCCTTTGCTGAGCTGTGTTCCATCCTGTATGGAATAGTTTACATCATCGGGGTTCGTTCTTAAGATATTATCCACACGGATGTTATAATAGCTTAATGTTCCTACCAACCTGTGATTGAAAATATCGGCCTTCACCCCAAACTCCAACTGATTGGCATATTCCGGTCTGAATGTATTTCCATTGATATCTACACCGCTTACATTATTAAAACCGTTCATATAATTTCCAAACAAGGAAACTTTATTTTTCAGTATTTCATATACAATTCCCATCTTAGGTGAAAAAGCAGTCTGCCCATAAGGTCCTGATTGAGTTCCGCTATTGCTTAAGCCTCCTTTAATTTCACCTGTGGTAATATCATATACTCCATTAAACTGAAAACGATCTACCCTTAAACTGGCCATTACCATAAGCTGATCGGTGATATTGAATACATCCGATACATAGGCAGCATAAGTATTATCACTATTGTTTTCTTTTCTGAAGGCAGAGGTTGCAGTAAGTGCATCAATGATATTCTGATTAACTCTGAAGTCTGCCGAAGGGTGAACAAAGTTGAATACTTTGGTATTGGTATGGTAACGGTCGAAATGATTAGAATTGTTATAATAATCCAGCCCTACTACCATTCTGTTTCTGAAACGTCCGATACGAAAGTCTCCGATAAAATTCTGCTGGATATTGGTCGCTATAAATGAAGTTGTCCCTACCATAACCTGAGCACTTGCCGTGGAGTCTGTTTTTCCATTTATCGCAGAGATATATCCATTAATTGTTGACCTTGCACGGGATAAAATGGTTTGAGAAGTCCAGTTTTCCGAAACTTTATAATTCAGTTGGGCAAAGATATTCATCATCTGAGTTTCATATGCCAGATCATCACCTAAGAATTTTTTATAATAAGGAAACTTCATATCCGCAATAGACTGAGTTTTATTGCTTCCTGTATAAGGATTAAAGCGAACTACAGATGTTCCTTTTGCCTGATTAAATTCCACATCAAGAAGAAGCGACATACGATCATTAATCTGATATGAAAAACTCGGTGCAATGGCTAAAGAATTGGTAAACCCAAGATCCTGAAAACTCTTTTCAAAAGTTCCAGCTGCATTAAGACGGAAAAGCGCTGTTCTGTCTTTGTTCACAGGAGTATTCACGTCTACAGTCAATCGGTTATAACTCCAGCTTCCTCCCACGTAGCCTACTTCACCACCGAATTTATTATAAGGTTTTTTCGTCACTCTGTTGTAGACTCCGCCATAACTGCTGGCTACACTTTTCCCGAATAATGTAGCTGACGGCCCTTTAATAGCTTCTATACGTTCAAGATTTACAGGATCAATCACTGAGAAAGCCGCTCCTGCTACTCCATTTCTGGCATTAGGCTCAGTTTCGAATCCTCTTGAACGGAAGGTTACTCTTCCCTGATTAGCAATCATAGGAACGCCTGCTCCCGGTACATTTTTGGAAATACTTCCAAGATCCACAGCTACCTGTTCCTGGAAAAGTTCTTTTGTAACCGTATTATACACTTGAGGATTTTCTAAGTTTTTTAAAGGTAATCTTGCTACAAATCCACTTTCTTTCTTAGAAAATCTGTTGGTATTTTTCATGATAACCACTTCCTGTATTGCCTGAATATTTTCTTTGGTAAGCTGATAATCAAGTGTTGTATTTTCACCTGTTTTAACTTCAACAGGAAGACGAACTTCTTTACTACCCAGAATTTGTAGTTTGATGGTATAGGAACCGGCATTAAGGTTTTCAAAATGATAATTTCCTTCATCATCCGTTAAAGTCTGACGATTGCTTTCCAGCAATGAAACAGATATTGCTCTCAGAGGCTGTCCGTCTACCATAGTCACTTTTCCCGTTATTTCTCCATGCAAATCCTGAGCGTACAAAGTGGTTAAACTCAATAATGAGAAGAAAAGAATCAGCAGTTGTTTAAACCACCGGATGTTGTGATGGATTGATGTGTTATTCCATCTTGCCGTTCCAGAATGGTTCATATGCCCTGATAAGAGCATACATTCATTTGATTGTGTCATTTTTTCAGCCTTATTTAAAATAATTATAAATAAAGGTGCAAAATAAAGGATTCGAGAACTCTCCCACAATATTAATTTAAACTATTCTAAATAAATTTTAATCCATTTCATGCCAGTTCTGATCATTGAAATCGTAAAAAGATAGTATATATACAGCTATACAAACGATTAGCTTTTACATCCTTTTACTCACTATCCACTTTTCCACAAGTTATCCACATTTTATTAACATATTTATTTTCCTTTAAAAACAGTATTCCTAAATCTATCCTAAATCGGGCCTTTACTTTGTCTTGTTTTTAAACAGTATTACAAGATTTTGAATAAACATTCTATGAACAAAGCCTCTAATTTTGCTATTACAAAGTATTCTCTCTGCGTATCAAAAGTATTCTTATCCGTCTCATGGTTTCGCAGTTATTTAACATTAACAGTAAAACAGTTATCCACACTATTGAGCATGAAGAAATTTTTTGCAGGATTATTTTTATTGGGATGTATAGGAACATCGATCAAAGCACAGATCAGTCCACCTGGACTGGGAGATGCCAACAATGCATTCTGGGGAGCCTTCGGAGTGAAGCGACAACTTGACTCTTTGGGTAAAAAACAGGCTTTGAGCTATGTGGCCATCGGGAGAAAAAGCAGTACTGATAACCATAATTTATTTTCGAAGCAAGCGATCATTGTTTTAAATCATGAAGTTTATCATTCCTTTGCTCCACACCAGCAGTATAGTTATGCATTAAGTTACCGACGTCAGCCACAGTACGAAAGTACAGCTCCTTATGATAAGGAAAATACAGAACAGGAATTCAGAATTTACGGAAGATATGCCTATACTTTTGATCTTGGCAGGAAATGGAAACTTAAAAGTACCGTCCGTCAGGAATTCAGGAAGTTTTTTGATGCAGACTTTCATCAAGTAGAGGAAGATTTTCAGTTGAGAACACGCATCAAGAGTCAGCTAACCTATAATTTATCTCCAAAAAACAATCAGAAACTGGCTTTGAGTGCAGAAGCTTTGTTTTCTATAAGCTATCTCAATGAACCGGATTCTGAATGGAGTGCATTCGGTTATCGCGAAATGCGTATTGCGGCGTATTATATGTTTACGATTCCCAATTCTCCTTTTACTGTAGATATAGGATATATGGATGACCTCATCCGAGACAGCAGAAGTATTCATCATGGAGGTGTTCATTATCTGGCTGCCGATCTGGTATGGAACATTCCTTATAAAAAAAACAAGTAATACACGTAAGCAAGTATTCATACAATTGCCATACAAAATCCCGATCATTACTAACCGGGATTTTTGGTTGAAAACATAAGTTTTCCGCAATATAATTAAGTATGAATGTTTGGTGTAAAATTTTAGTTGCACAAAGTCAGAAACTGACGGCTCAACTGCACATTGAATTTGGCTTCCGCTCTTGAGCGTGCATAAATAGTTTGTTTAAAAGCGTGTACAGTTTTTAATTTCTGGTCTATAAACTCTGCAATCTGAACAACAGAAAAAAGAAAGTCTCTGTATACCGCCATATTAACGGTCTGTCCATAATAAGGAAGATAAGCTTTTAAAAAAGGAATGGCTTTCTGATGACGGTTGTAGCTGATACAATACCCTACCCCTTCCATTGAAGTAATAATGCTGTAGTTATTAATATAATCCTGAATATTTTTACTACCGTCCAGAGCATGGGCATTTTTTGAACAAAATTTATTGATCTTATCCAGAATATGCTGGGCATACTCCATCATGGAAATATTTTTAAATTCAAATACCTGATTCATTCCGTTGGATGGGGAAATTCCGTTTTCACTATCAATACAGAAAGATATCCCGATTTTTTCATGATAGGGGAAAAAGCAGTCTTTCACTTCAATGGAAGCATCGGGCTTTAGCATATCATCTGCAAAGTTATAATACACATACGGACGGTAAAGCTCCGCAAGAGCGTTCAGATAATCTGTTTCGCTGGTATTATGATATTCTTCAAACCATTTTTCAAGGTTATCGTAATAATTACTTTCAAAGTCGTTAAAGTTTAAGTAAAATGGCAATTCCATAGCTCTGTAATTTTGATATGACAAAGCTATATCCGTAATGCGACAAAACTTGACGCAATATATTTTTTGTGAAAAAAGATTTGGAAGGTGTTAAGTCAATGGTTAATTTTTGCTTCGCAAAGTCAATCGTCAATCATTATTAACGCTAAGGTTCGCTAGGTTTATTACTATATAAAATTTATCAGTTCGCAAAGGCACTTCGTTCAGCAAAGACCTCATTGTATACATTGCTGAGTGAAACGCCTCTGCGATCTAAAAAAATTAGACATCATAAAAAACTTTGCGAAC
>NZ_JAVCWI010000010.1:0-148694 GCF_030846215.1 Chryseobacterium sp. WLY505 | reverse complement strand
TTTTTCAATTGATGATAAAACAACCCAACTTTCTGAATAATTGAAATCTGTAAGAACAGCAAACTGTCTAAAATAATCGCTCAAATTTTTTAACTCCTTTTCTTTTATAATACAAGCTAAAGTTTGTTGCCTATTTTTATCCCTTGAAAACATTAAAATATTAGTATCAACAGTAGCTGTATCAAATATCTGGGTACCACCAAAATCTATTAGAATTTCTGGATTTGTTTTATCTACAAAAAATTTTCTGAGGCTTTCCCCATAAGCAGCACGCATCCATTTGTTAGAAGTGATAAATGTGAGAAGTCCTTTTTCTTTTAAGACATTATATCCTAGCTCATAGAACAAGCTGTAAATATCTCCCGTTCTGGCAAAAGTTTCATAACCTAATGTTTGTAATGCATCACTTGCAGCTCCCATTTTCTGTAATTGAATATACGGAGGATTCCCAATAATGACATCAAAGCCTATGAAGTTGCCATCATTATCCAATACTTCAGGAAATTCAAAACGCCATTCAAAAGCATTGCGATAAATAACATTATTTAGAATTTCTTCTTTTTGTTTTTTAGCTTGTTCAGCCTTGATTTTGAGTTTTTTGAGTTTATCTTTTTCTGCTTTTTTTATGGTTTCTCCAAAAGCAATTAAATTATTTTGTCTTTGTTCTTCATTTTGATATTCTCCTAATGCTTTGGAAACTTTTTCTTTTTCCTTATTGTCAAGACTGGATTTGAGATTGTTTTTGATAGTACTGATAATATCTTCAATTTCTCTCTTTTTAGTTTTGGAGTTGGTGGTTTTGTAGTCTTTTACTGCCTGTTTGTAATCTTCGACTGAGAATGTAATTTCCTTGCTTTTAAACGCACTTTTTAAACTGTCATTCAATGCAAACTTGCTGATAAGTGAGTTTCCGCATTTAATATTAATATCAATATTAGGAAGTGTCTGTAGCTCTCCCTCATCTGTATAATAAGCATTTTTAAGAAGCTCAATCCATAGTCTCAGTCTACAGATATTTACTGAATTAGGATTAATATCTACACCAAATAAACAGTTTTCAATAAGAGTTTCCTTTTCATGAAAAATTGCTTTTTGAATTTTTAAACTTTGCGGATCTTTGCGATTATAGCTGAATAAATCTCCATCAGCATCAGAAATATAAATTTCATCATTATCAATTTCTATTGTACATGGCAGTTTTTTTCCATCCTCATCTCCTAAAATTCCCAAGTCGCTTTTAATGACAATCATTTCATTAAGAGCAGAAACAAGAAAATGTCCTGATCCTACCGCAGGATCACAAATCCTGATAGAGTTAACTACTTCATTGAATTTCTTACGATCTTCTTTCTTAAAAAAAGCATTGCAATAATCAATAACATCTTCAAATGTTTCAATGGTTTCAGTAATTTCTTCTTTAAATTTTTGAACTACAGATTTTCTCAATGTTTCTCTACACATAAACATTGTGATAGTACCGGGAGTATAGAAAGATCCATCTTTGTAACCATTAATTTTTTCAAAAATCAATCCCAGAACAGAGGCATTAATTAATGTTTTATTTTGTTGCTTATCATTAATTTCAACAGATGCATCTGCCGAAAAATCATAGGCATCTAAAAATTTGAAAAGATATTCTAAGGTGTTAAGTTTTCCTGTCTGTTTTTTTCCATTGGAGTTTTTTAAGACTGTAGATGAAAAAACTTCCATTTCCTCATCCATCAATGCTGTAATATCAAAAGTGATGTCTTCAAGTTCACTCTTTTCAAATAAGCTACTGTTAAGGTAGGGGATATATTTAAATTTTTCTGCGTATCGTTGGTGGCGTTCTTTTATTGGCTTTGCTAATGCTGAGAAAAACATTTCATTCAGTGCATCAAAACCAGGAATAAATTCTGAATTTAAAAATTTATATTCTGGTGAATCATTATTATAACTTCTCAACTGAGATTCTAATAATTTTAAGAAAAGAATCCTGTTAACCCAAGTAAGACATAGTTCCAAACCAACAGTGAAAGACTTTTCTTCATTATTAGGAATGTTTTTAACCTTGATAAGGTAGTCCTTGTCTTCAAGAGTAAAAATTGTATTCTCTAATAATGGGCCATAATCTGCTTCTATACTCTTTTTTCTTTGGATAATTTTTTTACCACTTTCTTTTACTTCTTCAAGTCCTATGATATGAAGCAGTTCATTATAGAAGGCTTTATTAAGCTGATTACTATCGTTCCCAAAGCTTTTTCCAAGTAAATGAACATCAGAAAATAACTTATAAATATTAACAAGCTCTTTATCTTTAAATTTTGAAACTTCTTTATTTCTAAAATCAAGATAAACAAACGGAAGAGTATCTTCTACCTGTTCTATATATTTCTTTGCTATTTCATTATAGAAAAGTTCGTTCTTTATGGTGTCTTTTAGACCATCTCTAAACGCTTTGTATTCTTTAATTAATTCACTGTTTTTATAAAATAAGTTGTAGAAATCACTTGCATTGAAAAAGAACCATTCAAAACCATTGGTTATAATAAGGTGCTTAATATTGTTGTTCTTATAATCAACTCTTTCTCTAAGGTAATATAACAGCATTTCCTGAAATGCCTTTTTATTGAGTTGTTTTTCTGTCGGGAATTCAGCTCTGTTACTAGGTTTTTTTGCTTCTATTAAAACTCCTACATCAGAAGTTGCATCTTTACCCAAATAGATTGCCAGATCAATTCTTTCCTTTGTATTGATTTCATTTTCAGAATAGAACGTAGATGAAAGGAATTTTGATATCGGAGATTTTAAATGTTCTTCACTTTCATTTCTACTGTCAACTAAATTGATAGCATTGATACAGTCTTGAAGTTTCAATGAAAAATCATCAATATCCGCTCTTAAAGGCTTAAATTTTTTATATGCAGGATTTAATGCTTTCTGAGGTTCGAGTTTATTAATTTTCATGTGTTATTGTCTAAAATAAGAGGGGATTAATTTAGACAAAATTGTGGTGTAAAACAAACGGGAAACCTTTTTGTATCTATAAATTATTTGATTAATAAATAAAACTGTTGTTTTTTTTATTTAACTCCCAAACTTCTTCACTCTAATCACCTTCTCCCTTACCTTAATCACAAAAGGCTCCAATTGTACTATTTTTCCGGCCTCCACTTTGAAAATATCAGTAGAGCGTTCGCAATAGGTATTGGATGGCAGAGAGTTTTTGTTCAGCTCAATCCTGTAATTTCCGGAGGGCAGAAAAGAGGCAAATTCCCCGTTGTCGTCGGTGATGATATGATGTACTAACTGTTCGTTGCGATAAATATTGAAAAGAATACCTCCGACTTTGGGAGTGAAATCTACTGCTGTTTTGGTGTCAAAATCATAGGTTATTTTTCCCTGGGTCGTTCCGTTTTGATGAAGAGGGATCTCAAAAGAGTAGTGGTGTTTGTCTACCGTAAATTCGGTTTCATCATAATACCATCCTTGCTGGATCACCTGTTTCAGGGCATACTTTCCGTAAGGGATAGAACGGTAGCTGATAGAACCTGAAGGGTCGGTTTTAAATGAAATATTGTTGAGCATAATGAGATAGCCTGCCGCTTCTTTGTCGCCCTCATCATAGATATTGTTTTCGTTCAGGTCATAATAGACAAATGCTTTGATATCACCTTTTTTACCCGGATCAAGGGTGCTGTTTCTGAGGTTGACGGTAACGCCGGCTTCAACGGTCAACAGGTTATTGGTGAAACTTCCTGCCGTATAACTGAAGTAGGAAGAGTTCAGGTACAGGGCATATTTTTCCCTTGAATACTTCAGGTTCAAAAAACCGGAAGGCGACTTTCCATACAGAACATCATCCGTATAAGAAACCCCTGAGGTGACATTCAGCTGACGGTTGAAGAAATTTTTATTCACAAAAGTAGAAAGGGAAAGCTTTTTGTAAGGAGTGCTCTTATTCATCATTTTTGAAAAAGCATATTCGGAAAGGAAATAACTTCCGTGCTGATAGATCCCGTTCACGGTAAGCCATTTGTAGCTGTAGGTTCCGCTTACTTTCATCTGAAACTGCTGTTTGTTGTTGTCGGGATATTGAACCAATCCTGTTTCCATGCTTAAGATGGAGGAGTGTTGCTTATCAGGGCTCAGCCAGGTAAGGTATTCCGTAAAACGTTGGGCTTTCAGCTGTTTTGTGTTCTCATAAGGCTGGGCATTGAAGAAATTATTATAAGAGTTGGAGTTTTCTTCCTGGTACTGATAGCCAAGTCCCATCCCGAAATTCCCTTTTTTAGGGAAGTTGATTCCTGTATCCAGTCTTATATTGCTTGAATTCAGGGTGTTGTCGTAAAAGTAGAACTTAGGCGAAAAATGGGAAGCCACAATGTTGGCATACACATAATGATCTTTGAAAATCATGGTAGAGAAATTCTGCTGAATCTGTAAAATTCCTCTTCTGTTTCCGGGATAATAATCTGTGCTGTAGAAATAATTTCCGTTCAGATTGACCTTTTTGATCATTCCGGAATATTGGGATTCCAAAGCTAAAGAAGGCTTGGAGGGCTGGTTGTTTTCGTAGAAACTTAGTCCGCCATACAACTTGGTGTTGGTTCTCCAGTCTTTGCCGAAAGCATACTGAAGATCTGTTCCGGCTACATGATGTCTGGCTTTTTCGTAAGGATCATCCCTGAAAATATACGTTCCGGAGATACTGCGGGAAGCGTTTTGAGCTCCAAGAGTTCCTCTGGTATAAAATCCATAACCATATTTCAGAAAAGAATTTCTTTCGATCAGGCTGTAGGTCTGGTCTACAAAACCTGCTTCAATTTTTTTGTCTTTATCCGGAGAAGTGTAGGAATATTCCAGCCCTCTTCCGAATAGAGAAAGTTCCAGTAATTTATTGATGTTTCCGATGGTGAATTCACTGTTTTCCCTGTGATAGGTCAGATAGGTATTGTTGACAATAGGATCGCTCTGATTCTTCATGGTATAGATATTTCCCCGGATGAAAATATATCCTGAAGCAAGGTTGAAACCTCCCGAACCGACCAATTGATACATGTCCAGGTTTTCTCCGGCATGTCTGTAACTTGCCGTGATGGTATTCCTGGTAAAATTGGAAAAAGCGGTGGATTCCATATCCTCATAACGCTGCACCGAAGAAACATTCTGGACGGAAACACTGGTATTGCCGAATATTTCTCTGTCCGGCTCTCTGAAACCTGCAATATTGACGGAAATCTGAGTGCTTCGGGATCTGATTCGGGAAGGCAGAAAACGGAACACAAAGACTGAATCTTTCTGCACCCCTATACTTCCTGTTTTCTCTATAAAAGCATTTCCCTGCTCAGCTTCCGGAATTTTAAATACAACCGTTACATGCTGTTTTCTGTTCCCAAGATTGGAAACTCTTGCTCTTACTTCTACTGAATCGGTGGCCTTATTCACATAGATCAGTGGGTTTTCTGCCGTGATGCGCATGGCATTATTTTCAGTGACGGTGTAAGGTATTTCTTTTTCCGCCATTGTTTTATTCTGCTGGTCCGAAAGACGGAAACCCAGACGGGATTCTCCTGAAACGGCATTATTGCTGACCACGATCTTTACCGGAATGAAAAGATGCTCTCCGGATTTCATTTCGGCCTGAAGACTGTTTCCTGAAATATTTCTGAAACCTTGGGGAATGGTAATATTTATTTTTCCTTTAAAATCATTGGTGCTTTGATTGTTAAGGACGATGATCAGATCCAGGATCCCTGTTTTATCTGTTCTGGATTCATTACGGATATCAAGGCTTATCCCGGAACTGCTTTGCGCCGGAATCCATATCTGAAACGAAATCAAAAAAATGAAAAAGATTTTTTTGAACAGGTCTTGAAGCATGGTTATTGGGGGATAATCTCGTATTGAAGGGTGGTGGAATATTCTTCCGATTTGGCATTAATCAGTCTTTCATCATTGGCTTTGGTGGAATATCGGATATCGTAATATAAGCTTGAATTTCCGGTGGAGCCTCCAGTTGCAATAAGCTGGGGAGAAGCACTCAGCAGGATAGGATATATATTCCCATTATTTCCAGAAACGGGGATGAGATTCATTTTTACGGTTCCTAAAGCAATGTAGTTTCCGGCTGGAGAGCTGAACTGCCCCTGAAGAGAACGTAATTTGATCTGGTAATTGGTATTGCTTTTTACAATCAGTCCATTGGAATAAGTGACGCTTACTCCGTTTACATAATCCGACATGCTTTTAAATTCCAGTGATCCGTTGACTGCTTTTGCGGAAAACTGAAGCGACATTTCGGGTACATCGGTCGGACTTCCGCTGAGTGGCCCGATGTGGAACTGAAAAATATGATCTCCTCTGCCAATAATATTGTTGTACTGATCATACGCTGTAAACTGTACCGGAGCGTTAAATCGGGTCCAGGAAGGGTAGCTTCCCAGATAAGATCCTCCCATAACGGTCAGGCTGTATTTTACCTGCAGGTTATAATAACCGTTGGGCTGTGGCGGCTGATTGTACAACGCTGCATTGGACTGTGGAATTAAAAAGACTTCCTGGTTGGCCTGAAGAAAAGTATTTAACGGCATTCCGATCTGAGGAATGGTGGGCACAGGTCCCGGATAAGCCTGTCCTGAAGTGGAAACGGGCTGAAATGATATTTTGTTGGCAGGCATCGTATAATTTCCGTCAGTAGAAGTGATAGGCTGCTTCAGCTTCATGGATATTTTCCAGTAAGGAATATTAAATGCGCCGTTACCAGCCAGCGTAAAGGTATAAGCATCGGGATTGGTATTTCCGCTGTAGGAATTAATCTGCAGGTAACTGTTCACCCATGAGTTGTAATTGATCTGTGAGAAGCAGTTCAGGGAAATCAACAGAAAGAAACAGAAGAGTTTTTTACTATTCATAGCTGAAACTTAATTCTCCTAATTCCAGATTGTTGTTGTCTCCATAATCAATCATTACAGAAGCGGTGTACTTTCCTTTTTCAAGGCTTGCCGGAAGAGGGATATCCATTTCTCTTTTATTTCCGGGCATGGAGTAAAAGATAACGGGATCCAGTGATACTTTTTTTCCGGTTTGGGTATTCACAAAGTCAGTGTATATTTTTCCGTCACCCCATACATCGCCCTGATTTTCAAAAAAGAGGTTGATTGTATTGGTTGTTTTTCCGTATACCAGATTCTGGATTTCAAGTTTTTTCGTTTTGGCGGCAGGCAGCTTGTGGAATAATTTGATTCCTGAACGGATGCTTACCTTGATGTTGGCGCCTTTATGATCCACATCATCTACCGGATTCATCTGGCTTACATACAAAACGGCCGTATGGGTAGGCAGTTGATTGGAAAGCGTATTAGGAACGGTAATGGTAACCTCGATATCTTTTTTTTCTCCCGGAGCCAGCGTGAAGTAATTCTCTTCTTTTTTGACTGAAACCCAACTTGCGCAGGAAGTGGGAAGGGTATTGGCGGGATACGTTACATTCTCACCTTTGCCGTCATATTCCCAGTCTCCTAAACTTACAGCCAGATCCAGAGAATTTTTGGCACTTACATTCGTTACCGTTATTGTCTGGGTATTGCTGTTTCCGTTTCCTGATTCAAAATACAGTCTTGGCGGTGAAACCGAAACTCCTGTTTGTGCGTATCCATGAAAAGATGATAGGAAAAGAAGACTGAAAAGGAGAAGAGAGAGTCTGCTCATGACGGAGATTAGTTTTTAAATGTTGATAAAGTGCTGGGGTAGGTACAACACTTTATCATTACATAATGATAGCTATTATTGAGAAATAATGGTATACGTAAGTTCAGTAGTGTATACTGTAGGATCTTGTCCGGCAATATAATTGTTCAGGTACTTATTATCTCCGGCTCCTTTGTATTCAATGTTAATTTTTTTGTCTACACCTCCGGTAGAAGAAGTTACCAAAGTAGCTTCGTTAGTTGATAATTGTACATTCTGAGCATATTGAGCACCGTTTACCGCGTCAGAACCTGCGCTTGCTTTAATCTGGATGGTGTTAGCCTGGATGTTTTTCCCTCCATACTCTAATACATCGTTACCCCCTCTTACTTTTACCTGGAATCCTCCTGTGCTGTAAATGCTTAAATGATCTGCGTTTACAGAAGATACACCGTTGGCATAGTCATCTTTAGTGATATAGTCTAAATTAACGACTTTTTGAGCGTTGTTAACAACAAGAGTCTGGATAGGCTTAAGTCTGACATTCAGCGTTACATTTTGTGCCTGTAATGTTGAGAATCCAAGGATAGCAAAAGATGCTAAGATAAAATTTTTCATAAGGTTAAAGACGTTTTTTTGTATTAATTGTTTTTAAAATTGCGGATGCAAAGGTAAATACAAAGAACTTCAGGGCCTTTGTGAAAAGATACTTATTATTTGTGAATTTTTACGGAGAAATAGGCGCGCACCAAGTAATACTTTTTATGAATAATTACATAAAAAGTATCATTTAAATGTTGATAAAATCACCATAAAGTAAAAAGAATGCTTTATTAATCTTAAACATTAATTTTACTTAATATATAGGGAATGAATAAATTGCAAGATTGTTATTCAGTGCATAGTTATTTTTTCAGGCCTTGCTTTATTTTTTACTGAGAAATTAGAGTTAATATTAAAAAATTTTCGTTGTCACTTCTGTTGACACTTAAATTTTCCATAGCATTTTCAATCTCATGTTGGATAGGATATTGCTCCTGAACCACTCCTTTAGAATGGTTGATAAGAGGATATTCTTCAAACTTTTCTCTGTTACTTCCGGAATTACCGGTTGTACTGCGATATTCATCATATTTTGCATTCAGCTGAAACCCTGTCGGACTTGAGATGGTTACAGACTGAACCTCCCGGAAGGAAGACTCATTCCCATCGTCCGAAAATCCTGAGCCTATAGCAAGCATCTGTACC
This sequence comes from Chryseobacterium sp. WLY505, assembly GCF_030846215.1. Taxonomy (NCBI): domain Bacteria; kingdom Pseudomonadati; phylum Bacteroidota; class Flavobacteriia; order Flavobacteriales; family Weeksellaceae; genus Chryseobacterium; species Chryseobacterium sp. WLY505. The sequence goes on along the minus strand of NZ_JAVCWI010000010.1, from coordinate 139,778 downwards.
GGATAAAGCCTTACGTTAAGCCTTAAACCGTCTGCTGCCTGGCCAAATGATTTTGTAATAGCAAAATAGAACAAAATGAATATAATGTACTTTGCAAGCATATAACCTGTATTTTTCCCCAAAAGGTTACTTATGTAAATATACAAATTATTTCATTTCTGAGGGATTTTTTCCGGTATGTTTTTTAATAAAATTGGTAAAATTTCCTTCATTGCTGAAACCCAGATCATAAGATATTTCAGAGATGGTGGAATTTGAAAAATTCAGGGCTTTTCTGCATTCGGTAATGAGTTTTTCAATGATGATATGCTTGGCGGTTTTGCCCAGTACATACTCTGTCATCTCAGTCAGTTTCCTGGATGAGATATTAAGTTCTTCCGCATAATAAGCCACTTTCTTTGCCTTTTTGTAATCTCTTTGCAGCAGAATTTTGAACCGGTTGACATAGTACATATAGTCAAATTTGATATCCTTCTTGATTTCTTCGGTGGGAATATGTAAAAGGGCGTCCAGCATCAGCCTTTCTATGGCATTATGGGCAGCAGCTATATATAAGCTTTCATCTTTTTTCCGGAAACTTTCCATACGTTCCAGGAATATCACCCTCATCTGTTCTGCATTGAAGAAAGGAGCGATAAATATTTCAGAATTATAATTATAAAAAAGCTGGGAATTGATAAAAAGGCTGTCTTTGGTTGATCTTTCATAAAAACTGGATGAAAAGGCAATGGAATACACGTCCGATCTTTTGGTTTCCCCAAAAACGATTTTCTTTTGTGGCCCTACAAAGGCGATATTTCCCCCTTTTAACGGGTAAGGAACATTATCTATGGTTAACTGAATATCTTCCAGAATGATATAGATGCAAAAATATTCCAGGGTATTGAATTCTCTTTTGTTTTTATTTCTATTGATAAGGTAATCTAAACGATTGATACTGAATCCTATATTTTTTAACTGATCCGTTATTCTGTACATACATTGTTAGTCATTCTGTCCAAGAAAAATTCTTGCAAATTATTATATAAATATAAAAAATTTACCAAATATTAAGTTTCAAAGAAAAAAATTAAGTTGATCTGTTCGTGAAAATACCCGGTGGCTTTATGACCATCCGGGTATCGTTTTATCCTTTTTTGATTTTTAATTAAATGATATACAGCTTTATAGCTGTTAATGTTCAAAAATCATGGGTTTATATCTGCAGGTACTGATGTCACTCTGCACATCCACCTTCTCAGCCTCCATACGGGTAAATACACAAAAATAACAGACAAAATTCCCGCCAGGATTCCTACTAACACGGCCATTGCCATTGCGTCCAGTTTATAATCTTTTGAGAAATTATACTGTCCTATAAAGAGTAGGGATAATACCAATAGTCCTGTAATCAATCCGTGTATAATGCTAAGCCTGGTCATGAGTTTTTTTATATTCAGCTGTTCGTCTAGTGTAAACTCTATGGCTTGCTGGCTGGCGGCATCCGTTACTCTTTTGATGATATCAATGGTAAGAACTACCGGAAGGAAGATCGCCATCGGCAGGGTAAGACGGGCCAGGTTTTGGGTTCCTGAGAAAAAATGGGTGTAGCCCAATTCTTTGAAACTGGCATAGGCAATAATGAAATTAAAAAATACGTTCGGAAGGACATAATAAATCGTCCGCTTAATGAGAAAGCGTTTGAGGGTAGTCTTTTTTATAGGTTTTGGCTTCGGAGGCTTTATTTTAAATTTCATAGAGGGATGGTCAGCAGCTCAATGGCTCTGTTTTTTATCAGATGAGCTTCTTCTTTGGGAAGAAAATTTTCATTGGACATGAAAGTAAAGTCCATCTGCTGGTTGTACGTGCTGGTCACTAAAGTATTTGAGTTCAGCCATGGGAAGGCCACGGTAGGACTAAAGACTGTTTCCAGACTGAAATTTTTATAATCATTCGGGATATTGATCTTTCCCATATTGGATAAGGTAATATCGTGCCCGCCTTCACTGGATTTCAGCATGTTGATCATACGCTCTACAACAGGATGCATATGTTCACCCATCCAAAGGAGTTCGCGGGCTTCCATTTTATTGATTTTTTCTGTAAGGTTTTTTTTGATCTCCCTGGCATTGCCCATTACATCATTATTTTTTTTCCTGATGGAAAGCTCTACGGTTGGGGCAAAAGCAAATAAATAGTCTTCTTTAATTTCCGGAATAAAATGACGTACGTCCACAGGACTGATTACTTTGCCTTTGGCGCGGTTTCCCTGAATATCACGGAACGCCTGCATCACCGATGAACACAGCAAAGCATGGACAGAAATAGCGTTGGCTTTACATTTTTCAGTGATCATTTTCGTTTCTTCCGGAGTCATTTTCCAGTGAATAGCGTAGTTTTTCCCCTGATTTCTCTTTTTACTTTTTCGCTGGATGGAAAAGAAAATTTTGGCAAACAGCAGGTAAAGGGCAGCCTTATATTTTTTTATTCCGATGTTAAAATCCGAAGGCAGGAAATCATCAACTGATTCAAAAGCAACATAAGGAATTAATGGCCCATATGGATTGTCCAGCAAGCTTAAAAGTTCACGTAGTAAAGTGACCCCGGTGGTTCCATCGGATATGCAGTGAGGCATGATCCAAAGAATTTCGGAGGTATCCTGTCCTTTTACCCATACCACTTCGGCCAGTGGTTTTTTGGGCGTTTCAAAAAGTTTAAACCATCCTTTTTCGGATTCTTTGAGCCAGTCATCGTCTGTTGTACGTTCTACAATGCGAAGCGGAATAGGTTCAATATCTTTCTGCCCCATAAAATAAGGATAGTTTCCGATCTTATGATCAATATTCGTTCTTAGAATAGGATGTTTCTGCTGGATTCTTATTAAAGCCGTTTTAAAATTTTCTTCAGGAATCTCTCCGTTGATTCTTGCTGTATAAATACAGTTTAAGGGTGTTTCCGGATCTACATACATGATCCTTTCCACCATCATTAAAGGTCTTTTGATCATGATACTGCCATTTGTTTTAGTTGAGAATGGATGACCTGCATTACCTCTTCACGAACTGTCAGCGCATCTGTGTAAGGTAAATATCCTTCGCTTCCCATGAATGAAAAATCCATTTCACCCCGGTACGTTGAGGTTACCATTGTAGTGGTATTTCCCAGCGGTCCTATTACTGACGGACTGAAAATCGTATCTACCGTAAACTCCTTGTACTCATGAGGAATCTGAATGCGTCCCAGATTGGAAAACATACAATCGTTGGAGGATTTTCCGTTCTTCAGCAGCCTGGTGAAATTACTCAGGGCATCATGCCCGGATTCCATGACCATCATGGTGATATAGGGATTCAGTTTTGAGGTCTTTTTTTCCACAGATTTCTGCATGGCACGGAGATTATCCTCAAAGCTTAGCTTTTCATCAGAAGAAACTACGATCATCAGCCCGAAAGCGAAAATATGATCTTCTTTGATCTGTCCTGCAAAACGTCTGATGTCTACCGGACAGGAAACTTTATTGAAGGACTTTTCTGCTCTTCCTTTTTTAAATGCCTGCAATACCGCCGCACTTAAAAATGTATTTACCGTTACCCCCCGGGATTTGCAGTAAGTGATTAATTCTTTGCTTACCGTTTCATCCAGCTTCCAATGGATGAGGTAATCACTCTGTCTTTCCACAGCTTTTTTGCCTGTAGGAATCCATTTGATCGCGGTAGCAGCCAGTCTTCCGATAAATCTAGCTTTCAGTTTCTGTCTTCTGCTGTTCAGAATAGGGGAAGGAACCACATCCTGGATTCCCATGATCGGATTTTCTACCCCGATATCCGCAGCCGGATTGTCCAGAACGATGAGAAATTCTTTCAAAAAGGCCATTGCAGAACCACCATCGCAAAGACAATGGTGGAACGCAAACAGCATGTCAGAAACGTCTTCCCCCTTGATCCAGATAAAACGGATCAGGGGAAATTTTTCGTAATTAAAGGTGGTGTTCCATTCCCTCCTGGATTCTTCCTGCCACTGATCTTCACTTTGTCTGGTGACAATTCTTACAGGAATAGAAACAGGTTTTTCAGGAACATTAAACCATGGAATATTTTTTTCATCATGGCTGATTAATGCTCTTAGCCATGGGTGTTTGTTTTGAATCTGGGCTAAAGCTTGCTGGATCTCTTTTAATGTAAAAGTCCCTCTTAGTCTGAACGGAATGACCGCGTTGAAAGGTTCTTTTCCATCTCCCAGTAACATGCGTTCACCAAATAGCAATCTTCTTTTCATATACTGATATCTATCTTTTTTAAGGTCTGATGAATCACAGTGTAGTCATCTGCCTTAGTATTTCAAAATTATTTTGGTTTCATGAGCTTATACAGAAGTTAATGTGGAATGTTCATGTACAAAACTTTCTAATAATTCTACTGCTTTGTCATTACCTCCGGCAAGGGTAAATGTATTTCTGACTTCCTGAGCTGCGATTCTGTATTTTGGATTCTCTAATAATTCAAAAACGGTTTCACGAAGGGCATCTACACGAAGTCTTTTGTATCGGATGCTGATTCCGCAACCTGCCTGCTCAATCAGTTTTGCAATATGGAAGTGGTCATACGCAATAGGAGTGATCAACATCGGTAAACCGTTACGGAAAGTATCGTTTACGGTATTGAAACCACCGTGGCAAATTACCATATCCATTTGCTGCATCACTGCCGATTGTGGCACAAAGCTGTTCACAATAAAGTTGTCCGGCCATTCTTCAAAGATTTCCGGTGGAGTAGCAGCAATTACTGTTACGGGCTGATCTTTAAATGCAGCGATGATTTTTTCGAAGAAAGCTTTTCTGATATCTACGAGCAGCGTTCCCAATGATACGAATATCTTTGGAGTGGTAGAAGCGTTTAATTTATCCCAGTCAAATGGAGCGTCGTTCGGACGGCCTTTTACCGGACCTACAAATTTCATATGAGATGGAACGGTTTCAAAACCAGCGAAGGCCTGAGAGGTAAATACCATATTCAGTTTGTGAGAATGGATATAAATACCTTCCTCATGAATTCCTACTTCTTTCTGAAGGTCTTTGATGAGGTTTTGCTGCCATTCCCAGATTTTAGGGGCACTTTTTTCCGTATCTCCCATCACATCCGGTGGAACAGGTGTTGTTGTTACACAAGGAATATGATGTTTATGAGCGAAAAGAGCACCTCCAAAAGTGATACAGTCGTTCACGATAACATCAGGCATCCAGCTTTCTGTGAGTCTGGTTAATCCCGGCATCATCATTTTAGCGAAAGGAACATAGGTTTCTTCCAGTGCCAGTTTCATCACTTCAGGTCCGGAACATGCAGGGCCGTCATCCTGTCTTTTTAAAATACGGGCGATTTCCTCCTGATATGGAATAAGATCTTCTTCAGGATAGAAATAAGAACCTCCTTCAGGGATATGTTTGCTGTCTAAAGGCGTAATTCCAAACCATTTTACTTCATGCCCGCGGGCAATCAGACTTGCTCCCACACTTAAAGTAGGGCTTACATGTCCGAAAAACGGAGGAACAACGAATAAAAACTTAGATGGTTTTTCAGGTTTTGAAGCCTTTGATAGAGCTTGTTCCAATAAGGTAGCTGCTGTAGCTGAGCCTCCTGCTTCCACAAAAGACTGACCTACTTTCTGGGCTGCTTCACGGTAGCCCGGAGTATTTAAAATCTGCTGTACGGCTTCTCTCAGGTGATTGGCTTTAAATCGGTTAAAATTCAGACGTTCACCCGCTTCTGTACGCACTACACGGCCTGCAACGTGCGACTGGTCATAGGCAATCGGAATCACAACCAAAGGAATACCATTGGATAATGTTTCAGAAACGGTATTATGGCCGCCATGGCACACTACACCATCCAGATGAGGCAGCAGATCCAGCTGAGGAACCTGTTGATACACCATAAAGTTATCCGGCCATTGCTCAAAAAGCTGTGGATCAGAAACGACTACAACGGTTAAATCTTCATCTTTAAAAGCATCGATTACCTTCTGGAAAAATGCTTTTTTATGATCGTGATCGAAGGTCGTACCAATACTTACCAGGATCTTTTTACTGTCTTTGCTTTTTAACTTCTCCCAGTCGAATTCACATGAAACACGTCTTTCCGTAAGAACCGGACCTGTGAATTGATATTGAGACGGGAGATCCTCCATTTCCCCAAAGAAATAACTGGACGTCAGAACCAATGTCAATAGATCTGAGGTTGCCAGAGAGCGTTCTTCCTGAAACCCAAGTTCTTTCTGCAAATCGATAATTTGATTGACTTCCCATTCGTGTACTTTCGGAAGTTCATTCATGATTTTGATGGCTGCCGGAGCGGTAACGGATGTGGCATAAGGGATACCAAGAGTTTTGGCTGCAACCGGAGCAGCAAATAACTGATGATCCCCGATAATCAAATCGGGCTGCTCTATTTTTAATAAAGAAACAATACCGTTATAGCAATGTCTGTTCAGCGGGATAAGAACCTCTTCGTACAGGAACTTAACGCTGTCTATACCATACACTACTTTTTTGGAGATAATATCAAGATATTGTTCGCTTTCTTTCTTTTCTTCGTCGGTCTGATCGTATTGGATCAGTAATAATTTTCCTCCCTCGGGAAGTTTAGCCTCTAGAGTCGGGTCAAGGCTGATCCAGGCTACTTCATGCCCTCTTTTCAGCAGGGTAGCACCGATGCTTAGGGTAGGGTTGACATGACCTGTCAATGGTGGAACTATAAATGCAAATTTAGCCATGGTTTTGTGTTAAAATTTTAGATAAAAATTGAGCGATCGTTTCAGCAATAAGCTGAGGTTCCTGGATAGGAATATTATGATCACCCGGAATTAATTCAAGTTCAGACTGGCTGATTTGAGATTGCAGCCACTCACCGGTAGGTCTGCAGTTGGAATCAGCGCCATAAAGCAATAGAGTAGAAGCCGTCAGTTTATTGAAGTTGGTTTCACCCAGGAAATGTTTTTCCTTAATCATATCTGCTTTAATGCTGGTCTGATTAAACAGAAATTCATACATACGGTGGTTCTTTTCCATTTGTCTTTTGCCCATCTGCACTTTGGTGGTATCCGTAAAATTGGCAACATAATGCTCAAGAAATTCTTTGCTGTATTCATCAATGATGTTACGGGCTTTTTCGTCCTGAGGATCCGGAGCTTCTGTCACTACAAGCTGATTTACGCGGTCAGGATATTCTAATGCTGTTTTTAATGCAATAAGACCTCCGAAGCTATAGCCTACAAGGTGTACTTTTTCCAGCTGAAGGTGATCTATTAAACCTATTAAATCGGATGACATGTTGTCAAGATCGTACCCATCCAAAAAGCGTTCACTCATACCGTGGCTTTTCAGATCGTACATCACCACATGGAAATGCTTTGCCAGAATGGGGGCAATATTAAAATAATAAATGGACAGGTTACTGAACATACCGTGGATGAGTACCACGGTTTGTTCGGCTCCTTTGTTGAGTTCCTGTATATGAACTTGTCTGTTATTGACAGTGATTATTGGCATTCGTAGATATAATTGATGATCATACTAAGGTCAAGATTAATCAGCTGGTCAAGATCCATAGATGATAACCAACCTGTAAAGTCGATCTGATCGCCAAAATGCGCCTTGATCTTTTCAGAGAAAGAGACAATCTCAATGCTGTCCATTTCAAGATCTCTGGTGAATGAACTTTCAGGAGTAATATCCATCTCTTCTACAAATTCAGCACCTATCACTTCAGTAATAAAACCTTTTAATAAAGTAAAAAGTTCTTCGTGGTTCATTTTTAATGTTGCGTTTACAGTGTCCATCCGATAATATAATTTTTATGTTTAATAGTTTTGATTTCAATGTTGTTGATCCACAAGTGATCATCTTTTATCATTTCGACTTCGAAGGCTTTAGGATTTCCTTTCAGTCCTGTTCCCAGAAACTTTCCGTAAGCTTCCTTGGCTACCCAGAAACGGGTGGTCCATTCCGCCTGATCTCTGTCTTTTAATAGGGGCAATTCTTTGTCGGTAAATACCATGTCATAGAATCCTGAACTGCGTTCTTCCATCAGTTCCATATCAATTCCTACAGATTTTCCATATCTCGCGATCCCAACGGCTTCTTTTCCTTTATGAGCCAGAGAAATATGGATATTATCTGTAAAATCACTGATGAGGTAAGGTTTTCCCACTTCATCGGAACGGATTTCAAAAGTGATCGGGAAGCAGGCATGATTTTTTTCCTGACGAAGAAGGTTTCTTACGGCGTCTTTCACCGCCACACGGCTTACCATCCAATTTTTCTTTTTGTTAGGTAACAATTGCTGGTGATGCTGTTTTTCTGTTTGGTTGAAATATCTTTTCAGGATAAAATCCCATGAAGCAACTCTGGTGTAGGCCTGATGGAAGAAGAATACATCAGGAGCAATCTCTTCTGAAAGCCTGTTGTGCAATGGTGACATGGAAACATTCCATAAAGCGGCATCAATTTCCAGTCTTCTGTTTTGCCAGCCCGTAATGGCGCACCATACTTTTCCGTCTCTTTTCAGGATGATATCTGCGATGGCAAATTCATCATTAAGCTCGGTCAGCATACAGGTGCATTCAAAAATACCTTCCTGATCATGCATATCTCCGAAGAATTCAATATCTCTGATTTTTACAGGGAATGCAATACGGTCTTTCACCAACGTAAGCTGAAGCCAAAGACCGAATAACTGCCCTGCATTATCTAATAGAGAACCTTTACCACCATTTCCTTTTATTTTTCCGATGATTCCTTTGTCTCCAACGGCTGAAACTTCAGTAATTCCCTGATATTTATCTCCATGGAACATGTGCATGTCATAGATTTCTTCAGGGGTTCTTTCGATAGGTAAAAGATTACCGATGGAAAGATTGAAGTCAGGTATTGGAACAGGAGCAGATTTTAAGACTACTTCTGCGTTGGCAAAATTCTCAATATCGAGATAAGCATGATTTTGTGAGCGCCATTCTCCTTTTACGGTTTTTTCGAAAGGTTTGGCTACGTTCATCCATTGGAATACACTTACATTCATGATTTTATGAACCTGTGTTCCCGGAATTTCTGCTTCTGCGATTTCTGCTAATTGCTCAAAAATCATCGTCATAGGAATAACCGGTTCCATATCTGCTACATGAGCCCATCCTTTAGGCTGTCTCAATAAGCTGTGATCGATCAGGTAAGGGTGACTTTCCAACGTTACATACAAATCTTTTGTAAAGGTTGTACTTCTTACGGGTTGTGAAGCTGCAGGAGCTACAGGTGCAGGTCTTTGGATCGTGATTTCCGGACGGTTCTGGAATAAATTCAATACTTCTTCCTGCATACGGATCATATCTGCAACGTTGTCCTGAAATGCCTGTACCAGCGGATGACCACTTTTTGCAGTCGCAATGGAAGAGGCGGTATATTGTTTTGGCGCGTCAAATGACTGAGCCAACGCTTTCACTTCTTTAAAATTACGGATGATAGGTGAACCTAATTCCAGTTTAATTCCTTTTTGTGATGATCTTTTCGAATGATTTTGAATCTCTAAAAAGTCCAGAGCAATTATTTTTCCTTCTACAAATAAAGAAGCCACTACACGCTGCAACTGAGCTAATGCGGAACGGGTTGGAACACTGGAAGCGATGGTACTGAAAGCTTTTCCTTTCAAAGTATCATCAATAAATCCAATCAGACCGCCGGTTCCTACCTGAATGAAGACTCTTGCGCCTTCTTCGTATAATTTGTCGGTCAGTTCACGGAAACGAACAGGTTCTACCAAATGCTCGGCACTTAGTTTTCTGATCGCTGCCTGATCTGCAGGATAAGGTTCTAGTGTTGTGGCAGACCACAATGGAATTTTCGTCTGCTGGAACTGTGCTTTTTCCATTCCTGCAAGGATCACATCCAGTTTATCAGCGATAAAAGGAGAGTGGAATCCGGATTGGAACGGCAATACCTGATGGAAGATCTGTTTTGCTTTTAACAAAGGAACCAATTCATCCAGAGCTGCATTGCTTCCGCAAAGAATCACCTGGTTAGGGCAGTTGTCGTTGGAAACATAAAGGTTTGAAATTTCTGCAATAAAAGGTTTTATCACCTCAATTCCGGCTCCTATGGCGATGAACTTGGAATCTTTTAATTCAAAAGTTTCAGGATTCAGCACATCAATTAAGGCTTTTACAGAATTGGCTTCAGCCAGTTCAGATGAATAACCTGCCAGCCATTCTCCTAAACTGTGTCCCGCATTCATATCAGGAATAATTCCCAGCTTTTTCAGTGAATGATCAAGGATACTGCAGTTGTTGAATACATTTAAAGCATCGGTTAGAAGTCCTTCACCTTCTGTTTCGATAGGTGCTGTTAGCCCAAAATAACGGCTTACCGTTTCTACTTCACCTTTTGCCAGTCCATCCAGTCCTGGGAATACAAAGGCTACTTTACCGCCATCTTTTAATAATGGAGTAGAAGTGTACCAGATATCCTGTTTGTTTTTCCACGTAATATTTTTGGAAACAATTTTAATGGCTTTTTCCAGTCTTGCAGGCGTAGGATCAAATATCGCAACCCTGAAATCTCCTTCACCAATGGTTGTTTCATTATTTTGTAAAGCTGAAAGCAGTTCTTCATGGGTGGGTCTTGCCAATATCAATACCTGATCTTTTTTAGGCATATCATAGCCTTCCAGAACAACGTGTGCATTGATTCCTCCAAATCCAAAGGCATTTACTGCGGCTACTTTTGGCAGTCCTGTTTTTGACCAGTTTTTGGCTTCCTGTACAGGTTCAAACCTAGTATTCTGCATCTCCGAAGTTGGATTCTCGCAATATAAGGTTGGCGGTAAAGTATCGTGATGTAATGCTAAACAGGTTTTAATTAATCCTGCAATTCCTGCAGCCGGCATAGCATGCCCGATATTGGACTTTACAGATCCGATACCTGCAGCCGGAGCCGTTTCTTCTTTTCCGAAGAATTGGGCTAAGGTCTGAAGCTCTGTTTTATCTCCAAGGGGTGTTCCTGTGCCATGAGCCTCAAGATATCCCACTTTGTTTTTATCTAAATCAGCATTAATCCATGCCTGTTCTAAAGCCTTTAACTGGCCTTTTACAGATGGGCTCATCACGCTGGTTCCGGTACCGTCACTGCTTACACCCACCCCTTTGATCACAGCATAGATTTTGTCCTGATCACGAACAGCATCTTCTAGTCTTTTTAACACCACGAAACCACAACCTTCGCCGATTAACAGACCGTCAGCATCCATACTGAACGGCTTGATCTGCTGTTGACGGGACATAGCTCCCAGCTGGGCAAAAATACTCCAGAAAGCAGCATTCTGTCCTGTGTGCACGCCTCCAGCAATCATGATATCAGAACGACCTCTCTGAAGTTCCTGTACGGCATGATCTACAGCAATCAAAGCAGAAGCACAGGCGGCATCTACAGTGAATGCAGCGCCTCCTAAATTGAAGCGGTTGGCTACAAGAGAGGCAACAAGATTGGGAATTAATCCCATGGCGGTATCGGCTGCAAAACGTCCTTTACGCTGTTGGAAAGCATGTTTTACTTTTTCAATATCTGCAGAAGAAACCTGAGGTAGTAACTCTTGTAACAATGAAGAAATCTGTTCTCCGGTTCTTACAATTTCTATCGCTCGGGTAGCACCCGGACCTGTGTAGTTTCCTTTACCGATGATGATTCCCGTTTTTTCAAGGGAAATATTCTTCTGAAATACACCTGCATCTTCAAGCGCTTTCTGTACCAGATCAAGGGTAAGCAAATGGTCAGGTTCCGTTCCTTCAACAGCCAATGGCAGAATACCAAAGGCGGTAGGATCGAAAGTATAATCAGGGATAAATCCTCCGCGCTGACAGTAAAAACGGTCAACGGGACTTGTAGCATCACTGAAATGAACCGGATCTATCCGATCCGCCGGAGCGAGCTCGGTAGAATCGACTTTATTGACAATATTCTGCCAAAAAGTGCTGGCATCCTGTGCCCCGGGAAAGACACAGGATAGACCAATTACAGCAACATCTGTTTTTTTCATATTGAGTTTACGCAGTGTTTACCAATTATTTCCTGACATGATCAGCACCTGGCTTTCCGTTCCGTATTTTATCTCGTTAAGGAAGATTTCTTTTCCTTCATCCAATGGAATCATGGAAATACCTCTGCGCTCATATTCTGATTCAAGAGTGGAAGAAACCATTCCGGCACCTTTCCATGGTCCCCAGTTGATAGAGATTACTTTTCCTTTTAATCTTTTATTTAAAGCATTCGCGTAATCATCCAGTACGCTGTTGGCTGCAGCATAATCTGTCTGGCCTTTGTTACCGTATACGGAAGCGATACTTGAGAACAATACTACAAACTGACAGTCTGAACGAAGCTGTTCTGCCAATACACGAAGTGGTTTTACTTTGGTATCAAATACACGTCCGAAAGAGCTTGTGGTCTTTTGTTTGAATAATTTATCTTCTAAAAGACCTGCTCCATGAATCAGTCCATCCAGACGGTTGTATTTTTCATAAATACTGCTGATCAGGTGGCTTAGTCCTTCTTCATCACAAAGATCCAGTGACTGGTAGATGATGGTATTTCCAAGCGCTTCCATATCACGGATGGTGCGAAGGATCTGATTGTTTTTGAAAATCTTCGTCGTTTCTTTTTCTATTTCTGAAGGAGATGTGAATTGGCCTGACTTGATCAGGAATCCTCTGATATCCTCTTTGGTTTTCATGCTTTCAAAATCTTTAGCCGAAAGTTCGTTTCTTGGGTCTGCGGATCTTCCTACCAGAATATAAGTACAAGGATAAGCCTGAGACATGTGTTTTACCAACTCGGCAGTGATTCCCTGTGCGCCTCCCAATACCAAAACCACAGATTTTTGATCTAACTGGATATGGGCTTCATTCAAGCTTGTTGATAATGGAGAAGGGATGATGTCTACCTGGTGTCTCTGATCGTTCTTATAAATCACTTCAGCAGGTTTATCGTTGGTAAGGATCTCTTTTAAAGCGATTTCAGCAATCTGATCTACTTCCTGAGGGGTGCTCAGGCTGATTAATCTACAAGTTGTATTATCAAATTCTCTGGCTAGACTTTTGAAAAGTCCAGGATATCCCTGATGATGACGTAATACGCTTGCATCTGTAATTTCCTGAAGATGTGCAGGAATATCAGAAATAAGATATACCCATTTTGCTTTATCAAAATCAAGTTTCTTGATCAGATCTACGTGATCGATAATACTTGGCTTATCAACGGCAGAGAATAGATCTAACATAATTAATCCGTCGATATTTGAAAGATCTTTATCTGTATCTACCAGCTCTACAATAGCTCCATGTTTTTCTAACGCGTCTTTGATGGCTGAGGTTTGTTTGCTGTCATCTTGTGTGATGGCAAAACGTTTTCCCTGTAATATTTCTGTATTTTGTATTTTAGAAGAATCTGTTGGAGTAATGTCAAAACGAAGACGTGAAAGTACATTTTGGACAGGCTCTGCAGTGTTGGTTTCTTGTGTTTCCTGAGCAGTTTCGTTGGTTTCCCCATTCATTTCACTGATCCAGCTTGCCAAGCCACGAAGGGTTTTGATGGCCGCCAGTTTTTCCATCACATCATCCGCCTGTTCAAGGTTTTGACCAAATCCGATCTTGGTTTTAAGATCACCAATGATTTCCATACGTTTGATGGAATCTATACTTAAATCCGCTTCCAGATCAAGGTCAAGACCCAGCATTTCTTTTGGATATCCTGTTTTTTCGCTTACAATATTCAAAATGGCATTTTGAAGATCTTCAAGAGAGAATGCTGGCTGAGCTTTTGATTGTGAAACTGATAATTCTGCTGCTGTTCCGTTTTTTTCAGGCGTAGTAGTTGTTTCAGCTCCTGAAAATTCAGTAAGCCATGAAACTAATCCGCTTAATGTTTTTATTCCTGCAAGCTGCTCCATAACGGTATCTTCATTAGCATTTCCGTTACCCAGACTTCCCAGTTCGTTACGAAGTGTTCCGATGATTTCAACCCTTTTAATAGAGTCGATACTTAAATCAGCTTCCAGATCCATTTCCATACCCAGCATTTCCTGAGGGTATCCTGTTTTGTCGCTTACTACCTGTAGTAATAAAGACTTGATATCTCTTGACGGAGCATGCTTTACAGCAGCCACAGCTACGGGTTGCTGTTGAACAGGCTGAACCGGAATGGTAGATACGGGTTGATGTGCAGCAGCGGGTATTGGTGAATGATATACAGGAGCAGGGAATGCCTGAGGATTCTGTCCCATAAAGGAAAGCATCACATCACGCTGTGCCTGTATCATTAATTTCATGCTGTTCAAATATTCCTGCAACATGCGTTCAGCAGTAGACTGAGCTTCCGTTGCGGCTGCCTGTGGTTGATGAGTAAAATTGTTCATGGGAATTGGGTTTATTAGTGGTAACGCACCGTTAGATGGCAGATTACCGGTAGTTGGGTGGGCTGTTTGCCCATTGACACGCCAGATTGCAGGGCTTTTCTTGTAAAGCTCAGGCTGGTTAAGATCGATAATCGTAACGCTTCTGCCGTCAAAAAGTTTATCAATGTTAAAGCTGCGGCCTGTTCCTAAATATTGTGCCAGCATGCAAAGCAGGTGACTGAATTTATTACGGCTGTTGTCTTCAACATATAGGGTAAGCTGATCTTTTTCAAGACAAGACTTGGTTAATCCGGTAAGTACTTTTCCTGGTCCTACTTCTATGAAGATTCTTGCACCGTCATTGTACATGGCCTGAAGCTGTTCTACAAATCTTACAGGTTGTACCAGATGGTCGGTAAGTCTTTCTTTTATTTCTTCCGGATCCGCCGGATATACTTCTGCCGTTGTATTGGACCATACAGGGATCTGCATTTCCTGGAAAGGAACGTCTTTTAAAACTTCAGCATATAAACCTTTGGATTTCGCCAATAACGGGCTGTGGAAGGCACATGCAACCTCCAGTTTTTTCGCAGAAATACCTTCCTGTTTAAGAACCTCCAGTAGTTTATTGATGGCTTCCGTACTTCCTGCAATAACACATTGTGTAGGAGCATTGAAGTTGACAGGATAACATCCTTCTACTTTAGCAATAATTGGCTGTAAACGTTCTGCAGTAGCACTTGCTGCCAGCATTGAACCCGGATCTCCGCCTTCTACTGAATTTAAAATAGACTGCGCTCTCTGAACACTTAAGTCAACCAGTTGATCTTCACCAAATACTCCTGCAAAGCATAAAGCCGGAATTTCACCATAGCTGTGGCCTGCCAGCATATCAGGAATAATGCCCAATGATTCTAAAAACTTAGCCAAGGCAAGGTCTACAATTCCTAAAAGTGGTTGTGCTAAACGGGTATCTTTAATGGTTTCTTTCTGTTGCTTTAAATCAGCTTCGTTAAACGTTTTAGATGGGAAAACAACTTTTTCAAGCTCAGGATACTCATCAATAATCTTACGCATTGCCGGGAAAACTACAAATAAGTCACGAGCCATATTGATTCTCTGGCTTCCTTGTCCCGGGAATGTGAACGCTACTTTACCTTCTTTTTTATTCACAGTAAAAGTGTCTTTTGTCTCAATCCCTAGCAGTACTAACTCAAGCTTCATCATCAGGTCTTCAGCGGTGTCTGCTACAATACTGAACTGGATTGGTTTTTCTGAGCTGATGCTTAAACTGTAAGCAATATCTTTTAATGGAATCCCATCATTAATTTCTAATAATGCTTTAACCTTGCTTGATTCTCCTTTGGCTTCTTCATAGGTGTCTCCGCGGAAAACAAACAATTCTGAAGGCCACGACTGCATGGCAATTGAATTGTCCTGCTTAGGATGGTTCGCAATAACGGTGTGGAAGTTTGTTCCTCCAAATCCGAATGCACTGATTCCTGCATAACGGTTTTTCTCACCCCACAATCCACTTTCTGCGTGGAAGGCAAACGGACTGGTTTCTGCATTATAATACGCATTAGGCTGCTGAAGGTGAAGGGTAGGTGGTTTTACCCCGTGATATACAGCCAGGGAAGCTTTGATTAATCCAGCTAATCCTGCCGCACACTTGGTATGCCCGATCTGTGTTTTCACAGAACCTAAATGCGTCTGCCCCGGTAAAGCTCCTGAACGGCTGAATAAATTAGTCAGTGCACTCAATTCAGTTTTGTCTCCCACTACTGTTCCTGTACCGTGCGCTTCTACAAGGCCTACAGAAGCAGGACTGATCCCAGCTTGAGAATAAGCACGTTCTAATGCTCTTACCTGACCTATTTTTCTAGGAGCCGTTAAGCCTAATGCTTTTCCGTCACTGGATCCTCCAACTCCTTTGATTACTGAATAAATACGGTCGCCATCACGTACAGCATCTTCGTATCTTTTTAAAACAAGAATTGCGATACCTTCTCCTAAAGCAATACCATCAGCATCACTATCGAACGTGGCACATCTACCTTTTCTGGATAGGGCATGCGTACTGGAGAACATCAGGTAATCATTGATACCATTATGTAAATCTGCTCCTCCGGCAAGAACCATATCCGATTTTCCTAATACAAGTTCCTGACATGCCAGATCGATGGCTGCTAAAGAAGAAGCACATGCTGCATCTACTGTAAAGTTTCTACCGCCAAGGTCTAATCTGTTCGTAATCCTACCTGCGATTACATTTGCAAGAATTCCTGGGAAAGAGTCTTCAGTAGTATGTGGAAAGGCTTCCTTTACTTCCTCGTGAAGTTCCCCGAAAACCTGCTTATAATATCCTCTGAAACTATAGCTGTTGGCAAGGTCATTACCTCCTTCAGCACCTATAATGACAGAAATGTTTTCTCTGTTGATGTGTTTTTCACCATATCCTGCATCTTCCATCGCACGCTTAGCAACCAATAAGGTTAACAGCTGTGTAGGTTCAATAGCCGCAAGTGATTGTGGCGGAATTCCAAATGCCAATGGATCGAAATCAATTTTAGGAATAAATCCTCCCCATTTGGAATGAGATACATCCGATTCGTTGGAATCCGGTTTATAATAAAGTTCTTTATTCCATCTTTCATCCGGTACTTCGGTAACACTGTCTTTTCCTAAAATGATATTTCTCCAGTATTCATCCAGGTTTTTAGCACCAGGGAAGATACACTCCATCCCTACGATAGCGATATCCAGAGGTTTTTCTACAGAAACCGGTTCTTCCGGCAATGCTGCTTCCTGAATGTGTTCATAATTGTCTACCACACTTTGATGAAGAGCAGCTAATGAGATCACACGGTTATGCATCGTAGCAACCTGCCCGATCATGTACATTCCAAGGTCAAGTTGTTCATCTTTAGGAATATTGACCAATTTGTCGCCCTGCCGTTCTATGCCTTTTGCCGCAATACGTAAGCGGCCTACATTTAATTTTTCAAGTTGTTCCCATACCTGTTTTTTATCCATTCCTGCAGCAAGAAGTTTTGCTTTTTCGGTATTGAAATGGTGGGCAAAAGCTGTATTTAAACAACGGGTTTCATGTCCGGGAGCGGTTTCCAGTAAAACGGTATCCTTTGCCTGCATTGCCTGAGACTGGAATTCTTCCTGAATAGCCCCGGTTTGTACAGCTTCGTGGGTATACAGATATGCTGTACCCATCAATACTCCTATTTTTACTCCTCTTGCAGCCAATGGTGCAGCCATGATGGAAACAAATGCCGTTGAAAAGGCGTTGTGAATTCCTCCCGCAAAAAAGACGCTGATGTTTTCAGGATCATCTTCTTTTAAAATACGTTCAATTTGTTTTTCCCAAAGAACTGTACTGGACAGAGGTCCTACATGACCTCCACATTCACGTCCTTCAAAAATAAAGTTTTTAGCTCCTTCTTTCAGGAAAATATCCAGAAGAGCAGGGGAAGGAACGTGTAAAAATGATTTTATTCCCGCTTTTTCAAATACTTTAGCCTGTGCAGGTCTTCCTCCGGCAATCAAAACTACAGGAGGTTTTGCTTCTAATATATAGGATGTCTGTTCATCTCTTAATTCCTGTGGGGCAAATCCTAAAATTCCAACACCCCATGTTTTTTCACCAGCCAGTTTTTTGGTATCCATTACCAAAGATTTTGCAGATTCTCCTTTCAATAAGGATAAGGCAACAAAAGGTAAGGCTCCGGCATCTGCTACTGCATTGGCAAAGGAAGGCACATCACTCACACGGGTCATCGGGCCTTGAGCGATAGGATAGGTTAAGCCTAATTCCTGAGCTAAAGTGTTATTTTTATCAATTACTTTAAGTGCTTTGGCTTGTTTCAGATGTCCGTACATCGCTTCTTTGAAGCCGAAAATCAGTTTTTTAAGTGTTTTGAAGTCTTCATACAGATCCGTAGCCAATGAAATGTCTTGCCCCATTGGGATATAGCAGGTACTAAGATCGAAACCGGTAAAATATTGTTTCAGATCTTCAGCGGTTGCATTTTCAGGTAAAGCAGGTGAGTTCGGTCTTACCAATACACGATGGTTAGCGATCACCTTAGTTTCTGTACCATTCAGTTTTGAGCATACTTCTTTCAGTTCCTGTGGAACTGAACTTTCAGGGAATAAAGCCAGCTGGCTGTCCAGTACAATTCCTGTGGCTCCCAAAGCTTTCGACGCTGCTGCGGTATGGAGGCCAATTCCTCCCTGTACCCACACCGGAATGCTCTGGATTTCTTTGATCACCCGTTGGAATAAAACAAACGTGGATTCGTAGCCTACTAATCCTCCCGCTTCATTTCCTTTGATAATAATTCCCTGTGCTCCTGATTCTTCGGCC
Organism: Chryseobacterium sp. WLY505; assembly: GCF_030846215.1. Classification (NCBI taxonomy): domain Bacteria; kingdom Pseudomonadati; phylum Bacteroidota; class Flavobacteriia; order Flavobacteriales; family Weeksellaceae; genus Chryseobacterium; species Chryseobacterium sp. WLY505. The sequence continues at coordinate 120,998 of NZ_JAVCWI010000010.1, read as the reverse complement.
TGTCTGGCCTCTTCCAAACTGGTCACCTGGTAAATAACAGGTATATTGAATGGTTTAGACATTCCGAACGGAAGGATCGCAAATCTTACTTTCTCAGAGATTTGAAGAGAGGCGAAATTGTCTTTAGAAAAATAAATACCATACGATGGTACGTCTATCTGGTCAAGTTGTTGTAACGCTTCCTGGGCTTTCGTCAGCTCATTTCCCAAACTTAGTACGGGCAATGCACCTGCCTGGTGCAATCGGGAAATAAGGTTAACGTCCGGCTTTTCAAAAGGCGTCAGTCCAATAATGGTTAATTTTTTCATGGCGTGTTAATTGAATTATCGAATGATAGCAAGAGCTTTATAACAGAATGCAAGGCTTTCAATGGTAAACCATTACTTTTTGTTACGATATAGTAAAATTTGGTTTTGTTAAATCGTTAACAATATATGTTGTTTTGTGATTATTGTTTAATGATCTATCGGTTTTGGATAGATTGTGAATTGTAATAAATATATCCGGCTTTTCAAGGGGGGTAAGCCTGATTTTGGTCAAGTTTTTCATAGCATTTACGGTATAGAAATGATTAATGATATCTCATAGCAAAACACTAATGTTATTCGTATTAATAACAATTTGCTGTTATGAGCAAATAAAAATAATAAAACTATAATATATCTTCAATCATAAATGTTATTTGATAATGATTTTTTAATGTTAAAAGATCGATTATTCAAATGCTATTAAAGAATATTTATTGTTTCCTTATTCTTAGAAACATGGCCGGTACAATCTTATAAATTTTAACTATAAATATTTATAGTTAAAAAAATGTTAAGCAAATATAGGAATAAAAAATAAAATATTTCAAAAACAAGAGATTTGTTTTTAGGTATATTACAAAAAGATAATATACAATAAATAGGGTTCTAAAATGTAAGAATACCTTTATCAATCTGATAAAATGACAAAGCGAATTTAAAGAAAATTAATCAATATATTGTGATTTAATTTGAATTATTTATGAATTTTTTATATCTTTTTGATAAATAAGCAGATAGGTATTTTTAAGAATAATTTAAATATCTTTCCGAAATTCATAAAAAAACAGTAAGTATCTGGTATACTTACTGTTTTTATGCGTGTATTTGTTGGGGACTTTTTTGACCAATGTGTCATTTTAATGCTGTGCCGGATCATTTGTAGTACAATTTATCTCATTGTATAGTAAATGAACGGTCTGTGCATTAACGGTGATGGTGAAAAAATTAAAATATACTTAATCCGTACTGTTTTGCCAGATCTAAAATCATATGATACCCGGCCAGAGAATTGCCATGTTGATCTAAGGCAGGACTGAATACTCCGATACCTATTTTCCCCGGAACGCTTACCGTAATTCCTCCTCCGACACCGGATTTGCTTGGTAAACCAACAGTTCTGGAATATTCCCCACTGAATTCATACATTCCGGCAGTCAGCATCTGTGATTCTACTAATTTTGCCATATCTGCGTTTTTATAAGTGGCATCTCCGTCAAATCGTACGCACTGATTGGCAAAAAAGTATCCTATTTTTGCCAGGTCTTCGGCGGTAAGTTCAATAGAGCATTGCTTGAAGTAATTGTCCAGCTGGTCTTCATTTCCTGAAATCAGTCCGCTGTTTTTCATGATGTAAAACATACCACGGTTACGGTGTCCGGTTGATTTTTCCGATTCGTAAACCGATTTATTATAATCAATGGATGAGTTTTTGGTAATATACCTTACCATATCCAGTATTTTAAGGAATGGTTTTTCCCCATCTCCTGAGATCAGTGAAGTGGTAAGGATGGCTCCTGCATTCATCATTGGATTAAGCGGTTTTCCTGTAGTTTCAAGGTTTGAAAAATGGTTGAAGGGTTTATCTGATCCGAAATACCCCATTTTATCGAAAATATGAGCTTCCCCTTTTTCGTTGACGGCCACCATTAATGATATGATTTTGGAAATGCTCTGCATAGTAAATTTTTTGCTTACATCACCGGTGTTGAATACTTTTCCATTTTTATCTACTACGGAAAAAGCAATGGCTTTAGCGTCCATTTTTCCCAATTCAGGAATGTAATCTGCTACTTTACCTTGAGTATAATAAGCTCTGTTTTTTTCCAGAATGGTATTTAAAGTTTTCTCTGAAATAGTTGAGATATCTGCTGTTTTCTGAGCGTAAACAGTTGTGTTTAAAGCTAAAAAAGCTATAGTGCAAATTCCTTTTGCAGAGGATAAAAATCTGTTGTTTTTCATAGAAGGTATTCAGGTAAAAATATTTATGATATGCCTGAAAAAACAAAGATAAAATATTTTTGGTATTGTCTGTAATTCTGCTTTATAGTGTTCAGAGGGATCTGTAGTATTTTACATAAAATAAGATGATATATATAACGGATAGGGAAGTGCATTCAGGGGATGGAAAAAATATTTTAGTGAGAGAAGAATTTCACGTTGTTTTTGTTCTTTTTTAATTGAGTTTTGAATGTTATTAATTTTAATTTATAATCGTTTTTTAATTAATATTATACATGGTAAATGTTTTTGATTGGTGTTTCGGTTTTTTTTAATACCACAAATAGAGTATTTTATTTATTTAAATCGTACTTGAAGTCTGAAATTTATATGAAAAGTTAAATTTTATTGCATAACTAATATGCTGGTGAAATAACATATAAGCATGAATTTGTCTATATCGTTGGTCTTCAATTGTGAAATTGTGTTATTTTTTCACTATTAAATGATCTTTGTGTTATTTTTTTTATTAATTTGACAAAAAATTAATAACACTTTTTTAATAACTATGAAAAACAACACCTATTTTGGTAGGCAGCATGTCTTCAGACTGCTCCTGCTATGTTGGCTTTTGGTACCTTGGGTGCTACAAGCACAAGCTCGAATAACATGGACCGAAGAGGTCGGATGCCAGGAATTCCGCGGCGAAAAAGAAGGTCAGATCCCTGACAACGGAATCGCCAGTTCCTACATCAATTCTTCACAGTGCCTCCGGGTCTGTGAGAAATCCATAGATCCTGTGAAATATCTGGTTCAGGGGTCTAACGTTTCCAATGTACAATGGTCAGTTTCAGGAGGAACGGCCTCAATTTCCGGAGCCGGAAATACCTTAGCGTATGTTACATGGGGAGCGGCCGGTAATGGCTCTTTACAGGCTGTTATCACCTACAACGACGGAACTGTGGAAACACAGACCATCTGTATTGAAAAAATCAACAGACCTATTGCTAAATTTGAAATGTTAAATCTGGATTATACTGTATGTAATAATACAACGGTATATTTTGATAACCTTTCTGAGCAAAACGGAGGGTCGGATATTGTCAATTATTTCTGGCAATTCGGAGATGGAGCTACTTCCACTTCCACGGCTTTTGAACCATCTCATGTTTATACCAATCCTGGTAATTATGTCATACAGCTTACCGTAACCAATAAGTGCGGATGCCAGAGTAAGTTTAGAAAGGAGATCAAGGTTGTGAAGTCATATCCTGTACAGATCGACTGTGCTTCTGTGGTATGCGAAGGAAGTACAGAGAAGTATCATGCACAGGATGGATGTAATAAAGGACAATGGAAAGTTATTGGTGGAAACATCATAAACAATAACGGTAACGAAATTGAAGTAGTTTGGGATCAGGTAGATCCAACGGACGGTTTCGGTTATGTAATGTACATGTCTGAATGTGCTTGTCCTGAGTGGACTACAATTAAAATCCCTGTGATTTTAAAGAATGCAAAAATTAAAGGACAGGATAAAGTATGTGCTGGTAAGCAGTATACCTATTCTATTCCTCAATGGCCTACAACTAAAGTTAACTGGAATGTAACCGGTCCTGGAGCAGGTCAGTTGGTAAATACCCAGCAGAGAAATGAAATTGTTTTCACAGCAACTCAGCCCGGAACTTATCACCTTGAGGCTACTTATTTCAATACTTTATTATCATGTGAAGGAAAGGCAACTATTGATATCGAAGTAGAACAGCCGGTAACAATAAGTGGCGGTACAGATGAAATCTGTGCGGGAACAAGCCAGACATTTACAGCTACACCTAACGTACCTGTTATCTGGAAAGTAACTACAGGAGGATCTACTTACACATCAGGATTAGTATCCGGACCATTTACCTATCCTTTTGCAACAGCAGGTGCTTATACTATTGTTGCTGTTAAACAAGGAGGAGGTTGTGAAAGTAATTCAAGAATTATTAAAGTATTACCAATTCCACAGCCGCCTACAGGAACCATTTCAGGAGAAACGAAAGTATGTCCCGGAAAACCTTATGTGTATACTATCAGTTCCGTGGATGCAGGAATGGTACCTGTTTGGAGTGTTACTAACGGAACCATCCAGGGTAGCAATGCAGGATCTTCTGTAACGGTTATATTTAATACCGGTGCTTCGTCATATACAGTGTCTGCACAGAATAAATCTATGAGTAACGCAGGATGTCTTTCGGCTCCAATTTCGTTCAATGTATCGCCATTGGATCTTAATACGATTATGATCAATCCTAACCCGGGACCTTTCTGCCCGAGTAGTACTCAGACATTCAGTGCAAATCTGAACGGTATTGTTCCAGACTTTATGGAATGGACATTTGGAAGTTCAAACTTTGGAAGTGTTGTAGGAGGACAGGGGACCAATAATATTACTGTAAACTTCAACGAAATTTCTTCAACAAGCAGCACTACGCTGAATTTAAGAATTGTAAAATGCGGAGTATCAAAAACAATAAGTATTCCGGTATCTTTATTTACTCTTCCTACAGTAAGCTTTACGAATGTTGGAGGAATCTGTTTAGGTTCTAATCTTACATTCACTGTAAATCAGGGAATCATCACTTCAGCAACGAGTGTAACTTTCACTTTTGCTAACGGAACTACTTATACCACTACTTATAATCCATCCGGAATTTATAGCTTCCCGAATAACGGATATATCCAGAACGGTTCAGGAAGTAATATTTCTCAAACGGTGACAGTAACTTATACAGGAACTAACGGATGTAACTATAAGCCTACTGCAAGCGCAAACTTTACTATATATCCTGAAACTATTATTACGGTTTCTCCGGTATATAATATTCTGGTATGTGATCCTACAACTATGACACCGTATACGCTTACGGCAAACAGTTCTACAGGACTTACCAATATTGTTTCTTGGCAGTGGTTCAAGAACAATACACCAATATCTGGTGCTACTACCAATTCTTATACTATAGGAGGAGCAGGTGCTTTTGGAACCTATAGAGTACAGGCTGTAGATATTAATGGTTGTGTGGTTTCTTCACAGAACATTAATGTGAGCCAGCTATGCCCAAGCAGCGGAACTTGTACCGCAAATCCTCAGATCAACTTTACAGCTACATGGTCAGGTTGTAACACAATTTCTACATCAGGGTTAACATATAGCGGAACTCCTGATCAGATCGAGTGGTCATCAGACAGTGTACTTACTTTAACTTCTCCTCAGGGACAGCCTACGGCAACATATCAGACTACTCTTGCAGGAGCACATATTGTTTTTGTACGTTTAAGATATGGATCATGCTGGTATAGCAAAGCTGTTGAAGTAAAAAAGAACTACGAGCCTAAATTCAGTGTAAGCACAGTATGTAGTGGAGGCGGATATAATGTGACTCTTTTCAATAGTTCTACTATTTTTGAGATCAATCAGTCATCTATTACCTATACATTCACTAGTCCGGGTCAACCGACTCAAACAGGGCAGTCGGCTACGTATAACAACCTTGCGCCAGGTACTTATACCTTCACAATGACAATGTCTGCGCCAGGTAAACCAGCGTGTACAACTACGCAGACTGTTACATTGGCTCCAATCCCAAATACCAGCATTCTGGTTCCGTCATTAATCTGTGTACGGGAGCCGATTACATTCTCTGCAACGGGGTACAACCCTGCGAATACATACACTTGGTTTTTTGATAGTACTTCATATGTAGCTTCCGGACAAGATGCTGTAGTTACCTATAATACAAGTGGTGTGAAGACAGTTCAGTTAAAAATCACTACTCCTAACGGATGTGTGTATGCTTCACCGGTTGTCAACATTGGTGTGAATGAAGCTTTCATTGATGGTAATATTTCCCCTACTAATGTGGTAGCTTGTGCAGGTTCTGTTCCTACACTTGTGTTTAACGCTTCTATGGGAACTGTCAGCCAATATATCTGGATGAACGGCTCACAACCAGTGCTGGGAGCACCAAATTCACCAGCTTTCACTCCTACTCAGTCAGGAACTTACTGGCCTGTATTGGTATCACCTGATGGTTGCAAAACAAGCATCATGAGTATTAAAGCAGCAACAGTGACTGTTAAAAATGCTCCATATGTAAACATCTCAGGCAAAGCTAATATCTGTGCGGGATCTTCTACGACACTTACTGGTCTTGTAACGGATAATACATTAGAATACCAATGGAAGAAAGCAGGTTCGGTAGTTGTACCATGGACTTCTGCTCCTTATCCGATCACTTTAAATACAGGATCATTACCTGCAGGTACTTACGTGTATACTCTTGAAGTAAGAACTCCGGGTACATCAGGATGTACAAGTTCTAAAAACTTTACACTTACGGTAAGCAATCCGCCATCACCGGTTACGATAGCTTACAGCCTTGTGAGTTGTCAGCCTTATAGAATTAAGCTAACTGCATCAGGACCATCTACGGGAGATTATAACTGGAGCAATGGAATGTCAGGACAGTCAATCACTGTAAATGAAGGTGGTGTATTCCAGGTTACTTATACTGCGCCAAGCGGATGTAAAGTATCCAATTATGTAGAGGTACCGTTAAGTCTTGAGAGTCTGATGTGGGTATTCCCTACAGGATGCTATGATGAATGTCTTAGAGAGAAGAATTATATCATAGGACCAAAAGGAATATTTGATCATCATGATTGGATGTTGTTCGGAAACAGTATCCAGAGTGGGAACAATGATTTCATCTTCCCATTATATATTGGAGGAGCAGGTACCTATCAATTACAGATTAACCACTTAGGGTGTCAGTATACATCCGGAACTATGAATTATTATCCGGGTAAAGATTGTGGATACGAAACAGAATGTAAGATTGAAGGAGATATTAAAGGAATGAAGTGGGTTGGAGATCATTACGCTGTGTACGGTGTTATTCATAACGCAGGTGGCCAGCCAATAAGTCTTAATGTTTCAAGTCTTAACGGATTCGGAACTTATATTCCGTCTATCATTACAATTCCGGCAGGAGGTGTGTATGATATGAATGCTAATCCATTGGCTTTCTATCCAAATCCAAACTTCCAGGGTACTGATGAGATTTTATTCTCTAATGAAACTTGTAAGTTTAGCACCAAAGCGACAGATCCTGACTGGATGGGTATGAGAAGTGCATCAAGAAGCGTTACCGCTACAGCAGTTTCTTCTCTGAAAATGATACCAAATCCTGCGAAGGAAAAAGTGAAAATCTCGTATAACACGGGCGATGAAAAATTACTGGCAAAACAGATTACAGTTTTTGATGCCATGGGCAATGTCAAATTCCGTAAAGAAGTGAAAGCGGCTTCCGGTGAGGTAGACGTGGAAGTTTCCAGCTGGCTGCAAGGTGTTTATATCGTTATTGTACAAACGGGAGATACATCATTACAAGGAAAACTAATTAAAAATTAGTAACTTATAAATCAGTGTTCTCTTCGGAGAGCACTGTTTTTTATAGTATATGATAATTAAATGAATTAATATGATACAATTAAAAAACAAACTGTGGAGATTGCTTATTATGCTTCCGGTATTAACTTTTAGCCAGACTTACCAGTGGCAATGGGCGAAACAGGCCGGTGGACAATCGGGTTCTGCCGATCCGGGGTTTAATTACCAATTTGATGAATCTATTAGGGATATTGTTGTAGATAATAATAACAATACTTATTATCTCGCAAGTGTCTGGAATGGAGATCAGAATCTGAACGGCGTATCAGTACCTAATTATGGTATTCGTGATCTTATGTTGTTTGCAACAGACTGTCAGGGTAATACATTATGGTCTACGGTTATTGGAGGATCTGAAGATGGTGAAAATGCCTGGCATATTGAAGTAGATAATAATGGCGGGTTATATGTAATGGCTACTCTTTATAATAATTCGTACAGCGGAGATCCTACTGCTATTCCAATGCATTTTGACGGTACTCACACTATGCCTTTGTATACATATTATGATCAGACGGTAGAGCCGGCGCATAAAGCGGGGTATCTGCTTAAATATAAAACTGCTGACGGAACACTGGATTGGAGCAAACCTTTGCAGGGAGATGTCAGCTATCTTAGCAGACGCTGTGATGTACAAATGATGTATATGGATTCTTCCAAAAATATTCATGCTATAGTGGGTTTCAGAGCAGGAACTCATTTAAATGGGTTGATTACAGTACCTTCAACATTCACGACATCACTTCAGTATTATCTGGTTAAATTTAACTATGATAATGGAAATATGACACCTGCAACACCTTTATTACTCCCTATTACCGGTGGAGTAACTGCGGGAGGAACAGATGGTAAAGTGAACCTGCTTTACGATGAAAGCTTAAATAGATATTATCTGGCAGGTAAAAGAATGGTGGGAAACTACACCAGCAACCTGGAAAATTTCTCGTACAATAATATTCCGTTTACAAAAAATGCATATCTGCTTGCTTTTAACGGAAGTACGGGAGCAGAGCTATGGAGAAAAGAATTTGATAACAGCTTACCGGGATTTATGGATGATGAGATTCATTCCGTTATCAAAGGTACGGGTTCTTCAGATATTTATATTTCCGGACGTTATTTTTCAGGAACAGTTCCTACAACTTTTGGCAGCTATTCTTTTCCGGTACAGAATTATCAGGGGCAGACTCCTTTTGTGATGAAGCTTAATGCAGATGGAGTAGTACAATGGGCAAAAGTTCCGGACGGGCTTACAAGCTTTTCTGCTTACCGTTTCCTGAAAGGGAAAATTGCACTTAACGGAAATGAAATAGCATTTGCTAAAGGAAGCTGGAATGAAGTTTGGGGAAGCTTTTCAATGACGCGTCCTAATTCAGATTTATCAGATCCTTTATTAGTACGTTTCAATAAAGATACAGGAGCTGTAATTGGTACGGGAGAAATTCATAGCAACTTTCAGGTTCAGGATGAATTTACGGCAATTGCTGTAGATAAAAATGGGAATTATGTATTAGGAGGTGTTTTTCATGACCAGCTTTTTACAGATTCCAATGATAATGTCAATACGATGACGGTCAATGTAACGGGGGGAAAATCCCAGTCTTTTATTACAAAATATTCTAAATCAGTATGCAGTCAGATGTCAGTAGAAGAAACAGCTGTTCAGGCAGGAATACAATTATTTCCAAATCCTGTTCAGGATGTACTTACAATCAGAAGCAAAGAGCCTTTGGTTTCTTATGAGATCTTTGGAGCTACCGGACAACTGGTACAGCAGGGAACTCTGAATATGACGCAGGAACAGATCGTATTATCTTCTCTTCAAACAGGAGTATATTATATTAAACTTAAAACAAAATCTTCAACAGTGACAGAAAAGATACTGAAGAAGTAAAAAACAAAACTGAAAATTAATAACCTTATATATAAAACAGTGTTCTCCAAATGAGAGCACTGTTTTTTTATCGTGGCTGGTTGATGGAATTGAATAACCTATTCCGTATTTTTGCACAGAATTAAGCAGCTAAACTGTTTGTTCCAACCTATGAGCACTATATTTTCTGACCATGATCAAATTGAGGTGGTTTCTTCTTTTTCTGAACTTGTGAATACCCGTTTTCATGGCGCTATGAATGCCATTTGCTGGCAAAGGAATTTAGTGGGCGACTTTAAAGAAATTGTCACAAAGCTTCAGTTGAGAGATGATATTACAGAAGTTTCCGGCGAAGATCTTTTAGCATTGGAATTGTCAGAAGAGGGAAGTGTTGCAAGAGAAATTATTTTAAATGACCTGCAGTTATTGACAGATTTTGGTGCATCTCCGGTTCTTAATTTGCTTAAATGCTATGAGCGCGATGAGGAACTCGGTTTTATTTCAACAGACGTGTACTCCTATCATGTGGACCGTTCACCTGTAGGCACAGACACTTTTCTCTGCACTTATCATGGAACGGCAAGTGATATCATCGCCAATGATCAGGTGGAACAGAAAATTTTAATTCCTGAAATCCGTGAACAGCTCAAAAAATTGCATGACGGTACTGAAGATGAATTTGAAGACTTTCTGAAAGAGTATTTCTTTGATCTTCATTATCAGCCTAAGCCCCATGCAGAACCCGTCAATTTAGGAGTGGGCCACCTTTGGCGTATTGCAGTTGATCATCCTGATCAGGAAGCATTACCTTGTGTTCACAGAGCACCTGTCGAAAATGATGGAGAGTATAGACTGCTGTTGATCTGTTAACTGATCTGTTATATCTTCAACGACACAAAAATCCAATATCAGAAAGATGTTGGATTTTTTTATGATTAATCATAAAGTAGCGTTTTTAATTGTTTTAAATGTTAAAAATAACAGGCAGTAAATCAGTTGATTGAATTTATTTTTTTTAATCCCAAGCAAGGATATGGAAATTCTGTATTTATATAGATGAGTACTCAATACAATATTTTTTAATCAAAAAATTAATTCAAAATCAAAATGAAAAAAATCAATCATGTAAAATTGATATCCATGCTTGTGATCTTACTGGCTATTCCTTTTGCTCTGGCAAGTTGCAGTAATGATGATGATGCTCCAAAACCTGATCCCATAACCATTAGTTTTGATGATCTTAACGGTGAATACACAGGAAAAGCAAGTATATCTCAGGGAACTGTGAACGGAGAAACAGCGGTTGTTTTTTCCGCCAAGAAAAACCTGATTTCCTATTCAGAATTTCCTATGAAAGAGATTATTTACTCTGTAATTTCTGATCCTGCGAAAGCCAATCAAGCCTTAACAGCCATTGGGAAAATAAAATATGACCTGGATTATACAGCAGTACTATACCAGTATAAAAAGGAAATAGAACTTAATCTTCTTCCTAAAGAATTAACTGTTCAGGTTCCTGTGGATGGGGTAAACAAAAAGGTTGTCATAACGTTCACAGCTTCCAAAAAAGGACTTTTTACCAAACAGAACACACAAAATATGAATTTTGAACTGCTTGCAAGTAAAATTACGGTTGAAGGAACCGTTGTCAATCCTTACAATCCCGTAAAATATAATTTTCAGATGCTGAAGAAGTAGCCGCAGTAGGGAATATTATACAGATGCACTTACACAAGTGCATCTGTTTTTATCTAATGTATTCATTACCATTTTATTTTTATTTTCGGAACTACTTTTTTTATTTCTTTGGCTACATTAGTTCCTGCTTTTCCCAGTTCGTTGCTTATATTTCTGACCACCTTTACTGCTTCATGATTTTTCCCGGGACCATATTGTAAATCATGAACGGTAGTATTCCATGTTTTGACGATGTCGTTATTAGGACCAAACTGACCTTTTAAAGCATCTCCAATCTGATTTAATCCTTTAACGATGGTATTGTTTTTTCCGAAACATCCATTATCACCACCTACACCGTTTGTTAAACATTTATTTAATTCACGATAAGTCAATTGGCCGCCTGCGCAGCCTGCAAATGCATAAGGCTGTCCTCCGGTACTTACCGCGCACTCAACGGCTATCTGGGCTTCTGTATTCAGATTAAGTTTACTTGCTCCATAACACACGGCAGTTCCCATAAAAGATATTTCACCACTGTTAGCCTGATCTTTAAAGCAGGAAACTAATTGCTTGAGTTCAGGATCATTTACTTTATCAGCGAAACAAAGGGGATACATTTCGTAATTGCCACCATATTCTTTATAGCATTTCAACATATCCTGAGTAATCTGCTTTTCTTTTGAACCGCCTAATATACTGAGCATACAAAGACTCTGTTCCTCCATGGTTGCTGAGTTTTTGGCACATTTATAAATTTCAAGTTCTTTCTGACCAGCCATATTCGTTACCATGCAGTCCCCGAATTTCGTCTGATTTAATGAGCCATCAAAATTCAAAGAATTCTTATAGCAGTCTACTGCCTTTTGCTCACTTGTCATCATCACATCCCCAAAAGGTCTTTGCTCGTCAATAATCTGGGTAGGTAATGGTCTCAGTCCGTCAGCTGTTTCAATTCCTATTTGATTATCATAGATAGGCTTTGGTAGATACATAACCGGCGGTGGCGGAACAGGAATATTAGAATAACCCACGACGCGGTATCCATATCTGTAATCCAACTCTATAATATTTTTATTAAAATCCAGGAAAAAAGCCTTTTGGTAAGGAACGGCAGACGGCAAGAGTAAATAATTAATTCCGGTTTGATCATATACGGCCTGGCCGGCATTTCCCGGATTGCCATCCTGAACAATCACTCCTGTATTGTACATGGTAAAAGACTGACCATAAGTAGTCAAAAACATCTGTCCGATTGGATAAACCTGAGCCAACAGGAAGGAACAGAAACTCATCAGTGAAATCAGTACACTTAAAATTGATAGTTTTTTAATAATTGTGTCCATGGTACTTATTTTTTGATAAAGTTACCGTGTAGACTATTATCGGGAAATTACCCTTTTTCGCTATTTTTGAAGTCTGCTATGCAAAGTCTCCTGATTTTGAAGATCGGATGCTTCAGGAAAGGTTGCAAATGGAGTAGGCTTGGGTATAAATATAAAGCTCACTTTCCCAAATACTTTCTTATATTAATTTTTGAATTGCTCAATCTTATGAATACAATTTTACAAATAATACTTCTTATCATTATATTTTCAAATTCCATATTTTTAATGTTGGAAAAAAATATATCGTCATTTAAAATATTTAAATTAAGTTGGATCATTGCATTAATAGATATTTTAGTAATCCTATTCTTTTTTGAACTAAAGCAATCTATTATCCTTTATATCACATTTACATCAATTATTGTTGTGTTTACTTTAGGACTAAGAAGTTTTGTAAATAGTTATAATACCAATACACTGGAAAATCATGACAATAGAAAACGACTTGTCAATTTCTTTACCTATTTTTTACTCTTCTTTTTAGTGATGCTTACAATTGGTGTTATGAAAAATCTTTTATTTGATTCTCCTTTAGAATAAATGATTTAAAATTATATTTTTCACTTAGCAAAGTCTCCTCACTTTGGGGTGATAATAAAGTCTTCCTTTATAATATATACTCCAAAGTCACGAGACTTCGGAGAGCTGAGATTTTGTAGAGTGCTTTTACATCTCCAAATAATTCCTTAATGGACAGGCTTTAGAAGTTTGAATGTTTCCATGTAGTTTTTATTTAATTTCCCACTTAAAATTTAAAGGAGTTTCTAATTTAATTTCTTGAAAATTTTCTAAAATAGTCTTCCATTCTTTAAGTGGATTCTCATCTTCTTTAAAATTATCGTAATCTTCTGCAATATTTATAAAATGTGATATTGCTTTCTTAACACAATTATACTCTTGAACATAATTATCCAATCCTTCGTTTTCAATGAACTCTTTACAAAAAATCAAATAACTAATAAAATAATCAACTACATTTTTATTTAAGTCAGAGTCATGGTATTTTTTAATGGAGTGAATACCTATTTTGTAAAAATCACTAAACGTCCCGTAGTTATTATCTGAGTGAAGTTTTTTATATTTTAATGCTTCAAATAAATTATTTCCTAAATTTCTTAAAATAACTCTAATATCTCTTTCACCCAATAATTCTCCTTCAATAATACTTTCTACTAAGTATTTATAAACTTTGTAGCAGTCCAAAGTATCTTTGTACAAACCTTTTTCTAAGGCAATTGATGAATAATAATAGCTAGTTGTTAATATATTCCAAACTAAATATCCTTTTTGATATGACCCTAAATTATTGTATTCATAAATAATATGTGAACATATTCCATCTAATCTCAAATTACATTCCTCAAATAGTTCTCGGTCACCTAATTCAATAGCAATATTCTGAATGTCGTTTATATATTTTACAATATCAATAATACCATCCCAAGTTGATGATGCTGAAAAATTTGAATCAATTCTACTATCTTTTTCATACATTATTATCAAATCCCATATATCTTCTTGCTTAGGGCAATTTTTAGTAACATTTACTCTAAATGAGTTTTCAATAACATCCAAAGCATTACTTAATGAAAGGGTATTTTTAAAATACTTATAAAGTGACTTTAAATCAAAATAAATAAATGTATGAATCTCTTGTATATGTAATAATTCTATTTTTTTATCTGCAAAATGTTGATAAATTTTATTTATTGAATCCCAAATAGTATTAAAAAATTGTGAATCATTAGACCTAATTGCCGTCTTACAATTTTCTCTCCATAACCATGTTAAAGCTCCTAATATATTATCACATGTTTCTCTATCCGCCCCATCACCAATAAATTCAAACGTTTTTTCTAAAATTTTGTCATTGACGGTTTCATAAGATTCAATTTTATTTTCGATAATATAAGAATCAACAGATTTTTTAATTTTAATAAAATTTAATTCTGAACTATGCTTTTGGAATCTATATTTTGAGGCTTGTTCAAAATCCTCTACAACTAAAGAATTGGCAAGTTCCAAAACTCCTTTTATTTGACTACTTCTATCGACAAGTTCCTTAAAGAATGGAAAAACCGAAAAAATATATAAAAGAAATAGAACCCCAATATAATACCCAATTGTGATATTTCTAGAAGTTTTAAAATCCTCTATAATAAGATAAGATAAAAAAGAAAGAAAAATGATTATTACAGAGAGATATATTGCATTTTGGATATCTTTAAATTCTATCGGATTTACAAAATTATTTTTTGTAATTCTCTCTTTAAAAAATTCGACCGACAAAATTATAACTGCCATCATAATACCAAAAATTGATGATACTGCTCCAATTATTAATCCAAAATAGTCTTGAGAATTTAATTTAGAAAAATCAAATATGTCAGGCATAAAAGCAATACCTTCTAAAGGCAAAAATATAATTAGTAGATAAATTACTACGAAAATTATTGTTACTATATAATTTTTCATTGTATTAATTTCTTCATTGAATGTAACCAAAAATTTTAAAAATATATATCATTGTTATTTTAAAACAGATTAAATTTACTGAGATTTTCTTTTAAGAAAATGACTTCAAAATTCAAATCATTATATATTGTATCTTCTTCGCTCTGGAAAATGCTTTGCAGAGTATCATTATCATAAGTGAAATATAATTTGTATCTATTTTTTAAATTTCGATTTTTATTTCTCAAAATTCTTGCAATACATTCCTTTGTAGGAAGTTTAGACCTATTTTCACCATTCGCGCTAAAAAGATAATTATTACACTCAATTAAATCATATAATTCATTATTATTATTTCCTTTGCTTCCGTGATGAGCTACTTTTACCCAATCACATTTTATTTTATTTTTCGATGAATATCCAATATTAATCAGTGATTCTACTACCTCTGATGGATGAGAATCAGCAAGCCATAATATATTTTTACCATCAATTTCTGTTAGAAATGAAATACTACTACCATTTTCAATATTATCATCTTCTTTCCAATCTTTCAAACTAAAATCAAAAATTTTTGTTTGATAATCATTCTTAACGATACCAACAGCTTCACTTATTGAATCATCTTCTATTGATTCAAAAGCCTCCATTTTAGAAATACTGTATTTGTTTCTTAAATCTTTAAGTTTGGCAATGGTTGGTGATAAAAAAGTAATATTAAGACCTGCAATATTTATTGATTTAGAATCAGTTATATAATCAACAGCTTCCATCTTGCCAATACTTTTCAAATAGTTGTAAAGTATATCTCCTTGCCCAATACTTTTTGCATTACTTACTAAAAAAGAATCTGACGAATCTGATTTATAGAATCTTGGAGCATTATAAATCCAGTTAGAAACTATGTCTTCCATTTCTCCATCTGTTATATAATCAATATATTTCTTTACACCACCAATATGGTCATCATGGATATGAGAGATAATCCAATAATCTATCTTTTCATTTTTATGAGTTAATTCTATAATCTCTTTTTTTATAATATCTCTGAAAGTACGCTCATAACCAGAATCTATAAAAATATTATGAATTTCATTATCACTTCCTAAAAATGATAATCTTGCAGCATCCCCGCATTCAGATTGATAAAATGTAATTTCCATAATTATAGTTTTTAGCGTTTTTCTTTTAAAATTAAATCTCCTAAAATATTTCCTTTATCTAGTGTATAAACACCCGAGAACTCACCAAACATATATTTACCCATTGAACTTTTATCAACTTTCGCAATTTTTTCGGCAAGAACAGTCCAAAATATTTCTAAATTATTTTCATTTAAATAAGCGGTTAATTTATCCTTCCTAATAAGAACTCCTTTACTGCTACTATTCGTAACTACTATTTCTCCAGTATTATCCTTAAAATCTCCATCTTTTGACGAATATTTTAAATTTAAGCCTTCAAAAACAGTCTTACAAGGAATGTTATATATTTCATTTGCTTTTGATTTATCTTCTTCCATTCGTCCTTTTGCTCCTGTACTTGCCACTACTATTTTGTACTTTGTATCAGGAATATTAACCCATTCTTTAAATTTATTACTTCTGGTTTCATCTATATCAGCGGGCGACCAAAATTTTTCTCGATTAATTAATGTGCTTAAAGCATCAATATTTTCCGGCATTCTTCTACCCCAAAAATGTTGACTTTTTAAGTATTTAGTAATTTTATTTTTATCATTTTTTTTACAGATATATCCTTGTATAAGATACCAAAATTCTTTTCTTTCTCTGTCATATTTATCTTGCCCAAAAGATTTAGGCTCTTTCCATTCTACATATTTTTGTAAATGCAACCATTCGTTTCCGTAAAAATCAATTTTATTAATTACGTCTTTCATTTTCGGCATATCCGCTGTGGAAATTACCCATTCTGATGGTATGTTTTCCCAATATTTATATTCTGAATCATCGTGCCATTTTTTCTCGTGGTCAGGCTCGAAATTATATTTTTCGTTTTCATAACCTTCCTCTTCATCATCGATTTCATTATCAGGGGTAATATATGCAGGGTCTATATCTCTTAAATAATTTTGCCAAGCTCCTTTGTAAAATTCATAAGGGGTTGTTCGGCTTGTTCCAGTTCGCATTTTATAATTGTCTGTAATCATCGCTAGAATTTCATACAAAGCAATCCACTGATATTTTTTACTTATTCTTTCGATGCTGTGCGATCGACTATATCCACTATAATTTGTATAAAGTAATTCGTATTCTCCATGTTTTTTCACATTATAACCCAGTTTATGGACTCGTTCAACAATCCATCTTTTGAATGGTTCTGAATCAAGATTGTGTGTATAAGACCACTTTGATTTTTGATTTTGCTTATCGAGTAAGTATGGAAGTATTTCTCTTTTGATATATTTTTTTTGTTCATCTTCAAAGTGTTCCTCAATAAATTCGTCCAATTTGTCTTTCATTAGGTCGAAACTATTTAATAATTCCTCAAATTTTTCTTTACCAAGTTGTTGAGTTATGGTATATTCTCTATCCTTAAATTTTTCTTTTTCTTCTAAATTTTTCACATAGATTTTAACAATGCTCCTTCTTTCTCTTGAAAGACTCTTAATATATTCTTTATAAATTGGTTCTTGTGTAAAACTTATAGGGTAAAAATCGTCGATTTTGTTATCTACAACATATCTACCAAAATCCCAAGTCATTGTAGATGTATACGCTTTGCCATAAAGTCGAACATTTTCGGGATTTTTTTCAAATTCTTTGCTATCGTAGTTACCTTTATATTTTTCAATATCACTTTCTATTGGAAGTTTAGGTATTTTACTGTGATAAGGCGGTCTTATATACTCAGGAATTAATTTTATTTTTAAATTTTTATAGAGTGCATATTCGATTATGTTTCTTGCATAATCCCTTAAAAGGATATGTGTTGGTGGATTTTTTCTTTTGAAAATCGTATTGTATGTATATTGTGCAAGTAACCCAATTCCTTCTTCCGAATCTGTCCTCAAAACTACTCCGTAACAAATAGCATAAAGTCTCTCCAAAATATACAAATCGTCCACCTTTTTAAATCGAGTAAGAATTGTTAGTAGAATAGCAGGTTTTTGTTCCAGAAGATTAACTAGTGCTTTTGTTACTTGGTCTCTCAATACTCTATCTGTCGTTGCTAAAACCCAAACTAAGGTTTGTGCTACTAATCTACAAGTTTCATCATTTATAGTGGCGGAAATATTTGGTTGCCAAGCAAAATCTAATAATCTTCTTACCGATTGTGTATTGTCTTCGCTATCTTTTCTTGAATGACCAATAATGAAATATTGCCAGAATCCGTCTCTATCAGACATCTTTGTACGGCTTAAAATTCTAAAGAGCCTGTCACTATTTAGCGGATGATTTTCAATACAGGATAATTCAATAATTGTATTCAAAAAATAATCATTGTTCAATAGTATCCTAAATTCTTTTGATTGAAAATGACTGGTTATTTTTTCATCATCAATACTTTCAACTTTTCTCCATTTTAAACTATCAAGCAATAAGTCATTTATGTTTTTACAATTATATCTTAGTACATATTTATCGTGATTGTCATCAGTTGAATCTTTTCCATCAAGAACAAAAAAATCATCAAAAAGCCAATTATATAACTCAAATAATTCTAACGAATATTTTTCTGGAATAATTACCGAAAGAGCCTCCAATATTCCTCGACCATCATTGTAATAATCATTAGCAATTTTTCCAAACTTACCATCTTTTTGAAAAGCTAATTTTAAATCTTCAATATTTGCATAACTTTCTAATTCATAATCGGCAATAAGAAAATCGCCCAACCTTTCGTAAGCAAAATATACTATTTCTACATTTTCTTTCTTCCTCTTGCCATCTTCATCTCTGTAATATCTTTTAATATTTTTGATAAACAATCCCTCTTCTATTAAATCCAAAAGAAGATTGGGAGTATTTGGAAAATTTTTGTTGAATAACTCTATTGCATTTTCTACGTTTAAATGTCGGTCTTCATCGTTTACACATTCTTTTGAAAAAAGATTGATTGCATCCCAAACGATTTTGGTCCTTAATCTGTATTCTCGCCTATTTGACAGTTTAGAATAAATCGAATTGACATAGAAATCAAAGACTTCACTGATACCGTTAAATCCACTTGGAAATTTCTTTTGTCCAGAATTTTTGATTCCTAAACAACACAATTTTAAAAAAAGTGGATTGGAAAACTCTGGAGACAAAATTGGAAAATTAGGTTGCTCAAGACCATAAAAATTACAAAACATTTTTAAAGCTTTATATTCGTTGCCTTTAAATGCTTCGTGTTCTATTACTGTAGAAAATTTAGAAATATCATTTGGTAATGTATAATCCCAATAAGTATCTCTAATTGTAAATGCTAAGCCAATAAATGGGAATTTTAAAACTTGAGTTATTAATCCGACAATCTGAGACTTCCACATTATTTCTCCACTGGTAGTCTCATTAATTGCATCAATCAAAATTAGAACCCGAGAATTTATTTGTTCTCCAATATTGTTTAATGTTGATAAAAAATCGGAAAAATTGCCCTCAAGCTCCAATTGTCGTAAGATGTTTTTCTCTAACGCGTCCGAATTAGTGAAGTGCTGACCAAGAAGCAATAATGTAGGTAAATCTTTCTTTAATCTATAGTTAGCAACATCTCCTAATAAATGAGACTTTCCACAACCAGCAGCACCTTTAACAATCAAAATAGGACTGTTGGCTAACTCTAAAATGACGTTATTATCAAAAGCAGATTTTAATTCGTAATTAGCATTCTCAATTTCTCTTAATCTTGAAAGTTGCTTTTCATAAGGATTTCTTTTATTATCCTTTTTTGGTTTCTTTTGCTCTTCCCAGCCTTTTTCACGAACATCATTTTCTAATTTAGAAATATTTACGTCTAATAAATCTAAATCTCTAAAAAACCAATCCAAATCAATTTTGTTATTCACTGAGATAGGATTTTGTTTCTCCCATTCAATTAGTTCCCATTTTAATTTTTCTAGTTGATTCTCAATATCTTGAATTTCAGTTAAATCTTTCGATTTCTTAATATTTCTGTTTGTTAGCCATTCGTCAAATATTTTTAGAATTCTCTTTTTAAAGATATTGTCTTTTGCCAACTCATTGAATCTATGGGCAATCGGTAATTTAAAATTAAGTTCTTCGCTGTATCTTTCGCTAAGATTTGATATTGACTTCTCTACATTTTTCTTGAAAAAATTCTGAGTCACTCCGTTTTCACCGATATAAGAATATGTCAAAGTTGGTAAATAATTAGATTGTAAAATCTCATCAATCATTTCTACAAATTGACAATAAATCACTTTCCCTTTTTCCTCGGCTCGAAATCGAGTTAAAATTCCTAAAAGAAAAACTTCATTGCTGATATTAACGAATACTCCACTTCCAGAAAAACCATTAAAATTGTATTCTGAATAATCTTCTTTCAATTCCAGATTAAATCTTTTCAATTCTGGTTCTATTTGTTTCCAAATAGGATAAATAGTGTCGATTTCTTTTCCTTTTGTAGCACGCGGAAATCCCTTAACAATAAAATTCTCTTGAGAATGTCTTTCTTTAATAATTTTTATTTCTGGTATGCTAAATTCAATTTCAGATTTGTCGATTATGATTACAGCAATATCTTTAGTAACATCTTTAAACAAAAATGATTCTTGAGGAAATAATTTTATCGAGATATATTCCTTACTTACATAATTATATACTTTTATTTCTAAAGATTTTCTCAGAATTTTGAATATATCTCCGTCTTCAAACAAACAATGGGAAGCGGTGACAAAATAAATTTTATCACCAATATTTTCTTGGTTAATTAATATTCCTGTTCCAATAGTCTCATCGCTATCAGGATTATTAATCTTTACTGTAATTCTTGTAAGAAATAAATCTAATTCTGTAGTTGTCAAGGTTAAGTTTTTTATATACAAGATAATAAAATGTACCTTATATAGTTGCAGTTATTATAATATTTTTCAAATGCGAATTAAATGATATTTTTTCATTTTCCTTTACGGGAAACCATATTGTAATAGAAGCTATATTTTGAGCTAAAATATTAACGGTGTTTCTTTTAGCAAAAAGTTCTAAAGGCTGCAGACTTGGGAGAGCGTCAGACATTGGTGAATAGACCCTAATAAATAAAAAAACAGCCTCAAAAAAGGCTGTTTTATATTTTAAACTCAAAATATGGTTGGATCTACTTCCCAATACAAAACTTAGAAAAAATATTCCCCAGCACCTCATCATTGGTAACCTCTCCGGAAATTTCTCCAAGATGTTCAAGGGCATTTCTAAGTTCATACGCCAATAATTCCGTAGAGATCTGGATAGAAATAGCCTCTTTCACTTTATCAACAGCATCCATGGATTTTCTTAAGGCTTCAAAGTGTCGTTGATTGGTGATCACAACATTATTTTCTTCAGTTTTTAAATGTTCCACATAAGAGGAAAGTTCATTTTTCAGATCCTGAATATTTTGATTTTCCACTGCTGAGATTTTAATAAAATCAAAATCATGAGAAATCGCATTTCTGAAAATATCTTCTACCGTTTCGTATTTGGTAGGAGTCACTTCATCAATTTTTGTGGCGCAGATAATCAGCTTCAGATCTTCTCTTAACAAGGATTGAATCATTTCAATATCCTCAGAAAAATCCTCAGTAGCAGCATCTGCCAGATACACCAGAATATTGGCGTTTTCTACCTTTTCTTTAGCTTTTTTCACCCCGATTGCTTCAATTTCATCCACTGTTTCACGAAGTCCCGCAGTATCAATTAATCGGAAGGCATGGCCTTTAATATGAAGAACTTCCTCAATGGTATCTCTCGTTGTTCCTGCAATATTACTCACAATCGCTCTTTCTTCCTTCAAAAGAGAGTTCAGTAGCGTGGATTTCCCGGCATTCGGCTTTCCGATGATGGCAACGGCGGTCCCGTTTTTAATGGCATTTCCGTATTGGAAGCTTTCAATCAAAGAATTTAGTTTGACTTCAATTTTATCCAATAATCCGCTTAAGGCACTTCTGTCAGCAAATTCAACATCTTCTTCCGCGAAATCAAGTTCCAGTTCAATTAAAGAAACAAAATTTAAAAGATCCGTTCTTAATACAGATATTTCGTTGGTAATTCCTCCTTTCAGCTGGTTGATCGCAACTTTTCTCGAAGCTTCATTTTCAGAAGCAATCACATCAGCAATCGCTTCCGCCTGGGAAAGGTCAATTCTGCCGTTGATAAAAGCACGAAGAGTAAATTCTCCTGCTTTAGCCATTCTCGCCCCGTTTTTGATCAGGGTTTCCAGAATACGTTTTCCGATATGCGGAGAGCCGTGAAAAGCAATCTCCACAGAATTCTCAGTGGTGAAACTTTTCGGAGCCAGGAAAATAGAAAGCATCACCTCGTCAATAGCTTCCTCCTCATCCATAAAATAACCGTAATGAATGGTATGGGATTTCTGTTTTTCCAGATTTTTGGCCGGAAAACTTTTCTGAACTACAGATAAAGCTTCATTTCCTGAAACACGGATGATGCCTAAAGCACCTATTCCATTGGCCGTAGCCAGTGCACATATCGTATCGTTATTCATGCTGCAAATTTACGGTTTTTAATGTGAATTTGAACGGACGTCTGTTATTCAGATTATCTATTGCTGTATTCAGTTAAAAACTGCGAAGATTTAAAACAGGCTATGTTTTGAGTGGCTTGTTGTATAAAAGATGTACCTGTTATATCAACAAGTGCAGAATTATTTCTATTAAACACAGAGCGAAAACACGACCTGAAATATAAAATTTTAAAAATAATTGTGTTGAATATAAACAGAATTTGAAAGGTCTGGTTTGCTGTGGTGTAACATTTATAAGTGTTTTTTGATAGCGCCGGCAATAATATATCAGGGTTAAATATCATATAAAAATGAAAAAATTAAACAGTTGTTTGGTATGTTAATTGTTGTTAGTGGGGACGATGATGTTGAAAATTTAAATATTTTTTATTTAAGCAGTAATAATTTGTTAAAGTATTATAAATGTATATGAATAACCTATTTTTTTTAAATATTAATAAAAAAATATCTTTTTTATTGATACTTGTCTTCAGTACAATGACTTATGCGCAGTGTATTCCTTATACCGGACAGGCGATCACAAGCGGAAATACCTATTGCCTCAACGGAACCCTTAGTGTAAGTACCAATATCAGCATCCCGAACGGAGCAACCCTTATCATTCAATCCGGACAATTGCAATCGAATAGTATTCAGGTAGATGGAGTATTGGAAATTGGTGATGGAGCAAGTGTTAAGTCTACAGGAACAGTGAAAGTAGGAACTTTCGGATCTCAGAAAAATTCAAAAATTAAATTAGGAGCGAAGTCTTTTCTATCCCTTGTAGGATCAGTGATTCAGGAAGACCCGTCATTTGGTGGTTTTTATCCCGGAACAACCTCGGTTATTGAGATGGGAACGAGCAGTGTAGTAGAAATTTGTGGAACCTTTACCCAGCAGTCTACCACCTATCCTTCTGTTGAATACGTAGGTATTTCTACCGGAAGGGCATATTGTATTGCAAAAGCAGACGTAAGTGGTGGAGGTGGAGCTTCCATTATCAGCGATGACAGCCAGATCGTAGCGATTGTGATGGGATCCGTAACAGGATTAGGAATGGGAAATTCCAGTTTCTGTGGACCGAATGCAACTAAAGCCATGTGTCCTTCTCTTTGGCCTGAAGGGTTATCCGAAGATAAATCAAGTTGTGGAAATGCTCCTCTGATTATTGATGAGATCGATGGGTTTTGTACAAAGCCCGGAATTTCAGGGACACCAGACGGATATACCAAATTCGGAATTACGGTACAGCAGAAAAGCGATTCGTGGCCTGAAAATATTCCTAATGGATTTCTGGCTATGGAATCAAAAAATAAAGGTTTTGTCATTACCAGAGTTCAGCATGTAAGCCAGACTCCGCAGCCTGGAGATGCCATCGCAGAACCGAAAGAAGGAATGCTTCTGTACGATATTCAGGATAAATGTGTGAAGCTTTACAATGGTACTGAATGGAAATGTGTACAAAGAAGCTGTAATGATTAATCTAACCGATAAATAGTATGAAAAATATAAAAAATATAAGTATAGCAGTTGCTTTGGTCATTTTCAACTCGGTTTTTGGTCAGGTAGCTATAGGAAAACAGGCCATTGACGGAAACAGTACGGTGCTGGATTTTGACAATGCATCAGGAAATACAAAAGGTTTAATTCTTCCCGCTATCTCCGGATTTCCTACGGGAACTTTAGAAAACGGAACATTCATTTTTGATGTAACAGATAACAAAGTGAAGGTCTACGAAAATGATGTCTGGAAATCTTTGTCAGATGCCGGAAGTTCAAGTGCAATTGCTGCTAATAATTCTGCAGAAACAGGAAAGGGAGTGATTATGGGAGATGCAACAAGTTCTGCTGATGGGGTCTTGGTTCTGGAATCTCAGAATAAAGCAATGGTCCTTCCTCAGATAGCCGCGCCACATCTTAATGTAAAAAATCCTTATCCGGGGATGATGTGTTATGATACGACCAGTAAGACACTGGCAGTATTTGACGGCTCAGTCTGGAATTACTGGAAATAAACAATAAGCTAATCCGGAATATTCCGTTTAAAATAAAAAAGCAGCTGTGTATTGTACATGGCTGCTTTTTAGTTTAAACAATCTGAGCGCTTTCCTTGATGCTGTTCATCACAAAAATACTTTTAGTTTGCCCAATTCCCTCAATTTCTGACAGTTTGTTGACAAAAAACTCATGAAATTCATCCATATTGGGGGCCAGGATCTTCAGCATAAAATCAAAATCCCCACTGATATTGTAAAACTCTACCACTTCTTTCAGCTTTCCGACTTCCTCAATAAATTTCCCCGCAGTTTTTTTATTGTGGACATTCAAAGCGATCATACAGATCACCATCATCCCTTTATTGACCTTTTTGCGGTCTACCACAGCCGTATATTCTTTAATGATTCCCTGTTTTTCCATACGTTTGATACGCTCATGCGTTGGCGTAGGACTCAAATTGATCCTTGCCGAAATATCACGCACACTCATCTTCGCGTCTTTCTGAAGCAGACGGAGAATGGATAAGTCTTTTTCATCCGGAATATAATTTTCAGTTGCCATTTTGTTCTGTTTTTATAGGTTTTTTCTGATAGATCAGATGCTTTGTTCTTTTAAATGTTTTCAATATTCAATATTGTTCCAAATTTAAGGTTAAATTTTCAAATACGTTCTGTTAATTTTAATTTTGCAGGAAATTTGAAACATGGATACAAGGAAGAATGTAATATTAATTTTAGCATCGGTAGGGACATTTGTAGAGGCGTTGGATATTGCCATTATTAATTTAACCATTCCTTCCATTCAGCAGCAGTTTCAGATTGGGGCAGAGACGGTTCAGTGGTTGCAGACGCTTTATGTGTTGTTCTTTGGAGGATTTCTGATCATTGGAGGAAAGCTTTCAGATCAGATCGGAAGAAAGAAAATGTTTCTCCTTGGAGCGCTGATTTTTATGCTGACTTCGTTAGGAGCAGGATTGTCTCAAAACTTTGAAGTGCTGGCTATATTCCGTGCTTTGCAGGGATTGGGAGCTGCGTTAGTGATGCCTTCTGCGTTGTCCATTGTGACCAATACCTTCAGAGGAGAACAGGAAAGAAACCGTGCTATCGGAATTTTCAGTTCATTTGCTGCCATTGGTTCAGGAAGTGGTCTTTCAGTAGGAGGAATTATCAGTACTTACCTGAGCTGGCACTGGGTTTTCCTGATCAATGTTCCTATTCTTTTAATCACATTGGTGTTATCGTACTATTATCTTCCGGCAGATGAGAAAAATGAAACCGCTCAGAAAACAGATATGGTTTCAGGAATATTGATGGTGCTTGGGCTTTTAAGTCTGACTTACGGAACACACGAATTGATTCATATTAAAGAACAGCCTTTCATGATAACCGGTTCTTTGGTTTTGGCATTAGTACTGCTTGTTATGGTGTACTACCGTTTAAAATCTGTTGCAGAACCTTTGGTAGATTTAAAACTGTTTAAACACAGATCTTTAGTCGTTTCCAATGCCGTATTCTTTACCCTGGGAGCATTTTTTATCGGGTTTTTATTCCTGATTTCACTGATGCTTCAGAAAGATATGGGATATAGTGCTGCTTCTGCAGGGTTAATGCTTGTCCCGTTCAGTGTTTTGTCTGCCTTGACGGCTAAATTTATTCTGCCGCACATATCAAAACGTCTGAGTTCTTCTCAAATGGGTGTTTTAGGATGGTCATTTATGCTGGCCGGAGGATTATTGCTGCTGATTTCTGTTTATGCAGGACATCCGCTAACAATTGTTTTATTGGGAGCTGCATGCATCTCCGGAGTTGGAATGACGTTTTGTTTTACCGCACTTTCAGTGATGGGAATTCAGGATGTTGAACCTGCACATTACGGATTGGCATCAAGTTTGAGCTCTACGAGTTACTTTTTGGGAGCAGGGATTGGATTGTCATTCATGACGTTGATGAGTCAGATCTTTCCGTCAGAATTATCAGTGGGAAGCTTAAATCTGATTATTTTGATCAGCTACGCTTTATTAGCACTCGGAATGTTATTCTATTTTATATTGAAAAGCGTAAAAGTGAAGCAGGCAGGAGTAGCCGTTTCATAACAAGCGGCCTTAAAAATACACAAACTATATGAGGAAAGAATCGGTGCTTAGGTGCCGGTTCTTTTTTTGATTTTTGCTATTCTGTTTCCCTTTATTACCTTTGCTGTTTACTATATATCATGAAAATACAGGTCATCAGCGATCTTCATCGGGAATTTGGAAGTAAGGAATTATGTTTTGATCACGCAGATGTGGTGGTGCTGGCAGGCGATATCAATCTGGGAAACAAAGGGATTGAATGGATTAAAGAAACAATACCCAATAAACCTGTAATCTATGTTTTGGGTAATCATGAATACTATAAAGGTTCATATCCGAAAACGCTCCGTAAGATCAGAGAAGCAGCAGTGGAATCCAATGTCCATGTGCTGGAAAATTCATTTATAGACATTGATGGTATTCGTTTTCATGGGGCAACGCTGTGGACGGATTTTTCCATCTTTGGAAATCCTGTTCAGTACGGAATGCTTTGTCAGTCCAAAATGAACGATTATAAAATGATCAAAAGAGATCCTTCTTATTCGAAAATGAGAACTTTGGATACCTTTAAAATTCATCAGCTTTCAAAACAATGGTTACAAGAAAGTCTTGAAGGCTCAAAAGGACTTAAAAATATTGTCGTTACCCATCATGCACCCAGTATACAATCCGTTCCTGAACATTACAAAGAAGATCCTTTAACAGCGGCGTATGCTTCAGATCTGGAAGATTTAATCACAAAGCATCAACCGTTATACTGGATTCATGGGCATATTCATACGCCGTGCAGATATAAGATAGGAGAAACAGAAGTGATCTGTAATCCTCATGGCTATATTGATGAAAAATATAACGGATATGATAAGGAATTGCTGATTGTTGTTTAGCAAGCAATAAAAAGTAAAATTTGATGATGGGGCTTCTTGGCGCTTTTTCCTTTTTCCACTACCTTCGTGTTTAATTTTTTTTTCAATGCCTAAAAAATCCCAATCAAAACCTGATTTTGTTTCCCAGCTGGCCTTTGATGAAGTACTTCAGCAAGTGGAGTTTGATCTTAGAATCAAGGAATTTGTAGTGATGGAAATTGATAAGGCAAACTATATTATACAACCGAATATGCCTTATCGTTCCGATTATTTCTGCATTTTTATGGTGCAGAAAGGAGGTGTTACATTCAGGTTGGATGATAAGAGCTATAGCGTGACCAAAGGCGATATTATTTTTTGTCCCATGCTGGAAACGTTTTGGCTGGATGAGATTACAGAAGATTACAATGCTAAATATATTTTCTTTTCACTGAACTTTATATCCGATGCAGGTTTTAATTATAAATCAAATAATGTCCTTAAGAGTTTATCTTCCGATCCTGCCAATATCATCAGGAATGAACCGGACGTCTACAGGAAAGTGAATTTCCATCTCGATGAGCTGAAGGTTTTGAATGATAAAGAAAAAGAGAATTATTATTTCAAAGAAATGATATGGCATCACTTTTCACTGGTGGTTTACGAAATTGATAATTATTTCAAGAAAACGGAAAGACCTCATCCGGTTACCCACAGAGAAGATGAGTTGACGACCAGTTTCTTTAAACTTGTTCAGGATCATTTCAAAGAAGAGCACAACGTTCAGTTCTATGCCGATAAACTTTTTATCAGCCGTAAATACCTTACGAAGGTGATCAATAAAACGGTCTTTAAATCCCCGAGAGATATTATCCATCAGGTATTGGCTGTAGAAGCCAGACTTCTGCTGAAAAATCCCAACCTGAATGTCAGTGAGGTCGCATCAAAGCTGAGTTTTTCAGATCAGGCGTCTTTTAGTAAATTTTTTAAAAAACATGCGGGACGGTCTCCATTGGAATATAAAAAAGATGATTTGTATTGATAATCACTAACTTGTATTTTTAAGACGTCTTTTTACCAAATTTCAACTATTATTTTGATTAATAATAGTAAATAGTGTTATTTATATTGTCTATGAATGATATTTCTCATGTTTTTTCAAAATTAGGAGTCTTTTTGACAAAACAAGGAGTTTTTCGAATAATCCTATTGAATTTTTTTCGTTCGATTTTTGTGCGGAAAATTTAAAAGGACTATTGTTATGCAAAGATTTTTTATTCAAAAATCGACTCTACTTTTCCTCTCACTGATCGTATTGGCAGGGTGCAGGAAAAATAATCAAAACCAGGGCTATCAGCAGCAGGCGCCGGAATTACCTGTGGCCAAAGTAACACAGGGAGACGCTTCTGTTTCCAGAGAATATGCAGCATCTGTAGAGGGAGTTTCCAATGTGGAAATAAGACCTCAGATAACAGGATATTTAAGCAAAATTTTTGTAGATGAAGGTGACTTTGTGAGAGCAGGGCAGCCGTTGTTCAAAATTGAAGATCAGGTCTTCCGTGAACAGCTGAAAAGTGCTCAGGCATCTTTAATTACCGCTCAGGCGAATCTCTCCACTTCCAAAATTGATCTGGACAGAAAAAAAGAACTGTTCAGAAACAAAATGGTTTCAGAAATTCAGGTAAAAGAAGCGGAAGCCGCTTATAATGCAGCACGTGGAGCGGTAAGTCAGTCTACTTCAACTATTGAATCTGCAAAAATTAATCTTAATTTCTCTACCATTAAAGCTCCGGTAAGCGGATTTATCGGAAGATTCAACTATCGTCTGGGAAGTTTGATGACACCGGGTAATCAGGATCCGATTACTTTATTGTCAGACATTCATCAGGTGTATACCTATTTCAGTCTGAGCGAAAATGATTTTAATAATTTCCAGAAACAGTACACCGGAAGCAGTATTGATGAGGTGATCAAAAATACTCCGGCAGTTTCATTATTGCTTTCAGGAGGTGAAAAATATGCTGAGACCGGAAAGATTGATGCGGTGGAAGGTCAGTTTAATAAAACAACAGGATCAATCACTTTAAGAGCAAAATTCAACAATCCCAACAATCTTTTGCGAAGCGGAAACACCGGAAAAATTGTACTGGATCAGTTCTACAGCAATGTTGTTTTACTTCCGATTGCTTCTACCAGAACCATTCAGGATAAAGTTTTTGTATTTACCATTCAGGGTGGGAAAGCAGCTATGCTGCCTGTAGAAGTGAATGGAAAAGCCGGGGACAATTTCATTGTAGCCAAAGGACTTAAGGCAGGAGATGAATATATCACTAGCGGTTTTGACCGATTACAGCCGGGAACTCCTGTCGTGGCACAAAAGAAAAATGCTCAACAGAAAAAATCCTAAGAAGAAATCATGTTAAAGAAAATTATAAAAAGACCCGTACTGGCAACGGTTATCTCCGTATTGCTTGTTATTCTCGGGATCGTCGGGATGGTAAGCCTTCCGATTACAAAATTTCCGGACATTGCGCCTCCTACCGTTATGGTAACAGCGGCTTATCCGGGAGCCAATGCTGAAACCATTGCAAGGTCCGTAGCACCACCATTGGAAAATGCCATCAATGGAGTGGAAAATATGGATTATATTACTTCCACAGCGAGCAATGACGGTACGTTGAGTATTACGGTTATTTTCAAATTAGGAACAGATCCCGATCAGGCAGCCATTAACGTTCAGAACAGAGTGGCGCAGGTGACCAATCAGCTTCCTGCAGAGGTAATTCAGGCGGGAATCACTACGGTGAAAAGACAGAACAGTATGATTGCGATGGTCTCCCTGACCAGTAAAGATGGTACCATGAGTGATCTTTTCCTTGAAAACTATGCGAAAATCAATATTGTGCCGGAACTGA
This sequence comes from Chryseobacterium sp. WLY505, assembly GCF_030846215.1. Classification (NCBI taxonomy): domain Bacteria; kingdom Pseudomonadati; phylum Bacteroidota; class Flavobacteriia; order Flavobacteriales; family Weeksellaceae; genus Chryseobacterium; species Chryseobacterium sp. WLY505. The sequence goes on along the minus strand of NZ_JAVCWI010000010.1, from coordinate 90,351 downwards.
AAAGGGTAAAAGGGGTAGGAGATGCCATGGTATACGGAAATAAAGACTATTCCATGCGTATCTGGCTGGATCCTAATAAACTGACCTCATACAATCTTACCCCTTCCGATGTTTCACGTGCTATTCAGACGCAAAACCTGGAAGCGGCACCCGGAAGATTGGGGGAAAGAAGTAAAGAAGTCATGGAATATGTGCTTCGCTACAAAGGAAAATTTACAGAGCCTGAGCAATATGAAAATATAACAATTAAAGCGTTGAATGATGGTTCTGTTTTAAAATTAAAAGATATCGCCAAAGTAGAATTCGGAGCGTACAGTTATACGGTTTCTTCGAATTATAACAAAAAAGCATCCGTAACGATGGCGATCTTCCAGATGGCAGGATCCAATGCCAATGAAGTACAGATCGCCCTTCAGGAAAGAATGAAGGAACTGGAAAAATCCTTCCCTGCAGGAATGGATTATGAAATTCCTTACGCTACAAAAGATGCGCTGGATCAATCTATAGAACAGGTAATTCATACCCTGATAGAAGCGTTTATTCTCGTTTTCATTGTGGTGTATATTTTCCTTCAGGATTTTCGTTCTACTTTAATTCCGGCGATTGCAGTTCCGGTATCGATTGTAGGAACATTCTTCTTTATGAAGGTTTTCGGATTTTCTATCAATATTCTGACCTTGTTTGCATTAGTGCTTGCGATTGGTATCGTTGTGGATGATGCGATTGTAGTGGTAGAAGCAGTTCATGCTAAAATGGAACATAAAAAACTCAATCCAAGAGCTGCTACGATGTCGGCCATGAGCGAGATCACAGGAGCTATTGTTTCGATTACGTTGATTATGTCTGCCGTATTCGTTCCGGTAGCTTTTATGAGTGGTTCTACGGGACTGTTCTACCAGCAGTTTGCACTTACACTGGCGATTGCGATTGTAATCTCAGCAATTAACGCATTGACGTTGAGTCCTGCTTTATGTGCTTTATTCTTAAAACAACACCATCCGGGAACGCATGAGAAAATGAATTTCAAAGACCGCTTCTTTGCAGGTTTCAATGCAAGCTTCAATAAACTGACTTTCCGTTATGGAAAAGCGGTATTATTCCTTTTAAAAAGAAAATGGGTGGCTTTGGTTATTATTGTAGCCTTCGGAGGATTGTTTGCATGGATGTCGATGACAACACCTAAAGGGTTTATTCCGGATGAAGACCAGAGTTTCATTATTGTAACCGCTAACCTTGCTCCTGGAGCTTCAAAGGATAGAACGTCCAAAGTAGTTTCTGATACGGAAGATCTTTTAATGAAAAATCCGGCCGTGGATAAAGTAATTTCAGTAGACGGATTGAACTTATTCAGTGGTTCCATGTCATCTTCGGCAGCTTCTATTTTCGTTAAATTAAAAAAAGGAGGCGAGAGAGGTGCTGTTAATAATATCAATGACATCATCGGACAAACCCAGGGAATGCTTTCTCAGGACAAAAGAGCCAATTTCCTTGTGATCAATACGCCAACGGTAGACGGTTTCGGTAATACCAGCGGAATGGAGCTTGTGCTTCAGGACCGTACCAACGGAGAACTTCAGAATCTGGGAAATATTTCCTATGGAATGATGGGTGCCTTAATGCAGAGACCGGAAGTAGCAGTGGCATTTACCACGTTTGATGTTACCTATCCGCAGTTTGAAGTGCTTGTAGATGAAGTGAAATCTGCTCAGCTGGGAGTAAATGTTTCTGATGTTTTAGGAGTGATGCAGGGCTATTATGGAAGTATTCAGGCTTCTGATTTCAACAGATTCGGGAAATATTACAGAGTATTGGTGCAGTCTACACCGGAAACAAGACAGGATAAAGAATCCCTGAACGGAATTTTCGTTAAAAATAATCTGGGCCAGATGGTTCCTGTCAATACATTGGTAAGCCTGAAACAGGTGACAGGAGCTGAGGTAGTAGATCGTTTTAACTTATTTAATTCTTCCAATTTAACCGTGATGGCAGCTCCGGGATACAGTACCGGACAGGCTATGGCAGCTATTGAAGAAGTAAGCAAGCAGGTACTTCCTCCGGGATATACTTACGATTATAAAGGAATGAGCCGTGAAGAAGCAGGTTCAAGCTCACAATCTGTTATGATCTTCGGATTATGTATTGTATTTGTATTCTTCCTTTTATCTGCGCAGTATGAAAGTTATATTCTTCCATTGGCAGTTTTGATTGCGATTCCGGTAGGACTTTCAGGAGTATTTGTAGGAATTACGTTTGCGGAACTTTCCAATAATATTTATGTACAGATTGCTTTGGTCATGCTGATTGGATTGTTAGCGAAAAATGGTATTCTGATCGTAGAATTTGCGATTCAGAGACGTAGAGCCGGGAAAAGCCTTATCGCATCTGCAGTAGAAGGAGCAAAAGCCCGTTTACGACCTATTTTAATGACTTCTCTTGCTTTTATCACTGGGTTGATTCCATTGTTGTTCGTGGTAGGTCCTTCAGCGATGGGGAACCATTCCATCGGGTATGCAGCCATTTCAGGGATGCTTTTCGGAACCATCTTAGGGATTTTTGTAGTTCCTGTTCTTTTTGTGGTATTCCAGGCATTGCATGAAAGAATCAACGGAAGGGTAGTAACCGATGCAGATTGGGAATATTAATTCAAATGATTTTAAAAATGAAAATTAAAAATATAGCATATATCGCATTTATTTCGGGAACGGCAATCTCCTGTAAAGTTCAGAAATATGAACAGCCTGAAATAAAAATGCCGGAAGCTTTCAGAGCAGACAGTATTGTGGTGGATTCTCAGGAGAATATTGCTAAAATAAGCTACAAAGACTTCTTCAAAGATCCTGTTCTGGTAGGGTTAATTGATAAAGCAATGGTGCAGAATAATGATCTTCAGGTGGCTTTAAAGCAGATAGAATTTGCATCACTGGCATATAATCAGAGCAAATGGGGCAATATCCCGACGGTAAGTGCTTCTGCCAATGCCAATATCAACCGTCCTTCAGACAACAGTATGAACGGAATGATGGCCGGACAGTTTATGGGGAAAAGGTATATGGAAGATTATACAACTTCTCTGAGCTTTTCATGGGAAGCCGATATCTGGGGTAAAATCAAAGGCAGAAAAGAACAGGCTTTGGTAGAATACCTTAAAACACAGGAAGCGGCAAAAGCGGTAAAAACACAGGTTGTATCTGCGGTTGTACAAGGATATTATAATTTATTAATGCTGGATACTCAGCTGGAAATTACAAAATCCAACCTGGCGTATGCGGATAATACTTTGAAGTTTCTGACCAAACAGCAGGAACTTGGTTTGACAACAGCCTTGGCGGTACAGCAGCAGGAAATTGTAAAAGATCAGATTCTGAAATCGATTCCAGCGATTGAAAGCTCTGTGACAACCCAGGAAAATGCTTTGAGCCTGTTAACGGGTTCTATGCCGGGAAAAATTGAAAGAAGTGCAAGCCTGAACAACGTACAGTCTCCGGATCATTTTGCTGCAGGAGTTCCTTCTGAATTATTAAGCTACAGACCGGATATTAAAACGGCAGAATTTGAAGTCAGAAAAAGTGCAGCAGCCATTCATGTGGCAAAAATGAGCATGTATCCTTCATTGAATATTACCGCGCAGGGCGGAGTGAATGCCTTCCAGATCAGCAAATGGTTCAGCGTTCCCGGATCACTTTTCGGACTGGTGGCAGGAGCTGTCGCGCAGCCAATTTTGAATGGAAAACAGTTGAAAACCCAATATGAACAGTCTAAAGTGTTGGCTGATCAGGCGGAAATCAACTTTAAGCAGTCTGTTTTAAAAGCGGTAGGCGAAGTTTCTGATGCATTGGTACAGATTCAAAAGCTGGAAGAACAGCAGAAGATTGCAGAAGGGCTGGTCGTGAAATCTGGTGAAGCAGTGAAGAAAGCGGATTTATTATTTAAATATAATTCAGCAACGTATGTAGAAGTGATTATCGCCCAAACGAATAAACTTCAGGCAGAACTGGAACTGGCTTCTCTGAAAACCCAGCGCTTGAATGCTATTACAGCACTGTACCGCTCTGTAGGAGGCGGATGGCAATAAAGTAAAATTGAATCTGTTTCGTCTCTAATGACGAAGCAGGTTTTTAATCCATTATCATTATGAAGACAAATATACAAGAGGGGATCATTCTTATTCCGGATTTCAGCGGATTTACCGAATTTGTGTTCAATACAAAATTGTACACAGGGGAGTATATTGTGAGACAATTATTGTCTACACTGATTGATGTGAACGATCAGTATTTTGAAATTTCCGAGATTGAGGGCGATGCTATTTTATTTTACCGTTATGATGAAAATCCGTCTTACCACAGTATTTCAAAAATGCTCTGGAAAATGAGAAGTGCTTTCAACAGGAAGATAGAGGAGTTGAGTAAGAATTTGAGCACCCAAATTGATCTGGCTCTTAAATTTATTGTTCATTACGGATCTTTTTCACAATACAATATTGGAAACTTCAGAAAATTATATGGAAAAACGATTGTGGAAGCCCATCAGCTTTTGAAAAACGGAGTAGCAGAACAGCCTTCCTATGCGCTTTTCAGTAATTCTTTTCTGGAAAGCAGCAAAAATAAAGAGTCAGATTTTAATCAAGACCTGCTTCGTTTGCCGGAACTAGGTGTTATCCATTATTTTGAAAATGTAAACTAGCATATATTTTTTAATATCATTCCTTGTAAATTTGCTATTGCTAGCGGCCCGGGTGAGATCCGGGCTTTTTTTTGTGGGCTATCTTTATATAAAACCGATTTATATAAAGTGGAAGTTAAATATGCATTATGGATTTAAACTTTTTTAAGTTAAATTTAAATTGTGTGTAAAATGCTTTTTTAAGAATATTTAATATGAAAGTGATTTATATTGTATGTTTTTATTGAATAATGTGTAGTGTTTTTGAATTTATGTTTAAGTTTAGTGCTTATATAGTGTTGGTAATTAAGTATTTATTTTAATTTTTTTTCTTTTTTGATGTAACGAAATTGTGAATATAGTGGTCTTATAGAAAAACTATAATTTCACATGAAAACAATTTTATTTCCCATAGCAATATTAACCGGCTCGCTAGCAATGGCTCAGCAGACTCCGGCTCCCGCAGCCAGCGATACTGTGAAAGGAAATGCAAAAGAAATAGAAGCGGTTACTCTGGTTGCCAGAAAGCCGACGGTAGAATCTAAAGTAGACAGAACTGTATTTAATGTAGCCAACAGTGCAATTCTGGCAGGAAATACAACATGGGATGTTCTGAGAATGACGCCTCTGGTAAGTATAGATAACAATGATGAGGTAAAAGCCGAAGGACAATTGGTTACCGTATACATCAATGACAGGAAATCTGTTTTTACAGGGAAAGAATTAAAGGAATATCTTAAAACAATTCCGGCTGATAACCTGATGAAAATTGAAGTGATTACCAGCCCTTCTTCCCGTTATGAAACTTCAGGATCTGTGATCAATATCGTCCTTAAAAAAAGAGATGATGAAGGATTAAAAGGAAGTATCTCTCTCAACAACAGACAGAGCACCAAAAACTCACAGTACACAAACTTCAACCTGAATTACCATAAGAAAAAGTTTACCCAGACCTTTATAGGAGGCTATAATAGCGGAAATTATGTTCAGAAAACTCAGACATGGGATAACCGTTATGAAAAGAACAAGCTTACCCGGTTCAACCTGGAAAACTTAATGCGAAATGAAAGTCCTTCACTTTCTTCTACTTCAGAATTTGAAATCAATGATAAAAATAATTTCGGACTTGTCCTGGAATACTCACAGGACAGGAATCTGCTTTCTGCAGCATCTGATGGGATGACTTCAAAAGATGGAGATCCGGGAGAATCTTTCCGTCAAACTCAAAACAACTGGGGATTTGGCCGTAATCTGGGGTCTAATGCTTTCTATAAATACTATGATAAGGAAAAGAACAGAATTTTAGATATTAATCTTGGAACCAATTACTCCGGTGATAACAATGATAATCTGATTGATAAATTAATTAATAAACAGGGGGTTGAGACGACTCAGCAGCTTGGGGTTATCAGCTCCAACCAGATGCGTAATTATTACCTGAAAGTAGATTATACACAGCCTTTTGGTAAAACAGGCGGTACTATGGAAGTGGGTGGAAAAACAGAACTGAACAATCATGTCATTTCCAACAGCCTTTATGGATTCAGTATGAATAATCCTACCCCGGAATTTGCCAATCTATCCAAAAATGACAGGTTTCATTATGAAGATCATCTGAGCTCTTTATATGCCAATTACAGCAAAACATTTTTCGGAAAACTGGAAACCAGAATCGGAATTCGCTATGAATATATTGATTATAAAGTAAGACAAGAGGTAGCAGGCACGGAGAGAAAAGATTCTTATGGCACTTTTCTTCCCAATTTATTGCTAAAATATAACTTTTCAGAGAAATTTGACTTAAGTCTTACGTATAACCGAAGCATCTGGAGACCCTGGTATTCTGAGTTTAATCCTTTCCTGATGCCGGAAATTAACGGAACGTATTCCCGTGGGAACCTTTACCTGAATCCCAATCCTAATGACCGGCTTTATATGAAATTAGGAATTCTGAAAAAATACTTTATCTCTGCAAGATATATGCACACCAATCAGGATTACTGGACAACGTATGTTACGGAAAACGGAAGAACAGTGTCATTGCCAGGGAACTTTGATGGAAAGGTTGAAAAATATTACCTTTTTGCCAATACCAATCAAAACTTCCTGAAAAATAAACTGAATGTGAATGCCGGATTTGGATGGTACTACATTAATAATAAAGATTTCAACGAGAAGAATAAATTGGGAGCGAAGGACTATATCAGCTACTGGGGAGCTTCAGCGAATATATCCTATACTAATCTGTTTAATAAAAACATTAATATAAGCGCGTGGATGGAATTGGCCAATCAGAATAACGGTAACTCATACGCCAACAATACCAATGTTTTTCATAATATTTCAGTGACTAAAATATTCCCGAAAACCCAGATGGAGCTGAGTATGCAGCTGATGAACATCTTTAAAAGACCTTATGGCGATAACACCACTTACAGTGCGGACGGAACTTTCAGAGAGTACTCAAAATGGGACTGGTATGGTGTTTCCCTTACTTTCGTAAAACGTTTCGGAAACCAGAAGGTAAAAGAAAATACAAAAACCGACGTAGAGAAAAACGGCGGCGGCGGAAAATAATTCAGGATTTGTTAGATAAAATGAAAGCAGGTTTCCAATTGGAAATCTGCTTTTTTATTTTTGGCTGAAAGCTGGAAGAGGGAAGAGGGAAGTAGTGAAAGATAATCTTTATGTTTGTCTTAAAAAAAATCTGCGAAATCTCCTAAATCTGCGAGTAACAATCTACATGTGAATTTTTGAACCATTAGGAAAACAGTAAGCTGTTAAGAGTTGTAAGAAATGTCTAAAGACATTTTTTATGCATCCTGCTTCATTCAAATTTATTTGAGCCTTCATGTTCCTTACAACCTTAATCCTGCTTAATGGTTTAAGAGATCTCTCGCAGATTTAGCAAATTGAGCAGATCTTAAAAGATCCGTGAGATCTCCGTGATCTGTGAGAAAAAGAATCTATTTTTAACGCAGAGATTTGTTAGATAAAAATGGAAGCAGGTTTCAATTCGGAATCTGCTTTTTATTTTTGGCTAGAAGCTAGAAGCTAGAAAAGGGAAATAGTTAGTACGTCCTTGATTGTCTTAAAAAATCTGCGAAATCTCTTAAATCTGCGAGAAACAATCTATATGTGAATTTTTGAACCATTAAGAAAATATTAAGCTGTTAAGAATATTAAGGGAATGTCTAAATACATTTTTATAGAGGCTGCTTCATTCAAATTTATTTGAACCTTCATGTTCCTTAAAAACTTAAACCTCCTTAATGGTTTAAAAGATCTCTCGCAGATTTAGCAAATTAAGCAGATCTTAAAAGATCCGTGAAATCCCCATGATCTGTGAGAAAAAGAATCTATTTTTAACGCAGAGATTTTATCCAAATTTCTCATTCTTTCTTAAGTAACGAAGTTGCTTTCTTAGCTTCCTTAAAAATGTTACTTTTTTTATTTAAACTTTGCGTTAGAAAAACTCTGACAAGTTCAGCACCCATCAAAAAGGAGGAATAAAAAAACAGACCCCAATCCGGGATCTGTTTCATTCAACCAAATAAATTAATATCATGTGAGATATTTTTTGAAAGTATATTCTCAAATGAATTTACCATTTATTTTAGGGTAAACTTCACTTTAGTTTTAATAGCGTCAGAAGAATTTCCAATCTGTGCTTCAAAGTCTCCCGGTTCAGCTACCCAATCGTGTTTTTGAGCATCAAAATAACTTAGAGCTGTTTTATCAATCGTGAAAGTCACTTCTTTTTGCTCTCCCGGATTCAGATATACTTTTTCAAAACCTTTCAATTCTTTTGCAGGGCGTGGAACAGAAGATTTTAAATCGCTGATATAAAGCTGGGCCACTTCTGCACCTGCTTTTTTACCTGTATTTTTAACGGTTACTGTAAATGTAATTTTACCATCCTGTGAAATAGTAGTCTGGTCTGCTTTCGCTTTTCCGAATTCAAAAGTGGTATAACTCAATCCATGTCCAAAACTGAAAAGAGGTTTTATATTCTTCGTGTCATGCCAACGATACCCTACAAAAATGCCTTCATTGTAAGTAATATTGATAGGATTTTTCTGATCTTTTCCTTTTCCTGCAGCCAACTCATCCTTTTGTCCTGGATATTCTCCCAGCTGGTGTGCTGAATTGTCTTCAAGTTTTACAGGGAAAGTAAACGGAAGCTTTCCTGATGGGTTGGCGTCTCCGGCTAAAATGGCAGCGATAGAATTTCCGGCTTCAGAACCCAGATACCAGGCTTGTACAACCGTTGGAACTTCTTTGATCCACGGCATTGCTACAGCATTTCCGGAAACTAAAACAACGGCAAGGTTTTTATTCGCTTTAGCAAGAGCAGAAATCACGTGATCCTGATTGTATGGGAGTCCGTAGCTTTTCCTATCATTTCCTTCGCTGTCCTGGAAGTCTGCTTTATTCAGTCCGCCTACGAAAATTACGTAATCCGATTTTTTAGCTAATTCTACAGCTTCATTCAGTAATTCTGCTTCAGAACGGGTATCTTTTAAATCCTGTCCGGATTTTACGCCATTGTATTCACCTCCGATATCGCCTACATAACCTCTTGCATACTGTACATCAGCTTGTTTTCCAAATCTGGTTTTGATTCCGTCTAAAGGAAGTGTTTCATACTTTACTTTTAATGAAGAAGAACCTCCACCAACAGTCATTATTTTGATGGCATTTTCTCCGATAACCGCTATTTTTTTAGCCTTATTAACATCAATAGGAAGAACATTGCCTTGATTTTTTAATAAAACAATTCCTTCTTCTCCGATTTCTTTAGCAACCGCTTTATGCTCTTCAGAAGCAATATTTCCGAAAGGCTTGTTACGGTTCATTGTTGTTTTATAGGCAAGACGAAGTAATCTGGTTACTTTGTCATCCAATTCTTTAGTTCCTACTTTTCCTGCTTTAATCAAATCAAGGTAAGGCTTTGCCAAGTAATAATTATCATAGGCATTTTTAGTTCCTGCAGAAAGTCCGTTCGTCCATGATCCGAATTCAAGGTCAAGACCATTGTGGATAGCTTGTTCTGTATTGTTTACAGCACCCCAGTCGGATACAACCACTCCTTTATAATTCCATTCTTTCTTTAAAATATCATTTAAAAGATACTGATTCTGGCTGGCATACTGACCTTTGTACATATCATAAGCTCCCATGATTGTCCATGAATCCCCTTCTGTTACAGCTGCTTTGAAAGGAGGCAGATAAATCTCATACAACGCTCTGTCATCTACATTGACATTGCTGGTATGACGGAACATTTCCTGGTTATTCAGGGCAAAATGTTTTACAGAAGTGGCTACTCCGTTAGATTGTACTCCTTTAATATAAGGAACTACCATCTTTGAAGTCAGATAAGGATCTTCGCCCATGTATTCAAAATTTCTTCCGTTCAGTGGAGTTCTGTAAATATTAACTCCAGGCCCCAGAAGAATATCTTTTTTTCTGTAGCGGGCTTCTTCACCCAACGCTTTCCCATAGTTCCATGACATTTTTTTGTTCCAGGTTGCGGATAAAGCAGTCAGGGCAGGGTAGGCGATAATAGAGTCGTTGGTCCATCCGGCCTGATCCCATTCGTCCCACATTACCTCAGGACGAACCCCGTGAGGGCCATCTGTCGTCCAGAATTCAGGAATTCCTAACCTCGGAACACCCGGAGAACTGAATTTGGACTGTGCATGAAGCATGGCCACTTTTTCTTCCAGTGTCATTCTTGATAATGCATCCTGAATACGCTGTTCTACAGGTTTTGATTCATCTAAATAAGCGGGGATAGTACTACTTGTCTGAGCCATATAAGAAGCAGAAATAAAGGTGAGTAAACTTATAATGACGGTTTTCTTTAACATAATGCCTTTCTGTTTGATTAAAAACAAAAATAGACAAAATTTTTATTATCTCAAATTGAGAAAATAAAAAAATGGCAAATAAAAAACCGTCTACCCATTTGCAGACAGTTTATTATTAAATATTTTTAATTATTACGAGAAAAAATGAAGAGAAGTTGATGGGGAAACATAAAAGTGAAAAGACTAAAAGCGAAATTGCAAAATGATAAAAAACGAATGAAGTTACTCTCGTAAACTTTCATTCAACATCTCGAATCTTACGCTCTTAACACAGTGTCTAGATTCCTGTGGAATGACAATGGGGACGTATAGGTATAACGTGTAGTTTGTCCATTCCGAAGGAATCTCACTCAAACCCTCTTACTCTCCAATCCTCCAACTAGCATCCCGAAACTCGTATCCCGAATCCAATCTCATAACTCTAATTCTCTAATACTCTCAAACCCTCAAACTCTCCCACACTAAAACCCTCTCACTCATCAATCCCATCCTTTCACAGCACCTCCTTTGAAGATCTCTTTAGCTTTCTTTTCCACTTCCGGAGACTGATAGGCTTTTACAAAGTTTTTTACTTTCTGGCTGTTTTTATTATCTGGTCTGGCAACGACTACATTCACATAAGGTGAATCTTTATCTTCCACAAGAATACCTTGTTTTTCCTGATCCAACCCTGCCTGAGCAGCAAAATTATTATTGATAATACCCACAACAACATCTCTGTCTTCCAAAACTCTTGGGATCTGAGCCCCTTCAATTTCCATGATTTTCAGCTGTTTCGGGTTTTCTGTAATATCCGTTACTTTGGGCAGAAGTCCGACACCGTCTTTCAATTTCAAAAGACCACTTTTTTGCAGAAGAAGTAAAGAACGTCCTCCGTTGGTAGGATCATTGGGTATAACAATCGTATTGCCTTCCTGTAATTGGTTGATATTAGTAATCTTTTTGGAGTAGGCAACAATAGGATAAACAAATGTATTTCCTACAGGCACAAGGTTATATCCTCTCTGTTTTGACTGTTCTGTTAAATAAGGAATATGTTGAAAGGCATTAGCATCAATATCTCCGTTGGTCAAAGCTTCGTTAGGAACTACATAATCATTGAAGGGGATCAATTCCACTTCCAGATTGTATTTGTCTTTAGCTACTTTTTTGGCCACTTCGGCAATTTCCTGTTCCGGACCATACGTAATTCCTACGCGGATAAAATTCGGATCATCTTTTCTTCCCGAGCAGGCACTGAATAATAATATTCCTGCAGCCAATACACCAAAAATCTTTATTTTTTTCATTCTATTTTTTATTTAATTACTATTGAAGCAAAAGAGTAAAAAATGATCTTATCCATTCCCATATCCCGAAACTCGCACCCCGAATCTCAAACTCTCAAACACTCCCACTCTCAAACCCTCCAACTCAAAACTATCTGTGATCAAACTTTTTTGACAATCTGTCGCCCATAAACTGGATGATGAAAACCAAAAGAACAAGCAGAATCAAAACGGTGTTCATAATAACAATATCATATCCGATATATCCGTATTGGTAACCTACCTGTCCAAGTCCGCCAGCTCCTACAGCACCACCCATTGCAGAGTAACCTACTAAGGTAATCAAAGTGATAGTCGCATTATTGATTAATGAAGGAAGTGCTTCAGGAAGTAAAACTTTTCTGATAATCTGTAATGGAGAAGCGCCCAAAGCTCTGGCTGTTTCTATAAGACCATGAGGAACTTCAATAAGACTGTTCTCTACAAGTCTTGCAATAAAAGGGGCAGCTCCCACACTTAGAGGAACCAAAGCGGCATTCACTCCAATAGAAGTGCCTGCCAGAATTCTGGTGAAAGGAATCATCCATACAATCAGAATAATGAAAGGAATGGCACGGAAAATATTAACCAAAATAGATAATCCTCTATGGTAGGCTGCATTTTCCAGCAGTTGTCCTTTTCTGGTTAAAAATAACATGATTCCTACCGGAAGTCCAAGTACAAATCCAAAAAATCCGGATAAAAATGTCATGTAAACTGTTTCCCAGGTTCCTTTTGCCAAAAGGGCAATTACCGTATCACTAAGCATATCCTTTTACTGTATTTTGAATTTTATTTTGGTTGAAATAATAGATCGCCTGTTGGTTTTCTTCGGCTTCCCCCTGAAGCTGCAAAAGTAGTTTACCGAAATTGGAATTTCCAAAATACTCTACATCCGCTTTTAACAATTTATAAGGGATTTTATATTGGTTGTATAGTGTTGAAAGAATCTGTTCAACACTGATATTTTCATTAAGTTCTATTTCGACCAGCGGAAATAAACCTTCTTTGGGTTCTTTCTGCAGTCTGCTGCTGAGTTCCTGTGGCAGGGTCATGATGTCTGAATTGATGAACTGGCGGATGATCGGGTTTTCTTTATCCGAAATAATCTCGCTTAACGTTCCTTTTGTTAATAATTTTCCTTTATCGATCACGGCAACGTGGTTGCAGACCGATTTGATGACTTCCATTTCGTGGGTAATTAAAAGGATGGTAATTCCCAGTCTCTGATTGATATCTCTTAAAAGCTGCAGAATAGATTGCGTTGTTGCCGGATCCAGTGCGCTTGTTGCTTCATCACAAAGCAGAAGGTGAGGATCATTGGCCAGAGCCCTTGCAATGGCGACTCTCTGTTTCTGTCCTCCGGAAAGGCTTTTGGGATAATCATTGGCTTTATCTTCAAGTCCTACAATCTTCAGGAGCTCGTTTACTTTTCTGTTGATTTCGTCCTTGCTGGTATGATCCAGTTCCAATGGAAGCGCTACATTATCAAAAACAGTTCTTGAAGAAAGAAGATTGAAATGCTGGAAGATCATTCCGATTTTTTTACGTTCCTCAGCCAATTGTTTGGAGCTAAGTTTGGTGAAATCTTTTCCATTAATAATAATCTGTCCTTCATCCGGTCTTTCCAATAGATTTACAGTACGGATCAGCGTACTTTTTCCTGCACCTGAGAATCCTATGATTCCAACGATATCTCCTTTATCTATATTAAGACTCACCTTATCCAGTGCTTTGAAAGACTGTTTTTTCTGATGAAATGTTTTTGATATGTTTCTGATTTCTATCATTCTGATTTTATATACTTTTTAAATAGGCTGATATCTTCTGCCTGTTCTGTTTAAAAATCTCCTTACTCTTCTGATTTTGACCTTAGCCCGTTTTGAAAGTCTGAAATACTTGGTGACATTGGTTAGAAGTACTCCCAGCAATATGATGAACAAACCATACAGCTGACCTCCATTGATGCTTTGGTTGGCAACAATCCAGCCTGCAATCACTGTTACAATAGGATTGATGTAGGTATGGGTGCTTACCAAAGCAGCGGGTTTTACGGACAGAAGCCAAATGTACGACAAATAAGCGACTATCGATCCAAAGAAGATCAAAAATAGAACCCCAAACCATGCCGATAACGGAACCGCGGAAACGGAAAAATCAGTCCATTCTTTTCTGAAAAAAGCGATGAGAAAAGAAGCTAATCCCGCTACGATAAGCTGTTGGGCAATATTCATAAAGGTAGATTGGGATGCCGGATTTTTCTTTGAATATAATGAACCGAGTACCCAGGCGATGGAACTTAATCCCAACACTACAAATGCAGTAATACGCAGGTTTCCGTCAGCAATCGCATGAGCACTGGAATTTACGCTGCCTTTTAAAAACATAATCAGCCCTACGAAACCGATCACTAATCCTATCGGAATAAATTTATCCGAAAAATAATATTTCCAGTTTTTCTTATCGATAGCAATGAACCAGAATGGTCCTGTTGCAATAGAAATGGCTGCCTCAGAAGCCGTTACATACTGCTCTCCCCAGGCAACAAGCCCGGTTCCTCCGGTAAGAATAAGAATACCGGTTATGGCATTTTTCTTCCAGTTGATCAGAGAATTTGCTTTTTCCCCTTTAGACAGAAGATAACCTATCATCAGAATTCCGGCAACCAGAAATCTTAGCCCCGAAAGAATGAATGGCGGAAAACCTTTTAAGCCAAATGAAATAGCTAAAAACGTAATTCCCCATATCACATAGATGTTTGTAAAAGCCAATGGAATTAACCATTTGTTTTTAGAATTGCTCATTTTTATTTTTTTAATGTTGTTGTGTTCAATGAAAAAAGGCTCTACCACGTGGTAAAGCCTTTGAAAATATATCTAAATAAAAGTAAGGTCAACCACAGTATTCTTGATGTATAGGCATACACATATCCTTCATCATATTTTTGATGGTATGTTTTTTCATTGAATTATATTTTAATTCTGCCTTCATTTTGTCTTATTTCCTGAATACGTTTGCAAATATATAATATAATTTTTATTAGTCCACTAAAAAAGTAGGCTTTTTAAATATTAAATTATCGTTAATGAATTAATTGGCTTTATTTCAGTGTTTTATGTATTTTTATTTTTTACTTATTTAAAACCATTTATCAATGTTTTATGCTTTTTAATTCAAATGCTATAGAAATTGACTGGTGGCTGGGGTTGTGGAAAACGTAAAATAAATTGGATTTTTTGAGAATTGTGTAAAGTTGGTTGTGGACTGTTTAAAAAATGATTTAAAATATGTTTCCGGAAACGGAGTTTTGCATTTATTAAACTAGTTAAATGCACAGGATTTCTGTTCACTGTAATTTAGCATCAAAATTAAAAGACATGGACAATAGAATTTTAGGTCTGCATCATATTACTGCTATTGCAGACAACGCGAAAAGAAATTTAGATTTTTATACCAAAGTTTTAGGCGTAAGACTGGTAAAGAAAACCGTAAATTTTGACGATCCGGGAACGTATCACTTCTATTTCGGAAATGAAAACGGAACTCCGGGAACCATTCTTACATTCTTTCCGTGGGAAGGAATAGGAAAAGGTACCAATGGAAGCGGAATGGCGACTCATATCGGATATTCTGTACCCAAAGGAACCCTTGACTTCTGGAAAAATCATTTACAAAGCCTTAATGTAACTACAGAAGAAGGCGAAATTTTTGGAGAAAAGATGATTTCTTTCAATGATCCGGATGGACTTCAGTTACAGTTGATAGAACCATTAGTTGAAGACAACAGAAAAGTATGGACAACTGATGATATTAAAGATGAAAATGCATTAAGAGGCTTTCATAATGTTACTTTAACCTTAAAAAAAGCAGATCCTACCATTAAAGTGCTGACCGATATTTTAGGGTATGATTTGCAGAAACAGGAGGGAGAAAGATATAGACTGGCAACAGATGCCATTGATACCGCTAATATTGTTGATATTATTGAAAATGATACTATTCCGGCAGGTAGAAATGCAGCGGGAACCAATCACCACATTGCATTCAGAGTAAAAGATGATAATGTGTTGATGGAATATCGTGAGAAAGCCTTATCCGCAGGACTGAGCATCACTCCGAAAATCAACAGAGATTATTTCTACTCACTGTATTTCCGTGAGCCGGGAGGTGTTTTGTTTGAAATAGCAACCGATAATCCGGGATTCACTGTAGATGAGCCTTTGGAAGAGTTGGGAACCCACCTTAAACTTCCTGTTCAATACGAAGGAATGCGTGAGAAAATACAAGGAGTATTGCCGAACTTATCATAGATCATCGGTCATATTTTATAAAGATGCTAATTTTGAATAAAGATTTAAGCATCCGGAATATAAACTTATTTTAGGTAATTGTAGCAGGAGGCTTCATCGGATCAACTTGTTGATTCCATTCTTAAGTCGACTTAAAATATGAAGGATTATTATTAAATCTTTGCGTTAAAAAAACACGATTTAATACCAAAAAAAATAAAAAATGGAAAGAACAGAAATAGTTTTAGAAGGAAGAAAAGGAGAGATTCAGCTTTTCTCAGATGATCATAAAGCAGGTAAAATGGACATATCAGTGATTGGAAAAAAACTGACTGTTTACCATACCGAAGTAAACCCAGAATACGAAGGAAAAGGTTTTGCCAAAATTTTACTGGAGAGACTGGTTTCTTACGCAAGAGAAAATGAATTAAAAATTTTACCGCTATGTCCCTATGTTCACGCACAGTTTAAGCGTCATCCGGAAGAATATAATGATGTGTGGTTGAAGGAAGAGCTGTAGGGAGTTTGAGAGTCGGGATGCGGGTTTTCGAGATTCGAGATTCGGGTTTTTGAGATTCGAGTTTGAGAGTCTGAAGGGAAGAGGGTTTGAGAATCTTGAGCTAAAAAACAGAAGATGAATAAAGTTATTCTCGAACTTATCAACTCGAATCCCGAACCCCGAAATCTCGCCTCCATCATAATAACCAATTAACAATTTTATCACAATGAAACTTATCACAGGATTGCATCACGTTACGGCAATTACCGGCAATGCACAGGAAAATATAGACTTTTATACCGGAGTTTTAGGACTTAGGTTAGTCAAAAAAACAGTCAATTTTGATTATTCAGATGTTTATCATTTTTACTTCGGTGACGAATATGGAACACCGGGAACAATAATGACTACTTTTCCTTATGGTAAAGATCTGATCAATGGCAGACATGGTAAAGGAATGCTCAATACAACAGCTTTTTCAGTTTCTATCGATGCCCTGGATTATTGGATGAACCGTCTGGAACAATTCAATATTCCCTTCAAGCAGCCGCAGCAAAGGTTCTCTGATGAAGTTTTCATTTATCTTGAAGATTTTGACGGATTGGGATTGGAATTGGTTTTTAATGATAAAGACGAAAGAAAAGGATATTACAACGGCTATATTCCAAAAGATTATGCGATCAAAGGGATTCATCATGTAGAAATCTGGCAGGATGCTTATGAAAGAACAGCAGCACTTCTGACCACTCAGATGGATCATAAAGTGATCAAAGAAAGCCCTGACCGATTGAGATTGGGAACAGAAAATATGCCGGGGAAATATGTAGATCTGCTTTCTACCCCAAATGCTTTAAAAGGATTAGCAGGAAGAGGAACAGTTCACCACGTAGCTTTTGCCACTCCCGATGCGGAATCCCAGTTGGAAATGGTAAAAAGATTAAATGCATACGGATTGGAACATACCGAAGTGAAAGACAGAAAATATTTTACTTCCGTATATTTTAAAGAACCGGGAGGCGTTTTGTTTGAAATTGCTACTTCGGGCCCAGGGTTCGATGTAGATGAAGAAGCCGCATTTTTAGGAGAAGATCTGCAATTACCGCCACAGTTTGAAAAAAGAAGAGAACGTTTGAAAGAAGTTCTTCCTAAAATAGATTATCCAACAGAAAAATTCAGATAGAAATAATGAGTCATATTTTAAATATAAAAACAGCAGGAATACCCTTAAATCAGGCAGAAAAAGCTTTAATAATGATTCATGGACGCGGAGGAAGTGCTCAGGATATTCTGAGTTTGTCCCAGCATTTAAATGTAAAAGATTATGCACTGCTGGCTCCACAGGCTTTGAATCACACCTGGTATCCTTTTTCATTTATAGCTCCCGTAGAACAAAATGAACCGTGGTTATCATCTGCTATTGAAATGGTTGAAGAAACGGTAAAAGCAGCTGTTAATGCAGGAATTAAACCTGAAAACATTTACTTCTTCGGATTTTCCCAGGGAGCCTGTCTTACCCTTGAATTTTTAGCCCGAAACGCTCAGAAGTTCGGTGGAGCAGCTGCCATTATTGGAGGTGTGATTGGAGATAAAATCAACCGTGAAAATTATAAAGGCGATTTTGCAGGAACTCCGGTTTTCCTGGGAACCAGCAATCCTGATTTTCATGTTCCGGTAGAAAGAGTATATGCTACAGCCAATATTTTAAGAGAAATGAATGCAGAGGTAACAGAAAAAGTATATGCCAATTTCGGACATTCTATTAACGAGGAAGAAATTGAAATTGCTAATTCAATACTATTTAAATAAGTATTTTAACTTTGAATGTATTTATAATTTTTAATGATCTTTTAGGTGTTTAAGTGAATTGGAGATTCATACGGAATGACAAAGTATGCGCATAATCTATCCATACAGATTGTCACTCCGTAGGAGTCTCAATAAATAAACATTCAATAGCGGCGGGCTTTAGCCCGCCTTTAAAAAAATAAATTTACCAATGGCTTTAGCCCAAACATAAATGATCAGAACCTGAAATCTAACTTCAAAAAACATGCACGAACAATTACTTTTAATATTAGGACTTTTATTACTCGTTATGCTGCTGGTCATGCTGGCACAGCGGATCAAAATAGCCTATCCTATCTTTCTGGTACTTGCCGGATTGGGGATCAGCCTTATTCCCGGAGTCCCTGTTTTAAAGCTGGATCCGGAGATTATATTTCTGATTTTCTTACCACCTCTTTTATACGAAGCAGCCTGGTACACTTCATGGAATGACTTCTGGAAATGGAAGCGTCCCATCAGTCTCTTGGCTTTCGGGTTGGTATTTCTGACTTCTTTAGTAGTTGCCTACACTTCACAAATGTTGATTCCGGGATTTACGCTGGCATTAGGATTCTTATTGGGAGGAATTGTTTCGCCGCCGGATGCTGTAGCTGCCACAACAGTTTTAAAAGGATTAAAAGTTCCCAAACGTACGATTGCCATATTGGAAGGAGAAAGTTTGATTAATGATGCTTCTTCACTGATTGTTTTCAGATTTGCTTTGGCCGCTGTAATGACAGGTGCTTTCTCAATGCATGAAGCGACTGGACAGTTTTTTCTGGTAGCAGGTATGGGTGTTGTCGTAGGGATTGCAGGAGCTCATATTTTTTATGCTATTCACCGTTTTTTACCCACTACACCCGCTATTGATGCAGCACTTACGGTAATGACGCCATATATTTTATTTCTTTCTGCGGAACATTTTCATTTTTCTGGGGTAATGGCTGTCGTGAGCGGAGGATTGTTTATGTCTTTCCGTGCTCATGAGATTTTCAAAACCGGAACTACCAGAATCAATATGACAGGAGTCTGGAACACCCTGATTTTTGTGATGAATGCTTTGGTTTTTGTATTGATTGGTCTTGAACTTCCGGATATAATCAATGGATTAGGGGACATTTCAGTAATGGAAGGTATTGAATATGGTTTGATTATAAGCCTGATCGTCATTGTGGTACGTCTTTTATGGATCTATCCAGTGGCTCATCTTCCAAGATGGTTTAGTGAAAAGGCCCGCCGTGATCCGAGTCCGGGATGGAAAAATCCTTTAATCATAGGTTGGGCAGGAATGAGAGGAGTGGTTTCCCTGGCAACAGCTTTGTCTATTCCGGTGATGATGAATTCACAAGCTGAGTTTCCGATGAGAAATCTGATTATTTTTATCACATTTGTGGTTATTTTTGTAACCTTGGTGTTTCAGGGACTTACCCTGCCTTTGATCATTAAATTAACCAAAATAGGAGAGATTGATCATATTTTGCCTTCTCACGAACAGCAGGCCGGAATTCAGATGAGACTGGATAAACTTGCCGTTCATAAACTTGATAATGAATACAATGAAGCGGTGAACAGCAATGGTCTGCTGGAGAACCTTAAAAAGGCACTGGAAAGTGATATCAAACTTCACCAGAATCATCTCAATTCTATTGAAATGTGTACCAACAGACGAAATGATATGGCAGAATATCATAAAGTAATGCTGGATATATTTGCCTTACAGCGAAAAGAACTGTTTAAAATGAAACGTGAAAAACTTTTCAGTGATGATGAAATCCGAAAAGCAGAATCACAACTGGATTTAAACGAATTGAAAATTACAGGGAATAAGCATTTGTAGCGGGTTCGGGATGCGTGATACGGGTTTGAGGGTAAGAGAGTTTGAGAGTGGGTGTGAGGTTTCGACTTTCGGATACGAGTGGGTGAGTTTGAGGATGGGTGCGTTTGAAATTGTAAGAGTGTAAATTGCTACGGAATGGACAAACTAAGCGCTTTATTTATCCACACACTATTTCATTCCGCAGGAATCTAAATCGTCCTTTTACCCTTTACATAAACAATATAAACATTAAACTCTAAACCTTGAACTTTAAACCTTAAACCTTGAATTTTAAACTTTAAACACTGAACAACATGAAAACATTACATTTTTTAGTTATAGGAAAGAATCAGGAAATTCTGGATACTTTAAAAAGAATTATAGAAAACAATGAAGGCTGGACAGCAGAAATACAAAGTGATGAAAATTTCTGCTATGAATATGTAAAAGAAAATACGGTAGATATTGTTCTTTTAAGTTCCGGCTTAGAGGAGGATTTTGAGAAAGATATAAAAATATTCTGTGCCGGTTTGGATAAGGACGTTAAAGTAATCGATCATTACGGAGGAGGAAGTGGACTTTTAAAGAATGAAGTTTACAGTCTTTTTCCTAATTTGCAGGGATAAACCTGACATTATGTTCGAAAATATCATCAAAAATATTACGCGATTTATTTCAATCACTCCGGAAGAAGAAAAAACCTTTACAGATCTGCTTGTCTGTCAGTCGTTTCCAAAGAAAACGGTTTTGCTCAGAGAAGGAGAGATCTGCCAGTTTGAAGGGTATATTCACAAAGGATGTGTGAGAATGTATTGTTTGGATGATAATGGTTCTGAAGTAACATTACTGTTTGCCATTGAAGATTGGTGGATCAGTGATATTGCATCATTTCATGAACAGAAGCCTTCTAAGGTTTTTATCGAAACACTGGAAGACTCGGAAATCTATATGCTGAATCCCACAACAAAAGAAAAATTACTGCAGGAGATTCCTAAATTTGAAAGAGTTTTCAGAATGCTGGTTCAGAGGAATCTTGCTACACTGCAGAGCCGATTGGTCAATACGATTTCCAAAACCGCATCAGACAGATATCTTGAGTTCATCAAAGTATATCCTTCAATCCCACAAAGAGTCGCACAATACTACATTGCTTCTTACCTTGGGGTTTCAAAAGAATTTGTAAGTACCATCAGAAAGCGTCTTGCTTCAAAGGAGAAATAGATCTTAGTTTTTTATACTTGCAGATTGCAGAGATTCGCATGGATTTATAGGTGTGAATATTCCTGTGAAATTATAGTCACCCATTTTATCGGAGATAAAATCCTTGCACCTTAAAAATATTTAGCTTAAAAAACAACTTGCGTCTTTGCGTTTTCCAATTATTTTTTTGCTTATCATTCATATAGAGATTCCTACGTAATGACACAGTTGAAATAACGGTCTTACCCACACAGTTTGTTATTCCGTAGAAATCTAAATAGAGTTATTCTTTAAAATATTATATCAAATTAAATAGTTCCTAAGAGTAAAAAACCTCTTGTGCTTTCCAAAAAAACAACAATCCAATATACTCATACTGCCAAATACAAAAGTATTCGGCATTTTTTTTTGCTTCAAAGTCATTTATTAAACTAGTTAAATGTGCAGGGTTTCCGGTCTCTCTAAATTTGTCCTATCAAACAAGAACAAATAACAATCTGATATGGACAGAAAAGATTTTTTAAAGAAAGGATTATTGGGAACAGGAATGTTTGTAGCATCAGCTTCTTTGGCCAGCGCTATGAAAAATGACATCGATGAGATCGAACCATTAGAACCGATCGGATACAATCATCTTCCCAATACAGAATCAAAAATAAAAGAAAACTCTGTGATCCACAGAGCAGACTCAAGAGGGAAAGCAGATCACGGATGGCTGTTGAGCCAGCACACTTTCAGTTTTGCCAATTATTACAACCCTGAAAGAATGCACTTCGGAGTATTGAGAGTCCTGAATGATGATAAAGTGGAAGCAGGAAGAGGTTTCGGAACCCACCCTCACGACAATATGGAAATCATCAGTATTCCTTTGGAAGGTGATCTTGAACACAAAGACAGCATGGGAAATACAGCCGTGATCAGAAGCGGAGATATTCAGGTCATGAGTGCAGGAACCGGAATTATGCACAGCGAATTCAATAAAAACAGTGATCAACTGGTGAAATTCCTTCAAATCTGGATTTATCCGAAAAAAAGAAATGTGACGCCAAGATATGATCAGATTACATTAGATAAAACCAAAGGTCACAATCAATTTCAACAGATTCTTTCTCCCAATGCAGATGACGAAGGTGTATGGATTCATCAGGATGCATGGTTTCACCTGGGAACTTTTGACCAGAATAAAGAAACCCATTATCAGATCAGAAAAAAAGGAAACGGAATCTATGCTTTCATCCTTAAAGGAAGCGCAGAAATAGGCGGAGAGATCATAGAAGAACGTGATGGATTCGGAGTCTGGGATATTCAGGAAATTACGATCAAATCCCTTCAAGAAGGTACGGAAATCCTTTTGATGGAAGTACCGATGACCCTATAAATAAAAAATTCAACAGAAATAACAACCCTTAAATTTTAAATTATTATGAAAAAATTAATCCTATCATTTGCAGCTGGTTTATTATCATTAACAGCATCAGCTCAAAATCCTGGAAAATCATTATTAAACCCTACCAATCATGCAGTAGTGCTTATAGACCACGAAGGACAAATGGCTTTCGCTACAAAAAGCATCAGCATGGAAGAATTAAGAAATAATGTAGCACTGGTAGCAGGTGGATCAAAAATATTCAATGTTCCTACAGTAGTAACGACGGTGGCAGAAAAGTCATTCAGCGGACCTGTTTTCCCGGAAATTTCAGAAGTATATCCTCAAGCAACAAGCGGATATGTAGACAGAACTACCATGAATACATGGGAAGATGTTAATGCTCACAAAGCCATTACAGGGAAAAATAAAAAGAAACTGGTTTTTGCCGGATTATGGACAAGTGTATGTATCGTAGGACCTGTATTATCAGCGATTGACGAAGGTTATGATGTTTACGTAGTAACCGATGCTTCAGGGGATATTTCTAAAGAAGCGCACGATCAGTCAATCACCCGTATGGTTCAGGCAGGAGCGCATCCTATCACTTCTGTTCAGTATGTATTGGAACTGCAGAGAGATTGGGCAAGAAAAGAAACCTACAAGCCGGTTAATGACCTGATGAAAAAACATGGTGGAGCTTACGGGATTGGAATTCAGTATGCTCAGGAAATGTTAAAACACTAATGGGGCTGTTTCGGCAGGCTTTCAGCCTGCCGAAACCTTCAAACTTAAATATTGAAATAATGAAACTACTGAATATACTTACACTTTCCACAGTTCTGGCAGCAGGAATTCTGAATGCTCAGAAAGCAGACATGATCATCACCAATGGAAAGATCACCACAATGGATGATAAAAATCCGGAAGCACAGGCTGTTGCCATCAAAGACCACAAAATCTTACAGGTGGGAACCAACGCCCAGATTTTAAAATTAAAAAATGGTAATACAAAAGTCATTGATGCCAAAGGAAATAGGGTGATTCCCGGATTATTTGACAGCCATTTGCATGTAATCCGAGGAGGACGATTTTACAATGCCGAACTTCGTTGGGATGGTGTAAAATCTTTAAAAAGAGCCTTGGAAATGCTGAAAGAACAGGCTCAGAGAACACCGAAAGGACAATGGGTAAGAGTAATCGGAGGCTGGAATGAATATCAGTTTGAAGAAAAAAGACTTCCCACACTGGCTGAAATTAATGAAGCTACAGGAAATGTTCCCACTTTCGTCATGTATCTCTATGGAAAAGCCTGGTTGAACAAAGCCGGATTAAAAGAACTGAACATCAATGGAGATACTCCCAATCCTGCACAAGGCTTAATTGAAAAAGACAATAACGGAGATCCTACAGGATTACTGGTGGCAGAGCCTAATGCATTTATTCTTTATTCAACATTGGCGAAACTGCCGGAGCTGAAAGAAGAAGAAAAAGTAAATTCTACCCTTCAATACATGACGGAACTTAACAGATTAGGAGTGACTGCCGTAATGGATGCAGGTGGAGGATTCCAGAATTTTCCGGACGACTACGGAACAACAGATCAGTTGAACAAACAGGGGAAAATTACCGTTCGACTTCCTTACTACTTATTTGCCCAGAAAAAAGGATCTGAACTTGCAGATTACACCAAATGGATCGGAATGGTAGAAATTGATGACCATGGTCACAATGATTTTAATGAAATCGATTATCATGTCAACGGAGGAGGAGAGAACCTCGTGTCAGACGGAGCCGATTTTGAAAACTTTCTTTTCCCAAGACCGGAACTTCCGGCTACGATGGAAAAAAACATGAAAGACGTAGTAAGTCTTCTGGTAAAAAATAAATGGCCTTTCAGAATCCATGCGACGTACAATGAAAGTATCACCAGATTTTTGAATGTTATCGAAGATGTCAATAAAGAAACTCCTTTGAACGGATTAGTATGGTTTATCGACCACGCAGAAACCGTTACCAAAGATAATATGAAAAGAATCAAAGCGTTGGGTGGAGGAATTGCAGTACAGCACAGAATGGCGTATCAGGGAGAAAGTTTCATTCACAGATATGGTAAAAAGCCGGCTTTGGCATCTCCTCCCGTGAAAAAAATGCTGGAAATGGGAATTCCGGTAGGATTGGGAACTGACGGAACAAGAGTAGCAAGTTACAATCCATGGGTGGCTTTATACTGGATCACCACAGGGAAAACAATAGGAGGAACTCAGGTGATGGGTAAAGAAAATACACTGGACAGAAAAACAGCTTTATCACTTTCTACTTACGGAGGGTACGAACTCATCAAAGACTATCAGAAAGGAAAAATACAGAAAGGATACTTTGCGGACTTGACTATTTTGGATAAAGATTATTTCACAGTCAATGATGAAGACATCAAAAATATCACTTCAAAACTGACAATCGTAGATGGGAAAGTAGTTTACGGAGATGAAACCTACAAAACAGCAGCACCCGCACCACTTCCAGTTATTCCAGACTGGTCACCGGTAAAATATTACGGAGGCTATCAGACAAAATAATTTTTTAGCCACAAAAGTTTTTAATTATCCAATTATCAACCAACGTTCCAACTGAAGGGGTGAAAATTCCCCTCCCTTGGAGGGGTGGCGAAAATTCAAAGAATTTTTGACGGGGTGGTTCTATACACAAAGAAATTACCACTATAAATACCCCCAATCATCCGTGTCAATCCGTGTAATCTGCGGTTAAAAAAAACAAAAATCATTTTAAAAATTCATTCCAATCATGAAAAAGTTAATCCATATCATCACCAATACCAATCCGGGAAGAAAATTAACAGATGTTGCCCTTCTAGCTTTCAGAGTCTTACTTTCCGTAGAATTAATCGTAGCTCACGGATTAAAAAAAATAGGAGTAGGTGTTTCAGAAGCAGAACAGGTACCCAACCCGTTGCATCTTCCCGAAGCTTTCAACAGTCTTTTCGCTGATGCAGCCAATCTGGTATTTCCGATATTTGTGATCTTTGGTTTTTTAACAAGAATTGCTGTGTTGCCGATCTTAGCGGTGACGCTTACAGGATACTTTATTCTCCATTGGAATGATGCTTTATTGGTGAAAGATACTCCCTTTATGTACAGTTTGTGTTACCTGTTTTTACTGTTTATGGGAGCGGGAAGATATTCAGTGGATCATTATTTAACAAAGAAATCATCATGAAAAAACTGATTGTCATTGTACTGTTGCTGCAGATTTTTATTCCACTTCAAATTTCTGCTCAGTTTAAGCTGATGAGGTTTGATGAAGATTATGTTTCCTATAAAGACTCTGCAAAAACTTTTTACAATTCCATCAAATACATACCCATTGCAGAAAAAAGCAACCATTATCTTTCTTTGGGAGGAGAAGCAAGACTGGAATTTGTAGACTTTAATAATGAAGATTGGGGGAGAATGGATATCGGGAGCAATCCTTTTCTGATTCAAAGATACAGTGTACATGCAGATCTGCATCTGGGTTCAAGAGTAAGAATTTTCGGGCAGGTGAGAAGTGCATGGGAAAACGGAAGAAAGAACGGTCCGAGACCTATTGATGAAGACCATTTGAATATCCAGAATCTCTTTATTGATGTTGATATTCTGAAAAATGATAAAGAAAAGTTGACCGTACGTGCCGGAAGACAGGAACTTGATTATGGAAGCGGAAGACTGATCTCAGTAAGAGAAGGTCCGAATTTAAGACTCTATTTTGATGGATTAAAATTCATGTACAAAAAAGGAAATTTCAGATCTGATGCCTTTATGATGGCCGCCAGTGAAATCAATCCGGGAGCTTTTGATAACAAGTCTTCAAAATCAATCAATCTTTGGGGAAGTTACAACACATGGATTATTCCCAGAAGCGGAAATCTGGAGCTGTATTACTTGGGAATTCATAGAAAAGAAGTACGCTTTGAAGACGGACTTTCTGATGAGAACAGACATACTTTTGGCGGAAGATTCTGGAAATATGGAGGAGGTTTTATTTACAATTTTGAGGCAGCCTATCAGTTCGGGATTTTTAATAAAGGAAATATCAGCGCATGGACGGCTTCTGCAGATATCGGATATATGTTTGAAAATGTAAAAGGAAAACCGACCATCAACCTTAGAAACGATTATATTTCAGGAGACAGCAATAAAGGAGACGGAACATTGGGAACATTCAACCCGCTGTACCCGAAAGGTGGGTATTTTGGATTTAATCCTCAGATCGGTCCGGTGAATTTAATTGATATCCATCCTTATGCAACCATTGATTTAGGTAAAAAAATAACCGTACAGGCAGACGTAGTTTTCAACTGGAGATATTCTATCCAGGACGGAATTTACAGACCCAGCGGAACATT
This sequence comes from Chryseobacterium sp. WLY505, assembly GCF_030846215.1. Taxonomy (NCBI): domain Bacteria; kingdom Pseudomonadati; phylum Bacteroidota; class Flavobacteriia; order Flavobacteriales; family Weeksellaceae; genus Chryseobacterium; species Chryseobacterium sp. WLY505. The sequence goes on along the minus strand of NZ_JAVCWI010000010.1, from coordinate 63,107 downwards.
GAACCTGGCGTCTTCCAACTCAAAAAAGAGATACATCGGAACCGCATTTTTAGGAAGCTTTAATTATAAGATCAATCCATTTTTAACCTTTAACACCGGAATACAATATTTCAATACCGGAGCCTTTATCAACGACGTAATCGACAACCACAAAGACGGACTTTTCATCAACTCCAGAATTGTATTTAAATTTTAAAAAAAAACACAGGGAATTTGAAAATCTGAAAATGAGATCATTTGAAAATAAATTGAACAATTACCCCAGATCAATGCACCTTTCCATCACAGAAACTACCTTTGAAAAAACAAATAAAAATAGCCGGAGCGAAGCGACTCGCGCCTTAACAACATAAACCTTAAAAAAACTTTGCGCTCTTGCGTTATTCTAACAAACAAAAATTAAAACCCGCAACAAAAATAACCCGCAACTCGAACCCCGAAACTCGTAACAATCAACAAAAAATAAATCAAATGAAAAATACACTAAAACAATCACTGGTAATTGCAGCTTTAGCATTATCTACCTTAAACTTTGCACAAACTACAACCACAGCTCCTGCGAAAACAACAGCCATCGGAACTTCCAAAACCTGGGGAACCGTAGACGGAATTTCCATGATAGGATTGGTACAGGGCCCATCGTCTGCCGACGCCCAGCTTCAGGTAGCCTGTGTTTTCGAATATACAGAAGGTGATATTTTCAGTCCTCAGGCATTACCCGCTAAATTGAACGGATTGGTTCACCTCGATGAGGCCTTAAAAGGAGAACTGACCAACCTTAGAAAAACAGGACAGTTTCAGGGACATTCCTTGGAAACGATTTTAATTACACCGCCTGCAGGATCGATGTCTGCAAAGAAATTATTATTGATTGGTTTAGGTGACCGTAACAAATTCACCCCCGATTTAATGACTTCCGTAGGCGAAGTGGCCGCCCGTGAAGCCATGAGATTAGGCGTTACCAATTTTGCCTTCGCCAGCGATTTGAAAGATGCCGGAATAGATTCTCCAACTGCTTTGGTAGCCGGAAATGTAGTCAGAGGAATCGTACATGCCAACCGTTCTGAAAATTACCTGAAAGAACACAAATTATCCACTACCAAAAAATTAGAAAAAGTATACCTTCTGGCTGGTCCTGCCTTCTTTGAAACCGCAGGTGGAGGAATTTCCGATGCCATTTCAGAAGTAAAAAAGAAATAATGAACTAGTTTCATTACATTGTTGATCTGGCCCTCTTTTTATAAGGGGGCTTTTTGTTATATTTATGAAATTACTTAATAGCGATGAAAAAAGACAATAGATATATCAGAAAAGAAGCGAATGGATTACTTACTAGTCAGCTAAGGCGATTGTTTTTAAATAAAAACATGAGATTAGGGGAAAATCCATCAACTGCCGATGAAGATATGGGTATAGATTATTTTTTTGAAGTTCTGGATGATACAATTCCACAAGAACCTAAGCACTTATTTTTATTCTATAATCAAAATAAAGGTACGGATAAAGAAATAAAGAAAATTAAAACAAAATCTCACGAATATTTTGGGAAGATTCCTTTTACAATATCATTGAGACATGCTGAATATTTTTATAATGAGTTGGAGGAAGGATTATTATTTACTTTGTGTGATATAAATAATAAAAATATTTATTGGTATGATATTCAAAATGATCCAATGTTACCCGAAAGAATGTTGGAACAAAAGGCTAAAGGGTCTAATTTTATACAAATCTATATTCCTGCAGATAATTTACTAAGTGAAAATACTTTTGAAAGATTATTTAAACAAATAGATTATGCAAAGTATAATCAAATACGGAAAAAAAGAATTGTTAAGAAAGATATTAATGCTGATTATTCAAAAACAAAAATTACTGATAGTAATATTCTAAATGAGATTTTGCATACTTTAAAACTGTTTGAGGGAATAAAAGTATTACCAATAAATGTAATATGTCAACTTTATCCCTTTAAAGGAAGTGACAAAACATTTTTTAATGACTGGGGTTTTTACACAGATAATGAAAAATTTTTTGATTTTATGGATTCAATTGTAATAAATGGTAATAACCTAATATCTTCAGAAAATTTAGAATATAAGAGTGATAAATTAAGAGAGGTTATTAATTTCTTTCAATATAATAAAATATTACATATAAGATGGTCAGGAAATAATAGTAAAAATCAAATTTGTATTCATAAACTATATGATTTATCTAAATGTGATTGTGAGCGATGTAATTTAGAAAAGCTTAATTTTAAAAGAACTAAGGAGCTTTTAAGAGAAGATAAATCTGATTCCAAACAAGATTTAATGAGAAAAGGTTATACTTATTATTTAATGGGTGACTATATTAAATCAAGTAAAATTTTTTTAGAAGTTTATAATGATGCAAATAAAACATTTAATCCAATAAATTATACAATTTCAAAATATAATTTAATTAAACTTAGAGGTTTTATTAAATCATTTTATTATGATGATAAAGATAAGATACTTGAACAAATAAATGATCTGGAATTTGATGATGATGAAAGATTCATTAAGCAAAACGCTCCTCATTTTGTAGATATTTATAAGAACATTAAGGAAATCCAGTTTTACGATGATGTTGAAAATAAAATCAATAATTGTTTTTTAGAAATCCAGAAAATACATTATAGAGATAGTAATGGAGGAGGACAATCAATTGATTCTTATTATAAACTAAAATCTAATTTTTTAAGATTTAATTCTTATATAGAGCATAATTTTATAATTTTCAATTATTACCAAGAATATATTGATATATCAAAAAAGGTGTTGGAAAGCTTATTTATTCTCTATTCTTTGAAAAATCCGAATTCTGAAAAATATGAAATATTTGAATGGTATGCTATAAAACTTTTAATTTTTAATGTTAATGAAGAGTTTATAAAATATCTTTTCAACAGATATGCAATATCTAATCTTAAAGTTTATGAAAATGTATTATTTAAAATAAATGAATTATTAGATAATCTCTTATTTTCATATGATGAACTTGCTGATCAAATTGATATTTTTAGACCTTTAAGGTTAGAAAAAATAATTAATAATTTGGTTATGATTTTAAGCATAATAGACGTAGAAAATAAAGAAAAAGAAAAGTTTATTTTTAAAATTTTAAAAGATTCTAAAAAGCTTTTAAAGCTTAATTTAATACCATATGATGGATTATACTTCTTTGTTGAAAAGGTAAATATAGATAAAAAAACTCTTAAAAAAATATTAGATTTATTTATTTTAAAGGAGTATAAAGGAATAGGATTCACCGATATACTAGATAAGTACGTGAAAATATGTTCAACAGACGAAATTGAGCAACTTATAAAAGATATATCTAATATTTCTGAAATTACACAATTGGCTAGGGACAATGAATATTTTGATGATTTAGTTTACGCTCTAACATTGATAAATGATGACACGAAATTGGCTTTAAAGAAAATTTTGACTGAGAAATTACATGAGAACTTTGATATCTTTTTATTTGAAACAGCAGTATTATATGAGCTCATTGATTTTGATATGGAAATGTTTGATAGTTTTTTGTCACTCATTCCTGATATGTCGAATTTTGATGAAAGTAAGGCTTACTTTAAATCATATGAAAATATTCATTTATTGAAAGCTATTAATATTGCTTTCAAATTTAAAGTAGATTTAATGCAAAAAATTAGACCACAGTTACGTAAAGTATTTAAAGGAGAGAAAGCTTATTTTATTTGGTTAACAGATTTAGATAATTTTGATTATAAAAAATTTAATTCTTATTGGATTTTAAGAGGACGAACAAAATATTTTATAGAAAAATTCAAAAATTCAAAAAAGCTCAAAGAAGAGATTGTAAAATCATTAAAGAATGATTATGTAGAAGGAGTAGCCAAAATGTATTTTAAAGAATTAGTATGAGTAATAATCATATTTAAGTAACTATAAGCAGCAATTTGCAATGTCAAAAAAAATCCCGATTTTTGCACTCCTTCAATAAACCCGAGTTCATGAAATTATGTATTGCCGAGAAACCCAGTGTTGCCAGAGATATCGCCAAAGTATTGGGCGCTACCACGCCTAAACAAGGCTATATGGAAGGAAACGGCTATTGCGTAACATGGACGTTCGGACACCTTTGTACTTTAAAAGAACCACACGACTACGGCCCACAATTCAAATCCTGGAACCTTTTTTCACTGCCGATTATTCCCAGCAGCTTTGGAATCAAGCTGATCCCTAATAAAGGTGTTGAAAATCAGTTTAAAGTCATTGAAAAATTAGTTGAAGAATGTGATGAGGTCATTAACTGCGGGGATGCCGGGCAGGAGGGAGAACTCATTCAGCGTTGGGTATTGCAGAAAGCAAAGTGCAACAAACCGGTTCAGCGTTTATGGATTTCTTCACTAACGGAAGATGCTATTAAAGAAGGATTTGCAAGCTTAAAACCTGCAGAAGACTACAAAAATCTGTATCTGGCCGGAAACGCCAGAGCCATAGGAGACTGGTTGTTGGGAATCAATGCAACGAGGCTTTTTACGAAGAAATTTGGGGGAAATAAAGCAGTTCTTTCCATTGGAAGAGTGCAGACTCCTACATTGGCGATGCTGGTGCAGCGTCAGAAAGAAATCGATGCCTTTACCACGGAAGAATATTGGGAACTGAAAACCAAATACCGTGACGTTATTTTCAATGCGGCGATCGACCGTTTAAAAACATTGGAACGCGCTGAGAAAGGATTGGAATATCTTAAAGTCAATCCATTTGAGATCGTTTCTTTCGAAATTAAAGAAGGAAAAGAAAAAAATCCACGACTTTTCGATTTGACCGGACTTCAGGTAGAAGCCAATAAAAAATACGGTTATTCGGCGGAAAATACGTTGAATTACGTGCAAAGTCTGTATGAAAAGAAGCACGTAACCTATCCGCGTGTTGATACCACCTACTTATCAGACAGTTTATATCCGAAAATTGCAGGAATCCTTCAGAAAATGTATCCGTATCAGGATCTGATTGCTCCGTTGCTGGAAGCTCCTATTCCAAAATCAAAAGCAGTTTTCGACGATACAAAAGTAACGGATCACCATGCCATCATTCCTACGGAAATTCCACCTTCTCAGAATTTGAGCAGGGAAGAAAAACTGATTTATGATCTGATTGCAAAGCGTTTCATTGCTGTTTTCTATCCGGAATGTAAAATTTCCAATACTTTAGTAGAAGGTAAAGTAGGAACTATTCCTTTCAAAACCAGCGGAAGACAGGTTCTTGAAGCAGGATGGAGAGCCGTTTACGCCAAAGAGCCTAAAGAAGAAACCACCGATAAGGAAAAAGAAAAAGAGGAAGAACAAACCATCCCTGAATTTACTGTAGGAGAAACCGGGCCCCACGATCCGATGATCCACCAGGGAAAAACAACGCCCCCAAAACCTTATACCGAAGCAACACTGCTGAGAGCGATGGAAACTGCCGGAAAACAGGTAGAAGATGAAGAATTGCGTGAAATGCTGAAGAACAACGGGATCGGAAGACCATCTACCCGTGCCAACATCATCGAAACCCTTTTCAAAAGAAAATACATCGAGAAAAAAAGAAAAAATCTGATCGCTACCCAAACCGGAATCCAGCTGATCGATACCATTGAAGATGAGCTGTTAAAAAGCCCGGAATTGACCGGAGAATGGGAATCCAAACTTCGTAAAATTGAAAAAGGAGAGTATGAAGCTAATCTTTTCAAAGAAGAACTGATTCAGATGGTGACAGAACTCACTGAAAAAGTGGTGTACGGAAAAGGAAAAGTGATTACCCTTCAGGAAGAAGGAAAAGAAGAAGTTAAGGAGAAGAAAAAAAGAGAACCTGCACAGAAAAAAGAACTGCAGTCCTGGGAAGAAACGAAATGCCCAAAATGTAAAGAACATAACCTGATCAAGGGAAAAACTGCTGTAGGCTGCTCCGATTTCAAAAATTGTGGCTTTAAAATTACCTTTGAAATTTTCGGTAAAAAATTATCCGATAAACAACTTTTAGATTTGGTATTAAAAGGAAAAACTTCAAAATTAAAAGGCTTCTCCACCCACCCGGAAGCGATCAAAGAAGGTGTTTTGACTTTAAGTGATGATTTCCAGGTACAATTGAGCTAATCAATAGCATTTTTAATCCACATCGTCAATTACCATTCGAAAAAACAAGTTAACTAAAATTATCTAGTGGAGAATACGGGATTCGAACCCATGATTTTTCAATACTAGGTTAAGCGTATAGATTATTTAATATCTGGATTCCTACGGAATGACAAACTGTATGGATAAACTATGCGTTGTATTTGTCATTCCGCAGGAATCCCGCCTTACACTTTTGTAGCTATCATGTAACCATAATCCATTTTATCGGAGATAAAATCCTTGCGTTTTACAATATAAAGCTTAGGACGAAACTAGCGCCTTTGCATTTTCCAACCAATCTATACAGAGGTTTCTACGGAATGACAAAGTGTACGGATAAGTTAAGCATTGTATTCGTCATTCTGAAAGAATCCCACATTACAATTTTCTAGCTATCATTTAACCATAATCCATTTTATCGGAGATAAAATCTTAGCGTCTTAAAACATAAAGTTTTGGACAAAGTTTGCGTCTTTGCGTTTTTCAACCAAGCAATGCAGAGATTCCTATGGAATGGCAAAGTGTACGGATAAGTTAAGCATTGTATTCGTCATTCTGAAAGAATCCCACATTACAATTTTCTAGCTATCATTTAACCATAATCCATTTTATCGGAGATAAAATCCTAGCGTCTTAAAACATCAAGCTTAGGACAAAATTAGCGCCTTTGCGTTTTCCAACCTATTAGACATAGTTTCTTTCAGAATGACAAGCTGTACGGATAAACTGTGCGTTGTATTTGTCATTCAGCAGGAATCTAACCTTATACTTTTCTATGCAGTTATTATTTACAAATATTCCCACTGAATACGTAAAAATTCACTTCTTCCGGAGGGGTGGCGAAAATTCAAAGAATTTTCGGGGTGGTTTTACCGGAACAATTTCTCATACCAGGCTCCGACATCACTTTTAATCTCCTCATGATGCTTGCACAAAATCATTGCAAGGTCAAGCTCAGACCTTTCAGATTGATAAGGATTCAATGTAAGAAACCCAAAGAAATTCCCATCCTGATCCAGAATCGCCGGAGGATAAGAAGCATAAGCATTCCACGGAGAGTAAGGACCATAAGTGCTTCCGTAGTTTCCATAGGTATTCCAGATAGATTTTGAACTCAATGCATTTCCATAATCACTGAACTTATTCCATATCGAATTTTTATCAAAATTATCACAGTTTAAGCATCCCAGATACTGATCCTGATCTGCGCCGCCATACAAATGCAGAGTTTGCGCATAAAAGATACAGTATAAGAAAAGACTTAAAATAATGAACACTTTTTTACAGTACATAAAATAATTACTTTATTGAATAATGATAACTGCCGGAAATAAAAAGACAGATACTAACCTCCATCTTCCTTTCTTCCATCTTCCAGCCTTATCTATCAATCTATTTTAAACTTTTTCGGTGATTTTCCAGTGATCTGAGTGAATTTTCTGTAAAAATACTCCAATGTATTAAAGCCCGATTCAAAACAGATATTCTTAATCCCGATTTCAGGATTGCTGATCAAAAGCTGCTTGGCGTGTTCTATTCTCAACTGGATAATATATTCTACCGGAGTACAGTTGTAGGAATGCTTAAACTTTTTAAAGAGATTGGCTTCACTCATTCCTGCGATCACAGAAAGTTTTTTGATGGTAATCGGTTCTCTGTAATTTTGTTTGATAAAATGAACCACTTCCTGAAGTCCGTTCTGCACATTTTCTGTCTTGTCAGAATACAACAAAATATGCTTTGCATTGGTCTTCATCAGCTCATAAATCAGTTCTTTCAAACTTAAGCTTAAAAGAAAATCCGAAGTATTATGAAGATTTCCGTCAATTCTTCTGTTATAAAGATTGGTAAGGCTTCTCCATAAAGACTCATCCGAGCTTACGAACTTTTTTACTGCATTTTCTTTCATCATAATTCCCGTTCTGTCCCAGTCCGGATGCCAGTTTTCAATCACTTCGGAGAATACACTGTCAATATATTCCTGTTCAATATTCAATACCAGACATTTCGTGGGTTCTTTGAAAATGGGATGGATATCTATGCTCAGTTCCTTGTTACAGGGCGGAATAAATACACTTCTTTCATTAAACTCAAAAGTTTCATCCTCACTGCGAATAATCTTATTGCCACTCAACATTAGCGTGATGACAGGCTTTTCAAAATAGAAAGGAAAATCATGACAAACTACATTCGTTTCAAATACATTCAATTCACCAAAAGGAATGCTGAAAACAGTTCTTTCTTCGATCTTTTCCATGATAGGTAGAGTTTAGGTTAAAAAAAATAGAGAATAGGTAAATGATTTATATCATGTTATTGCCATTTTCGAACTACGTAAAATACAAAATAATTTAAAACAATGGAAAATACATCAGCAGTCAAAGAAACCCATACTCCAGATACCCGGTTTTTATCCCTAAATCCTTCTACCTTAGAGGTTATAGGCGAAGTAACCAATACTTCCCGTGAGGAGATTGATACCAAAATTGAGAAAGCAAAAAAAGCCCAGAAACTATGGGCAGCAAGGCCGGATGCAGAAAGAAAAGACATTTTATTAAAAGTAGCGGAAGCTTTACAGCAAAATTCACAACACCTTGCAGAATGGATCACCCGAGAGCAGGGAAAACCGTTGAATGGTCCTGGAGCTAATTTCGAAATGCAGGCTTGTGTAGGCTGGACACAAGTTCCGGCATCATTGGATTTACCCGAAGAAATTGTGTTTGAAGACGAAACCAGAAAAGATGTTTTATACAGAAACCCGATTGGAGTGGTGGCCGCCATTGCCCCTTGGAACTGGCCTTTGATGATTGCGATCTGGCAGATTATTCCTTCATTGAGAATGGGAAATGCAGTCATCATCAAACCTTCGGAATATACCACTTTCTGCAGTCTGGAAATGATAAAAGTGATCAACAGTGTCCTTCCTGAGGATATTTTGCAGGTAGTTACCGGCAGAGGAGAAGTAGGTGGTTACCTTACCTCACATTCTGAAATTGGAAAAATTATGTTCACAGGTTCCATCGCTACAGGAAAAAAAGTCATTGAGGCTTCTGCTAAAAATATGGCCCGATTAACCCTTGAATGTGGTGGAAATGATGCAGGAATTATTTTGCCCGGACTTGATGTCTCTAAGTATATTGATGGAATTTTCTGGGGAGCCTTCTTGAATATGGGGCAAACCTGTGCCTGCTTAAAAAGGCTATACGTTCATGAAAATGATTACGAAAAAGTCGTTAAAGCATTGGCAGACTATTCTTCCAATATTCCAATGGGTAACGGAGCGGATGAATCCAGCGTTTTAGGGCCTATCCAGAATAAAATACAGTACGATAAAATTCAGGATCTGATTCTTGATGCTGAAAATATGGGAGCAGACTTCATATTCAAAGGGCAAAAACCTGATCTGGAAGGCTATTTTATTCCGGTAACTCTGGTTGGAAATGTAGATAACGGAGACAGAATTGTAGACGAAGAACAGTTTGGTCCTGTGTTACCAATTATTAAGTATAAAACGTTGGAAGAAGCCATCAGTAAAGCCAATGATTCAGAAAACGGACTCGGAGCTTCCGTTTGGAGTGATGATCCTGACGAAGCTCAGAAAGTAGCTGCACAATTGGAAGCAGGAACCGTATGGATCAATCAGCATGGCGCTATTCACCCGTTTGTTCCCTTCGGAGGGGCAAAACAATCCGGTTATGGAGTAGAATTCGGAATAGAAGGATTGAAAGCAGTCACAGTTCCTAAAGTCATCAGCATTAAAAAATAAAGTTAGAACTCATGAAATACGATTTTATAATTGTCGGATCCGGTTCGGCAGGCGCTGTAATAGCTAGCAGATTAAGTGAAAATGAAAATATAAATGTCCTTTTACTGGAGGCAGGTCCCGATGATAAAGTTTCTGAAGTGGAAGAACAAGCCGGCTGGCCTGCTATATGGAATACCGAAAGAGACTGGGCTTATCATACCGTTGCGCAGGAGCATGCAGGAGGAAATGCAAGATACTGGCCCCGTGGTAAAACATTGGGTGGTTCAAGTTCCATCAATGGAATGATCTACATCAGAGGGCATCAGCAGGATTATGATAGTTGGGCCTATAAAGGATGTGTGGGCTGGGACTGGGAAAGTGTTCTGCCTTACTTTAAGAAATCAGAAACCCATGAAGAAGGTGAAGATGAGATTCATGGAGGGGAAGGACCGCTTTATGTAAGCCGTATCAAACATCCGAATGCCATTTCAATAAGTGCTATTGAAGCCTGTAAAGAATTGGGCTATCCTTTGACAGATGATTTTAACAAAGAAATCTGGGGTGCAGGTCTTAATCATCTCAGTGTAGGAAAAGACCATAAAAGATGTTCTACGGCAAAAGCATTCTTAGATCCTGTGAAATCGAGGCCTAATCTGCATATTCATACCAATGCGCTGGCTCAGAAACTGATTTTTGAAGAAAACGAATGCATCGGAGTTAAGTATTTGAAAGACGGTGAATTAGTAGAGGTAGAAGCAGAAAAAGAAGTGATTGTATCTTGCGGAACTATAGAATCTGCCAAACTTCTGATGCTTTCCGGAATTGGTGATCAACAGGAACTGGAATCTGTAGGAATCCCAGTAGTAAAAGACCTGAAAGGAGTCGGGAAAAACCTTCAGGATCATCTTTTGGCAAGTGTTATTTTTAAAGCTAAAAAAGAAATTCCTGCTCCGGAAGCCAATTTATTGGAAGCTCAATTATTCTGGAAGAGTAGAGAAGAAATGACTTTCCCGGATCTTCAGCCTTTATTTATGGGACTTCCTTACTACAGCCCGGGATTCACAGGGCCGGAAAACGCATTTACATTCTGTGCAGGATTTATAAGACCTGCCAGTAAAGGATATATCAAACTGACTTCTTCCGTTCCTTCCGCTTCACCAGAAATCAATCCGATGTATCTTTCTGAAGAATCTGATCTGGAAGCCCTTTACCAATGTGTAGAAATATGCCGTGAAATGGGAAGAACAGAAGCTATGAAAGAATGGAATGACGGTGAAATCTATCCCGGAGAAGGAAAAACAAAAGAGGAAGTGATAGATTATATCAAAAAATCATGTTCCACCTATCATCATATGACCGGAACCTGTAAAATGGGAATCGACAGCCATTCTGTAGTAGATCCGAGGCTGAAAGTATATGGAATAAAAGGATTAAGGGTAGCAGATGCATCCATTATGCCGGATGTGGTTTCCGGAAATACCAATGCACCTACCATTATGATTGGTGAAAAAGCCGCCGATATGATCAAAGAAGATCATCATCTGAAAGCGTCCGGTTCATCTGAAAAGTTATCGTTTGTTGTGTAAGAAGGGTTAAAAACCTTGAAAAGAAGCCGTTTCATATGTATGGAGCGGCTTTTTAATGAAAAATTGAAAGATCATTGAGATAAAGAAGGCTGTAGCACTTACCTTTGTTTAAAATAAAATTCATGACACCAGAAAAAAAGAAACTCATTACAGACAGCTTCGGCCGTTCGGAAACCTTACAGTTTTATAAAGCAGAACTGCTGGAAGTAGAAACAGATTTTATATCCATGAAAATCCCTAAAATGGAAATGATGACCAGAAAAGCAGGAATGTTCAACGGTGCAATGATCGCCTCTCTGGTGGATGTTTCTTCAGGATACGCTGCTGTGAGCCATTATCCGGAAGACTGTTATGTTGTGACCGTTGAATTGAAAGTGAATTATCTTCGTCCTGCCATGGGTGACGCTTTGGTTTCGAAATCTTATGTCATCAAAGGTGGTGGAAAAATTGTTGTGGTGAGAACGGAAATCTATGTTCAGACGGAAGGTTCTGATTCTGAAAGCCATGTAGCCACTTCATTAGTCACCATGATGAAAATAAAATAAGAGATTAAGAGGAAATAAAAGGCAAAATATTCCTTCAATAAAGGGTTTCAAAGCATTCTTTTTTTCCGGAATGGAATAGCTTTTGCTCAACAAACCCCATAAACATTAAAAAATATCACAATGAACTTAATTATCCGACTATTTATTACGGCAATTGTTGCTTATCTTTTAACTAAAATCTTACCTGGAGTTCAGTTTGAAGGATTTTCTTCAGCGATCATCTTTGCGATTGTACTTGGGGTTCTTAACATATTTGTAAAGCCTATTTTAAGTCTGTTCGGCCTTCCGTTGACCATTCTTACCTTAGGATTCTTTGCGCTGGTAATTAATGCCGCAATTGTCCTGATTGCAGACTATTTTATAGACAGCATGGTGGTAGATGGCTTCTGGTGGGCATTTATCTTCAGTATCTTATTATCAATCGTAACTTCACTGGCGAACTCTATGTTCTCAGATGGAGATTAATTAAATCATAAAAGATCAAAATAAAGGAATCCGCTCAACGAGCGGATTCCTTTATTTTTTAACGAACTTCAGTAACACCAGATCTCCTTTCGAATCTTTAAGCTTTAGAAAGTAATTTCCTGAAATAAGCTGACTAATTAAAATTTCTTTCACAAACTGATCTTTTAAAATCACTCTTCCGTTCATATCTATAATTTCATATTCATTGAAATTCCGGTCCGTATTTACTTTTAAAATATCTGAAACAGGGTTCGGATAAACTTTGATTAAAACGCTGTTATTTTTAGAGACTGATTCATTAGACGCTAAAAATAAGCATGAAGGCGGAGTGGTTATGACCCCATCCGTAAAATCATAATACAAAGTACTTCCCATCGGAATCAGATTGGTGCTGACAGTGGCAGGAATATTTTCAAATAGAGTACAGTTATTAAAACGGACATTGGCAGTTTCAAAATCTCTTGTAGTCTTATACCATGATTCACACCCTGCAGGTTGCATCACAACTCCGGGCCAGAAGGTATCGATTGCAAATCCGTCTATAGAATTGGGACTCACCATATCAACCATTACACAGCTTCCTGAAGCCCATGTAGAAGGAACTTTAAAATAAATAGCAGCAGTAGGAATACTTCCTGTGTAATACTTTTTACTGATTACAGGAGACGAACTTCCTTGTCCGTTAACAAGAAATGCCTTGATCTCTTTATTCTGATCAATAGAAATCTGCACATTATTTACAGCAGAGGAAGAACTAATTGTCGGAGTGCTTCCGTCAGTGGTATAATAAATGGTCCCGTTTCCATTAATAGTGACTTGATAAGGATTATAATAATGATTGGGAAAAGGACTCATCGTAAGCTGTGAAAAAAAGAATGAAGACACGCAAAGTGAAGAAAAAAGTATAAATTTTTTCATATTAAATGGGTATTAGTTTATTTCTGGTAAAACTAATAAAGTTTTGTCATACATAAATCAATTATTTTTCAACTTTAAAAACTTAATGTTAATTCTTTCGTCCGTTTTTATTTTAAATATTAACTTTGGCAATCTTTGAATTTAATAAAAGGATGTAGAAAATCAACTGATTTTGTGCCTCCGTTAAAAATGAATATCAACATATGAAACTTAAGTACAGCCTGCTGGCTTTGGCAGCTCCGCTTTTAATGAATGCACAACAAGTAATGACGCCTGAAATTCTTTGGACTTTGAAAAAAGTTGGGGTACAGGCAGTTTCACCAGATCAGGGTTCTCTTATCTACAAAGTAGGGCAGGTAGACCTGAAAACAGAGAAAACGAAAAATGAAAACTATTTTCTGAATGTTCTTAATAACCAGTCTTCCAAAATTGATTTCGGGAAAAAAGCCCTTATTCAGTGGGATAAAAACGGAATCTACGCTCAGGAAGGAGATAAAATCTATCTTTCTAAAGATGCCGGAAAAACCTGGACAGAATTTTATACCATTGGTGAAGCAGACAATATCGTAATTTCTCCGGATGGGAAGAAAATTGCTTTCAGCAAGCAGGTATTGGTAGAAAAAGTGATGGGGAAAGATAAATTCACTGATACTCCTAAAACGACAGCACAGGTATACACAGACCTGAACCACAGACACTGGGATTATTTCAATGAAGGAAAATACAACCATGTATTTGTAGTGAATGCTTCAGATAAAGTAGAAGGAGCAAAAGACCTTTTGGAAGGAAAAACCTGGGATTCTCCTCAAAGACCTTTCGGTGGTGCTGAAGACTTCATCTGGAGTCCGGATTCTGCCCAGCTTTTATATGTTACAAAACCTAAAAGCGGTAAAGAATATTCTACAAGTACCAATACAGATATCTTTGCTTACGATCTGGCATCAGGTACAACCAAAAACCTTACAGAATCCAACAAAGGATATGATGTAAACCCTAAGTTCAGCCCGGACGGAAAATCTTTAATCTGGCAGAGTATGGCCAGAGACGGATATGAAGCGGATAAAAATGATGTGAAAATCTTAGACTGGAAATCAGGGAAGACAACTAACCTTACTTCAGGTTGGGACGAAAGCGTTTCAGGAGATGTGCTTTGGGGAGCAGATTCAAAAACAATCTACTTCACAGCAGCATTCAGAGGGACGAAACAGCTTTTTGCTTTGGATTCAAAATCAGCAAAAGTACAGCAGATCACCAAAGGAGATTTTGACGTCAACGAAATCTTTACAGACAATAAAACTTCACTTTTAGTAGGAAGAACAGACGTAAACCATGCTACAGAATTATTCTCTGTAAACGTTAAAAATGGGGAAATGAAGCAGGTAACTGAAGCGAACAAAGATACATACGCTAAGTTAGCTCAGGGGAAATCTGAACTTAAAATGGTGAAAACTTCAGACGGTAAAGAAATGGGCGTATGGTTCCACTATCCACCAAACTTTGACCCGAACAAAAAATACCCTACTTTGGTGTACTGCCAGGGTGGTCCACAGTCTGCGCTTACTCAGTTTTTCAGTGTAAGATGGAACTTTGCTCTTATGACAGCTAACGATTATATCGTAGTGGCTCCAAACAGAAGAGGAATGCCGGGCTGGGGAACAAAATGGAACGAAGAGATTTCAAAAGACTGGGGCGGACAGCCAATGAGAGATTATCTGGCAGCAACAGACTTTGCGAAAACTTTACCTTATGTAGATGGTGACAGAGTAGCAGCTGTAGGAGCGAGTTACGGAGGATACAGTGTATTTATGTTAGCCGGAATCCATGAGAACAGATTTAAAACTTTCATCGCTCATGATGGTTTATTTGACATGAAATCCTGGTATCTGACTACGGAAGAGCTTTGGTTTGCAAATTGGGATCTTGGTTCTCCATGGGAAAAACCACTTCCAAAAGCCTACACAGAATTCAACCCAAGCAACTTTGTAGAAAAATGGAACAAGCCTATCATGATTGTTCAGGGAGGAATTGATTTCCGTGTTCCTTACGAGCAAGGTCAGGAAGCTTTCCAGGCTGCAAAATTAAGAGGATTAAAATCTAAACTGGTATACTTCCCGAACGAAAACCACTGGGTACTTCATCCACAAAACGGATTGGTATGGCAGAGAGAATTCTTCGACTGGTTGAAGGAAACTTTATAGACAGACAATATAAGATATCAATAGGAGCGGGCTTTAGCCCGCTTTTTTTATAATCAAAAATCCAACGGCTTTAGCCAAAACCTAAATAAACTACGTTGGGTTCAGCAAATTAAATTCAGGCTCCCGGCTTCCAGCCTAATTAAAAATTAAAATAAATTAAATCAATATATTTGAAGATGCAAAACCGTATTTCTTCATTTCCCCCTCTTATTGATATCCAATCTGAAATTCTGATTCTTGGCTCAATTCCCGGAGTGAAATCATTGGAAAAGCAGCAATACTATGCTCATCCTCAGAACAAATTCTGGAAAATTATTTTTGAATTGCTGCAAGAAGAATTTACAGAGGATTACTCTAAAAGAGTTGCAACGATAAAGAAACATCATATTGCCCTCTGGGATGTCATCGATTCCTGTGAGAGAAAAGGAAGTCTGGATTCTGAAATAAGAAATGAAGAAGACAATCAGATTGCTGAATTGTTAGAAGAACACCCAAATGTTAAAGCCATTTTTTGCAATGGTGGAAAGTCATACAAGAACTTACAGAAACTGCTCGGAAAAGATTATAAATTACCCATTTTTTTATTGCCTTCCACAAGTCCGCTTCATACCGTTTCCTTTGAAAAAAAGCTGGAAGAGTGGAAGAGGGTTCTGGAGTTTTTGGGTGATTAGGAGTTCTGGAATTCGGGATATTGAGTGGGAGAGTGGGAGAGTTTGAGAATAAGAGAGTAAAAACATATTCTTACAAAATGGCAAAGTACATAGGTAAGTAAAGCGTCCTATCTGCCCATTTCGTAGAAATTTATGCACTTACAAACTCAACCCTCAAACCCTCAAACTCTCCGACTCTCAAACCCATTAGCTCCCAAGTATTCTCTCAATCCCTTCAACAGTTCCAGCTGGTTTTTTGTTCTGTCCAGATTGTGTTCAGGATGCGTGATAGAATAGTAGGTACTTCCATTCAGATAATCGGTTAAGAAACGAAGTTCCTGAATATAAATAGCGACTTGTGCCGCATAATCAAGATTCCCGTATTCTTCAGGCGTCAGTTTTTCTTTTAAATGAAATAGAAATCCTTCTTTTACAACTTTATACATTTCAGGGTTGAAATTGTTTTGAGCTGTCCCGTCATCTTCCTGTGTTGTATTGGTGTAGGACTGAATCATGGTTCCAAAATCATACAGAATAGTAGAAATCATCATGGTGTCGAGATCAATCACAGCTAATGGATTGTGATTCTGATCAAAGAGAATATTACTGATTTTTACATCGGCATGAATAATTCTTTTAGGAATCTGATTGTTTTTCTCCATTTCAATCCATCGGTCAGGTAAGGACAAAAGCTGGTTGGTGATTTCTATTTCAGCCCTGGCGCTTTCTTTCAAATAAGGCTCTGCATTTTTTAGGGAATCTCTATAATCTGCAACCCTCTTCTCAAAATTGAGAAAATTGGGAAGAGAATCTTGAATGGCAGGTAGTTTTTCAGTATTTACCGTATTGAGAAAATAACTGAAGGTTTTAGCCGCATCAAAAGCGGTCTGTAAGGAGGGAGCAGTAAGGAATGTCGTGCTGTTTTCTACAAAACTTAACATACGCCATGGCTGGCCATTTTTATCTTTTACCAGAATTTGACCGGTAAGAGAAGCAATAGGTTCTATAATTTCAAATTGATAATGATTAGACCTGAGCACTTCATTGATCATTAAATGGTTGTTAACGACCACTTCCGGCTGTTTAAAAACATGATTGTTGATTTTCTGCAGAATAAACTTTTTCCCCTGATCTTTATTCTCCAACAGATAAGTGGTATTGATCAATCCATCCGTAATAGGAGTGAGGTCATAATTATTCGTAGTTATAAATTCAGCAATGATATCATTTAGCTCCATAAATCTTCCGGGTATCTGTTATTTTTAATCTCTGAAGTCAGAAAATCTATAATTTCCTTTTTATCATCAGCATAGGTAACTCCCATCCATCGGGATGGAGAGGCTTTCACTTTTACTTTGACTCTGTTTTCGTCCATCATTTTCTGTACTGCAGAAGGAATGTAAAATTCCTGATTGGGTAGTGGGTCAGATTCAATGAAATCATAGAAATAAGCTTCCAGATAACAAAAAATGTGAGGATGGAAAATAAAAAAGTTCATGGATACCAATGTTTCGGGATCTAATTTTATATTTTCTCCGTTTTCAACATAAATGATGGAATGATTGATTTTTTGAATAGAAGTTTGTTCCTCTACTTTAATCAGATAATTTTCAGTATCCAACGTACATATTCCTCTTGCTACAGCACCGTTGCCACTCAATGTTGTACCCACAGGATAAGCAATCATCCCTAATTGTGTATCTGAAATATAATGATGGTTAATTTCATCAGCAGCCAGTTGATAGGCTTCTTTTCCGTAGAAATCATCCGCATTGATCATCACAAAAGGTTCCTGTATTGAATATTTGGCGCAAAGTACGGCATGAGCAGTTCCCCATGGCTTCTCACGATCAGGATAATCGAAGCCTTCCAGTGAAATAGGAATGGTGTCTATCTCCTGATATACCCAAATCAATTCAAAATTTTTAGCTTTTGAAATGCCGTTAAGCCTTTCAATATAACTTTCAGGAATCAGTTTGTTGACAATAATAACTACTTTTTGGAAACCGGCTTCCAGAGCATCAAAGATAGAATACTCAAGAATCGGCGAAGCGTTATCAAGTATTCCGTCTATTTGTTTAAGTCCTTTGTACCTAGTGCCTAACCCGCCTGCTAATATGAGTAATGTCTTTTTAGAACTCATCGGTCATTCCAAATACAGGTTTACGGGTTTTCCATTTTCCATTGGTGAAATCAGGGATATCAACTACCTGACCGCCTTTGGCAATAGACTCTTCACTCAATGGGGTTATAGAATACCATAGGGCAAGATCATATACATCCATCGGGAATTCTATATTTCGTTTGATACATTCAATAAAAGTATTCATTACAAAGAAATCCATCCCGCCATGTCCGGCTCCTGCAGCAGTAGTTTCAAACTTCTTCCACATCGGATGATCATATTCTTTCATCCATTTTTCAGTATTATCCCAACGGTGGGTATGGTTCATTGTTTTTTCAAAATAGATGTGTCCCTGGTCGAAATCTCCCCATCCGAAATCCTGCCACAATCCCTCAGTTCCCTGAACTCTGAAACCAAGGTCATAAGGTCTTTGTAAGCTTGTATCATGAGTAAGAAGGATGGTTTCTCCATTGGCACAGGCAATCTGTGTAGTTACAATATCTCCCTGGTTGAATTTTACTTTCGCACTAGGATGGTTTTCTCCTCCTTTGGGATGTTCAACAATATATTTATGAAGGCCTACAGATTTTGATGAGAATGAAGAAAGCCTCGTTAAACGATTTCCTCGGTTGATATCCATCATCATCGCAACCGGACCTAATCCATGGGTAGGATAAAGCTCTCCATTACGTTTTACATAATGCTCGGTTCTCCATTTTGCTTCACTGAATCCTTTTTCTCCAAATTCAGCCCCGGAATTGTATGGAGTAACTCCGTCATTGAAAAGAACACCTCTCAGATCATGCTGATAACCACCTCTTCCGTGTACCAGTTCCCCGAACATTCCTTTACGGACCATATTCAGGATGGCCATAATATCTCTGCGGTAACATACATTTTCCATCATAAAGATAGGAACTTTCGTTTCCTCATATACCTTTACAAATTCCCAGCAGTCCTGAAGCTTTATCGCTCCGGAAACTTCCATGCCCACTATTTTTTTAGCACGCATAGCTTCCACCCCTTGAGTAAGATGCCATTCCCATGGAGTTGCAATGACAACAGCGTCTATAGTTTTTAATTTTAAAAGATTTCGATAGTCATATTCTCCGTTGGAAAACTCCTGAGCAGCCGGTTTATTATTGTCTTTTAAGATTTTTTGAGACGCGGCAAGCATTCTTTTCTCCGGATCTGCAAATGCTACAATCTCTACATCATTACGTTTTGCCAGTAATTTTACATGCTCCTGACCACGAAGACCTACGCCGATAAAACCGACACGGACTTTTTTATCTGTTTTAAAATCATTGGAATAAGCAAATAAAGAATTGGGTAAAACCAATGCTCCAAAGCTTGCTAAAGCTGCGGTCTTGAGAAAGTTTCTGCGGGAGTTACTATTGTTCATCTATTTTTTTTCTTAAATATATTAAAACTTTTGTAAATCCCGATAAAGTGATAGATATTAGGAGAATGAAGTAATAGAGGTGGTTGGTGAGAATTTGTAGCTTGTTGGATTTTAAAGTTGAACGGTTTTGTAGTTATTAAATTATTGATTATTAATTTTCACTTTTTTCTTGGTTTTGCTCATTTATATTTTTTTTACATATTTTGTTATATGCGTGAAAATTTATTGATTGATCCAGGCTTTTCTTAATGCAATTTGTTTTGAATCGGGGTTGGAAACAGGAGTTACCTTTCCGGTAGCTTCATCATAGTTGAATCCTGCTTTTTCCAGATACTCTTTTAAAGGAATAGGCTGAGTGCCTTCTACGAAATCTCTGAAAAAAGTACGTATATCAGGATAGGTCATTTTGGTAATCTCATCAAAAAGTTCATCATCATTAAAATATTGACCTGCTCCATATTTTTTCATAAGCATCTGCATCAGATCCTGAGTTCCCATTTTCCCGTTAGAAAGTTCTCTCAGTCTTATGTCCAGACACAAGCCGATTAATGCTCCTTTCATATAAAAGTTCATGTACTGGTCCTGCCTTTCCATAGATTTTTTACTCATTTCTGTTAAAGATAGAGTGTTGTCAAATGCTTTCATGCCATTGATCTTTTCTTCCAGGCTTTTTTCAAAATCTTCCAGACTGATCATTTTTTGTTTGATAGGCATATGAATGGTCGCATATTCCGTCATCCCTTCATATAACCAAAGGTGTTGAGACATGACAGGATTCAGGAAATCATAATGCTGAATTTCTCCTGAATGAATGTTGAGCGGGGTGACAACATGGAAAAATTCGTGAGAAGCAACCCTGTTTAAAGCATTTGGAAGAAACTTCATACTTCCGGAACGGTACAGGCAGACTGTGGAGTGGGAATGTTCAAGTCCGTCTCCTAAAAATCCATTCTCATTGGAAGATTCATAATAAATCAGAAAAGCATATTTGTTGACGGGTAATGTTCCACCAAGATAAGCCTGCTGATTTTTCAGAATATTTTCTATTTCGTGGGCAATCGTTTTGGAGTAATGTCTTTCCTTTTTGTTGTAGAACGATACAAGCACTTTGGTATGGCCTATTTTCAACCACGTGGTATCAGGAACGGAATATAAAACGGGAGAATCTACCAGCTCACGGTAATCCTTTGCCCAAACCATATCCGTATTTTTATTTTTCTGCTGATAATCTAAAGCAGAAGATGCGTAGAAATCCTTATTCTTTGTAACGGTAATCTGATAAGGAATATCTTTCATTTCTTCAAAATATCCCACTAAAGAATTATAGTTGATGACAAAAACGCTGTCTTTTATAAACATGCTGCCGGCAGATCTTGCCTCATTAGATTCTTTTTCAAGAGAATCCCATCCATCGGCTACCTGATAAGATATTTTCTTTACACGATTAAGATCATGTACCATCCAGCTGTTTTTATCCAGACGTTCGGTTACTACTTTTTTACCGTTTTTATCGGTGGCGGTGAAATCAGAAATATATTGTCCGAAATTCATAGCCTGATAAAACCCGGGTACCAGTTTGGGAATGATAAATTTGCCCTGCTTAAGATTGTTCTTTGGAGGCGAAAAAGATACCCGGACTTCATCATTGGTCATATGAAGAAGATCTATAGAATATTCGTAATTTTTCTTTGAAGTCTGAGCAATCATTAGGTTGGGAAGTATAATGACTGCGAAAAATAGCTTGATAAGGGTCTTCATTGGCTGCATTTTAATGATTACGAATATTTTAAATCAATTCTATAATTTGTCTGTTTTATTTTTCCATATAGTATACCTCTTCATACGGTTGAATCAGTACCCATCCGTGCCCTGAGAACTTCATCTGAAACTCTTCACCGCTTCCTCTGCCGATAAGGCTTTTGAAAGAAACATTCGTTTTCAGTTCCGGGCTTAAGTTTCCGGACCATGCCACAGTAGCATTAGGATCTGTAAAGACAGGAGTATCGGGAGTTACAAGTAAAGTTAAAGGATCACCGTGAGTAGTAATGGCGATATGTCCCGTTCCTGAAAGTTTTGCCTGAAAAAGCCCTCCGGACATCATCCCTGCAATACTTTTAAGCATGGTGATATCACTTTTTACACTTTGTTCATGGGCAAGAATATCATTTCCGTTTACACATACAGATTCATTATTCAGATAAAGAATACGGACTTTCTTACCGGAATCTGCAACATATAGTTTTCCGGTTCCTTCTGCTTTCATCAGCCTGGCACCTTCACCGCTGATCGCTTTCTTCAGAAGATTTCCAAGTCCTCCGGAAAGCATTCCCTGTCTTTCAAAATTGATATTTCCCACATAGCTTACCATACTTCCTCTTTTGGTCCATACCGCCTGATTATTAAGGTTGATTTCCAGAAGATGTTTCGTTTCCAGTTCAAAATAATCTCTTTGCTGCGGATTCTCTTTCGTTTCGTTGATAAATGCTTCAATCGAATATTTACTCATAATGATATTTTTTAATTATAGTGTTATTACTTTAGTTTGTCGAGTTTATACTCTCTTTTGTTACTTTTAGGATTCAGATCTACAAATTCATACGTTTCAAAACGGGCAAGTCTGGCTTTGAACATTTCAGTTGCTTTTTCCAGTGACCAGGTTTTGGGATAATGAAAACCTTCAAATTCAGCATTGAAAATCTGCGCTTTGAAATCATGTGAAAATTCATCATCACCCGCATAGGTCAATGCTATTTTACCCGTCCATGCAATATCATATCGGTTATTATCTGTTTTTGAAAACCGGATCTGATGTCCCGCACAGCTGTCATGTCCCAGCAGATAGATGTTGAAGGCAAGGTCATCATCATCAAAATGGTTTTCAGAAGGGAGATCATTACTGAAAAGATCATTTTTAACAACGGTATCGAAATCTAGTTTTTCATCAAGATTGTTAATTCTGATGCCTCTTTGTTCACCCCAATAGTTGGACGAAAGTGTACAGGCATGGTAGTTTCCCCATACAATTTTGGAGTCCCAGTCGGACAGATCTTCGTCTTCTTCTTCACTGTTTTGATCATCATTGGCGTAATAATTTTCAGTTTTTAAATGAAAATCAAACCAGATAAATCCATATTCATCAATTCTTCCACTCCAGCTGAAAGTTTCAATTTTGTGGCCATTAGGATACGGATTATCAATGAAGTATATTTTACTTACAGATTCCATGTTGAATTTTAATTTTTCCAAAAATACTCTTTTTATGCCTTGGAAATCCCCGTAAAATCACGGTTTTATATTTGATTGTAAATAATACTTGACAAAGGGGTGTTCAATGTCGTATATTTGCACTCCGAAAATTACACCTTGTAATTTCAATAATTTTTAAACCGTAATTTAAAAAATGAAAACATCAGATTTTAATTTTGATCTTCCTGCGGAATTATTAGCAGAACACCCATCAGAGCACAGAGACGAAGCGAGATTAATGGTACTTGATAGAAAAACACAAACTATCGAGCACAAATTATTCAAGGATGTTGTGGATTATTTTGATGAAGAAGATTTGTTCATCTTCAACAATACAAAAGTTTTCCCTGCACGTCTTTACGGAAATAAAGAAAAAACAGGTGCGAAAATTGAAGTTTTCTTATTAAGAGAGCTTGATAAAGAAACAAGAGTTTGGGACGTTTTGGTAGACCCTGCAAGAAAAATCAGAATTGGTAACAAATTATTCTTCACAGAAGATGAGTCTTTGGTAGCTGAGGTTATTGATAACACGACTTCAAGAGGAAGAACATTAAGATTCTTATTCGACGGTTCTTACGACGAATTCAGAACGAAATTGAAAGAATTGGGAGAAACTCCACTTCCAAAATATATCAAAAGAGCAGTAGAGCCGGAAGATGCAGAAAGATATCAGACGATCTATGCAAAAGTAGAAGGAGCAGTAGCTGCCCCTACAGCAGGTCTTCACTTCTCTAAGCATTTGATGAAGAGATTAGAGATCAAAGGAATCAATTTTGCTGAAGTTACGCTTCACGTAGGTTTGGGAACATTCAACCCGATTGAGGTAGAAGATCTTTCTAAGCATAAAATGGAGTCTGAAGAGATCATCATTGATGAGAAAAATGCTGCCATCATTAACAAAGCGGTAGAATCTCACAGAAGAGTATGTGCCGTAGGTACTACTACAATGAGAGCATTGGAAACTTCTGTTTCTTCAAACAAAAAAATCTCTGCTTTCAACGGATGGACAAACAAATTCATTTATCCTCCTCACGATTTCGGAGTAGCCAACTCAATGATCACGAACTTCCACACACCGAAGTCTACTTTGATCATGATGATTGCTGCATTTGCCGGAAGAGATTTCGTAATGCATGCTTATGAAGAAGCTGTAAAAGAAAAGTATAAATTCTATTCTTACGGTGACGCAATGTTAATTCTATAAAAAAAGTAAAAAGAGCCAAGTTAAAGGTAATACAAGTAGAAATGAGACAAAATGATTTACTTATCAGAACTTTTACATTTGGAGTTAATTGTCTTAAGTTTTTAAGAACACTCCCCAATGATTCTGAAAGTAAATTAATAAGATTTCAACTCGGGAAATCAGCTACTTCAATAGGTGCTATGAAGAATCCCAGGCAGGATCTTCTAAAGCAGATTTTAAAAATAAAGTAAAAATTGCTTTAAGAGAAGCTAGAGAAAGTCATTTCTGGCTTCGGGTTTTAGAAGAACTGGATGGTTATGATTCTGAGGAATTTAAAGCTTTATTGAATGAAAGTAACGAATTGAAAAACATTTTGGCTGCAATAGTTAACAATACTCAACTTTAAACCTTTTACTTTTAACCTGGCTCTTTAATATTATGAAAGATATCCGTACATTATCATTAGACCAGCTTAAAGACTACTTTGTATCTTTAGGAGAAAAGCCGTTTCGTGCGAAACAGGTCTATGACTGGCTATGGAGTAAAAACCTCCATTCGATTGACGAAATGACGAATCTTTCCAAATCACTTCGTGAGAGAATTTCGGAAGAATATACCATTAATCCTGTTTCCGTAGACCTTCTTCAGAAAAGTTCTGACGGAACCATCAAAAACGGAGTGAAACTTCATGACGGGCTGATGGTGGAGTCTGTTCTTATTCCTACAGAAACAAGAACTACAGCCTGTGTGTCTTCACAGGTAGGATGCTCATTAAACTGCGAATTCTGTGCTACAGCAAGACTGAAAAGGATGAGAAACCTTGAAGTCGCTGAGATTGTAGATCAGGTAGCCCTGATTGACAGCCAGAGCAGAATGTATTTCGACAGACCACTTTCCAATATCGTATTTATGGGGATGGGAGAGCCGATGATGAATTACAAAAACGTAGTGGAAGCCATCAAAAAAATTACCCAGCCGGAAGGTTTGGGAATGTCTCCAAGAAGAATTACCGTTTCTACATCCGGTATTCCTAAGATGATCAAAATGCTTGCTGATGACGAACTGCGTGTGAAGCTGGCTTTATCCCTTCACTCTGCTATCGAATCCAAGCGTAATGAGATCATGCCTTTCTCTGATAAATTCCCGTTGACGGATATTATGGAGGCTCTTCAGTACTGGTATCAAAAGACAGGTTCTGTGATTACTTTTGAATACTGCGTATGGAAAGGAATCAATGATGGGGACGAAGATATTAAAGCTTTAATCAGATACTGCAAACAGGTTCCTTCAAAAGTAAATCTTATCCAGTACAACCCGATCGGAGATGGAAAATACGATCAGTGCAACAAACAGGCAGAAGAAAATTACATCCGACAGCTTGAAAATGCAGGGGTAACGGTAATGGTCAGAAGAAGCCGTGGTGGTGATATTGATGCCGCTTGCGGACAGTTAGCCAACAAAACAACAGATTAAAATTTCCTTAAAAAAAGCCTAAAACTTTCTTAAAAAATAGGTTAAAACCCTACCTTTGCACAAATTATTTTGTGATGATGGATTTTCTTATGAGCGAGGATGGGCTGGAAAATGTGTATGCATGGGCTATTCCGTTGCATGCTACTGTTATTTTAGCTGAAATGATTTACAGCCACGTTTCGGAAGCTAAGTTATATAGTGGAAAAGATCTTGCCACCAATGTTTATCTTGCATTGATGAACTTTGGTCTTGACCTTATCATGAAGGCATTTGCCATGGGAGTGATGTTTTTCTTTTACCATCACAGGATTTTCTCATGGGATCTTAGCATCTGGTATTTGCTGGTTTGTTTTATAATCACAGACTTTGCTTATTACGTATTACATTATGTAGACCACCGTTCCAGAGCATTCTGGGCAGTTCATATTACCCACCACAGTTCAGAATATTTTAACCTGACAACAGGATTCAGAAGCCCTGTATTACAGCCGCTTTACAGATATTTATATTTTTCACCGCTGGCATTTTTAGGATTCAATCCATGGCATATCATGGTGGCTTATGCGATCGGGCAAGTGTATGGAACATGGGTACATACGCAAACTGTGAAGAGTATGGGGTTCTTGGAATATATTTTGGTAACCCCTTCCCACCACCGTGTGCACCACGCATGTAATGTAAAATACCTGGATAAAAACATGGGAATGTGTCTCATTATCTGGGATAAAATATTCGGAACCTTTCAAAAAGAAGATCCGAATGTACCCGTGAAATATGGAATCTATCCAAAAATGCCGGATAACAGACCAGATACTGTTCTTTTTTATGAATGGAGAAAAATCTGGAAAGATCTGAAGCAGCCTGGATTAAAGTTCACAGACAGAATCAATTATATTTTCAATTCACCTGGATGGAGACATGACGGAACCGGAAAGACGGTAAGACAATATCAGAAAGAATATTTTGCCAGGCAGGCCAGAAAGAAAGAACAACAGCAAAATCAGAAAGAGCAGAAAACTGCTTAACTTCTGATTTAAAATCAATAGAAATCTAAGTGAAAAGCAGGCTATTTTGGTCTGCTTTTCTTTTTAAGAAGAGAATAAGCAAAACAATAAATCTCTTCAAAAATCCAGAATTTTTTCCCATTGACTATATACAATATTTAGATTCTTTGGAATGACAAACAGGAAGCTTAATTTATCCATACACTACGTCATTCCATAGGGGAATCTACATGCTCCCCTCAAACCCGCATCCCGAAACCCGAATCTCATATCTTACTCAAACTCTCCAACTCTCCAACTCAATACCCACATCTCACCTCAGAATAAAACCCTACTTTTGTCTTATGAAAAAACTCTTTCTGATTATTGCTCTTTTCGTTGGTCAATCTGCATTTTCTCAGCAGACCGATTTTCTGAAAATAAAAAAATACAGAGTTAATTATCTGGATGACAAGATTGAGGAAACCTCAGGACTGAATATTTTAAACGGTAAATTATATACATTCAACGACAGTGGAAATACTGCCGAGCTTTTTGAATTGGATAAAAAGAGTGGCGAAATTATCAGAACACTGAAAACCAATTTAATCAACACAGATTGGGAAGCACTAGCCAATGATGGTGAGAATTTCTACATCGGAGATTTCGGAAATAATGCAGGAACAAGAAAGGATCTCATGATTTACAAAGTTCCTTACGAACGTCTTGATATGTCTAATGTAACTAAGATTCCTGGTTCAGAAAGGGCTTTAGATGGAACATCTATTTCTTTTTATTATCCTGAACAGACCGAATTTATTTCTAAAAATATAAAGAACGACTTCGATGCAGAAGCCATGATTTATCTGAATGGGAAGCTGCATATATTTACCAAAGAATGGGCTTCTAAGGCCACTTCCCATTATGTCGTAGACCCTGAAATGTCAGAGCTTCAAAAAGCAGAAAAAATAGAAACCTATAAAACAGGTTTTGTGGTTACAGATGCCTCTTATTTTGATAAAAAGCTTTATTTGGTGGGATATACCAGGAAAACAGAAGTCTTTTTAGATATTTTTACAGAAACAGAACCAGGCATATTTTTTAAAGAAAAACCAAAGCATTATTACCTTGGAACTGCGCTTGCATTAGCACAGATTGAAGGGATAAGTGTAGATGAAACGGGAATTTATATTTCAGGAGAAAAGTTCAGGTCTCCATTGGGAACTACAAAACCTTCATTTTATTTTATCCCGAAAGCTCAACTCAAAGATTAATTTACCTTAAAATTGAGCGAAAAAAATTATCTTTGTGAGAATTAATAATTATTCACCCAGCATTCGCAGATTGTGGCAAATACAGTAGAAGAGATTAAACGACCGATCAATGATGAAATGAAACTTTTTGAACAGAAGTTTTATGAGTCAATGCAGAGTAAAGTAGCTTTATTGGATAAAGTAACCCGTTTTATTGTGACCACCAAAGGAAAGCAGATGCGTCCTATGTTTGTGTTTCTTTGTGCCAAACTGGTGGGTGAAGTGACAGAAAAAACGTATCGTGGTGCTTCTATGATCGAGCTGATCCACACTGCTACTCTGGTACATGATGATGTGGTGGATGAAAGTTTTAAACGTCGTAATTTCTTTTCAATCAATGCTTTGTGGAAAAATAAGATTGCAGTTCTGGTAGGAGATTATCTTTTATCTAAGTCAGTTTTATTATCCACAGACCACAAAGATTATGACCTGCTTGGGGTGATTTCCAGAACGATTCGTGAAATGTCTGAAGGAGAACTTCTTCAGCTGGAGAAAGCCAGAAAACTGGATATCACGGAAGAGGTGTATTATGAAATTATCCGCCAGAAAACAGCTACTTTGATCGCTGCATGTTGTGAAATAGGCGTTCTTTCCAATAATGCAGACGAAGCTCTTGCCAAAAAGATGATGGATTTCGGTACTTTTACCGGAATGGCATTCCAGATAAAGGATGACCTTTTCGATTATTTAAGTTCGAACGTGATCGGTAAACCGGTAGGGATTGATATTAAAGAACAGAAAATGACGCTGCCTTTGATTCATACCTTAAAGATTGCCAGTGAAAAAGACAGAAAGTACTATTTCGATACCATAAAACGATATAATAACAATCCTAAGCGTGTAAAAGAGCTTATAGAATTTGTTAAAAGTTCAGGTGGATTGGAATATGCTATTACCATCATGAAGGATTTCCAGCAAAAAGCCAAAGATATTCTGAATGAATTTCCGGATTCTGAAGCAAGGAAATCGTTACATATTATGCTCGATTATGTCATTGAGCGAAAATTCTGATGTTGATGTTTTTTTAGCATTCTGATTTTTTTATTCACTTATTTTCCGTTATTCCCGTGTGGTATGTAAATTTTTCATTATTGGAGAAAAAACAGAGCTATCTTTCAATAATTCAATCAGTTGTGATTAATGGTATTTTTTTATATTAGTAAATTGCTGTAAACTAATATTTTGCAATATTCAAATAAAGTGGTTGTTAACAATTCATTGAGGTTCTATATAATTTTTGTTAATTTGTCCTAAGAAAAAACAACAAATAATGAAAAAAATTCAGACAATGATGATAGCGTGTGCTATCAGTTCAGGTTTCATCACGTATGCACAAGTGGGAATAGGTACTCAGAATCCCCAAACAACTTTTCATATTGACGGTTCTAAAGATAATCCTGCTACCGGAGTTCCTTCCGCAGCTCAACAGGATAATGATTTTAGTATAACTTCTACTGCTAAAGTAGGGATTGGTACAACTTCCCCAAGTGAAAAGTTAGACGTAGCTTCGGGAAATGCCCGTATCCGTAATATCAATTCAAATATAGGTATCGGAGGAACAGACAGAGTGGTTGTAGCGGATGCTACCGGAGTACTAAAGACTATAGACTTTACCGCTTATTCGCTTTTTCACGCACGTTTAGCGGCCAACCAGAACATTAGTTCATCAACCATTACTACTTTATTATTCGCTGCGCCTATAGCAACTTCTCCCTTCTATTCCTATAATACCGGAACTGGAGTAATGACTTTTAATCAGGCTGGAAATTATCTGGTAACATTACAGGCAAGTTTTACCAATATGCCTGCAGATACTCAGTTGCTTATTGGTATAAGACCTGTGCCGGATGCTAATTACCTGGGCAGAGGAAGCCATTATAATGCAGTGGCTGCTTCAGGGACAGTAGGTGAGCTGATGAATTATACAACCGTAGTGGTAGCTCCTACAGCGGGATACCAGATTCGTTTTACAGCAGCTCCCAATCAGAATGCTACGATTATTTCAACAGAAACAGGATCTACAGGAAGCGGAAATGTTACCAATGTAACTGTTCAGAAGATATAACTCTACCTTTTATTATAATTAAAACTAAAGTGTTTTGCATATGTTTTCAGGAAACTGAAAATGTATGCAGAACACTTTCTCTTTTATATTCAGAATCTGATATTAGTTCAGTATAAAAAATGAGAATGAACAATTTAATCAATTCTCATGTTTTTATATGATTATCCTTATATATTACCGTCGATTGTTTAATTAAGCGAAAAATTTAAATTAAATAATTTTCAGGGTTACAATAATAACGGCTAGAACTATACAAAATAAAGCGATTAAAAATAAATAATCCGCAATGTTCTCAAACGTAGATTCCCGCTTTCTATTGCTAGTTCTGATCGCCAGAAATGAAAAGAAACAGCTGCAGGCAAAAAGGATACAGGCAAATCCTGCAAATTCGTCCAAATAGGTATGCTGACTGATCTTAGAGATTTTCAGTGAGGTGATAATGAGTAAGGAAAATCCTAAAAGATTGCTGGATGCATTCAAGATGTGGGGAGACTTTTTTTCCATCTTTTACAATTTTTTTCAAAATAAAGCACAATTTTTTTTATTATCAAATTTTTAAAAAAGATTATTAAAAATTAAAATTAATTTAAAAAGTGTATATTAGCAAAATACTTGAAGATTAAAAAACTTTTTTACTTAGCTATGCAAACAACCTATATTGAAACACAGCAAATATCCTTTCAAGATTTTAAAAATCAGATACTTGGAGACTACAGGTTAGGAAGGATCTCTCGTGAAATGTCTTATCTCGGAAGGAGAGAAGTACTCACTGGAAAAGCTAAATTTGGAATTTTTGGGGATGGAAAAGAACTTCCTCAGCTTGCAATGGCGAAAGTTTTCAGAAATGGAGACTTCCGTTCAGGATATTACAGGGATCAGACTTTTGCATTGGCAATAGATGCCTTAACAGTAGAAAGTTTCTTTGCACAGATGTACGCAGATACCAGTGTGGAAAGAGAGCCTGCTTCAGCGGGAAGACAGATGAACGGGCATTTTGCAACAAGAAGTTTACATGAAGACGGAAGCTGGAAAGATTTGACAGCTCAGAAAAATATTTCTTCCGATATTTCTCCTACAGCCGGACAAATGCCAAGATTATTGGGATTAGCTCAGGCTTCAACGATCTATAAAAGTGTAAAATTTGATGGTTCAGAAAAATTCTCAAGAGAAGGTAATGAAATTGCTTTCGGAACTATTGGGGATGCTTCTACAGCAGAAGGACACTTCTGGGAAACTCTGAATGCAGCATGTGCGCTTCAGGTTCCTATGATCGTTTCGATCTGGGATGACGGATACGGAATTTCAGTTCCTACGAAAAATCAGAGAGCAAAAGCTGATATCAGTGAAATGCTAAGTGGTTTCCAGAGAAAAGAAGGAGAAAACCAGGGATGTGAGATTATCCAGGTAAGAGCCTGGGATTATCCTGCATTATTAGATGCTTATGCTAAGGCAGAACATTTTGCAAGAACAGAAAGTGTACCGGTAGTAGTGCACGTGGTAGATGTTACTCAGCCACAGGGACATTCTACATCCGGATCTCACGAAAGATATAAAAACGAAGAACGTCTCGCTTGGGAAGCAGAGTATGACGGACTGGCAAAATTCAAAGAGTGGATTCTGAACTATTCTATCGAAATTGATGGAAAAGAGGAAGTAATAGCTACTGCTGAAGAATTGGAGGCGATAGATGAAGAAGCGAAAAAAGCAGCAAAAACAGGTCAGAAAGTAGCCTGGGAAAACTATCAGAAAGCCATTTCAGAACTTATTCAGTCTATTTTACCTTTAGTAGAAAACCTTAAAGGACAAAATGCTGAAGTGGAAACTTATATTGCTCATTTCAACAAATTAGTTTCAAAAGCGAAGAAAGATATTTTCCATTTGGTAAGACAGACTTTACTGGCGACAAGAGGAACGAATTCTGCGGAAAGAAATCAATTGATGCAGAAATACAATGAAGTATCTGCTGTTGAAAAAGATAACTATTCTTCTCACTTATATTCTCAGTCTGAGTGGAAAGCTGAAAACGTACAGGAAATTAAGCCTGTATATTCTGACAGCTCTGAAGATGTAGACGGAAGAGTAGTGATCAGAAACAATTTCGACAAAATTTTTGAAAAATATCCTGAAACTTTAATCTTTGGAGAGGATACCGGAAATATCGGTGACGTCAACCAGGGATTGGAAGGAATGCAGGAAAAATACGGTGCTCTACGTATCGCTGATACAGGAATCCGTGAAGCAACGATCCTTGGACAGGGAATTGGTATGGCGATGAGAGGTTTAAGACCTATTGCTGAAATCCAGTACTTAGACTATGTTCTTTACTGTTTACAGGGAATGAGTGATGATCTGGCAACGGTACATTACAGAACAAAAGGAGGTCAGAAAGCTCCGCTGATCATCAGAACAAGAGGTCACAGATTAGAAGGAATCTGGCACTCTGGTTCTCCAATGGCTGGTATTCTGAACCTTTCAAAAGGTATTTTAGTATTGGTACCTAGAAACCTTACAAAAGCAGCAGGATTCTACAACACGATGCTTCAGGCTGACGAACCTGCGATCATCGTAGAATGTCTGAACGGATACAGATTAAAAGAAAAACAACCGGATAACTTAGGTGAATTCACAGTTCCTGTAGGGAAAATTGAAGTTACAAAAGAAGGAAAAGATGTTACTTTGGTAACGTACGGTTCCACATGGAGAATTGTAACGGAAGCCGCTAATGAATTGGAAAAATTAGGAATTTCTGCAGAAGTGATTGATATTCAGTCGTTGATTCCTTTCGATTTATCTCACGAAATTGCTGAAAGTGTTAAGAAAACCAACAGATTGGTAGTGATTGACGAAGATGTGGAAGGGGGAACTACAGGCTTTATCCTGCAACAGATCCTTGAAAAGCAGAAAGCTTTCAGATATCTGGATTCAGATCCGTTGACGATCTCTGCAAATGATCACAGACCTGCTTACGCAAGTGATGGTGATTATTTCAGCAAGCCGTCTACAGACGATATGGTAGAAAAAATCTATACTATGTTTAATGAAACAAATCCTCAGAAATATCCAGCGATATTCTAATTGGGATTTTTAGATAAATTTAAAACCGCTTCCTTTGGGAGCGGTTTTGTTATTAGTAATTTGGTCAAAATAACTAAGCTGTCTGAAACCGTCCCAGAAGTTTCCTCCTGCAATGGTAGAGGAGATACCGCCGGATAAGCTTTTCATTACAAACATAGTGACTTCATAAAGCTCATTAAAGTATAATAAGCTACTATCAGCTATATTTAAAAAAAATACAATCTAAGGAACTAAAGGTATTTTTGCAACAATACTATCTTCTAATACTTTATATCCTTTAGCTTCTAAGTCGCTTACATAATTATCACAACCTAAGATAGTAGCATTATATCTATTATGAAAAGATTTTACAAATAATATATAGCTTTTTTCTTTATTATAATCATATATGCTATTATCTTTACTATTTAAACTTAGCGCAACTTCTTTTGACTCTTTAGGACCAATAATCAGTAAATCTCTTTTACAATCGTTATTATCAAAACGACTGTAATAGCCTCTGGTAAAATAATTAATTGGAATAATTTTTCTATTATTCTCCAAAGTATAAGACGTCCCATAAAATCCATTGGGGTCTATTATATAATAATAATTCGTATTGTTTATAATTACATACTTTTTTTTACTATTATCACTTATATTATATTTTCCTTCTTTTAGAATAATATCAATATCTTTACCTTTATTTATTTTCATTTGATTAGAGCAAAAGATAAATAATAAAGAAAACGGTAAAAACAACATTTTTTTCATAATTCTATCAGTTAATGATGCAACAAATTAAAGAAAAATAAGGAAACATTCTGTGCATGTACATATCCTTGCTTTTCCATAAAACCAGTCCATTGGGCAGCAGCATTATATGCAGATAATTCATTCATTTCTTGTGCAATATAGCTATTTCCTTGCAAAAGCCCCATTTGGAAATTACAGTAATGATCCTGCTCATGAATAATTACTGATGCAGCCTTAAAATTTTCTTCTATAGTATCTAATAGTTTTGGTGCAAGTATAATTTTTCCATTAATAGGGTTAGTTATTGCCCAAGAGACTCTAGCTTGTGAATTTGGACTATTTATTAACAGCTCCAATAATTTATCATTATTAATTTTATATGGTAGATATCCTTCTGACCAATCTGCCAATGTTTTTTCATCTGCAACTTTTACCCATTGTCCATCTGTTGTAAATAATGCTATTATTTTCTTCAAACTTTCTGTTGTAGCAGGGTCATAAGGCATAATTCCATTTTTTACTAAAAACCCTGCCAGTCTGTTTTTATACTCTATGGCTGTACCTGCTAAATGCCCCAAGTGATTCAATCCACTAGTAATAATTCCCTGTCTGAAACCATCCCAGAAGTTTCCTCCTGCAATGGTAGAGGAGATTCCGCCGGATAAACCTCCCATGGCAAGCATTGTTGCCTTCATATAATCTCTTCCAAAGATATTATAAACAGTTCTGGTATCGGTACTTGCACCAAAATTTATACCTAAACTTTGTATTCCACTGGCCATGAAGGAAGAAATTGCACCGCTCAATGCTCCTGCTTCAAATTTTCCACCATCAATAGCAGACATAGTTCCACTTGTAAGGGCATGTGCCCCTGCTTCAAAGATCGCTTTTCCTACGGTAAGAACCTGACCAAACAGTGAGGTAGCTGCGGCCCCGATCCCAAAACTTATAGCTCCGGAAACAGCTCCCATTACTGCCGCTTTTCCCATACCGTACCATACTGGGATGCCGCTTATCATATTCATGATGGCTTTGGTAGTGATTGCTACGGCAATCCCAATGATAATGGCAGTCCCCAGTGTTATTGCTTCATTACCATCTATATCCACATACAACAAAGGATTATTATATACATATCCGAACCGGTTATAACTCTGGGTATTGAAAGGGTCTTGCACCAGATTATCCGGGCTTAGGAATCTCCTCAGAACAGGATCATACAGGCGGGCATTCATATTGATAAGTCCAGTTTTCCAGAGATGTTCATGCCCTGTATACCCTCTGTCCAGAAATGATGTATAATTGCTAATGGCTGTGGGATCAGTAATCATCTGCCCTGCCGCATTTACAATGCCTTTCAGATTACCCCATGCATCAAAGAAACGTTTTTCCACTACTGAACCATCCGTTTTAGAGATGGCCACAATACTTCCTACATTATCCCGGTGCAGGTAATAGTTCGCATTCTCAGCAAGTGTTCCTCCATTCAGCACTTCTTTTTTGATATAGTTGGCGGTGTAAGGATCTCCGGTAACGTAGGTGATAAGCTGAGTCTTTCCATTAGCTTCCTTGGTAATCTCTACCGCAAAATCAGATGAATAGAACTTTTGCCGCCCTGTAACAGAGGACTTCATAGAATACCTTGTTTTGAGAATGTTGTAGTCAAAACTCAGATCTTCTTTACCTGCCAGAGTAATCTGGAGCGGGCTTTTAAAGGCATTATATTTTATGGTGGCAAAACCTCTCTGTGTATTTACATTCTGCCCGTTGGTATTGAAGTCAATTCCCTGAAGCCTGTAATCTGTTTCGTTATAATTGTATTTACCAAGCTCTGTATTGGAGGTTATTCTTCCTCTCTTATCATAGGTGTACTGGTTGGTTATAACACCATTTACAGCTTCTGTCAGTAACCTGTTGAGGAGATCATAAGTAAAATCTTCCTTTTTTCCAAAAATGTTGTTTCTCCTGAAATTCAGAATCCCACGGGATGAATTCTGATTGTAATCCATATCCAGTGCCACATTTCCATTGTTGACATTCTGATGTTTGATGTTAAATAAAGAATAATCAAGATCATAGTACTGGTTCACCAAAGTATATCCATTCCCATATTCGCTCTGTTTTACCTGGCCTCTTGCACTCATGTCAGACAAATGCCATATCATAGCCCCTGTGGCATTGTCATTCTGCTGGATCAGAATTCCATTGGTATCATATACATTTTTAACAGCAGAGCTTGAAGTATAGTTGGGGTTTACTAAGGTAGTAGACATACTTACAATATCGGCTCTTCCCAATGCGTCAAAGGTAGTGGATGATGTATAGGTAAAGTCTGGAGTCTGCTCTTTCTTACCCTTTATCCTGAAGTATTGATCATAATAAGTAGTGTAGATAAATGTTTTTCCGTTGCTTAGTCCTGTAATGGTTTCAGGAAGCTTGGTCTGCCCGTTATAAGTATAGGTTTTCTCTATCGTTGTATTTTCAGCAGGAGTATTCCCATAGGTCTTTTCCGTAAGAGGTCTTCCCAGATCATCATAGCTGTACAAAGTATATCCTTTGGGGGTAGTTTCTTTGGTAAGTCTACTTAAAGTGTCATATTCATAGGTGAAAGTTCCGGCAGAGGGATCTGTCATTTTCGTTTTATTGCCCCAGCCATCAATTTCAAAGGTTGTTTTTATTCCTTCATAATTTGTTTCCTTAATTGCTCCGTTAGGATAATAATAATAGTTGATAACACCACCCTGATCCTGCTGTCTTATGGTATGTCCCATAGCATCAAGGGTTTTGGAGGTCTTCTTAGTGAGCAGATCATCTACGGTTACTTTCAACCCTTCATAGCAGGTCATTATTTCGTATCCTTTGTAATCGGTATTCTTTGCAGGGCGACTCAGCTCGTCATATTCTATCAAGTTCCACCTTACAGGCTCCCCTTCGTAGAATGGTTCTGAAAATTTGATTTTTCTGCCTAAAATATCATATTGGGTTTTTACAGCAGTCCATTTTCCATTAATAGACTGTGTTTTAGACTGGACCTCCCTGTCAAATTTATCGAAAGTAACAACAGTCTCTGTTCCCTCTTCTCTTTTCTTATGAAGATTATATACACCTCCTGTGGAAGCATCGGCTGCAGATTTGGATATTGTTGTTTTCTTCCCAAGGAAATCAGTTATTTCTTTAATATTTCCCCATGAATCGTATGCATAAGATGTGGTAAGCCCCAAGGGAGATACTTCAGAGGATGTACGTCCCAGCGCATCAATGATAGCAGTGGAGTACAGCCCATGTGGAGTAATAGTTTTATTTATATACCTGCCCGTGGTTTCATATTCATACGTAGTGGTTTGTGATGTTACCCCGGCAGCAGATAAAGTCTGGGTTTTCAGATTCCCGATGTTATCGTAAGTATATGCTGTAACAACAGGTGCTGCTCCGGATTGGTTACCATATTTTCTTACCTGCGAAACACTTCCATCAGGAAAATAGTCAGATTCATCCCTGGTGGTAAAGGACAGTCCGTCTTTCGAAACTATATTTTCTACAGAAGCTATTTTGCCATAGAAATAATGTTCTCCATTTGAAAATTCAGGTTTATAAATATAATTGGATATGGAAGATCCGGCTCCGCTGAAATCTGTGTAGGCTGTCTTAAGTTTCAGATCATCTGCTTCATCATAAACATATTTTTTTCTAATGGTAACATTTTTCAAATAGTCTATTGAAATTTCATCTGTGGCTAGGATCAGGTACTGGTGATTCCCTATATCAAATTTTTTATTTTGACTTATATTCTCAGTAAAAAACTTAGTAATTCCCCCATAAGTGGAACTCATCACAGCATTATCCATTTCCGGTAATCTGGTTGTGATATTCCAGAAAACAGCATTTACAGGATTTTTATTGATGTATTTCCCATCTTTTATTTCAGATTCGTATGCATCGCTGGAATAGGTTTTCTGGAATCCCATAAAGCCTTTCCCCTCCAGATGCTGTATACCGTTTTCATATCGGTATTCCTTCGTTAAGATTTTGTTATCAAAGAGCGTATGAATCTTTGCTACAAGGTAAAGTGCTGGATTCTCCTTGTGAACATAATAGGGGTATATTTGAGCACCCTGTGGTCTATAAAGGTAAGTGACCTCACTGTGATCCTGAGAGAAATACTTATCCTTAGGAATCATGTTTCTGTATTCCACTTTTTGTAAGACATCTGTACCATTATTTACCTCCTGAATTTGCTTTTCAAGGAAATTGCTGTTATCAATAACAATATTACTGGAAAAGCCTATCAAAGGATCATAAATATAAACTCCAGATTGGGATGTGTTGAGGTAATCAAAATTTTTAGTAGAAAGAATAAGAGAAAGTGGAGATATTTTATTGTTCTCTAAGGAAAGAGTCGATAACTGCTGAAATGTACCTCCATTCAGATTTTTATTTTCATAAAAATTAATCCGGTTAGCAATTACAGAATTAAATGACTCATATACAACAGGAGCAGTCATTCTGGTTAAATTACTACCCACATTGTCTATTGGAATACCAGCCAGTGAACCATTGGCATTGTATTTAGCCTTTCCAATTTTGTTAAAGGTGATAATGTCTGATCGACCGTCATTATTGAAGTCAGTAATAATAATATTATGCGTAGAATATCTCGTATATGCATATTCATCTGGCTTCCCATTCCAGAACTTTTGCCAGAAAGTGGTTCTTTTAATATAATTATTCTGAGAAGGCTTTAGGTAGGCAATTTTTTGTAGGGTATAATCTTCCTGTTTTTTTTCCAATGAAACCCCGTTTCCTGTGTATTTCCACCAAAGAAGTGTTTCAGTCTGCATTCGATAATAAGTATCTGCAAGCTTTAATCCAGAGTTATCATCCTCAGGAATTTCGTACACGGTTTGCGGAGTAATAAAATCAGTTAATCCATCCCCATTAAAATCTCCTAGAAAGAGAGGTGTTTTACTTCCAAAATTGGAAAGAACAGCATTTGATACTAAAGTACTCAAAGTATTGTTGCTGAAATTTATTTTATAAACTGAATACTTTGCGTTATACTTATCTACGATGAGTAATTCAGGAATACCATCTCCGTCAAATTCTATAGGATAGATGTCTTTACCATGAAGAAATAAGGTTTCATTAAGAATAACAGGAGTTGCTTGAACCGACATTCCTGAGTTTTGCTTTCCAACTTCTACCCAATAGAGACGGTTTCCCCTGGTCAAATTTTTAGGTTCTATAATTAAGAAATCTACCAGACCATCATTATTAAAATCTCCTTGTACATATTCTCTTCTGGTTTCATCACGTGTATAGGATGTTTCATAGGTTCCATCACGGTAATTATCATATGGGTCTGGTGGAATGTAGGTCTGAACTTCTACCATTCCTCCTTTTACTGGAACAATTACTTTTCTTTGTTCACCGGTAATCAGATTTTTGATTTCAAAATTAACTTCATCTTTCAGCTGCTGGTTTGAGGGGTTGTTGGGGTTAATTTCGTCTGCAGTTCCCACAGGTATCTCATTAACGACTATGAGCTGATCTTTTTCCATTATTCTATTGTTCAGATCCAATACTTTACCAGAAAATAACAAAGTACCTGAATTATTAACAGAAATACCGGAAACATGAGTAGAGTTCTCTCCTGCACCTACTTTTATACTATAGCCACTAGTAAGCCTTTCCTGGAATACAGGTTGCATTTTATCATTATCACTAGACAGAAAATTTCCAACTGTTACACTTCCCAGCCCTGTAGTATTGCTTCCTAATGTAGATTGTGGACTTCCACTGGTCATTTTTACTGTTCCCTGGGAAGATATATTATAATTAAAATTGAGCGGTTTTAGACTTTCTCCATTTTCATTTGTGACAATAACTGTTCTTAAACGCTCTACAGTGTTATCCTCAATAAAGTCATGAGTAAATATATATTTTCTGTATAGAGGGGTATATGTAGATCCTGTAATTACTTCTGATAAGACCTTTGATGTGATATAGGATATACCTTTTCTAAAGATCTTAATGTTTTTTTGTCTAGCTTTATATGTGAAGTTGATATAAAATTTATCATTGGCAGAACTTGTTCCTCCGTACGAAATTTTTGTAATGACCGGAACATTATTTTCAGTCTGGTAAGAATAATGTATTTCATTATTAAATGAATCTGTGAAAGAGGAAATATAAAACTGTCCGTTTATCAATTCTTTATATTTGGCAACTTTTCCATCGGGATACTGGATAATAAACTGATATTCTCCTAATGCAGGCTTGCTAACCTTAAGTTTGGAAAACCTTTCTGTGCTAAAAGTAGTTTCATTAATTTTGATCAGTCTTTGGCCATCTAAATAATAAGGGTCTGTATTATCAAACTGGCTTCCTATAGTAATACCATCTATTTCCTTACTTTTACCACCACGTGAAATCATAGAGAGTCCTATTATATTCCATCCCCAACCCGCCTGTCCGTTTCCTGTCAAGCTATTATAAGTAAGAGAGATATTAGGTTGAAAATTATTCATTCCCTTTATAACTTCTATTGGAAGCGTATAAGTCAGAGCTCCGGACTCATTCACATTCATTTCTGCTTTCACAGAGGGAACTAAAATATCAGATGGGATTATTTTTTTGGAAGAAAGATGGCTTTCCGCATAACCCGAAGTACTGTATTGTAATGGAATCTCCTTAGTCTGCTGAGAAGGAAATAGGGCTAAGAGGATAAATAATGAAAATAGGGAATATATTTTTGATCTCATTGTGAAATTACCATTTTAAAATATTTTTAGATACTACCTGTCCAGAATTTAAAGTGAAATTGGCTACAAATGTTCCTGGAAGTTGGTTCTGCATATTGAATGAAGTACTACTGGATCCAGGAGTATAATTGTATAGTTGAACTCCTGTAGAAGTAAAGATCTGAAGTTTTTGAATTTTACCTAAAGCAGCTCCAGACCAGGAAATAGTCACATTGTAACCACTAGTGGAGGTAACAGGGTTAGGATATATGGTGATATTACTTTTTATATTTTCCAGTTCGTCAGCTGAAAAGCCAGGTGATCCCGAAGGTGGGGTAGTACTACTACTGCAGTTAGCACCTGAAATCATATTTCCTGCACTGTCATAGGAGAAACAACTGCTTCCATTGCCACTATAATAACCGGAAGGGTTCTGAGATATTTTTCCAATATTGATTGAACATATTTTATTAACAAGGATACTTACATTATTTGACCAGTCCAGAAAAGAATAATAATGTTGGTATTCATCCTTTACAAGTTCATCATAACTTGTCATATCCGGAACATATGTTGCATCTAAAGGATTAGGCGTATCAGTATAATTATAGATATCGTAACCATTTGGTTGATTATTAGGGTCTATTGTAGACTGTGGATTAGGGTGGTGTTGTATAGATTTTATAGTATAGTATGCTGAAGGTGTATTCCATATTCTTGGAACAAGATTGGTTTTGGGTTCATCCCTGAACTCCCATTTTATGAAACTTTTTTCAAAAAGTATATATCCATTAAGAGAATATCCCAATGCAATACGATCTTTTCTATTTCTTAAAAGGATTTGATCCTGATAGATGATCTGGTTTTCTTTTCCTGCTGTAGTAGCAAACAGTTCCGGGAATACTGAAGTATTGTAGGTAGGTGGACTGTAAGCAATGATCATAAACTCTCCTCTCTTAATGGTTACTTCAGGAAACCAAAATATTCCCTGTAGATCTTTTAAGTACCAGTTTTTAAGGTTAATATCCTTATCACTGTAATTATAAATTTCAACAAATTCTCCCCTGTGATGTCTTTTAGAGTTCACTTCTGTAATTACTCCGTTGATTTCTTTGTCGTAACGAAGCATTTCATTGAAGGGAGTATTATAATAAACCTCAGTAATAAGAAGCTGAGAATAAAATAAACTTCCGCCAGATATAAATAAAAGAAAAGAAATAATAGATTTGATTCTCATGTATGTTTAGTATTTTGATATAATTGTTGTTGCTGATTTTTATGTCA
The DNA here is from genome assembly GCF_030846215.1 of Chryseobacterium sp. WLY505. Lineage (NCBI taxonomy): Bacteria > Pseudomonadati > Bacteroidota > Flavobacteriia > Flavobacteriales > Weeksellaceae > Chryseobacterium > Chryseobacterium sp. WLY505. Next base: position 21,201 of record NZ_JAVCWI010000010.1, on the reverse strand, counting down.
TCCCAGTTAATATTATTTATAGCTTACTAATCAGTCTTTGAAGATTTTGAGTATGAATGATTTTAGCAAAGTTTCTATTCTGATTGATTAATGCTAGTGATTGTATGAGACTGTCAGAAGATTCAATAAACGACTGTGGATTAACAACAATACTTAATATTCTATTTTTTCCCTCGATATCTCCACCTTTTACATAATAGTGTGCAATCAGCATATTCATACGGTCTATTGTATGTGTATTGGAAATCCCATACATATTCCTACATTGCTTTAGTATTTTATCTTTTGCGCTATTGAGCTGATTATTTAATATATCAACTTTAATTTTGCGGGTAATAAATTCAAATTTTTTTTCAGGAGTATCTGTTTCGGTTTCTAAAAACGAAAATAAAGAAGTTACTAAAGTAGGAAGGGCAATGTGTTGATATTCAGTTTTTTTTATATGGACATCAAGTAAAGCTAAGGCAGACCAGAAAGTTTTTTTAAGGGAGTGGTTTTGGGTTTCTATAGTAATTAGTGTATCATATTTATGTTGAAGTTTTGATAAATCCCGGATGTATTTTAAAAATAAAGGATCGTTTTTATCTACTGTATTATAATATGAAATTGCCTTATTCAATGCTTCAGAATTATTTTTTTCTTTTCTGTGCTTCTTGCAGGAGCTTGAATAAAGTTCTCGTATATGTTGATTACGATCTTTAGAGGAAGGTTTAGCCAGCAATGTATCGAGCTTCGTGTCTACTTCACTTGATGTAAGAAGTGCAAATCTATCTTTAAATTTTTTACAATTTTCTTTTTTATAAGTTTTTAAAGCTTTATTTCTATGAGGATTTTCAGAATCTGCATTACATTCAACCATTTTGCAGATTTTTGAATATTGCTTGTCATTTTTTTTGCCTCTGGTATTTATATTAGTAAGTCCTTCATATTTCTCTTTCACTTCAGTAAGCAGATTTCCATCAAAGGCAATTAATTTTTTTATTTTCTTATTGCCTAAAGAAGCATTCATATATTCTCTGTAGAGTCTTTTTTTAAGATCTATATTTTCCGGTTTTAAGACTAAAGCTGCTCTAAACATAAGAATAACTTCCCACTCTTTGTTTTTTTGAGATAATAAAGTTTTTCTCATCCCATCATAAGCTCTTATTTCGTTTGGAAACTGGCTAATAATGTGTGCATAAACCTGCTTTGCTTGATTATATTGTTTTTGTTTTCTGAGATCAGATGCTGATTTCAGTAATACATTAACATCAGGTGGAAAATGTTTGAATTTTTCTTTTGAAAATAAAAAATTTGGAATTAATAGTGAAGTAATCCCTAAAGAACCTAAGGATAAAAATTCTTTTCTGGTCATCATTATAGTTTTTATAAAAGGAGAAGAGAGGATTACAAGCCCCTATTTTGGCACCACGAGAGTTATAAATTCAAATGTTTGACTTCTCCTTGGTTGCAAATGTAATATTTTTTTACAAAAAAATATTATATTATAGATACTAATAAGACTTATGTATGTGTCTATTAATGATAAAGAAATAAATGTTTTAATTTAATTAATATGACGTAAACAATTAAGTTAAATATTTATTCATTGCGAAAGTTTAAATTTTACATTTTTAAGTGCTTGTATATCTTTGTTATAAACATTTATATTACATCTACATTTTATTTGTGCTTCAATTTTCAGTATGCTGCCCTTTCACCTGATATTTCGCTTCCCATTCCTCCAGTAAATATAAAATAGGTAACAAAGCCAATCCCTTTTCTGTAAGAGAATATTCTACTCTTGGAGGCAGTTCTTTAAACTCTTCACGGATCACCAGTCCATCGGTTTCCATTTCCCTCAGCTGATCTGTCAAGACCTTTCTGGAAATGACATTAATGCGTACTGCCAGTTCCCCGAAACGTAACTTCCTGTCTTTGATAACCAAAACAATAATAGGCTTCCATTTGCTTCCCAAAGCGGCCATTGCTTTGCCCAGAGGACAGCTGTATTGCATCAATTCATTCTTTTTCATAAGGCGGAATTTATTTTAAATAAAAATAACCCTAAGGAACATAAGTTTCATACGTTACTTGGATGTTACTAATGTAAGTTACTGCGAAGTTACCACTATTTTTTTAATAAAGGATACAAAAGTGAACTATTATTAGTTACTTTGTGTAACAATTATAAAATATAAATTTAAATATGAGCACATCATCATTATTTAAACCGTTTCAATACAAGAATTTACAGCTTAAAAATAGAATTGTAATGGCTCCAATGACCAGAGCACAATCTGATAATGGAGTTCCTACACAGAACATCGCAGATTATTATGGAAGAAGAGCCGCTTCTGAAGTAGGATTGATTCTTTCTGAAGGAACTGTGATCAACAGACCTGGATCAAAGAACTTACAGAACATTCCTGATTTCTATGGTACAGAAGCTTTAAACGGCTGGAAGAACGTTATTGATACTGTACATCAGAATGGAGGTAAAATGGGTCCTCAGATCTGGCACGTAGGAGATACAAGAATGTCTGAAGACTATCCGTTGGTTCCAATGGAAAAGGCTTCCAAAATGACGATTGAAGATATTCAGGATACCATTGCACAGTTTGCAGCCTCTGCAAAGTCAGCGAAAGATCTTGGTTTCGACTGTATTGAAATCCATGGAGCGCATGGATATCTTATCGACCAGTTTTTCTGGGAAGTGACCAATACAAGAACTGACGAATACGGTGGTAAAACTTTAAAAGAAAGAAGCCGGTTTGCGGTAGAGGTAGTAAAAGCGATCAGAGCAGCAGTAGGAGAGGATTTTACCATTATCATCCGTCTTTCCCAGTGGAAGCAGCAGGATTACAAAACCAGACTGGCATTTACTCCTAATGAAATGGAAGAATGGTTATTACCATTAAAAGAAGCTGGAGTAGATATTTTCCACTGTTCGCAGCGTCGTTTCTGGGAACCGGAATTTGAAGGTTCTGATTTAAACTTTGCAGGATGGGCCAAGAAAATTACCGGACAGCCAACCATTACTGTAGGTTCTGTAGGCTTAAACGGAGATTTCCTGAATGCTTTTGCAGGACAGGGAACAGAAAAAAGAGACCTTACAGAATTGATCAGAAGACTTGATAATGAGGAATTTGATCTTGTTGCTGTAGGAAGAGCTATTTTACAGGACCACCAGTGGGTACAGAAGATCAAAGATGGAAATACAGAAGCTCTGCTTGACTTCTCAGCTGAGAGTATGGGCGTTTTATTTTAATATCAGTTATGAATTGTGATTTCGTTTCGCGGTGGTTTTTTAACAGCATAATTTATTCATTCGCGAAAAAGAATTGACGATTCAATCTGGTATTAAATCAGCATAATTCACTTTATTTTATATTTAATTTTCACCTATTTATTAAAGAACCCGCTCACAGAATTTCCATGAGCGGGTTTTAACAGATTTAAATATCTAATACTGCCACTTCAAAGTGGCAGAAATGATTTCTTTATCTTATAAACCAATATTTTTAGTTGGTTTCAATTGCTTTAAGATGCTTTTTGGGATTGCATTTTTGTGAACAAGGATTGCTGTTGATTTGTATTCAACATAAGGTCTTGTTACATACAGATATCCGGCGAAATCATTGGTTACACCCCATGAGTTTTTCACCATATAATATTCTTTACCCGTTTGATCTTTTGCCAAACCTACGATATGCATACCGTGGTCATCCGTTGTAGAAAGATTGTTAAGTGCTTTCTGACGCATGTCTTCAGTGATGGTTTTATCTTTTTTAGGCTCCGTAAACAAAGTTTGTTTGTTTTCTGCAGTAATTTGATCAAGATCCATGTCCGGAACGTACGCTACCCCGTTTTTGTAAGAGAAATAAGGCTCAGAAACATCCGTTGCCCAACCTACAGAATATCCTTTAGTTACAGCATTGTCGATGATTGCAGTAAGGTCTTTCATCGGAACATTCCAGTCAGAATCATGGCTCCAGTTATCAGGAATTGGAACTACAAATTTCTGAAAATATGGATAATCTTTATAAGAAGATAATTCTACATAATCTTCAGGATTGATTCCCACAACTTCTTTAGCAAATGTTTTCGGAGTATAGTTTTTCCCTTCATACGTAAAGTTAGCAGGTACTTTTCCTAAATATTCATCAAGAATAGCATCCACAGAATCCATCCAGTTGTCTGTAAGCTTTCCTTTTGAGGAAGCCTGAACAAGGCTGTCAAGAACCGGCTTCAGTTTTCCTTGCATTTCTTTGAAGTTATTCGTAGTCTGTCCGGCTTTTAATCCAGTGTAAACATCCTGAGGAACTGCTCCGTACTTTTTGTACATATTGATTACGTCGTGAAGTTCTCCTCCGTCTCCCCAGCTGATAGCACCATTATTCAAAACATATAATTTTGCTTTATCGTGGTAAGAATTTCTTGCTGTAAAGATTTCAGCAAGATCTACAGGTTTTTTGCCCATTCTCTGCATTTCAGATTCAAGGAAAGAATTTCCGGAGTAGCTCCAGCAAGTTCCTGATGAACCCTGGTTCTTTACTGAAGTTGCACCAACGTCTTTTAACGTTGTGAACTGAAAATTAGCATTTTGTGATTGGTTGTTTTTTAACTTATTGATTAAGTCATCTTGGGCAAACATCATACTTCCTGCAGACAAAACAAAAAGTAATGATGCAATTTTGGCATTTTTCATTACTATAAAAAGATTATTTATATTAAGAGTCGTTGATAATAGAGATTTGTTACAGATGGAAAAGTTAAATTTGAAATTAAAAAAAATACAAAAAAGGCTGAATTAATAGAGGTTCATTTGCCAATTTACCCTTTTACTCAAAAAAAGTTGATCATGTTTCCAACCCTTTCAAAAGTTTCCGCATCTATAATAGTATAACTCCTGACTATGGAACAAGAATTATTATTGGAATGCCAGCGTAGCAACCGCAATGCCCAGCGGAAGGTTTACGAGAAAATGGCGGGCAGGCTTTACTCAGTCTGCAGACGCTATTTGAAAAACGACGAAGATATAGAAGAAGTATTAGCCGATACATTCTACAAAATTTTTACGAAAATTACCCAGCTTCAGAATGCCGATACCTTTGAAGCATGGGCAAAAAAAATTGCAGTGAACGAATGCCTTCAGAAGTTGAGATCAGATAAAGGACTGTTTATTTCCCTGGAAGAAAATTTCATGGATCATTCCGAAGGAACTACAGAAAACCTTTCTCTGGAAAAAGATATTCTGAGCTTACTGAATTTTCTCCCGGAAGGCTGCAGAGCGATTTTTAATCTTTTTGCTATTGAAGGTTATCCTCATAAAGAAATAGCCACCATGCTTTCTATCAGCGAGGGAACATCAAAATCCCAGCTCAATTTTGCAAGAAAAAAGCTGCAGGAGCTTCTCGTAAATCAAAACATTTAAACTTTTACAACAATGGAAAATAATCATATAGATCAACAATTCAATGAAGCTTCCAAGCTTTCAGAAGAGCCAACAGTTTTTCCTGGTTTTGAGAAAGTATGGGAAAAAATTGAAGAAAAATTAGATAAAAAAGAAGATAAAAAGAAAATCATTCCTCTTTGGCTGCCCTATGGTATTGCTGCAAGTTTGATGATTGGTTTAGGGGCTTTCTACTTTATGAATAAAAAAGAGGTTGCTGAACCTTCACAACCTGTAATAACAGAAAATAAAGGGTCAAACGTTCCTGGTAATAAAGTTGATATTGCAAAAATAGACAGCCTTACAAAACAGAATATCCAGAAAGAGAAAAATAGTGTTAAGCCGGTAGAAAAACTGGCAATTAATACACTGCCAACTCATACTCAATATCCTGTGGGATTTCCTCAGAAAACATTGCCCAATCCCGTGTTTTCAGAAAAAGAGAAAAATGATACTTTATATAGTGATAGAAAAGTAGATTATATCTATTCAGGGCAACGCAAAGATACCAATGCCGTTAAGAGTATTGAAGAAGTGGTAGTGATGGGATATTCAAAAACAGTTAAAAGTAAGACTGTTTCATCTGCTTCCACTGTGATGATTGCTTCCACAGACAAAACTTCTGCACATGCTCCGGTTGCAATATCTTCATTGGCAGGAAGTGTTGCCGGAATAGAAGTAACCACTGGAATTAAAAAACGTGATGAAATATCAATCAGAGGAGCAAAAAGTATTGATGGCCATTCTACGAACCCTTTATATATTGTTGATGGAATTGTATTAGGCAGAGAATCTGGATTTTTAAATACCCTTGATCCTAAAAAAATAAAAGAATTAAAAGTACTGAAAGGTCTTGAAGCCACTGCCCTGTATGGAAGCAAAGCTAATAACGGAGTTGTTGTCATCACCACGAATGGATTATCTAAAGATGAAATAGAAAAACTTAAAAAAGTTTCTTCAGAAAGTAAAGAGGAAATACTAAAAGAACCTGAAGAACCTGAAAAAAAACTTCCCAAAGCAGGTCAGTTGACAGCAGGAGAAGTTAACGATTTTTCTAAGTGGGATTATTGGAAAGATATTGCAGTTCCTACTCTGGATCAGTATAAAAATACATGGAAGTTCTTCCCTGATAAAAGGGTTTCAGTTCAGTTGGTCAATCAAGACAGAAAACCGGTAATAGGGGAAAAAATAAAACTATTGGATGATAAGAAAAATATTATCTGGGAAGCAGTTTCAGATAATCTGGGCAATGTGGAATTATGGATATCACCGATGACTGATGAGAAACCGGACTCAGAGAAATATTATTTATCTGATGGTTCAGGGCAGATCATCAGCAGTAATCTCAGAACCTTTAAAAATGGACAAAACCTGATTATTCTTGATAAACACTGTCTGCAAAAGCGTGTATTGGATCTTGCTTTCGTAGTGGATGCTACCGGTTCTATGGGGGATGAGATTTCTTATCTTCAGTCTGAACTTTTGGATGTGTTGAAAAAGATCGAAGGACAGCTTAAGAATACAACGGTAAGATATGGATCAGTTTTTTACAGAGATCAGGGGGATGAATATGTAACCCGGAAGTTTGATTTTTCAGAAAAAGCAGAAGACCTTGTAGGATTTATTAAAAAACAGATGGCCGGCGGTGGCGGCGATACGCCGGAAGCTGTTGTAGAAGCACTAAAAGTTTCTGTTGATGAGCTGAAGTGGAGTGATGAAAATTCTACTAAAATAATGTTTTTAATTCTGGATGCTCCTCCACACCATTCAGAACAGAATATAAAGGAACTTTATAGTACAATAAAGGCTGCCGCAAAGAAAGGAATTACCATTATTCCACTGGCAGCCAGTGATACCGATAAACAAACGGAATATCTGATGCGTACATTTGCTTTACTCACCAATGGAACCTATACGTTCCTTACAGATGACAGTGGAATAGGAAACAGCCATATCAAACCTACCATAGATTCTTATGAAGTTGAAAAACTGAATGATTTATTATTAAGATTAATCCTTCAGAGAGCTGTTTTGCCAGAATGCAGCGCAGGAATTTCAAATGATAACATCAACAAAAAAATGGAAAAAGAAATTGAGAGTCAGGTTGAGAGTAAAACTGTACTATTTCCAAATCCTACAAAAGGTCAGCTGCAGATAAAAACAAGAAAACCAATTGAAGAACTGTTTATCTATGATCTTGCCGGAAAGATTATTATGAGAAAAGAAAAACTACCGGAAGGTAAAAATACAATTGATTTAACTTCTTGTCCTCAAGGGATTTATCTTGTACGTATTCATACTAATGATCTGTGGGAGACATTTAAGATCATTAAAAATTAACTGTCTTTTTTATTTAAGGAATAAGTTTTATTTAACAATTATTAACAGGTTTGAATTTATTTTAATAATTTCCTGTCGAAATTTTTAAAGATGAAAAAAATTGTAATAACCATGCTAGGGCTTGTTGCATTGACAAGCTGTAAAACTCAAAAAAATACTGAAACGTCCAAGGAGACAAAGACTTACAGTGTCAGGAAAGATAAGGATCAGGATGGAATTCCTAATCAATTGGATAAATGCCCTGATATTGCCGGTCCGGTAGAAAATGAAGGCTGTCCGTGGGTAGAGTCGGATGGAGACGGTGTTATTGATAAAGATGACGCATGTCCTACAGTGGCAGGACCTCCTGAAAATAATGGCTGTCCATGGCCGAACACAGATGGAGATGGTATTTTGGACAAAGATGATGCCTGTCCTACGGTTCCGGGATTACCGGAATATAATGGCTGCCCAAAACCGAAGTCAGTGACCGCAATGGAAGTAGAACGTTCCATAAAATTCCCTGAATCAGGAAGAGTGTACGACCATCATGTAGGTGACAAAAAGAATGTTAAAAAGACTACAAAAAAGGCAGATCAGGATATTGATTATAACAATGAAGAATATGCAGCGTTAGTTGAAAATGCATTTGAATTAACCCGTAATCAACCTGTTTCTACATTTTCCATTGATGTAGATAATGCTTCCTATTCCAATGTCAGAAGAATGATCAGTTACGGAGGTAAGGTTGATAAAAACTCAGTGAGAGTAGAAGAGATGATCAATTATTTTAAATATGATTATCCTCAGCCTGTCAATGGCGATCCTTTTTCAATTAATACAGAATACAGTGCATCTCCATGGAATCCTAAACATAAATTGCTCAAAATAGGACTTCAGGGGAAAAATATTCCGATGGATCGTCTGCCTGCTTCCAATATTGTTTTTCTTATTGATGTGTCAGGTTCAATGAGTGAGGAAAATAAACTGCCATTGCTGAAGTCTTCTCTTAAAGTTTTACTGAACCAGCTCAGACCTAAGGATAAAGTTGGGATTGTAGTATATGCCGGTAGTGCAGGAATGGTACTTCCCCCAACGTCAGCAGGTGAAAAAGAAAAAATAATTCAGGCACTGGATAAACTCCAGGCAGGAGGAAGTACAGCGGGAGGAGAAGGAATTGAACTGGCCTATACACTAGCGAAGCAAAACTTTATAAAAGGAGGAAATAACAGAGTTGTTCTGGCAACAGACGGTGATTTTAATGTGGGAGCTTCTTCTACCTCAGATATCGAAGCGTTGATCACAGAAAAAAGGAAAACCGGGATTTTCCTTACCTGCCTCGGCTATGGAATGGGAAATTACAAAGACAATACCATGGAAATTCTGGCGGACAAAGGAAACGGAAATTATGCTTATATTGATAATATGCAGGAAGCCAATAAATTCCTGGGAAGAGAATTTGCCGGAAACATTTATACCATTGCCAAAGATGTAAAAGTGCAGATTGAATTTAATCCTAAATATGTAAAATCATACCGACTGATCGGCTATGAAAACAGAAAACTGAGAAATGAAGACTTTATAAATGATAAGATTGATGCAGGAGAACTAGGAAGCGGACATACAGTAACTGCTTTATATGAAGTGATCCCGGCCAACGTAGATTCTGAATTTATCCCAAAAGAAACAAAATTGAAATACTCTGAAATTTCTAAAAAGAAGAACTTTGGAGATGAAATGGCAACGGTAAAATTCAGATACAAAAAACCTGATGGAGACAAAAGCATTGAGATAACTAAAGTGATTAAAAAAGAAAATAAATCTTCAGTGAGTCCGGATTTTAAATTTGCATCTTCCGTAGCCTGGTTCGGTTTAGTACTTAGAAACTCAGAACTGATTACAAAAAAAGATCTTTCCGATATTGAAAACCTTGCTAAACAGGGAAAAAGTAAGGATGAAGAAGGCTATCGTTCAGAATTTATAAAGCTGATAGAGAGCTATAAAACAATTCAAAAGTAATTTATAAAAAAAGAAATTTCCCCGGAAATTTCTTTTTTTATATTTTTAAGCATACTAATAACTGATGAAAAAGAATTATTTGCTGTTGCTGCCATTTACCATTACTCTATTACAGGCACAAAATTCACAATTGTACTATTCCGGAAAATTTTTGACATCTAAGGATAAAGAACAGAATTTTTTAAAGGTTTATAATAAGAACAGCGGTATCTATGAACTGACTGATGAGAAAGGGTTTGCCATCATCGCTGCCAAACCTTATGATACCCTTGTATGGAACCAAGGGAAAAATACCCATGTTATTTCTTCTTATGAACTCAGGGAATTAAAAACGATTCTGGAAAGTCAGACAGGAAGCAAAAGTGTTGAAAATATTTACAGTAAAGCCTATGACAGTCTTGTTTCAAAGGAGATTAAAGACGATTTCAGTATTGAAAAAACTAAAACCCAACTCAGTAAAGGCTCCCATTCTTACTTTGATAAAATAAGAAAATTAAAGCAAAAGAACGACAGTGTTTATGTTTTAAAAAGGATCAATGAGACAACATTGCTCTTTAACGGAAGCTTTACCACATCTTTTGATATTAAAAGCAGAAATGCTGTTCCGGAGACTCAAAATAAGTATGTCCAGGGAAGATCTGAGAATGGAAATCTTGTTTGGAAAGGCCCTGAAACGAATGAAATGTTCAGTTTTGGACCGGATCTATCTACCCTTGGATTTAGTGGGTTACCTTACGAGTACGATCAGAATGGAAAACTAATTCCATGGGTTGATGGACTTCAGCGTGCAAAAAGGTACGATAATAACCTTTTTAAAACCACAGTAGGTTATAATAACCAGTTGAATCTAAATGCTTTTATACAACAGGGTAACAATGAAAAACTCCGTCTTGCCCTGAATCTGGGGCAGCAAAAGAACCCGATGTACTTTGTGGATCAGTTTGATATTACCAATACCCTTAAAGCCAAACTGAATGCAGATTTGGGTAGATATTACATTAATCTTGCTTTTAATTACGAAGAAGATAAAGCAACCAATACCAATAGAATAGGGCTGTTCAACAGAGCTTACCAAAACTCATTGTTAACGCCCGTTTCTTTTTCAAATGAACAAAATACTTTCCTGAATAACGGTTCGCAGAGAAGCTACAGCAAATATGCAGACAATCCTTCATTCCTTTTTGAGCAGGATAGCAAATACCGCTATAAGAATCGGGGCAGGCAGTTTAGTCTGAACGTAGCGAAAGACTGGGATCAGTTTAAACTGAATATTACTCAGTCCTATGAAAGTATTACTACCTGGAATCAGGACCAATATAAACCTTCTACTTATGGTTTCATCAGCGGTATATCGAATGAAAGGATTCAAAACAACAGTTCCTATCATTCCAATATACAGGGCTCTTATTCATTGGGAGGCTATAACTTTAGAAATACTTTCAGCCTGAATTTTATTTTAAATGATAAAAAATCCGACATTTATAACAGCCTGACTCATCAAAAGTATCTCTATCAGAGAACTTCACAGGATCATATTTTTAATTATAATATGAACATCCGCGATTATGATTTTGAAGCAGGTTTTAATCTTGGAAATTCATTTTATATCTCCAATACTTCTATTCAAAATAATTATTGGCTTCCAAAGGCTAACTTTTATTTGAAGTTCAATGAGATCTTCAATTGGTATAATTACAATTTTAAATTATTGGGAAGCTATACACAATTAAGCTCCGAGCCGGAAATTACAAGATCCTATGCTTCGTATTCTACTACTTTGCTGAAGGCGGAAAATTACAATCAATATTTTCCGGTACAGGAAGTAGAAAGTTTCCGTGGTTTATCAAATATTAATACTCAGGAATGGAAAATTGGAGCCAGGCTGAATCTTGGGTATAAAATAAGCGTAGATGGAGAATATTTTAATAAAAAGAATACTGATGATATATTTCCTGTTTTTGAAAACAATCAGTTACGACTTAAAAATATAGCAGATCATACGTACAGCGGATATGAATTCAATTTTGCTTACGAACGATTACGTCTGGGATACGATATGTATACCACCCATAAAGTTTCCTTTTTCAAATATAAAGATATTGTAGATCGCATGGCTCCGGGATATCAGGATCTGGCGGTTTCAGGATTCAAAGATATTTATAAAACACTATCAGAAGGTCAGGTTTTGGGTGCTGTCATGGGCAGTTACTTTGAAAGAAATGCAGCCGGACAATTGATCATTGATGAGTTCGGATTTCCTAAAAAAGCAGACGGAATGAAAATTATTGCAGATCCTACACCGGATTTTGTAATGAAATTCAACCACAGTTTTGCCTATAAAAACTGGTCTTTAGATATCAATTGGGAATGGAAAAAAGGAGGCCACCTTTGGAACGGGACACAGGCTGTTCTCGATTATTACGGTCGTTCTTACGGCTCAGGAGAAGAAAGGAACATCAAAAATTATATTTTCGAAGGTGTACAGGCCAATGGAACTGTCAACCAGATTCCTGTGGATTTCTATGATCCCAACCAGAATGTTATGGAAAACAGGTGGTCGAGGTACGGTTATTTAGGCGTGGCTGAAAATTATGTTCAAAAGGCAGATTATATAAGAATCAACAATATATCCCTTTCCTCAGATTTCCCGATTAACAACAGGAAACAGAATCTTAAACTGACTTTTTATGTAAACAATATCATGCTCTGGCAGGCTAATAATGGGGTAGATCCCAACCAGAATTTCGACGATATGAGCAATGGAAGAGGATTGGATTTTTTTAATCTTCCTTCCTTTAAAACATTTGGCTGTATTGTTTCACTTAAATTTTAACTCATGAATCTCAAGTTTATATCAACCTATATCATCCTGCTGTGCTTATTGCTTTCAGCCTTTTCTGTGAAAGGCCAGCAACCATTTCAGGACTTTGAAAAAGAAAAGACCTACATTCAGACCAATCATGTTTTTTATAAACCTGGGGAGCAAATGTATTTTAAAATATATGTGGTAAAAGGAAACAATAATTTACCGGTCGAAGAAAGCAGGGTCGTAAATTTCGAAATAACAGATCCTGCAGGAAGTATTGTGAAAAAATTAAAATATGAAATTACCAATGGATACGCCCGGGGAGATTTCTATTTTGCTGAAGACATGAAGGGTGGTATCTATAAAATCAGAGCTTTTACCAACTGGATGCAGAACGAAGAAGGGAAAAATACCTTCGAAAAAGAAATTACCCTCCAGAAAATAGTATCACCAAGGATTTTAATGAAGCTTGATTTTCCTAAAAATGGATATGGCCCGGGAGATGAGGTAAGTGCCGATTTTTCAATGAGAAGTCTTGGCAATCTTCCGATTCCTTTTTACGAAGCAGATTACACCGTAATGCACAACGGAGAAACCATTTCAGAAGGAAAACTTATTACTGATAAAGAAGGCAAAAAACGGTTGACCTTTACGCTTCCTGGAGTTTTGAAATCCTCTGATGCTCTTTTGAATATCAAGGTGAATTTTGACGGATTTACAGAATCCATTTCCAGAAATATTCCTGTTGTCCTGAATAATCTGGATGTGAAATTCTTACCTGAAGGCGGAACTTTTGTCAATGGAATAGAACAGAATATCGCTTTTAAAATTCTGGATGAGTTTGAAAAACCTGTAGATGCTGTTCTGGCAGTTTACAATCAGAATCACGAAAAAATAAAGGAAATTTCAGCCTATAATTTCGGAATGGGAAACTTCAGGTTTACCCCTACAATAGGAGAATCTTATTATGCAAAAGTTGTAAAACCGGAAAATATTACCCAGACTTTTAATCTCCCGGCAGCAAAAAATGAAGGACTGGTTTTGAATATTCAGAATGAAAATAAAAACCTGAATGTTACCATCGTTTCTACCCAGGAAAAAACAATTACCCTGCAGGGAAGTTTCCGTGGAAAAGATGTTTACAGCAAAATCATTTCGCTGAAAAAAGGAATAAATTCTTTGGAAATTGCAGAAAAAGATCTCCCCACAGGAATCTGTAGATTTACCATTCTTGAAAACAGTATGCCGCTTGCAGAAAGGATTGTTTTTACCAATAAAGTAAACCAGCTGAATATAAAAGTTACTCCTGTAAAGCAACATTATCTTCCGAGGGAAAAAGTAATGCTGAATATTGAAACTACCGATGAAAATAATAAACCTGTTCCCGCTAATCTTGGAATAAGTGTGGTAGATGATAAGCTATGGACATATGCCGATGATAAACAGAATCATATGATTTCCTGGCTTTTGATGGACTCTGAGCTCAAAGGGAAAATTGAAAAACCTCAGTTTTATTTCGATAAAAAAGAAGAAAAAGCAGGTAAAAGCTTAGATCTTGTAATGCTGACAAACGGTTACAGATATTTTGAGCCTATTCCGGAAATTGTGAAGAGCAATAAATACAAATACCTTCCTGAAAAGAAAAACACAATGTATGGCGTAGTAGAAGATGAAAACAAAAAGCCGGTGAAAGCAGATGTTTTTCTTTTGGATACCTATAATAAAAAGATTCTCAAGCAGGCTGTTGCAGAAAATGGAAAGTTCTATTTTTCGGATTTAAATGCAAATAATTCTTATAAAATTATTGCAAAGTCTTTTCAGCCTAAACATCAGCTGAAAATCAGAATTCTGTCTTATAATCTGGATATTAATCCTTTAGCAAAGCAGAAACTTACCCATATAGATGTAGAAGAAATTGTAAAGGAAGCTGAAAGAAAAGAAGAAGTAAAAAAAGAAAACAGAAACAATACCAGTCAGTTAAATCACCCGGGAAGATCAAAAACTGATACTATCAGTAGAAATAAGAGTATTGAAGAAGTAATTGTTGTGGGGTACGGTGTAAAGAAAGATCAATTAACGGTTGCTTCTACCACAGTATCTTCTTCTATGGAAATGCAGAATGCCAGCGTAACTTCTCTGTTGAGTGGAAAAGTTGCCGGATTGGTGGTCACAAGTGCCGGGCAGCCGGGAGCGGGAGAACAGATCAATATCAGAGGAACGGCCTCTATTACCAATAAGAACCCGCTATTCATTGTGGATGGTATTCCTGTCGAAAACTTTAATACGACAATTAATCCAAATGATATCAACAGTATTACCGTTTTGAAAGATGCTGCTGCTACCGCTATTTACGGAAGCAGAGCTGTGAATGGTGTAGTGATCGTCAACTCATCCAAAAATAGAAAATCAGAAATAAGTTTTGATATTACTCCGAAATCTTACCTCGCCATACAAACTTTGCCTTATGGAAATCTTATTTCATATGCAGGGGCAAGAGAATTTGTTTATCCTGAATATAAATCCACCAATACCTCTTACCGTTTTGATTACAGAGAAGCGCTTTACTGGAATCCGGTAGTAGAAACGGATAAAAATGGGAAGGCAAAAGTGGAGTTTTATAATTCAGATGCCAATTCTACTTTCAGAATTATGACAGAAGGAATTTCTGCTTCAGGACTTGTGGGAAGGGATGAAACTACGTACGCTGCGCAGAGTCTTATTTCTATTGATGCTAAAATTCCTCAGTATCTGACGAGAACAGATCAGATGACAATTCCTGTGGTGATTAAAAATAATTCTCCTGAAACGCGCAAAATGACCATGGATGTAATTGTTCCGAACCATGTAAAACTTATCAGTTCTGATAGTCTTATCACTTTAAAGCCATTGGAATCAGGAAGATTATTTGTAAGAATACAGACCGATGAGATAGTGAATTCCAATATCCAGTTGACCATCAAATCAGGAGATTTCAGAGAGACAATGATTCTTCCGTTTAAAGTAGAAGAAAAAGGATTTCTCCATCAGTTTTCCATCATTAATAATAAAACAGAAGATCTCAAAATCAATATTCCGGAGTATATCAACGGAAGCCTGTATTCATCCTATTATGTATTTGAAAGTACAGCGCTGAAGATGTTTGGAGATATAGAACAGCTGAAAAAAGAACCTTATGGATGCTTTGAACAACTTTCCTCAACAGTATATCCTAACATTTTTATTCTTGATTATTTAAAATCAAATAAAAAAATAGACACCGCAACTGAAAATCTGGTGATAAAAAACCTGAAAAAAGGCTTCCAGAAGCTGCTGAGCTATAAAAATAAAGACGGAGGTTTCGGGTATTTCAGCTCCGCAGAATCAGATGTCGCCCTTTCAGCATTTGCGTTATTGGAATTTATGGAATTGAAGAAGTACGTGAATCCGGATGCTAAGCTCATCCAGGGACTTTCCTCATTTATTTTGTCGAAAAAGAATGCTAACGGATTATTCGAAGTAAGAAAACCCTATGAGTCCCAAAAAGATTTTTCTGAATTTTCATGGTCAAGAAATATGTATGTAGTATATGCTTTATCCAAACTTGGATTTAAAAATGAAATTGAAGACTCCTTTCAGGTAACACTCAAAAGAGCTTTGGCTACAAAAGATTCTTATCAATTGGCTTTACTAGCTAATGCAGCAGCACATCTTGGGAAACAAAAAGAATATGACGATCTGATAAACATTCTGGACAAACAATATGAAACAAAGAAGGTAAAATCTGAAGTTACTTTTACAGGTTCATGGGGAATGTCTGCAGATGCAGAAACACTTTCGTTATATATAATGGCGCTTCAGAAAGATGAGAAACTCAATCAGCTGAAAATTGCTGAAGCAGTTGATCAGCTTATTGGTTTGAATGGCTATTTCGGCTTCGGATCTACACAGGCCACAACACTGGCAATCCAGGCATTATCTGATTTTTTCTCTAAAAATGATAAGTTGTATGGATCTGAAAAGCCGGTGATCACCATTAATAAAGCACAAACCTTACCTATGATAAGTACTTCATCAGCATTTAAGGCCGGAGAAAATACGATTAATATTCATTATCCAAATAAAAATGGACTGCCTTATAAGCTGGAATATCAATATTACACGCTACAAGCTCCGGAAAGCAAGGATATTCCACTTACCATGGAGACCAACTTAAAATCCGGAATGTCAAAAATAGGGGAGACCAGGAGAATGACAGTTACCGTAAAAAACAAAATAAACGGTGAGCTGCCAATGACCATAGCCAAAATTGGTATACCAGCAGGACTGACGCTGCAAAATGCTTTACTGAAGGATATGGTTGATAAAAAACAGGTTTCTTACTATGAAATATTTGACAACTATCTGGTTTTATACTGGGAACATTTCAATGCTGAGGAAACAAAGACTATTAATCTTGATCTCAAAGTGGAATTTGCCGGAACGTATACAGGGAAATCTAGCAATGTATATCTGTATTATATGCCGGAAGCAAAATATTGGAATCAAGGGATTACAACCAGTATTGAACCTTAATTTTTATCAACTGAAACAGGTATCTATTTATCCTTGTCAAGGTTTTAAACCTTGACAAGGATCATAAAAAATCTTTCTAAAAGAAATAACCTTTTAAAATTAATTTTCAAAAATTATTGAAAATTCAAAAAATATAATTATATTTGTTACAGAAATTAAAAAAGGAAACAAGATGCAACTTTCAGAAGCAAAAGAAAAATACATTCAGACCTGGGGAACCTTTGCTACCAATTGGGGAATCAACCGTACGATGGCACAGGTGCATGCATTGCTTCTGGCGAGCGGAAAACCTCTTTCTACTGATGAAGTTATGGAACAGCTGGAGATTTCAAGAGGAAATGCTAATATGAATTTACGTGCTCTGATAGACTGGGGCATCGTGAAAAAAGAATTTGTAAAAGGCGACCGCAAAGAGTATTTCGTAGCAGAAAAAGATGTATGGTATCTGTTCAAACAAATTACCAAAGAAAGAAGAAAAAGAGAGATTGAACCTGTGATTTCCTTTCTTGAAGAATTAAAAAATATTGAGGATAAAGATTCGGAAGAAGCACAGGAATTTATCAAGCTGATGAATGATTTCAGCTCTGTCACCGGAAAAATCAACAATATCATGGATCTGGCGATAAAAAGTGATGACCACTGGCTGGTAGGGAAAATTACCAATCTGTTGAAATAAATTTTCAAAAAATGAGAAATCTTTTGTTACTATGTCTTTTAACTCTGATGATGAGCTGTCAGAAAAATGTAATGGCAAATTTCGATATTCATATAGAAAACTCTGATAAATATGATAATGGACGTCACGATTTGTACAAAATTGAAATCTATAAGGATGAGAATATTTTCAAAATTCTAGAACCTGAAGGGTATGCTCTTTTCTTAAATTCCAATATAAAATTTGACAGTTTAAAAGAAGGAAAGTATTCATTTGTTTATGAAAATCTTTTTGGAGAAACCATAAAAAAAGAAATAAAAGTTGATGAATCTAAAACATACAGAGTTAGTATTAATCCTGATTATTTATTAAAAAGAAATAAAAAAGCTGTTTTTGAAAATCTAAAAGACTCGGAAGCAAAATTGGTATTTCAATCAAGAGGATGTTTTCATCAGGGTAAAGATTCAATAATCATCATTAATAAGGGAAAGAATTACTTTCTCCGCCTGAAAAATGGTAGTTTGAAAATTTTGGATAAAGAAGCATGGGCGTATTTGGTAAAAACGGAAAATATAATAAGAGAAATTCCTAAAGATGGAGAGTGTACCACAAGAGATGAATATATTTACTGTCATAAAGGAAAATCAGATACCATTAATGACACTACCTGTAGATTTTCTACCTGGTATACACTGAAAGACTATTTAAAAAAGAATAAGCTACAATAAAATAAAACTGGATGAAAATCCTTTTTTATTTCAATCTAATTTTCAAAAATTACTGAAAATATAAAATTAATAATAATTATGAAAAATTTAATCATTCACTTATTCCTGATTATTTATTTCAGACGAAAAGGATCACTTTAAAACCATTGCTACCATGAAAACATTTGCAAAATATGATTATTACATTCAGTTATTCTTTATAATAATTGGGCCTCAGGCTTTTATATTTGGTGGTTTGTCTGGATTTGTTCTGTTTTATTTTATAGTAGGAATTCCTCAATTGGTAAGTTTCCTGATCAAACTGTTTTTCAAAACAAAAAAGTCAGCATTGTATATCGCGTATGGAATTGTAATAGTACCGGTCTGGATTATTGTAACCATCTTGTTTACAGAGAAACACATCAATGATTTTTTTGGATATGTTTTAATGGTCGCTCTTTTATATAGCCCTGTGATGGCAGCGGCGTATGTTTATGACTGTTACACTACTTATGAACCTTATAAATCACAATTATGAAAACGCTCAAAAACCACACATTAATCTACGACGATGAATGTCCTATGTGTAATCTCTACTCCAAAGGTTTTACAAAATGCGGAATGCTGGATGAAGATGGAAGAGAAGCCTTTACAGAAATCACATTGAGAAATAAAACCCTGATAGATTTCAACCGTGCAAAAAATGAGATTGCATTGGTAGACCATAACAGAAACCAAGTTGTATATGGATTAGACAGTCTGCTTCTCATCATTGGAAACTCTTTTCCGTTGTTGGAGAAAATAGCAAGAAAGAAGCCTCTGTATTGGCTTTTTAAAAAACTGTATTCCTTCGTCTCTTACAACCGGAAACAGATCATTCCTTCTCAAATAGACGATACAGAGCAATCCTGTGTGCCGGATTTTAACATGAAATACAGAATTGCATACATCGGTTTTGTTGTTATTTTTTCGGCATATATCTTAAGTATATTTTCTGGTAAACTGAACTTGAATTTAGAGAGGAATTTCGTGAGAGAATTTGCCATTTGCCTTGGTCAGATCCTTTGGCAGACTATCTTTTTAAAAGCTTATCTCAAAGATAAAATCTGGGATTATCTAGGAAATATGATGACTGTTTCTTTAATCGGAACTTTACTGTTAATTCCTGCGCTCATGACCAGTTTTACTCCTGTTTTTTATATGATATATTTTGGAATTGTAGTAGTGATCATGTTTCTGGAACATATCAGAAGGTGCAGAATATTAAAGCTGAATTATCTTCCTACCATTTCCTGGATATTATTTAGAATAACAGCGCTAACAATCATTATTCTGACCACTTTTGGAATTAAAATATAACAAGCTAAAACGTTTTAGAAATGTCAACCATCTATTTAAATACAGTCATCAAAGCAGATATTCACTATGTTTTTGATCTGGCAAGAAATATCGATCTGCATCAGCAATCCACTTGTAAGTCTAATGAAAAAGCCATTGCAGGACGTACTTCTGGATTGATTGAAGAAAACGAAACCGTAACCTGGCGGGCAAAACATCTGGGAGTTTATCAAAATCTCACCACGAAAATTATCAGCATGGAAAATCCGTTTCAGTTTATTGATGTCATGCAGAAAGGAGCCTTCAAATCTATGCGTCACCGACATATTTTTAAATCTGTAAACGGAAATACGTTGATGACAGATATTTTCGAATTTGAATCTCCGCTGGGCATTTTAGGGAAATTATTTAACTCAATTTTTCTTAAAGGATATCTAAGGAAATTTTTACTCAGAAGAAATGAAATGATCAAAACTATTGCAGAATCTTCTGTTCGTGAAGGAATTGCGATTTTTTAACCTTAAAAACAGCGTTATGAACTTTTTAAAAGCAGAATGGCGAAAGCTGGCTATCATCAATTACGAAATCAATCCTGAAGTTTTGCTGCCCTATCTTCCAAAAGGAACAGAGCTCGATTTTTATAAAGGCAAATGCTATGTAAGCCTCGTAGGATTCATGTTTTTAAATACCAGACTATTGGGAGTTCCTATCCCTTTTCACCGGAATTTTGAAGAAGTGAATCTAAGGTTTTACGTCAAGAAAAAAGAAAAAGGCATCTGGAAGAGAGGAGTAGTTTTTATCAAAGAGATTGTTCCTAAACCTGCATTAAGTCTGGTCGCCAATTCTATTTATAAAGAAAATTATCATACCATGCCGATGAAAAATCAGATGGAAAAAGGAGAGGATGAACTGCTGATCCGTTATTCATGGAAGGATAAAAACTGGCATTCTATTCAGATTAAGGCTGAAAATACAGCAAAACCAATGGAAGAAAACTCAGAATTTGAATTCATCACAGAACACTATTTTGGCTTTACAAAAAAGGAAAATACAACCTCCGAATACGAAGTCTGTCATCCGAAATGGGAATGCTACAGCGTAAAAGAATATGAGTTGGAAGTAGATTTTCAAAAAATATACGGCAATGATTTTGAATGCCTGAACCATCAGAAACCTCTTTCTGTAATGCTTGCCGAAGGCTCAGAAATTGAGGTCAAAACCAAGAAATACATCAGCTGAAAAATGAAAAGATTAAAACATCTTGTTTACTCATAAACATCTGTGTATTCTAAGACATATGCAAATTATATCGTATTAAATTTACAAAAGGTTGTTCTCTTTTTACTACAGCAAACATTCTATACACGAGCTT